>CAYOJC010000001.1:0-176534 GCA_964404195.1 uncultured Syntrophobacteraceae bacterium
ACTCCGTTTCGCCTGTCGAACTTAGGACAAGGTGTCAACAGCGTGAGACACTACAGTAGATGGACCTTTATGGCCGCCCGGTTGGGTCGTAGCCGAGGACGGGCGAGAGCCAGCGCTCCACTTCCGCGACGGTCATTCCCTTGCGCTTGGCGTATAATTCCACCTGGTCTTTGCCGACTGCGCTCACGGCAAAATAGCGCGACTCGCGATGCGCGAAGTAGAGGCCGCAGACCGCGGCGGCCGGCAACATCGCAAAGTTCTCCGTGAGAGTCATGCCCGTCGCTTTTTCCACGTCGAGCAAGTCGAAGAGAGTTCTCTTCTCCGTGTGGTCCGGGCAGGCAGGATAACCCGGCGCGGGCCGGATGCCCTGATATTTTTCGGCAATCAAATCCGCGTGGGTCAGATTCTCGCTCTTGCCGTATCCCCAATCCGCGCGCGCCCGCTGGTGCAGGCACTCGGCGAACGCCTCCGCCAAACGATCGGCCAGCGCCTTGGCCATGATCGCGTTGTACTGGTCGTAGTCCTTCTCGAAGCGCGCGGCCAACTCCTGCGTGCCGTGGCCCGTGGTCACGGCGAACGCGCCGACGTAATCCGTAAGGCCGCTCTCGCGCGGCGCGACGAAATCGGCAAGCGCCAGTTGCGGCTTCCCGCCCTGGCTCTCTTTCTGCTGGCGCAAGGTGTGAAGCCGCGTAAGCTCCCGCTCGCGTGAAGCATCCGCGTAAAGAATAATATCGTCGCCGTCGCTGTTGGCCGGGTAAAAGCCGTACACGGCGCGGGCGCTAAAAAGTTTCTTCTCGACGATTTCCTCAAGGAGCGTTTGCGCGTTCGCGAAAAGCTCTCTGGCGGCGGGCCCGCGCGCGGGATCGTTCAAGAGATCGGGATAACGGCCCCTCATCTCCCACGTGTGAAAAAAAGGCGACCAGTCGATGAAGGGAACGAGCTCCCGCAAGGGAAAATCGCCCAGCGTCTTCGGGCCGGTGAATTCCGGCACTTGGATGTGCGACTCGTCCCAGTCGACGTGAAGTTTTTTCCGCACGGCTTCCTCGTAGGTCAACAACTGAACCGCCGCCCTGGCCTCGTATTGCCGGCGCAGCTCTTGCTGCTCGGCGCGGTTTTTAGCATCCAGTTCCTTGCGGCTCTGCGCCGTGGCCAGGCCGCCGACGACCGGCACCGCGCGTGCGGCATCCATGACGTGAATCGTCTCGTGCCGATAGGCCGGCGCGATCTTCACCGCCGTATGGCGTTTGCTCGTCGTCGCTCCTCCTATGAGCAGCGGCAGGGTGAGGCCGCAGCGGTCCATCTCTTTGGCGACGTGGACCATCTCGTCGAGCGACGGGGTGATGAGTCCGGAGAGGCCGATGATGTCCGCCTTTTCTCTGATCGCGGTCTCGATGATCCGGTCCGCCGGCACCATGACGCCCAGGTCGATGACCTCGTAGTTGTTGCAGCCGAGAACGACGCCGACGATGTTTTTTCCGATGTCGTGCACGTCGCCCTTCACCGTCGCGAAGACGAGCTTCGCGCGCGCCTTGCCTTGATCGGCGGCCTTTTTCTCCGCCTCCATAAGCGGCGTGAGATAAGCGACGGCCTTTTTCATAACGCGCGCGCTCTTGACGACCTGGGGAAGAAACATTTTCCCCTCGCCGAAAAGATCGCCGACCACGTTGATGCCGTCCATGAGCGGCCCCTCGATGATCTGAAGCGGGCGCTCGTATTTCTTGAGCGCCTCTTCCAGGTCCGGCTCGATGTAGTCGAGAACTCCCTTGATGACCGCTTCCGAGAGCCGATGTTCGACGGTTCCGTCGCGCCACGCTTCTTGTTCCGCGGGAGTTTTCACGGCGCCCTTGTAGCTTTCCGCCAGCACCAGCAATCGTTCCGTGCCGTCGGCGCGGCGGTTGAAAATGACGTCTTCCACGCGCTCGAGCAGCTCCAGGGGAATCTCCTCATAGACTGCAAGCTGGCCGGCATTGATGATCCCCATGTCCATGCCCGCCTGGATCGCGTGGTAGAGAAACGCCGCGTGCATCGCTTCGCGGACTCCGTCGTTCCCGCGGAAAGAGAAAGAAATGTTACTGACCCCGCCGGAAATATGACAGCGCGGGAAGAGTTCCTTCAGTCGCTTCGTCGCTTCGATAAAGTTGATCGCGTACTCGTTGTGCTCCTCAATGCCGGTGGCGACGACGAGGATGTTGGTGTCGAAGATCAAGTCGCTCTCGTCGAAGCCGATCTCCTCGGTGAGAATCTTGTGCGCGCGCCGGCAGATTTCGAGACGGCGCTCCACCGTCGTCGCCTGCCCTTCTTCGTCGAAGGCCATGACGACGACCGCCGCGCCGTAATTTTTGACTAGCCGCGCGCGCCGCCGGAACTCATCCTCGCCTTCTTTGAGCGACAGAGAGTTCACGACGGATTTTCCCTGGACACACTTGAGCCCCGCTTCGATCACGTCGAAGTTCGAGCTGTCGATCATGATGGGAATCCGGCTGATCTCCGGGTTGGCCGCGATGTGATTCAAAAAAACCGTCATCGCCTTCGCGGAATCGAGCATTCCTTCGTCCATGTTGACGTCGAGGATGTTGGCGCCGCCCTCGACTTGCTCGCGCGCGACCGTCAGCGCGTCCTCGTATTTTTCCTCGCGGATGAGCCGGGCGAATTTTCGCGAGCCGGCGACATTGGTCCGCTCGCCGATCATGATGAAATTGGAATCAGGACGGATCGTGAACCGCTCGAGACCGCTCAAGTGCGTGAAGCTGTCGCGCTCGGCGGGAATGCGGGGACGCGCGCCGCGCGCCGCTTCGGCAATCGCGGCGACGTGCGCCGGCGTCGTGCCGCAGCAGCCGCCGACCAGGTTGAGCCAGCCTTCCCTTGCCCATGCGCCCAAATGCTTCGCGATCTCTTGGGGCCCCATGTCGTAACCGCCGAACTCGTTCGGCAGTCCCGCATTGGGATAGGCGAAGATAGGCAGGTGCGAGAGCCGCGACAGCTCCTCGATGAAAGGCCCCATCTGCGGGGGGCCGAAAGCGCAGTTGATGCCGACGGCGGCGAGATCCGCGTGGGAGATCGAAGTCAGGAAGGCGTCCAGCGTCTGCCCCGACAAAGTCCGGCCGCTCCGGTCCGTGATCGTCACCGAGGCGAGAACGGGCACACGGACGCGGCGCTCGTCGAAAAACTTGGCGATGGCGAACAAACACGCCTTCAAGTTCAACGTGTCGAACGTCGTCTCCGGCAAGAGCAGATCCACGCCGCCGTCCACGAGACCGCGCAGCTGTTCGTAATAGGCGTCGACGAGCTGGTCGAACGTCGTCGCTCGAAAGGCCGGGTTGTTGACGTCGGGCGAAAGCGACGCCGTTCGATTCGTCGGTCCGATCGAGCCCGCGACAAAGCGTGGCTTCTCCGGCGTCTTTTGGCTCATCGCGTCCGCCGCCGCCCGGGCGACCTTTGCCGCCGCGGCGTTGATCGCGTAAACCTCGCCTTCAAGAGCGTAATCCGCCAATGAGATGGCGTTGGCATTGAACGTGTTGGTTTCGATGATGTCAGCGCCGGCTTCGAGAAAACTCCGGTGAATTTTCTCGATCGCATCGGGCCGCGTCACCGAGAGCAGATCGTTGCAGCCCTTGAGCGGCCGGGAGTGCCGCGCGAAGCGCTGCCCGCGAAAAGCCTCCTCGTCGAGGTTGAGCGCCTGGATCATAGTGCCCATCGCCCCGTCGAGGATGAGAATTCTGTCCGAAAGAAGCTGCCGGAGTATCTGTTCGATGTTTCCCATGTCTAGTTCGCCTTCGATCAACGCGCTTTCTTCTTGTCCGCCATCATCGCACGGGCGACGAAAATTTCCACCGCGCGCTTCCCGTTTCTGTTCGACTTTCCTCCCGCGTAGCTGCCGGTCAACTCGAACTCAACGTGCGTCGAGCCCGCGGCTCGAAACCATTTTTCAATCACGCCCCGGTCGAAGCCGAGCCAGCGATGGGCCATCTCTTTTCGCATCCATTCCTGCTCGTGCGGCACGAGGTCCAGCAGGATGATAGAACCTCCGGGACGCGTGACGCGGCAGAGCTCCTGCACCGCGCGCTCCGGATTATCCAAAAAATGGAGCACCATCACGCAAAAAACGGCGTCCACGGATTGTCGCATGAGCGGCAGCTTCTCTGCATCGCCGCGGCGAAATTCCACGTTGGAGATATCTCTCTCCTTCGTCAGCAGCTTCGCCCGTCGGATCATCTCCTGCGAAAGATCGACGGCGACGACCTTCTTGGCTACGCGGGCCAGCTCTTGAGTCAGACTGCCGGTCCCGCACCCGATGTCGGCAAGAATCAGACCGGAAGGCACCAATTTTTCCAGAGCCAGCGAGGTCAGCCGGTCATCGAAATAGCATTTGCGAATCCGCTCCCAGTCACCCGCGATGGCTTCAAAGTAACCGCGCGAGCGCCGCATCCGCTTTTGCCGGCAGCGGCCGAGACGCATCCGATCTTCTTTGGCGCCCGGCAAGTCGGTGAAGCTCCGCGCAGCCGAATCGAAAAGCTGCCGCGCCGGCTCGGACATTTCGCGGCTGAGCGAGAAGTAAACGTTCGTTCCCTCTCTGCGATCTCTGACGAAGCCGGCTTCGCGGAGGATCGCCAGATTACGCGACACCGCGGATTGCACCGAGTCCACGACCTCGCGAATCTCGCCGACGCTCAACTCGTCCTCCGCCACGGCCGCGAGGATGCGCAGCCGCGTCGAATCGGCGAGGGCTTTGAGCATCCGGGTCAAATCCATGCGTTCACCTGATTCATCGCAATATACAGATATTTTGATGGAACATCAAACGTCCGGGCGCCGTTCGCAAAGGTGGAATCAGGATGTTATACGGGCGTCATGAACAGCAAAGACCTTTTGGAAATCATTCGGACAAGACGCAGCGTCAGGGTCTACAAACGAGGCAAGGTCACCGACAAGCAGTTGGAAACGATCCTGGAAGCGGCGCGCTGGGCGCCCTCGGGCGCGAACACCCAGCCGTGGGAGTTCGTCGTGACGCGCGACCGCGAGAAGATGAAGCGCGTGCGGCAAATTTACGACCGGGAGTGGAAACAGCGAAAGCTCGAAGACCCGGTCAACTACAAGGGCCTCAAGAAGGATTATGTCGGCGACGTGAGCGCGCTCGTGCTTTGCTGCGCGGACCCGCGCACGATGCGCGTCTATCTCACCACGCGCAAGCCGGGCGACCGGGAAAAACTTTTTCAGGCCAGCATCGCCAACGCCGTCGAGCACATGATGCTCATGGCGGCGAGCATGAATTTGGGAACCGTCTGGGTATCCGTGCGAGAAGAAGTCGAGCCGGAGCTGCGCGAGCTGTTCAAAGTGCCCCAGCCGCTGCGCCTCCTCTGGATCATGCCGCTCGGCCACGCCACAAGCTGGCCCAAGGCCAAGCCGCGGCGAAAAGTCTCAGACTTCGCCCACCGGGAAGTTTATGATGCGAAGAAACTAAGGAAGGATTCCGACATCCGGGCTTGGCCGAAGAGCTAGGCTTCCCCGCTACTGTTTTAGGTCGCAGCGCAGCATCTTTCTATCTCCCTCATAACCCTCATAAAAAGCGCTTGTCAGCGCAGCCGCGATCACATAAAATCGCCGGAGATCACGGCTAATCCGGGTTCTAGAAGACATGGCACGCCAGAAGAAATCCAATCAGAAGACGAATAACGGAGCTAACGTCGGCTATGAAGCTGAGCTTTGGCAGATGGCGGATGCGCTCCGCGGGAGTATGGACGCCGCCGAGTACAAGCACGTCGTGCTCGGGCTAATCTTCCTCAAGTACATCTCCGACGCATTCGAGGAGCAGCATGGAAAGCTGGAAGCACAAAAAGGGCAAGGTGCCGACCCCGAAGATCCGGATGAATACCGCGCGTTAAGTATTTTCTGGGTGCCGCCCGAAGCACGCTGGTCATACCTTAAGTCTCAAGCCAAACAACCCAAAATCGGTGAACTGGTTGACGATGCCATGGCCGGGATCGAGCGCGACAACCCGTCGCTCAAAGGCGTTTTGCCAAAAGACTACGCGCGGCCAGGCTTAGATAAGCAACGCCTCGGCCAGCTCATCGACATGGTCAGCAATGTTCGCGTTGGAGATACCGAGAGCCGTTCCAAGGACATGTTGGGGCGCATCTACGAGTATTTTCTTTCGCAATTCGCGAGCGCCGAGGGAAAGAAAGGCGGTGAGTTCTACACGCCGCGTTCCGTCGTCAAGTTGCTCGTCGAAATGCTGGAACCGTACAACGGCCGGGTTTACGATCCATGTTGCGGCTCATCGGGCATGTTCGTTCAGTCGATCGAGTTTATTCACGCGCACAGGAGCGGCAACGGGAACGGCGGCAAGACGAAAGGCGATATCAGTATTTACGGGCAAGAGTCCAACTACACGACGTGGCGCTTGGCGAAAATGAATCTCGCCATCCGGGGAATCGACGGGCAGATCGCGCACGGCGATACGTTTCACAACGACCGCCATCCTGACCTCAAGGCCGATTTTATTCTTGCCAACCCCCCATTCAACGTTAGTGACTGGCGCGGCGAGCTTCTCCGCGACGACAAACGATGGCAGTTCGGCAAACCTCCCGTCGGCAACGCCAACTTCGCGTGGGTGCAGCATATCATTCATCATCTCGCACCGATGGGGCTTGCAGGCTTCGTGCTCGCCAACGGCTCAATGTCATCGAATCAATCCGGCGAAGGCGAAATTCGGAAGAACATCATCGAAGCCGATCTCGTGGACTGCATGATTGCGCTTCCCGGCCAGCTCTTTTACTCCACTCAGATTCCCGCGTGCCTCTGGTTCCTCGCACGCGATAAGAAAAATCGTCGGTTCCGTGACCGGCGCGGCGAAGTGCTTTTCATCGACGCGCGCAAGCTCGGCGTGATGATAGACCGCACTCATCGTGAACTAACGGACGATGAGATCGCCCGCGTCTCGCGCACGTATCACGCCTGGCGCGGCGAAAAGGATGCCGGGAAGTACGAAGACGTGCTCGGCTTCTGCAAAAGCGTTACACTCGATGAAATCCGTAAGCACGGCCACGTCCTCACCCCCGGACGCTATGTTGGCGCCGAAGCAGCCGAAGATGACGGCGAGCCGTTCGAGGAGAAGATGAAGCGGCTGACCGCCACGCTGCGCGAGCAGCAGGCGGAAGCCACGAAGCTGGATGCCGCCATCGCCGCCAACCTGAAGGAGCTTGGGTATGGCGGCTAGGAAGAAGACCACAAAAGACTCAGCCATGTCCGATAGCGAATCCATTATCCCTCGGGACTACGCGGACTGGCTGGCCAGCCTGAAGTCCCACATCTCCAGTACCCGGCAGCGGGCCACCCTCGCCGTCAATCAGGAGCTGGTGCGGCTCTATCACCACATCGGCACCGAGATTCTGGAGCGGCAGACCCGTCAGGGCTGGGGAGCCAAAGTGATCGACCGCGTGGCCGCCGATCTCCGGGCAGCCTTCCCGGAGATGAAGGGCTTCTCCAGCCGCAACCTCAAGTACATGAAGTTCTTCGCCCAGATGTGTCCCGCTGGCCTAATTGGGCAGCAGCCTGCTGCCCAATTGCCCTGGTTCCACCTCGTCACCCTCCTCACCAAGGTTTCTGCAGACACCGAGCGCGAATGGTATGCGGCCCAAGTCATCCAGCATGGCTGGTCGCGGCCCACGCTGGATGTTCACATCAAGAACCAGCTCCACCTGCGCCAGGGCGTCGCCATCACCAACTTCGACCGCCACCTCCCCACGCCGCACGCCCAGCTCGCCATCGAAGCCTTGAAGGACCCCTACCTCTTCGACTTTCTCGGCCTCGGCGACGAAGCCCATGAGCGCGACATCGAGAACGCCCTCATTCGGCATATCACCCGGTTTCTCCTGGAACTCGGGGCAGGTTTCGCTTTTGTCGGGCGCCAATTTCGGCTGGAAGTGGGTGGCGACGAGTTTTTCATCGACCTGCTTTTCTATCACACCCGCCTGAAATGTTATGTCGTGGTGGAACTCAAGGGAGTGGCCTTCAAGCCTGAACACGCCGGCCAACTGAACTTCTATCTCGCCGCAGTGGATGCCCAAATCAAGGCCCCGGACGACAAGCCCACCATCAGCCTTTTGCTCTGCAAAACCAAGAACCGCCTCGTCGCCGAATATGCCCTCTCCGGGATCAGCAAGCCCATCGGCGTGGCGGAATACCAACTCGTGCGCGCACTGCCCAAACCGCTGGATACCAATCTGCCCAGCATTGAGGAGATCGAGGCGGAGCTCAGCCGCGAGGAGAATGAACGATGAATCGGCTCACCACGACGCTGCGAGAGCAGCAGACTGAGGCCGCGAAGCTGGATGCTGCTATCACCGCCAACCTGAAGGAGCTTGGGTATGGCGGATGAGTGGCCTACGATGAAGCTTCGAGAGGCGAATGTAACGCTGATCGACTGCGATCATCGAACGCCACCGGCGTCTGAAGCCGGGTATCCATACGTTGCGATCCCGCAGCTTCGCGGTGGACGGGTTGACCTGTCCGACGTGCGTCGCATCAAGCGTGAGCATTTTGTCGAGTGGACCCGAAAGGCGAAGCCGTCTGCCAGTGACGTGATCCTCTCTCGCCGCTGCAATCCCGGCGAAACTGCGGTCGTGCCGCCCGATCTGAGGTTTGCGCTCGGCCAAAACTTGGTGCTGCTTCGGGCCGATGGCACCAAGGTCTACCCGCCATTCCTTCGCTGGTTGGTACGAGGGCCCGAGTGGTGGGATCAGATCGGCAAGTTTCTCAACGTGGGCGCGGTCTTCGACAGTCTGAGGTGCGCGGATGTCCCCAACTTCGAGCTGCGCATCCCGCCGCTCCCCGAACAACGCGTCATCGCACAGATCCTCGACACGCTGGACGACAAGATCGAGCTGAACCGGCGGATGAACGAGACGCTGGAGGCAATGGCGCGAGCGATCTTCAAGTCGTGGTTCGTGGACTTCGACCCCGTCCGCGCCAAAGCCGAAGGCCGCGATCCCGGGCTGCCCCAGCCCCTCGCCGACCTCTTCCCGGATTCCTTCGAGAACTCGGAGCTGGGGGAGATTCCGAAGGGGTGGGAGGTGGGCCTACTTGACAGTGTTCTGGTTCTTCAGAGGGGCTTCGATCTCCCTGCGACGCAGCGAACTTTGGGCGCATACCCGGTGCTCGCTGCGAGCGGGCCAAGTGGTACACACAACGAATTCATGGTCCGAGGCCCAGGCGTCACCACGGGACGAAGCGGTGTGCTTGGCAAGGTGTTTTACGTTGATGACGACTTCTGGCCCCTGAATACCTCGCTTTGGGTAAAGGAGTTCCGGCATTCGAGGCCGGCTTACGCGTTTCACCTTCTGCTGGGTATCGACTTCGCATTGTTCAATGCTGGCTCTGCGGTTCCGACGCTCAACCGGAATCACGTGCACAACTTGCCGACGTTACGGCCCCCAATGGGCCTCATCGATGAATTCGAAAGGGTAGCGACCGAGAGCCTCGATCGTCAGAAGCACAACGATGACCAATCAAGAACGCTCGCCGCCCTGCGCGACACGCTGCTGCCCAAGCTCATCTCCGGCGAGCTGCGGCTGAAGGCTGCCGAAGATTCTGTTAAGGAGGGCACCGCATGACAGCACCCGACGATCTTTCCGCGCTTGACGAGAAGCCCTTCGCCGAGGCAGTGGTGAAGTTCGAAGAGTTGCTCGCCCAGAGCGGCCGAGCCTTCTTGATTGGCGCAGGGTGCAGCAAGTGTGCAGGACTGCCTCTCACAGCCGAACTCACCCAAGAAGCCCTCGGCAGTGACGCGCTCGACGACACAACGAAAGCACTCCTTGCTGCGATTCGCGAACTCTTCGTGGGCGCTGCCGATGCGAACATCGAGGACTATCTCAGCGAACTGATTGATCTGCTGGCAATCGCTGAACGCCGGACCTCACGAGGCGCGACACAGAAGACCGTCACTCTCGGGGGAGTTTCCTATGGCGAAGCGTTACTGCGAACCGCAGCCGATCAAATCAAGAACGGCATCGCTGGGGTCATTGAGAAAAGCGTGTCGATCGAAACCCACCGGGACTTTGTTCAGGCTGTGCATCGTCCGCAACGTCCCGGCAAATCGCCGTCCGGTCAGACAGTGGACTACCTCGTATTGAACTACGACACCGTACTTGAGGATGCCCTCGCCTTGGAGCGCGTACCGTTCGCAGACGGGCTCGATGGTGGCGTGACTGGTTGGTGGAGCCCTCAGACATTCGATCGCACTGGTCTGGCCGCGCGTGTGCTCAAGCTGCACGGATCGATCAACTGGTGCGAGTTCCCAGACGATCCTTTACCACGGCGAGTTGGTGACCACCTTCAGATCGCGGGAGTCAAAAAGCGGCGCATCCTCATTTGGCCGGCCTCGACAAAGTACCGTGAGGCGCAGCTTGATCCCTACGCGCAACTGGCGGAGCGCGCGCGCCGCGTGCTCCGGCCAAGCGGCGGTTCCCAATGCGTTCTGGTCGTCTGCGGGTATCACTTCAGCGACGCTCACATCAATCTTGAGCTTGATCGCGCGCTTCGAGAATCGGGAAAACAACTTACGATTGTTGTCTTCACTTCTGACAATGAGCCGTCTGGCCAGTTGGCAACGTGGCATAAGGACGCCGCCGTAATGGAGCAGGTACTTGTGTTCGCCAACCGAGGATTCTTCCACGGCACCCAGTCAGCGCCCACGACGACGGACCTCCTCTGGTGGAAGTTCGAGAACATCACTCGGCTACTTGGGGGTGAGCGATGAATGCCGACAAACGCAATCCGGCCGATCCGATTGAGAACTTGGCTATCGGCAAGATCATTGAAGTAGACGGATCCCACGTCATTGCGGAATTGGACCCCGGACTCACAGAGCTTTCTCGTGTGTATGCAGGGGAGACGTATCCAATCGGCCAGTTCGGCTCGATCGTGCGGATCCACTTTGGTCGCCGACTGATCTACGCCCTCGTGGGCCGACTCAGGATGAAGGCGGAGTACGAGTCTGAACGCGGCATCGTGTCTCAAGCCTCAGCCGATGAAAGAGTCGTCGAGGCCGACTTGTTCGGGGAGGGCGAGTGGAGCCAGGATAAGGTCGGCGCCGCGAAGTTAGATTTCGAACGAGGCGTGGCGACTTATCCCCTGCCCCAACAGACGGTATATCTTACGCCCAAGTCGGAATTGCGCTCTATCTACGGGTACAAGAAGGGCGCGGTCATTCAGCTCGGCGAGCACGTTGGGTCGGGCGGTGCGCCGTGCTTTGCGGACATGAATGAACTGCTCGGCAAGCACACTGCGGTCCTCGGTGCAACCGGAGCCGGAAAGTCCGGAGCGGTCGCAGCAATCGTTCACAGCATTCTTGACCGAGGAGCGGTTGCTGGCCACGCGAACTGGAAACCGCAGATCGTCGTGCTCGATCCACACAATGAATATGGCAAGGCGTTTAGTGACCACAAGAGACTCTCGACGGACGAGGGCACTCTTTCTCTTCCTTATTGGCTGTTGGACCTAGACGAAACGATCGGTCTCTTGATCGGCAAAACCGAGTACGCGGCTACGTCACAGTCCAACATCGTCAAGAACGCGCTGCTCACAGCGCGGATGAAGTCCGCGTCGGATGTTCTACATCTCGAGGCGGCGAAACTCACTGTGGACGCGCCCATTCCATATGTCCTTGGTGAACCATCAGGTTTGGATGAGTTCGGTGCGGTGAATGGCACGAAGTACGAGACTGGTCTCGTCGGAGCAATCAATGCGCAGAGACCAGACAACAAGAATAAAAAGGACCACGAGGACTACAACAAGGTCCTGAGAAAGCTCGACTCCCTGATGAAGGACGAGCGGCTTGCGTTCATGATGAAGCCTTGGAGTGGACCCGGCGACCCGATGACCGATGTGTTGGCTCAGTTTCTTGGTGACGGTGTTCCGGTGCGAATCGTCGACTTGTCCGGAGTACCGAACGAGGTGGCAGGGACTGCGAGCGCCGCGATAGCTCGAACCCTCTTCTCTCTAAAAGTCTGGCAGACCGCTGAAGAGCGGGCGATGAGTCCGGTCTTGCTGGTTTGCGAAGAAGCCCATCGCTACGTGCCAAATAGTGGTGAGGCGCAATACGGCGCAGCTCAGGGTGCAGTCAGGCGAATCGCGAAGGAAGGCCGCAAGTATGGCATTGGATTGATGCTGGTGTCACAACGTCCAAGTGAAGTTGAGGCGACCGTGTTGTCGCAATGTAACTCGTGGATCGTGCTTCGCATCACGAATGAGGCTGATAGAGAACACGTCAAGGGGATTCTTCCTGATTCGATGGCTGGCCTCACGAAGATGCTGTCTGGACTTCGTCGGCAGGAGGCTATTTTTGTTGGGCAGGCTGCCATGCTGCCATCCCGAATCATGATCAGGGATCTAGTGGACGAACAGTTGCCTAAGTCGAACGACATCGACTTTGACAAGGGTTGGCAGAACGTCGGTATGTCCGCAGAGCAATTGGGGGTCGTCGCCAGTCGTTGGCGGTATCAGAAGCGATGAGCGGCAACTTCACCGAATCCGTAGTCGAAGACGCCGCGCTCGCGTGGTTGGAAAGTCTCGGCTATGCGGTCAAACACGACCCCGAAATCGCTCCCGGCAAACTGCGCGTGCCGGATGCGGAGCAGATCGTCGGGCGGTGCGCCTGATGGCCAAGACACGCATCCGGCGAACGTTTTCCGTCACCCTGGAATTGCTCACGAAATCCCGCGAGGCAGCTTTAGCGGCGGTTCAGATTTTCAACAGTCCGGTTATCACCTTCAAATCAGAGATATTCATCGTGCTGATGAATATTGCTTGGACGTACCTTCTCCACGCCTACTATCGGAGAAACAAGGTCGAGTACCGATACTACAAGCAAGGGGTAAAACGTCGCGTGTTCGACAAAACAAAGTCGGGTGCTCATAAGCGCTGAGAACTTGAGAGGTGTTTGAATGAAGCTAGGTCACCGGTCGATCGCGACACTGCTAACAACCTCCGATTCTTGATCGGGATTCGGCACGAGATCGAACACCAGATGACTTCCCGCTTGGATAATACCCTTAGCGCGAAATTTCAGGCGTGTTGCTTAAACTACAACGAGTATGTGAAGCAGCTTTTTGGCGAGAAACACGGAATAGAGAAGCATCTAGCTTTCAGCCTGCAGTTCTCGTCCATCAGTCGTGAACAGGTCGATGCGATGCCATCACCGGACGAGATGCCATCTCATATTCACGCGTTCGTGCAAGGTTTTGAAGGACAGCTATCAGATGAGGAATTCAATAGCCCCAGATTTGCATACAGGGTCCTGTTTGTTGCGAAGACTGCGAATCGAAAGGGACAGGCGGATCAGGTGATGGAGTTCGTCAAAGCTGACTCCCCACTCGCGGGAAATATAAATAAGTCGTACACGGTCATAAAAGAAACAGAGCGGCGAAAGCAGCTACCCAAAAGGATCGTGGAACTGATGAAGACGGAAGGCTATAAACGCTTCACGATAACCCGCCATACCAACTTATGGAAGCGATTGGATGCCAAGAACGCAGCCAAAGGCTTTGGAGTCGAGGTGGAGAAGACGTGGTATTGGTATGACAATTGGATCGATCAGGTGAGGAAGCACTGCCAGGACAACGCGGATCAATACAACTAAACCATGACTCAAAGATTCACAGAATCCGTCGTCGAAGATGCGGCGCTCGCTTGGTTGGAGAGCATCGGCTATGCGATCAAGCACCTGTCTGCGCCGCAAAATGACACGACGCGGCAGGCAGGCGGGCCGGGGATCGCTGCTGGCGAGCTGCGCGTGCTTAGGGCAGAACTCCTCGCGTTTCAGGCATAAAGGCGTTTTGCAGCAATAAACAGACCGCGCCTCGCAGCCAAAAGTTATCACTTATCGGACAAACCGGTGGACATTTGGACCGCCAAAAAACACCTGCTTTAGGCATATTGCTTTGACAGGACGCGAGTTAGGCGGATAATAGCAGTGGACATTTATGCGGACATTTGAGCAAACGCATCCGTGGATATCTTTCCGAATTGACCTACGAAAGGCCAGGCCATCGCTCTGGATGTCACTGGGCGAGGCAGCTTCCAAGTGTGAGCACATCGCGGGCGTGCCGTTGCGGCCCGCCACGGCCGAGCAATTGCACCTGCTTTATCTGGCGAAAGGCGCAGCCGCGACAACTGCTATCGAGGGTAATCCACTCACAGAGAAGGAAGTGCTCCAGCATTTGCAAGGGCGATTGAAGCTCCCTAAGTCAAAGGAGTACCTGGCACAAGAAGTAGACAATATTGTGGCCGCTTGTAACGAAATCAGCAAACGCCTCCGTGACCGCGGCGACGCGCTGACTGTGGAACGGGTTTGCGAGTTTAACCGGCAGGTGTTGGAGAAGCTGGCACTTGGCGAAGGGGTTGTGGCGGGCCAGGTGCGAAGACATTCGGTGGTCGTCGGCAACGTCTATCGCGGCGCGCCGGCGGACGATTGCCAGTACCTGCTAGCGCGGCTGTGCGATTGGCTCGCGGGATCGGACTTCCAGGCCACTGATAGGTCGGAAGTGGTCTATGCCATCGTTAAGGCAGTCGTGGCGCATCTTTACCTGGCGTGGATTCATCCTTTCGGCGACGGCAACGGACGCACTGCGCGCCTCGTGGAGTTTCAAATTCTGCTCGCCGCCGGCGTGCCGACCCCTGCGGCGCATCTGTTCAGCAATCACTATAACCAAACAAGGTCGGAATATTATCGGCAGCTTGACCGCGCCAGCAAGTCAGGCGGTGAAATTTTGCCCTTCCTGGAATACGCCGTGAGCGGATTTGTGGATGGACTACGCGAACAACTGAAGGTCATTCTTGCACAACAATGGGACGTGACCTGGGAGAACTACGTTCACGACATATTCCTAAATAAGAACAGTGCCTCTGAGACCCGCCAACGATGGCTGGCCTTGGATCTAGGCGATGCGCCCGACGCAGTGCCAGTGGGGAAACTTGCTGAGCTGACGCCCCGCCTCGCCAAGGCGTATGCAGCAAAAACACCCAAGACGCTGCAACGTGACCTCGGCGCTCTGGAGAAGTTGGGACTTATCGAGCGGACGCCTAAAGGCGTACGCGCGATACGTGAGATCATTCTCGCCTTTCTACCCTGGCGAAATCAGGCCGCTCCAAGAGAGAAAAAATAATGAACTTCTCTGAATCCGTCGTCGAAGACGCCGCGCTCGCGTGGTTCGAGAGCCTTGGCTACACGGTCAAGCACGGACCTGAGATCGGGCCAGAGGAAATTTTCGCCGAGCGGAGCGACTACGGACAGGTCGTGCTAGCGGGCCGCTTGCGCCAGGCGCTTGTCAAACTCAATCCGGCGCTGCCTGCCGAAGCGATTGACGATGCCTTCCGCAAAATCACCCGGCTTGAAGGAGCAACGCTCGATGCGAGGAACCGTGTCCTTCATCGGCTGATTGTGGATGGAGCCACGGTGGAGTATCGAACAGATGGATCGATTCGCGGCGCGCAGGCGCGGCTGCTCGATTTCGACAATCCAGACAACAACGAATGGCTTGCCGTCAATCAATTCACTGTTGTTGAGAACAAGCACAATCGCCGCCCGGACGTAGTCATTTTTGTAAACGGCTTGCCGCTGGGCGTCATCGAGCTTAAAAATGCGGCCAATGAAGATGCGACGGTATGGAATGCGTTTCAACAACTGCAAACTTACCAGGCGGAGATTCCGTCATTACTCGCATACAACGAGGCTCTGCTGATCTCCGACGGAGTTCAAGCCAGAATCGGCTCGCTTGCGGCGGGTTGGGAATGGTTTAAGCCCTGGCGCACGATCACCGGCGAAACTCTCGCCGACACCCATCTTCCAGAACTCCAGGTTATCATCCAAGGCGTCTTCGATAAGCGCCGCTTTCTCGATCTCGTTCGCTATTTCGTCGTCTTTGAAGATTCCGGCGGCGGAGTGGTTGCGAAAAAGATGGCCGGCTATCATCAGTTTCATGCGGTCAACGTCGCGGTCCAAGAGACGTTACGTGCGGCGCGGATAAGAGAGGAAGGCACAGTTGTCGACCCCGCCGCTGGGTACAGGGCGGCCAAACAGCCGGGCGGGAAGCCGGGCGACCGACGCGTAGGTGTAGTCTGGCACACGCAAGGATCGGGAAAGAGCTTGACCATGGCCTTCTACGCTGGGCGAGTGATCTTACAACCTGAAATGGCAAACCCGACGCTCGTGCTTCTCACGGATCGAAACGACCTCGACGACCAGCTCTTCGGCACATTCTCGCGGTGTAAGGAACTGCTGCGCCAGCCGCCGGTGCAGGCGGAGAGTCGCGCGGACCTGCGGACGAAACTTAAAGTGAACGCGGGCGGAGTGATCTTCACCACGATCCAGAAATTTTTTCCCGAGGACAAGGGAGATCGGCACCCGCTGCTCTCAGATCGGCGTAACATCGTGGTCATCGCCGACGAAGCCCATCGCAGCCAGTACGACTTCATTGATGGATTTGCAAGTCACATGCGGGAAGCCTTGCCGAACGCTTCTTTCATCGGCTTTACAGGAACGCCGATCGAACTCACGGATAAGAACACCCGCGCGGTCTTCGGCGAATACATCAGTGTTTACGACATCCAGCGCGCCGTTGCGGACAAGGCAACCGTGCCGATCTATTACGAGAGCCGTTTGGCAAAGCTTGAACTCAATGAGTCGGAGCGGCCCAAGATAGACCCGGACTTCGAGGAGGCGACCGAGGGCGAAGAGGTTGAGCGGAAAGAGAAACTCAAGTCGAAGTGGGCGCAGCTCGAAGCCGTCGTAGGAGCGGAGAAGCGCTTGAAACTCATCGCGCAAGACATTGTGGAGCATTTCGAGAAGCGCGCCGAGGCAATGTTTCGTCAGACGCGCGACGAGGGCAAGGCGATGATCGTCTGCATGAGCCGCCGCATCTGTGTGGAGGTTTACCGGGAAATCATCAAGCTGCAGCCGAATTGGCACAACGGTGATGATGAGAAGGGTCTGATTAAAGTTGTGATGACAGGCTCAGCCTCGGACCCGCCGCACTGGCAAATGCACATCCGTAACAAGACGAGGCGAGAGGAGCTTGCCAAACGCTTTCGGGACCCGGCTGATCCGTTCAAGATCGCCATCGTCCGCGACATGTGGCTAACCGGTTTTGACGCGCCCTCTCTTCACTCCATGTACGCGGACAAACCCATGCGCGGTCATGGACTCATGCAGGCCATCGCGCGAGTCAATCGCGTATTTCGTGAGAAGCCGGGCGGTCTCGTGGTCGATTATCTCGGGCTAGCGCATGAGTTAAAGCAGGCCCTCGCGACGTATACGGCGAGCGGGGGAAGTGGTCAGACTGCCATCGATCAAGAAAAAGCAGTGGCGGTCATGCTGGAGAAATACGAAATCTGCTGCGGCCTGTTTCACGGTTTTGACTGGTCGAAATGGAAATCAAAAAAAGCAGCGGAGCGATTATCAATATTACCGGCGGCCCAGGAACATATTTTGGCTCAGGGGGACGGGAAGGACCGTCTGATCGAAGTGGTGCGGGAGCTTTTATACGCTTTCGCGCTCGCAGTACCGCACGAGGAGGCATTGCGGATTCGCGATGATGTTGACTTCTTTCAGGCCGTGCGCGCGGTTCTAATCAAACACGCCCCTGGAGAAACGAAAACCCAGGAGGAGCTGGATTTCGCGGTCCGGCAGATCGTCTCGCGCGCGGTCGCGTCCGAAGGCGTGGTGGATATCTTCGCGGCGGCCGGGCTGCAAAAGCCGGACATCTCGATCCTGTCGGATGAATTCCTCGCCGAGGTGCGCGGAATGCCGCAGCGGAATTTGGCGGTGGAACTGTTAAGAAAACTTCTTTCAGGAGAGATCCGGACGCGGCGGAAAAAGAACGTCGTCCAGGCTCGCTCGTTTGCCGAGATGCTGGAGGAATCCATCCGACGCTATCAGAACCGCGCCATCGAGGCAGCACAAGTCATCGAGGAGATGATCGCTCTCGCCAAGCAAATGCGCAGAGCCAACGAGCGTGGCGAAGCATTGAAGCTAAACGAGGAAGAACTGGCCTTCTACGACGCGCTTGAGACCAACGACAGCGCCGTACAGGTGTTGGGCGATGAAACGTTGCGGACGATCGCGCGTGAGGTCACGGTTGCGGTCCGCAATAACGTCACAATCGACTGGACGCTTCGGGAGAACGTGCGCGCTCAGCTCCGCGTGATCATCAAGCGAATCCTGCGCAAATACGGCTACCCGCCAGACAAACAAGAGAAGGCAACGCAAACGGTTTTGGAACAGGTTGAGCTGTTGGGGTGGGAAGTGGCGGCGTGAGATTTTGCTGAGCAGTTCTGTACTTGCCCGGCCGGGAATCTGCTACGCGAGAACCGTTTCCAGGGCGCGTTCGACGGCGCGTTCGCGTCTTGTAACTGTCATGAAGGTTCTTTGCTGTGACCGGCGCCTTTTTCCTGATCCTTCTGCTGGATTGGCGATTTTGCGGCAGGCTCGGGGTCGACACGGATTTTCCCGAAAACGAGCAACCGTTTTCGCCGCTCCATGTCTTCCTGGGCTTGTCTAAGATTGTCGTCGCTCTTCTTCATAACAGCCTCCCTAAGCAAACCAGAAACTCACTGGTTTATCGGGTGGTGAAGCTTCTTGCCTGGGAAAGAAATTATAGCACGCGTGGGGACGGTCTGTAAGACCAACACGTCGATGGGGCCTCCGCAAGCCGGCGTCCCCGGTAAAAAGCGATCCATCTGAATCTGGACTGTCGCCAGGAAAACAGCTAGCTCGATGGCATCCTGGAGAGGCATGCTCCACAAACTAAGTTTTTCAATGGGCCGAGGAACCTTAAGGTTTTGAAGGGCTTGGCTAAGCTTGTCATTCTCAATCCCAAATTCTTTCATCAAGCTTGCCAGTACGTTCCACTCATACCCGTAGAGCAACCCAAATGTTTCGTTGTACGAGCCTTCGAGGTAAATCCCAGAATCTTTCAAGATCTCGGAATGTTGAGAACCCGACCCACCAAGATCGATCCGCCAAATCCGGGGTGAATTTCCACTTGTTGAAGGTCCCGCCAATAATATAATGGGACCCCGCCACTCGTCCGGTGAAACTGAAATGTTCTGCCAAAACTTCTTTTTCTGCTCCACCATTGAGTCAATGAGTGCAGAGAGCCGTTGATCTTGGTCTCCGAACGTACCGAGATCGCGTAAATCCTTCGACAGGAAAAAATCCATGGCTGATTCCTGTCCGATATTTGAGTGTCCTGCGATCATCGCCATAATGGTCTCGCTGCGATCGTGGACTATCTTTGTGGCATTGTCATAGGTCTGTTCCACCCACCTTGGGTCTCCGTTTTCGTCACGACCGACAATTCCTGACGTCGTAACCTTGCTGTCAGCGGCAAAGACGACGGCTGATCCCGTCCTAACGGTTACGGCAATAGTCATTTTTCACCTAACGGTAGGCTCTACTATCATGATCTGGTATCTTTACGCAATTATCCCTATCGACCAGAAAATTGGGCTCGTACTTTGATTTCTCGTTAATTTTATAGCTACCAGGTTCCAAGCTTTTCCGAGAGCATGACGGGACGAGAGAATCTCAGGCAATTGAACTTGCCATAGTACCCTCAAATGGTCGAGATCTCGTACTCATCGTGGCGCAGCTTTTCGGCCGCCTTGATGATGATCTTGTGGTTGATCTCGCGCTCGAGGAAATCGAGGCTGTGGTTCTCTTCGTCGTAGAGGAAGTTGGCGATGTCGGGGTGGAGCCGGACGATGATCCGCTTGCCGTCCTGTAGATGGGTCTTTTCCTTTTTGATGGCTCTCAGAATCTCATAGGCCACCGTGATGTTGGATTTCACCCGCCCGTGTCCCTTGCAGTAGGCGCAGGGACTCAACAGTAAATTTTCCAGGCTCTCGCGGGAGCGCTGGCGCGTCATTTCGACCAGTCCCAGCTCGGAAATTTTTAAAATATTCGTCCGCGCCTTATCGTGCTTGATCGCCTCCTTGAGCGCCTCGTAGACCCGTTTTCGGTTCCCCTCTTTTTCCATGTCGATGAAGTCGATGACGATGATGCCGCCGATATTTCTGAGGCGGAGCTGATGCACGACCTCCTGCGCCGCTTCGAGATTGGTCTTGAAGATCGTCTCCTCCTGGCTCCGGCGGCCGACGAACCGTCCCGTGTTCACGTCGATCGCGGTCAGCGCCTCGGTCCGGCCGATGACGAGATAGCCGCCGGAATGGAGCCACACCTTGCTCTCCAGCGCTTGGGAGATTTTTTCCTCCACGCCGAAATGGTCCATGATCGGCTCGGCCTCGGTGTAAAGCGTGACTTTGGACTTGAGCCGCGGCATGAAATGGCCGACGAATTCGAGAATACGGCGGTACTCCTTCACCTGATCGATAAAGACCTGGTGAGTTTCCATGGCGAAAAAATCGCGTATCGTGCGGGTGATGAGATCCAGGTCTTGATGGATCAGCGACGGCGCGCCCGCCGACTCGGCCTTTTTCTTGATGCCGCGCCAAAGCCTCGTCAAGAATGCCAGGTCTTTTTGAATCTCTCTCTTGCTTCGTCCCTCGCTCGCGGTTCTAAGTATGAAACCGCCTTCGTCCGTCGTCATCGAGAGGGCGATCTCTTTTAGCCGTTTTCTCTCTTTGTCGTCGTCGATGCGCCGCGAGATTCCCACGTGGCTCACGCTCGGCATGAAAACCAGGTAGCGCCCCGGCAGCGAGACGTGCGAGGTGATGCGCGCGCCTTTGGTTCCCAGCGGGTCCTTGGCGACCTGCACGAGGATTTCCTGTCCGTGCGTAAGCTGCTTCTCGATCGGCAGGCGTCGTGAAGGCGGCGCCGGCCGCGGCCGCTCGACGATGATTTCGTTTTCGCCGGCGCTCATGAGCGAAGCGCCGTCCTCCGGCGAGTTGGAAAAATCCGAGACGTGGAGAAACGCCGCCTTCTCTATGCCGATATCGACGAACGCCGCCTGCATCCCGGGAAGCACGCGGGCGACCTTGCCCTTGTAAATATTTCCCGCAATGCCCCGTTCCTGATTTCTCTCGATCAGAAATTCGGCCAGGTTGCCGTCTTCGACGATGGCGATGCGGCTCTCCTGGGGCGCCGAATTAATGTAGATATCCTGTTTCACGAGTCTCTTTTATCTGGGAACGCGTCCGTAAGAAGGGAGATGAATGGCGGGATCTCTCCTCGACCCATGGAGATCCATGAGCGTGACTTTTTTCATTTATATTCCAAACCATGAGGAATTTCAAGCAATAAGAGGCCGTTCTGTTGACTTTGCGCCGTCGGGCCGATATCTTCAACCCAATTCTTACTACATAGTTTCACGCCCATGGACTCTGCGATGTCGGTTCCCACGTATTCGATCCTCAATACCAAGGTGCTGATTCTCAATCGCTCGTACCTGCCCATCCATGTAACCTCGGTGCGGCGGGCCTTTACCCTTTTGTATCAGGGAATCGCCCGCGCGGTAAACGACCAGTATCAAACCTTTGATTTCGAGAGCTGGAGCCACCTCTCGGTCTCGATAAAGGACGAGTCGATCGGCCTGGTCAGCCGCGTCATTCGAGTGCCCAGGGTGATACTTTTGATCGGCTACGACCGGGTACCCAAACGCCAGGTGAGGTTCAGCCGCTACAATATTTACGCGCGCGACAAGCTCACCTGCCAGTACTGCGGGCGGAGGCTGCCGCGGTACGAGCTGAATCTGGACCATGTGATTCCGCGCTCGCGCGGCGGCACCTCGACTTGGGAGAACGTGGTCTGCTCGTGCCACGAGTGTAACCGGCACAAGGGCGGAAGAAGCCCGCAAGAGGCCAGGATGGCCCTCCTGCACCGGCCGTACAAACCCAAATGGACTCCCTTCATGCAGGAAACTTTTAATCTCGCGCGCTATCGGGAATGGCTCCCGTTCCTGAACGCGGTGGATGTTTCGTATTGGAATACCGAACTTTTAGAATAGCCAGGCCCCCCGTCCGACCCTCGGTCTCACGCCGAACCTGCCCAACATCTTGTGGGTCTGACCCCCCCGGTACCCTGTATATTGTAATTTTTCTTGACAGCCCCTGGGGCTTGGGATAGGAAGTAGATATGCGTCTCAAAAGCCTTGAAATGGTGGGCTTTAAGTCCTTCGCGCAAAGGACGCTGCTACAGTTTCCGCAGAGTATTACCGCCGTCGTCGGACCCAACGGCTGCGGCAAATCCAATATCGTGGACGCGCTCCGCTGGGTTATGGGCGAGCAAAGCGCCCGCCATCTCCGCGGCCACATGATGGAAGACGTCATCTTCAACGGCAGCGAAAGCCTTGCCGCCACCGGAATGGCGGAAGTCTCGCTGACCTTGGACAACGAGGACGGCCGCGGGCCGGCGGAGTACAGCGGCTTTACCGAAATCATGATCACGCGCCGGCTCTTCCGCTCAGGCGAGTCCGAGTACGAAATCAATAAAGTCACCTGCCGCTTGAAAGACATCATCGAGTTGTTCCTGGGAACCGGGGTGGGAAGCAAAGCCTACTCGATCGTCGAGCAAGGACGCGTGGACGAGATGGTCAACGCCAAACCCGAGGAGCGGCGGGTCCTCATCGAGGAGGCCGCGGGAACCAGCAAGTATAAAGGCCGCAAGCTCATCGCCGAGCGCAAGCTCGAGCGCACGCAACAGAACCTGCTGCGCGTGACTGACATCGTGCGCGAGATCGAGCGCCAGATCCGCAGTATGGAGCTGCAGGCCAAAAAGGCCGAGCGCTACCGCGCCGTAAAGCAGGAACTGAGAGACAAAGAAGTCGTTTGGGCCAACCTGGTGCGGAGAGGTCTCGCGCAGGAAATCGCCGGCCACGAAGCCGCGTTGAAGGAAGTGGAAGACCGCTTGATCCAGCTCTCCACGTCGCTCGACGCCAAGGAATCCGAAGCGGAGTCGCTGCGCCTCTCGCTTTTGGAAATGGAGCGCGCGATCTCGGCCGCCCAGGAGACGGTCTACCAGCGCAAGATGCAGATCCAGAGCGACGAGCAAAGAATCGAATTCCTGAAAAAGGACCGCGTCGATCTGGACGACGACGAGCGCCGCGCGGGCGCACACTCGACGGAGGTCCTGCAGAAGCTCAACACCGTCACCGCGGAGATCGACGAGCTGCGCAAGGCGCAGGAACACTTCGTCCAGCTTTCGCTCTTCGAGGAAGCTTTCCTGCGGGACAAGGAGACCGAGCTGGAGACGCTCAAAACCCGGATACGGAGTCTCCATTCCGAGTTGGAGCAAGAAAAATCCGCCCTCATCGATCTCGCCAACCGGACGGCGCATTCTAAAAACGATCTGCTCGCCAAGGAAAAAGAACAGAAAGAAATCGAAGCGGAATTGGCGCGCAGCCGCAGCGAAGACTCGGCCGCCGTCGCGGCATTAGAATTGTGGTTGGAAAAAAGGCGGCAAAAAAGGACGGTCCAGAAGGCTGCGGAAGAACGCGCGGGAAAGGTGGCGCATCAGACCTGGCAACTGGCCGAATCGATCCAATCGTGGAGCGCCGCGCGCGACGAGCAGGATAAAATAATCGATCTTCTCAAAGGAAAACTCCAGGAGACCAGCTCCCGGCTATCGTCGCTCGAAACCTTGCAGAAGAACTACGAAGGATATCATGAAGGCGTCCGCAGCATCATGCTCAAGCGGCAGAGAGAGCCGGCCTTCGACGGGGTTTACGGGCTGGTCGCCGAGGTGATCGAGGCGCCGCAGGCCTACGAGAAAGCGCTGACGGCGGTGTTGGGGGATCGCCTCCAATACATCATCGTCCGCAGCCATGAAGAGGGCGTCGAGTCGATCGACTATTTGAAGCGCGAATCGGCCGGGCGCGGCAGCTTCATCCCGCGCGAGCTTACCCGCCACGAGCGCAAGGCCCTGCCGATCGGTCAACCCGAGGTCCTCGCGCCGATGATGGATGTCATTTCCGTCAAAGACGAGTTCAAGCAGATCGCCGAATACCTGCTCTCCAACGTCGTCATGGTGCGGGACCTCAAATCGGGCCTGACTCTCTGGAACCGGAACGGCTTCACCTGCACTCTGGTGACGCCGGAGGGCGAAGTGATCGATCCAATGGGAGTCGTCACCGGCGGCAGTCTCGACGGCCTGGAAGGCAGCCTGCTGGCGCAACGGCGGCAGATGAAAGAAATGGAGGCCGCGATCGCCGAACTGCGCTCGCAGCTCAGCGTCGAAGAGAAAGAAGCCGGCGAACTGAAAGCGCGGCTCGCCGAAGCGGAGGCGAGCCGTTCGGGCCTGGTCGAAGAAGGGCATCGTCTCGAAGTGGATCGAGTCCGGCTGGAGCACGATCTCGTGGAAGCCGAACAGGAGGTCAAGCGCCTGGAAGAAACGCGCCAGGCTCTGGCGGAGGAGCAAACGCATCTGTCCGGGACTTTGACGCTGCTGCACGACGCGATACAAAACTGCCGGCAAGAGATCGCCCGGAGCGCCAACGAGAAAACCGAAAGAGAAAAGACGCTGGAAGAGAAGCAGCAGTCCCTTTCCCAGCTGGAAGCATCGCTTGTGCAACTCGACACCGAGACGACCCAATCCCGCATTCGCGGCGCGACGCTCAGCGAGAAAAAGGAGCATGCCCATTCGAATCTCGATAACCGGCTGAATCTCCAACAGGAGCTTTCGCAGCAGATTCAAACGGCCGAGATCGAGCTCGCCGAGATCTTTTGCAAACGGGACCAGTTGGTCGAAGAAGTCCGCCTGGCCGAGAATTCCCTGGAAGAAGGAAGAACCGCCTTGAGCGGATTGGAAGCGGATCTCCAAACCGAGCGGCAAAAGTACCGCGAGATCGCGGGTGCATTGGCCCAAATCGACGAAAGCATCAAAGAGCTGCGTCCCTCGGGTCAAGCCTGCCAGGAGGAAAAAAACCAGCTCCAGATCGCGCTCTCGGAGAAGAAGTTGGGTTTGCAGCACTTGCTCGAAGGCATCCGGGAAAAACACGATATCGATCTGAGAGAGTCTGTCGCGCCGGAGCCGGACGGCGAACTTTCCCAAGAAGATTTAAAAGGAGAGATCGACGAGCTGAAAACGCGGCTGGACCGGATGGGGGAAGTGAATCTCGCCGCCATCGGAGAGTTCGAAGAGCTCAGCAGCCGCTTCCAGTTCTTGAGCCAGCAAAAAGACGACCTGGAGAAATCCATCGCCGATCTCCAGCAGACCATCGCCAAGTTGAACCGCGTTTGCCGGCTCCGGTTCAAAGAAAGCTTCGAAGAGATCAATCAGAAATTCGAGGAGATATTCCCCCGTCTCTTCCGCGGCGGCAAGGCGCGGCTGGTGCTGACCGACGAGAATGACTACCTGGAGACCGGAGTGGAGATCGTGGTCCAGCCGCCTGGGAAAAAGCTGCAATCGATCACGCTCCTCTCGGGCGGAGAAAAGGCGCTTACGGCGGTGAGCCTGCTGTTCGCGATCTTCCTGACCAAGCCGAGCCCGTTCTGCTTCCTCGACGAGGTCGACGCGCCGCTCGACGACGCCAATCTCGACCGCTTCAACGAGATGATCAAGGAGATGAGCGGCTTCTCGCAATTCACCCTGATCACGCACAACAAACGGACGATGCAGGCCGCCGAGGTCCTCTACGGCATTACCATGGAGGAGCCGGGCGTCTCCAAAGTCGTTTCCGTTAGAATGTCCTGATCTTTCTCCCGTCTCTGCTTCCAGCTTTCGTTGCCGCACTCGCTTACAGGTGCGAAGACATCTTTGACCCAATCCAAAATCGAAAATCTAAAATTGACGATGGCATCCGATTCTTTTTTTCAGCGGCTAAAAAGCGGCCTCGCCAAAACGCGCGAGGGCTGGGCGCAGCGGCTCGAAGGCCTGCTGCAGGAGCGCAGTTGGGACGAACAGAGCCTCGCGGATTTGGAGGAAATTCTTTTATCCGCCGACGTCGGCGTCAAGGCGACGCAGCGGCTCTCGGATGCGGCGAACCTTTACGTCAGAGGAAAATCCGTGCTGGAACTTTCTTCGTTTCTGCAAAGAGAGATCGTCCATATTTTGCAGGAAGTCCGGCGCGACCCCAAGCTCCCTCCCCTTTCTCAAACGCCCTGGGTCGTTTTGTTTCTAGGCGTAAACGGCGTCGGAAAAACCACGACGATCGGAAAAATGGCCGCCCAATACCGGCAACGCGGAAAGAAAGTTCTCCTGGTCGCCGCGGATACTTTCCGCGCCGCGGCGGTGGAGCAATTGGAGATCTGGGGGCAGAGAGCTGGCGCCGAAGTCATCAAGCACCAGTCCGGCTCCGATCCGTCCGCGGTGGTCTTCGACGGGCTCCATGCGGCGAAAACGCGCGGCGCGGACGTCGTGTTGATCGACACCGCGGGGAGACTGCACACGAAAATCCATCTCGTGGAGGAGCTGAAAAAAATCGGCAGAGTCATCGCCCGAGAGCAGCCCGGCGCGCCGCACGAAACCCTGCTCGTCCTGGATGCGATCACCGGACAAAACGGCTTGCAGCAAGCGCGTGTGTTCAAAGAGTCGCTGGATTTGACCGGCATCGTGCTCACCAAGCTCGACGGCACGGCCAAAGGCGGCGTCGTAGTCGCCATCCAGGAAGAGCTGGGCATTCCGGTCCAGTACGTCGGCGTCGGCGAACAAGTCGAAGATCTTCAGCCTTTCGATCCCGAAACTTTTGTCCAGGCGCTTTTCGGCCGAAGCTGAGCTGTATTCCTCATGGCCGCGGGGATGAGACGATGTGCGGCATAGCGGGAATTTTCCGGCGTCGCGGCCCCGACGGCGCCGATCCGCGAGGGCTTCGCCGCGAACGCGGCCTTGGCCCCGCTCGAAGCAACCGTAGAGCAATTTGGGTAGTGACTCATTTTCAAGCCGCCGCTGATTTCTCGACCGCTTCCAATAGCCCCGCTAGTTCTTCAATCGACCAGACGTGATCTGCAACCCCCGCTTCCATCGCTGGGGTAACTCTCAGGCTCTTGTGAATCCGGCAGAAGTTATAATGCATGTAGTGAAGTGCGATAGCGCAAGAGTGATTCTCGACCTTTTTGGAGAAGGCGTTAGTCAGCCTGGTAAAGCGGCGCATGCTCATTCTCATTGTCAGGTTTTGCCGCTCTATGTAGGACGTTGAAATGTGCTTAGGGTCTGGATCGCCTTTGATTTCTTCTTTCCTAGCTCCGCAGCATTCCCCAGGGCTGTATTTCCTTTCGTTCCCTTCCGCCAATGGCTCGTTGTAAATCTTGATTAGCATTCCGTAATCAATCGGCACACCATCAAAGGCATCGGCAACGGCAACCAGATAAGCCTTATATCCGTCCGTGGTGAGTTGGACACGGTTAGCAAGGCGCGAAGCAAGGTCAGTCATAAACGTGCGGGCTGTATCTGCGCTACGATCTCCGACCAGCCAAGAGGGAACTAGCTTTGTGTCAGGATCAAGAGCAACCCAGGTCCAGACTGAACCAAAACCAACCTTACCGCGCATTTCAGCAGGAAGATTTTTTTCCTTAGCATAACAGAAGGACCATATTTCATCACACTGAATCCGCTTGCAGGGAAGATTGCGAAAGACTGTATCCTGGTAATCGGCGCATACCTGGCCGATCTCAGCTAGGAGTTTCAGAACCGTCCCCTTAGCAGTGTCCGTCATGCGGCAAGTCGCGCGAATAGAGTTGCCTTCGACTAGCGCCTTGATGATCTGGACTCGCTTCTCTTTGGTTAGTTTGTTCATGTCCCGGATTATACTTGAGCCGTTCAAGCATGTCAAGAGGATGGCTGATCTTTTCCAAAGAATTGCTAGTTTTCTGAGGCCACGTTAAAACATATTAGATTCTCATGTCTTGGCTCCCTTTTTCGCCAACAAAAACAAGCAATTCTTTGGAGCGGACTGGCTGTCCGTTTGACAACTAACAAAAAGTCTCTTAAGTTGAATACCGTATGGGTCGCAAAATACACGCAAGGAAGTTACTAAAGTCATTCTCCAAGAAGAAGAAAACCCAATATATAGAGATGATCATTGAGCCTACAAAACGGCTTGCAAAATGGCTGGCAAAGTTAGATAGCCAGAAGGCTTCTACTTTGCGTCGGCGATCCGCCTGAATTCTTCTACCGATACCCCCACGATCCTTGCCCAAGCGCGAGCTAGTTCGCTCATTCTTCTCCCCCGAGGGAGATTTGCCGCGAGTTGCTTAATAATCTCCTCAGTGGTTCTTCCTGTTGCCCTAAGCCGTTCAATTAGTTCCCGCCGTAATAAGTCTACGATCTCGATGTGCTCGCTACCATCGAGCTGTAGTGAGATTTCCACGAGCTTCTCATTGCTCAGGCTTTTTACATCGACCGACCAGCCTGATTCTTCGCCCATCTGATTCTCCTTCGCGCAGGTTCAAATCTACAGTTACTATTACACGGTCGAAAACTCCCTGTCAAGATGCTTTCGGCAGTTGGCGCTTTTTAACATGGGTCTTGCGCCCGACCCGTTAACGTGTTAGGGTTGCCGTTAAAAGGAGACCTCTATGGCAGATGACAGGAAGCGAAGAAAAGGTGTACCGCCAGTTCTCTCAATGGAGCAGGCCATTGGCTATGCGGAAAAAATTTATAGGGGTGCTGGTAGCCAGCCGATTTCCCATGAGGACTTGGCTACAATTTTTGGCAATGCACAAAGCAGCAGCAGCTTTATACTTAAATCCGCCGCTCTTAAAACATACGGATTACTATCAAAGGGAGAGGACGAAACATCATCCTTGACCCCATTAGCCATTAAATTATTCGCGGCCAGCTCGGCAACCGAGGAGGCAGCCGCCCGATTGGAAATTTTCAGAAATCCACAACCGTTTGCAGGATTACACAACGCCTTTGCTGGACAGGTTCTACCGGAAGCGAAGTATCTGATCAATGAGTTAAAAAAGCCGGGGGACATTTCCCCAGATTTTTATGAGGAATGGGCAAAACGTTTCCAGTCTGAAGGGCGTTACGCGGGTATTATCTATAACGATCCACGAAATCGCGCAGCTGTTAGGCGTATGGCTGGACCTTCTCCTGTGGGGATTGATAAAAAGCCCGAGGAAGAAGAGCCTCCGCCTAAACCTCCCGCGATTTCGCCAATTCCGCCCAAGGAAGAACCGCAAGAGGATGAGTATAAAATTCCCACTCCCTCTGGACTAATAAAATTGTATGTGCCCAAAGGGTGCGCGGCTGAAGATATTGAAGTCGCGAGGGGATTACTAGAGTTAATTAGTAAGAGACTAGCAAAAACCTAATAGCAACGGGAGGAAATACCCAAAGTATACCCCTAGAAAACACTGAAGCCGACCCTTTCGGGTCGGCTTCGCACCCTAGCCCGCAAGCTAGGGGGGATAACTAGGGCCACCCTATAACAGAGGGCGGTTCGTGTCAAGACCGAGGTCAAGTCATGGCAAAACCAAAAAGAACCTATGTCTATATCGACGGCTTTAACCTGTATTACGGTGCTATTAACCACACACCGTATAAATGGCTGGATTTAGAGAAGTTATGTCGAGCCATGCTGCCAAAAGATAACGTTGTAGCGATAAAATACTTTACCGCCAAGGTTTCCGGCAGGCCGGGCGATCCTGATGCGCCTATCCATCAGGATCTTTATCTACGGGCATTAAGAACGCTGCCAAATCTATCTATCACCTACGGGCACTTCTTAACACACAGCGTCCCTATGCCCAAGTCCAACTCTAACCAATGGGTTTATGTGGATAAAACCGAAGAGAAGGGTTCAGACGTAAATCTGGCAACATATCTTCTCCATGACGGTTTTACGGGCCTGTATGACATTGCTGTAATTATAAGCAACGACTCCGATTTAAGAGAGCCAGTTAAGATAGTCCATCAAGTTTTGAAATTACCGGTGGGTATTATCAATCCTCACGTTACCCATAGTAGGGAATTACAAGAATACGCGACATTTAAAAAACGAATCCGAGCATCCGATCTAGCTGCATCTTTATTTTCCGCGACACTGACGGATAGTAAAGGTACTTTTAGTAAGCCAAGGCGTTGGTAAATCCCATCCGTTTAGCTGCGGCACTCAATTAACGCTGTTTGCGAGACCGATTCCAGCGAGCACTTGCGGCCTTCTGAGCAATCTCTTTCCGCTTCTTAGCTGACAGCTTCTTCGCCCTAGCCTTCCCACCCTTCAATCCACCCTTACGACCTATGCTGGCTAGGTACTCCGAAATGGGAGAGCGTTTGGGGGCTTCTTCTTCCTCAGTGGAAAGCCTGACGATCTCAGCCGCTAATTGATTTGGGTCTTTGGGTCTCTTGCGTGAGCTGGTCATGCACTAACTATAAATGTAGTGCGGAGTAATGTCTACTACGTTCCATCCGATTATCGGACGGCCCGTACTCAAAATGAGTCACTACCGCAATTTTCTCGCGCTTGACTTCGCGATCCGGAGAGTTTAGCTTGAAAGAGACCGAATTTTACAAAGGCAATCCGATGGCGAGCGAATCGACACAAATCGCGCAAGAGACCGAGGGCCACCCGGCCTTGAAGCTCACAGACGCGGCGATCCGGCAGGTAAAAACCATTCTGGCTCGCGAAAATATGCCGGACTACGGTCTGCGCGTCGCCGTCGTCAGCGGCGGCTGCTCCGGTTTTTCCTACGGACTCGACTTCGAGAAGCAAGAGAGACCGGACGACGTGGTCCTGTCGATGGACGGCCTGAAGATTTTTCTCGCTCCATCGAGCGCCCATCATTTGACCGGAACGGTCATCGACTACGTGAGCAGCCTGCAAGAGTCCGGCTTCAAGTTCACCAATCCCAACGCCAAGAGCACCTGCGGCTGCGGCACGTCGTTTTCCGCCTGAATCCAAAACTCCCTTCCCGCGTTTTTCTTTGACTCTCCTTCTATAACTTGCTAACGAGAGAGGGATATTTTTTTCCGGAGGATTCATTGAAAGCAGTCCGGCTTCATGGATACGGCGGCATCGACCAGCTCCGCTATGAAGAGACCGAGTCGCCGCAGCTCACCTCGTCCACCGAGGTGATCGTTCGGCTCAGAGCGGCTGCGCTGAACCACGTCGACATCTGGAACCGATCGGGGCTCACCGGGATGGAAGTCGAAATGCCCCACATCCTCGGCGCGGACGGCGCCGGCATCGTCGTCGAGACCGGCTCCGAAGTCGCCAACGTCAAAAAGGGAGACTCGGTTTGCCTCTACCCGGCGACCGGATGCGGAAAGTGCGAGTTTTGCCTCACCGACAGCGATTTCATGTGCATTCATCTCCGCGTGCTGGGAGAAAGGCTCAAAGGAACCTACGCCGAATACGTAAAGCTGCCGGCGCAGAACTGCTTTTCCATTCCGCCGGGATTCTCTTTCGAAGAGTCAGCGGCCTTTCCGCTGGTTTTTCTCACTGTCTGGAGAATGCTCGTCACCAACGCGCGCCTGAGGCCGGGCGATCAGGTGCTGATTCTCGGGATCGGCGGAGGTGTGGCCACCGCCGCCCTCCAGATAGCCAAGCAGATGGGCACGCACGTGATCGTCACTTCCAGCAGCGATGAAAAGCTCGCGATGGCCAAGAATTGGGGCGCCGACCACGGCATCAATTATCTGAAGAGCGACTTTGCCAAAGAGACCCGCGCGCTGACCGCCAAGCGAGGCGTCGATGTAGTGGTCGATTGCGTCGGCGGCGACAGTTGGGCGAATAGCCTGGCATCGCTCGCCAAAGGCGGCAGGCTGGTGACCTGCGGGGCAACGGCGGGCGCTTTTCCTCAGACCGACCTGCGCCGGATTTTTTGGAACCATCTCAGCATCTTTGGGTCCACGATGGGAAGCCGGGAAGAGTTCCGCCAGATCCTGAATTTTCTGCGCAATACCCAGATCCGGCCGATCATCGATCAGGTCTTCCCGCTGCCGGAGACGGCGGCCGCGCACCAGCGGATGGAGCGCGGCGAGCAATTCGGCAAGATCGTTCTGCAGATCGCGGAATGATGATGGACGAATTCACAACAAACCGCTATATAGACTTTCAGCTTACAAATCTGAAATCTGAGATCTGTCCGCCACAGTACTTTGGCGGAGAGATTCCGAGCGGAGCGAGGATATGCGAGTCATTGCGGGAGAGGCTAAAGGACGCCGTCTGAAGGCGCCCAAGGGACGCGAGCTTCGTCCGACGGGCGATCGCGTCAAGGAGGCGCTGTTCAATATCCTTCCGCACGATCTCTCGGGACAAAGAGTGCTTGATCTCTTCGCCGGCACGGGAAACTTGAGCCTGGAGGCACTGAGTCGCGGCGCGGAGGAAGCGGTTCTCGTCGATATTTCGCGGGACGCGGTGCAAGTGATCGAGGAAAATCTTCGGGCCCTCAAGTTCGCTGCGAAATCGCATGTCTTGACGGCGCCGGTTTTCAAGTCCATGCGAATGCTCTCTCGAAAGCAGGAACGCTTCGACCTCATTTTTATCGACCCGCCTTACGATAAAGAACTGGTCGGAGAGACGCTGAAGACGATCGCCGCGGAAGGATTATTGGCAGAATCCGGCGTGGTCGTCGCGGAACACAGCGTGAGAGAAAAAGTCCAGGAGCGGTACGGCGCGCTCGTGCTGTCGGATCAGCGCCGTTACGGCGATACAATGCTTTCGTTTTACGCTCTGAGCGACGAACAACCCGTGTGACACGAGAGGCCAAGAAATGGCAAAAACAAAAATTGCGATCTACCCGGGCTCATTCGATCCGATCACCAACGGACACGTGGATCTGGTAAAGCGCACGCTGGGCGTTTTTGACCGGGTCATCGTAGCGATCGCGCGCAATCCGGACAAGGACGATTCGCTGTTCACTCTCGATGAGCGCCTGGAGATGATCCGGGATGTTTTTAGAGGACTCGGAAGCCGCGTCAAGGCGGAGAGCTTCGACGGCCTGCTCGTAAAATACGCCAAGAAGAGCGGAGCCAAAGTGATTATCCGCGGACTTAGAGCGGTCTCCGACTTCGAGTACGAGTTCCAGATGGCCATGATGAACCGCGAGCTCGCTCCCGGCCTGGAGACGCTCTTTATGATGACTGGCCAGGCCCATTTTTACATCAGCTCGCGCCTGGTCAAAGAAGTGGTGAGCCTGGGCGGCGACATTTCCGGCCATGTCCCGCGGATCGTGCAAAAAAAACTCAAAGAAAAATTCGAGTAGGAGAATCAAGTTGACATGAAGCTGAGCAAGAGAACTGAAGCGCTCAAGCCGTCCGTCACCTTGGCCTTGGCCGCGAAGGCGCAGGCTCTCCGCGCGCAGGGAATGGACCTGGTCAGCTTCACCGCCGGCGAGCCGGATTTCGATACGCCGCAGCGGATCAAAGACGCCGCCGTCGCCGCGCTCAAAAAAGGCATGACCAAATACACGGACGTGCGCGGCATCGAGCCGCTGCGCGCGGCGGTGGCCGAGAAGTATTCCAAAGACTACGGTCTTAGCTACGCCAGAGAAGAAGTCCTGGTGAGCTGCGGCGGGAAGCACGCGCTCTACAACGTTTTTCAGGCGGTCATCGACCCCGGCGACGAGGTCGTGATTCCGGCGCCGTATTGGGCGAGCTACTCCGACATGGCGCTTCTGGCGGGAGGTATCCCGAAGCTCATCCAGACCAAGGAGGAGAACGGCTTTCGCATTACACCGGCGCAATTGGAGACGGCCCTCACGTCGAAACCCCGCGCGTTCATTTTGAACAGCCCGAGCAACCCGACCGGCGCCGGATATTCACGCGAGGAACTGCTGGCCCTGGCGCGCGTGCTCGAGCGGCACGATTGCCTGATTTTCTCGGACGACATCTACGAAAAGATCGTCTACGGCGACTTTCGTTTTCACAACATCGTCGCCCTGCAGCCCGGCTTGCGTGACCGAACGATCATTTTCAATTCCATGTCGAAGAGCTACGCGATGACCGGCTGGCGCATCGGTTTCGCCATCGGTCCGGCCGCGATCATCGCGACCGCGGGAAACATTCAGAGCCAGAGCACGTCCAATCCCACTTCGTTCGCGCAGGCGGGCGCCGTCGAGGCGCTCTCCGGCCCGCAAGAGGAAGTGGGCGTGATGGTAGGCGAGTTTCACAAGCGACGCGACTTAATCGTCCGGCGCCTGAAGGCGATGCCGGGTATCACTTGCTTCGAGCCGCAGGGGGCATTTTACGTTTTTCCCAACGTGCGCTCGCTGTTCGGAAAAAAAGCCAAGGGAAAAACGCTCGCCACTCCGAGCGACGTGGTCGAGTATTTTCTCGAAGAGGCGCGGGTCCTCGCGGTTCCGGGAGAAGATTTCGGCTCGACGGAGAATATCCGCATCAGCTATGCGACCTCGCTCGAGCAAATTGAAAAAGGCTGCGACCGCATCGAAGCGGCGACCCGGAAACTCGGCTGAGCCGGCTTAAGCTCGTGCCTTCGGTCTCTGTCCGGTTTTCTTGTAGTCAAAATAATCTCTGAGAATCTGCGGATGGTCGAAAACGATCGACGCGGGGAGATTTTCTCCGCGGAAGATCTCCGCAGCCTTCGCGTCGTCTTGTCCCCTGGGAGTTCCCTCGGCAGCGGCGATAAAGACGGTGGAGATCGTGTGGTGGCGCGGATCGCGTCCGGGATCGGAGTATGAGTGAAATTGCTCGACGAGCTTGACGTCCAGCGACGTTTCTTCCTTTGCCTCTCGCACCGCCGCGCGCTCCAGACTCTCGCCGTAATCGACGAATCCGCCCGGCAGAGCCCAGCCGTGCGGCGGATTTTTTCTCTCGATCAAGACGATGCCGCGGCCGGCGATCTCGATGATAATATCGACCGTGGGCAACGGATTTTTTCTTTCTTGCTTCGTCACGGGCGTCTACCTTGACTCTGCGGCGAGCACCATATAAAGGTATCACTTCAACTTATCGCGGGGTGGAGCAGCCTGGTAGCTCGCAAGGCTCATAACCTTGAGGTCCCGGGTTCAAATCCCGGCCCCGCAACCAAAAATGCAAAGGGGGCCTTCACGGCCCCTTTTGCATTTCCACAATCCGCTCATTATTTTCTGCCGCCATAAACTTTATCGAAGAATCCCTCGTTGTCGAGAGTTTTGAGCAGGCTGAGATCGACGATCTCCTCGGATTTGACCGAAGCCACTTTTGGATTCTGCTCCGCCACGTATTTGAGAACCGTTCTTGTCCCTTCCAAGGTCGGATAAGGCTTTCTATCCAATTCTTCCTGCGCCTCGAGATAAAAATCCTCGGCGTCGTCGGCTTTTCCAAGGCGCAAATTCTTTGCAATCACTTCCTTGACCGCCTGCTTATTTTCTTTGTTGAAGACGTAGCCGTACCCTTCCACGACGGCACGGGTGAAATTCTCGGCAACCTTCGACCGCGCCGAGACAAAATCTTTTTTCGCCGCAAGCACGGTATTTTGGTAAGGAACCTTGGCTTGATTGAGATTTAACAGCGGCGTGTAGCCTTTGCCGAGCATGATTTTGGTCGGCAGCCGCTGCAGCATCGCGGCATCGAGGCCCTTGGCTTCAAGAGCCGCCATGCGCTCGGGGTCCAGGCCAGTTTGCAGAATGGCGATGTTGTCGCGCTTGGCGTTGAGACCGAGATGCTCCAGCGCGATCAATGCGGAGATGTGCGACGATCCGCCGAAGCGCGCGGTGCCGAGCTTCTTACCGACCAGATCGGCCGCCTTCTTAATGCCGGGCTGAGTGACTAGCGTAAAAGGCGATGTATTGCTGAGACCGAGAAACATGACGATTTTCTCGCCGCCGGCGATCAAGCTCACAAGCGCCGCCGGAGCGACCGCGCCGACCTGGATCTCTCCGGCGGCCAGCATCTGCGCCACCAGCGAGCCGCCGCTCACAAAGATCAACTGGACATCGAGGCCGTATTTTTCAAAAATCTTTTTGTCCTTGGCCACCCACAGCGGCGTGTTATGCGGCGTCGCCGTCGACACGGCGACTCTTACCTGTTGCCGCGTTTGCGCCGCGAGCGGCGGCGCAACGACGATAGACAGCAAACCAAGAATGCCTAACAATCTGACTCTGCTCATTTTGACCTCCCAAGTATAGGACGTACGATAATTAGGACGTATACGTCCTATGCGACCGATACAAGCCTATTTCGCGTTCTGCCAATACGCTCGCATCTCGCTCCGCTCGGTCAACGCGGAGACCGCAAAGCCGGCGATGACCGCCCAGAAAGCCGAAGTGATGCCGGCAAAGCTGAAAGGCGTTGCAGCGACGACGAAGGCGACGAGCGCGCCGAACTTGAGCTCTGCGCCGAAAGCCTTTTCGAAAGCCTCCTGGAGCGATGAGAGAATAGCCAGACCCGCGAGGGCTACCACATATAGCTTGGGCACCCGTGCGAGCAGAGAAGTCACCGGGCTTGCCGCGAGCGCGAGAACGAACGTCAGCAATGCGGCTGTCACACTGGCCGTGTAGCGGCTGGCCGCGGGTCCGGCGTCGGGAGCGGCTACGATCGCAACCGCCGTGCGGCCGACAATCGCCGGACATCCTCCAAGAATCGCGTTCACGACGGAGCTGATGCCGACGGCAACCGTGACCGGCTTGACCGGCACGCGATAGCCCTGTGCGCGAAGGAACCCCAGCCCCTGGACATTTCCCAGGACCATCGACAACACAACCATCGGGAGACTCACGGCGATAAAGGCGGCCAGCGAAAAATTTATTTCGGGAACGACGAGGGCCGGAAGACTCCACGACAGCGACGACGGCGTGGTCTCTTGAGTGAGAAAAATCGCCAGCGCGCCGCAGATAACGGCAAGTCCCATCGCGGGTACACGCGGGCGGCCCAATATTCGCCCAGCCAGGTAGCCGGCCACCGTCGCGCCGCCGACCAAAATATCTTCAGCCGTCGCTCTGACCATGCGGGTAACATATTCGAGAATGCTGCCGGCGAACATGCCCATGACGATGGGAAGCGGCAGCCAGTCCATGATGCGCCCGCCGATGCCGGCGAGCCCGAGGGCAATGATGAGCAAACCCGCCATGAGGTTTGCGCCGACGAGCTCCGAGAAGCTGAAATCTCCCGCGAGCGTGCCGAGATAAACCAGGCCGGGAATCGTCCACGTTATGGGAATCGGCTGGCGGTAAAAGAGCGAAAGGACGAGCGACGACAGAGCCGCGCTGAACCAGACGATGAAGATCCAGCTCGAAGACTGCGCGGCGTCGAGGCCGAGCTGTCCCGAAACGGCGATTTGCAGCGGCACCATGCCGGAGGCGAACCAGATAAAGGTGGTCAACCCGGCCCACAGAGCCGCGGCGTTAAAGTCGCGGGCAACGGAGGTCCAGCTTAATGCTTTGACGCTTTCTTCCATCGTGGAACTTTTCTCCGATTCGGAATGCCGTCGCCCAGCAGCGTCCGTCCGCCCAGAGGAAATTTTTTCGGTGGGACGGCGCCAAGGATCATAAAGATCGCGTCGCGACGGGAATCGTTGCCGATCGCTCGATAGACCTGCGGCGCGACGCGCACAATCGTGCCTTGCGGCATGGAGTGCCGCCGCCCGTCGAGGATGATGCTCCCTGTGCCCTTTACGGTTATGAAAACTTCCTCCTGGACTTTGTGGCGATGCACGTACGTCGCGCCCTGGCCCGGCTTGTAGCGAACGAAACTGAAGCCGACGCCCTTGCAGCCCATCGGCCGCGACAGAAATTCCTTCTCTTTGACCTTGCTCAGCGGAAAATAAAGCTTCGTATGTCTCGCCTTGGCCATAAATTATTCCTTTACTTCGGTCCTGCTGTTGACGTTTGCCCCCGCGCCGGATGAAAATAGCGCCTAATAAGGGTCCAAAGCAACTCGCATGTCCAAGTTCCAACCCAAATCCAACGACACGCTGCTCGCGCGATTGATTCCGTTCGGCCTGGGTCAGGTCAAGCCGCACCATTTTCGCGAGATGGCGGCGGTCGTCTGGGAAAATAAAACCGAGCTGCCTTACGCCTGGAACATCCTGCGCCACGGCGTCTGCGACGGCTGTTCGCTCGGCCCGCGCGGGCTCCGCGACGACGTCATGGAGGGCATTCATCTCTGCACGACGCGCCTAAAGCTGCTCAAGCTCAACACCATGGGCGCGCTCAACCCATCGCGTCTGGAAGACGCTGAGAAGCTCGGCCGGCTCAACAACGAGAAGCTCCGCCAGCTCGGCCGCATCCCTTTTCCCATGATTCGCCGCAAGGGAGAGAAGGGATTCGCGCGCGTTTCGTGGGACGAGGCGTTGGATCTCGTCGGACAGGCGATCCGCCGCGCGCCGCCGCAGCGCATGGGCTTCTTCGCAACCTCGCGCGGCGCGACCAACGAGGTCTACTACGTCTTGCAAAAGCTCGCGCGCACGCTCGGCACCAACAACGTCGATCTGTGCTCGCGCCTCTGCCACGCGGCGAGCCTATACGGGTTGAAGGCAACACTCGGGGTGGGCGCGCCGACCTGCTCGCTTGCCGATTTCATCGGCACGGATTTTCTCGCGATCTTCGGCTCCGATATCGCGAACAGCCAGCCGGTGACGACAAAATATATGTACTACGCCAAGAAAAAAGGCACGCGCATCGCCGTGGTCAACCCGATGCGCGAGCACGGTCTGGAGCGCTACTGGGTTCCTTCGGTTCCCATGAGCGCGCTCTTCGGCACCAAGCTCATGGACGATTTTTTTCAGGTGCGCGTCGGCGGCGACATCGCGTTTATCAACGGAATCCTCAAGGCGCTGATCGAGATGAACCGCGTGGACCGCGAGTTTATCGCGGCGCACACCGACGGCTTCGACGAAGTCAAAGCCGCGCTGCGGGAACAGCCGTGGGAGATGTTGGAGCGGCGCTCCGGCCTTCCCCGCCTCGAGATGGAGCGCTTCGCGCAAATCTATTCGCAGGCCAAGAGCGCGGTCTTCGTCTACAGCATGGGGCTCACGCAGCACGAGTTCGGCGTGGAGAACGTCAAAGCGATCGTGAATCTCGCGCTGGCGCGCGGCATGTTGGGCCGGGAGAAGTGCGGCATCATGCCGATCCGCGGCTACAGCGGCGTTCAGGGCGGCGGCGAGTGCGGCTGTGAGCCGGACCGCTTTCCCGGCGGCTTCGAGGTGAACGAAGAAAACGCGCGGCGCTTCTCCAATATGTGGCGCCATCCGGTCCCTTCGGCGCCGGGTCTCAAAGCGCCGCAGATGATCGAGGCGGCGCAGCGCGGCGAGTTGGAATTTCTCTACTCGGTCGGCGGCAACCTGCTGGGAAGCCTGCCGGACCGGCGCTTCGTCGCCGAGGCGTTGGGGCGCGTGCCGGTGCGCGTGCATCAGGACATCGTGGTGAACCGCACGATGCTGATCGATCCCGGAGAGCTTGTCGTCTTACTTCCCGGCCAGACGCGCTACGAGCAAAGAGGCGGCGGCACGACGACCAGCACGGAGCGAAGAATCCGCTTCACGCCGAAAATCTACGGCCACCAGATCGGCGAAGCGCTGCCCGAATGGGAGATTCCCTGTCTCATCGCGCGCCGCGCAATGCCGAACGGCGAGCTGCTTTTTCCCTACGAAGATACGCAGAGCATCCGCGAGGAAATGGGACGCGTGATGCCGGTTTACCAGGGAATCGAGAACTTGACGAAGGAAGGCGACTCGCTCCAGTGGGGCGGGCCATATCTGTTCAAGGATGGAAATTTTTCTCACATGCCGGATGCCCGCGCGCTCTTCAGCGCGTTGGTACCGCCCGACCGGACCGCTTCGGACGGCCGCTTCTATCTCTCCACCCGGCGCGGAAAACAGCTCAACAGCATGACCTTCGGCTCGACCGACCCGCTTACGGGAAGCAAGAGAAGAGACGCGGTCTTCATGTCGCCGGATGACGCCGAAAAACTCGGTCTCGCCGACGGCGCCCCGGTGATGCTGCGATCGGAGACCGGCGCGATGAGCTGCGTCGTTAAGATCGCTCCCGTCAAAGCGGGAACGCTGCAAGCGTATTGGCCCGAGGCCAACGTCCTGATCGCGCGCCGCGTCGATCCAATCTCCGGCGAGCCGGATTACAATACGGAAGTGCGGGTCGAGAAGGCAGCTCCATAAGAACCAACTTCAGATAAGCGCCTTGCGCCGTCGCCCTTTTCCCCTTGAACCCATTTCGCGGTGAGTATAAAAGATAGGCCAATTTATTAGACGACTTGAAGAAAAGGGTGTCGCGATGGAAAAAATAAAATTTCCTTACCGTTCCGACGGCCATCTGGCCTTGCTGCACGTCATCCACGAGTCCGGGGCATGGGAGAAGCAGGGCCTGGACGTGGACTACGATTTTTATATCGGCCCCGACGAGGCCCACGCCGCGGTGCAAAAAGGCGAAGTCGAGTTCGTCAGCGGCAATCACATCTCGCCGTACCCGGGGCGTCTCAAAGGCGACCGTTGGCTCTACGTCGGTCAAACCGTCAATCTTTACTCGCACCGGTTGGTCGTCCGCCCGGATTCGAAAATCGAGAAGGTAAGTGACCTTCGCGGCAAGAAAGTCGTCGGCAGCGGCCACCATCCGTCGTCCAACAACTGGCTTTTCTTGAAACAAAACGGCCTGGACGCGGACAAGGGCGACATCCAACTGGCGCGGGTGCGCGGCGTCAAGCTTCAGGATCTCGTCCAGCGCGGCGAGGCGGATGCCTGCCTGGTCAGTCCGCCCAACGACGTCCTGGCCAGGCGCGCCGGCTTGAAGGTCATCCCGCTTCCCCCGCTGCCGATGATCTATTTCACGACGATCTCCACGGGCAGCGCTTTTGCCGGGAAACACCCCGACATCGTCGAGCGCTTTCTCAAGGGCACGGCCGAAGGCATTCATTTCTTCAAGACGCAAAAACAAAAAGTAACGGGAATTTTACGCGCCAAGCTCAATGAAGAAGAGCGCGAGCCGGAGCTGGTCGAAGCGCTCTATGACGATTTAGCGCCTTTACTGGAGGCGAAACTCTACCCGACCTTGCCTGCGATCCGCAACGTGTTCGAGCTGGCCCTGCACGATCATCCGGAATGCGCGCAGATCAACCCGCTTTCGCTATGGAACCTGCACTATCTCAGGACGCTGGAGGGATAGAGGGTTTTAAATCAAAAATGCTCGTGATACGGGTGATATCCTAACGATCGACAAAAAGGAGACGCCGATGAAAGTACTGTATCTTTTGCTTTCGTTAATTTGCCTGGTCGTTCCTTCGAGGATGGGGGCCCAAGAAAAACCCCAAGACAAGCCCCGAACGGGAGGTACCCTTAATATAGGAATTCAGGTTCGGTGTCAGGTCTTGCAATCATACATGTTTCTTTGTGCGCTCCAGTTTTTTCAACCTCCGGCTCACCGTTGCGTAGTGCCGTCGAAGCCGAGAGTTTTTCAGCCGTGTCCGGCGTTACTTGCTGAAGAATGGTCTTAAGGAACGAGAACTCCGCAAAGCTTATCGTAGTGGCTAAGTCGGGCATTTCATACATACGGTAGGCTGTGTCGCTGTTTGACTTTTAGCCGTCTCTCTCTTACTTTTATCTCAGTACTCGTCAGTCAGTCCTTCCCTGGTGTGGGGCAGTAGCTCAGTTGGGAGAGCGCTTGAATGGCATTCAAAAGGTCGTGGGTTCGACTCCCATCGGCTCCACCAAATTTTTTCGGAGCAAAAATTTGAGAGCATTGGAGCAATGGACAATGGAACATTGGCCGGACGCGGCAATGCGGTCAAATGTTCTACTGCTCTAATGTTCTATTGAGCCGCGTAAGCTCGCATGACCATGGCCAAGAAAGCTAATAAGAGTCAGTCGATCGACCGGCTGGCGGATGACGTGCTGTTCGGGGCGCGGGTGCTCCTGCGGGAGCTTGAGGATATTTACGGCCATGTGAGCGGGCGGCTGCCGCCGGAGGCGAAGCGCGAAGGGCTACTCTTTGCCCGCATGCGCATCGCGCCGAAGCCGCTCGATCCCGACGAGGTCATGGAGCTGGATTTCTCCTGCCGGCCCGTCAAGGGCACGCAGCATGTCTCAGGCGAGACTTTTATCCATACTGAAATTTATAAGGCCCGACCCGACGTCGGCGGCGTGGTCCACGCTCATCCTTTTCACGCCGTGACGCTCTCGGCAACCGATCGTAAGCTGCACACCTTCCATCCGCCTTCCATACCGTTTGGAAAGGGCGTGCCGTTTTTTCGCAGCAATCTGATCTACAGCGCAAGCGACGGAAAGGAAGTTGCAGAAACTCTCGGCCAAGGCAAAGCGGTGATCTTGAAAAACCACGGCGCGGTTACGGTCGGGCGCGACGTGGCCCAGGCCGTGGTGATGATGTACTACCTGGAGAAAGCTGCCTACGCTCACCTCATGGCCGGCAAAGAGCTGGCCCGGTGGGAGCCGGACGAAACTTATCTCAAGCTCTCCGATCAATCGTACCGGTTCGTCTGGCGCACCTGGCATTGGGAGCTGGAGAACGGCGGCATCATGAGACAGTGGGAGCGGAAGGGTCGGTGACATTAGAAGAAGATATTTCACCACGAAGGTCACGAAGAGCACGAAGTTTAAAAGTTATAAAATTTACGAAACCTTCGTGGCCTTCGTGCGCTTCGTGGTGAGGTTGTATTTTGCGGCCTCTAGAGTTGCAGAAGTCGTTTAGCGTTGCCGCTGTAGATCAAATCTTTCTGTGCTTGAGGCAGTCCCGACTCCTCCACCCCGGCCAGCGCGCGCTCTAGATAGTCCCCTTCCTGTCCCCAGGGGAGATCGGTCCCGAACAAGATGCGCTCTGCGCCGACAGTGTGCGCCGCTCCGACGATGGCCCCGGAGTGTGACGGCCCGGCGGTGTCGTAGTAAAACGACTTGAGATAGGCGGCCGGACGCTTCAGCGCCGTGCCGTCGCGGTTGGAGCGATCGATTCTCGCCATCAGCGTGTGAATCGGGCCGCCCATGTGCGAGACCATCAATTTCATTTTATCGAAACGGTCGAGCATGCCGCTGCAAATCATCTTGCATACGGAAACCGCGCTGTCCACCGGCCAGCCGATGTAGTGATCCAGGCGGTAGTGCCGCCATGCCTCTGGAAAATCGTCGCGGTCGACCGGATGGATAAAAACCGGCAGTTTTAGCTCGTTGATTTTGGCGAATATCTCCTCGAATTCCCTCCCATCCAGAGTGCGCCCACCGACGTTGGACGGCACGGATACGCCGCGCAAACCGAGTCCGTTGACCGCGCGATCCAATTCGGCGATCGCTTGATCGGGCCGGTTCAAGGGAACGGTTGAGAACGCTAGGAACCGGTCGGGATTTTTGCGGCAGATATTCGCCAGCCCGTCGTTGACGGCCCGCGCGCAGGGGGAAGTCAGCTCCGGATTGGTGTAGAATTGCTTTCCCGAGGAGTAAGTCAGGATCTGCTTGTCGATTTTCGCCCGGTCCATTGCCTCCAACCGCGCTTTTTCATTCCACAGGCCCTGCTTCACGGTCTTGCTGCCGGTTTGATCGAGCACGTTGACCGCCTCCGGGGGAATGGCATGCGCGTGACAGTCGATGATCATGTAGTCGATACCTCTACTCCAACACTCCATCCATCGTCGGCTTAATTGGCGATCCAGGTCTTCAAGAGTCCGCCGGTGGTCGATGTCCAGTTGTCGCTCACGCCCGCTTCAAACCCTCTCACCCTCTGGCCGAATGTGAAGAAGCGGGGCGTGAACACGAAAGGCGCCTCGGGCACATCCTGGTGGATAATCCGGATCGCCTTGGCGTAGAGCTCGTAGCGTTTTTTAAAATCGCCGATCGAGCCGGCGTCGCGGACCAATCGATCGAATTCTTCGTTGCAGTAGGCGGAGTAGTTTAAGATCCGCTTCGGCCCCTTTTTCGGTTCGTCACAGCCAAAACGAAATGGATAGGAGTCGCCCGGATCGACCACGGGTTCGGCTCCGCTGAGCACCATTTGGAATTGCCCGTCGCGCCGAATGTTCACATAGCGGGCGTGTTCCAAATAGTCGACTTTGGTTTTTATGCCGGCGCTGTTGAGCTGTTGCTGCAGGATCTGATTTTCTTCTTCCTCGCCGGTGCGCGCGACGATGACGATTTCCAGCTCCGGACCGACGCCCGCTTCCTTCAGCAGCGACTTCACCCTGGCGGGGTCGCGTTTGATCTCGGGCAGGTCCTTGACGAACCAGGGACTGGTTTTCGGAATGCCCCATACCGTGGCCGGCTCGCCAAATCCCCAGTACGCGCCTTTTAGAAACTCGCGCGCATCGAGAGCGTGGAGCACGGCGTGACGGACTTTCAAGTTATTGAAAGGCGGTTGCGTGGTGTTGAAAACCAGGCGGCGAAAGCCGGCGTACTTGGCTTCGGCGATCTGGATGCCCGGCATTTCGCCGGCGACTATTTTTTTCACGAAGGCGTACGGCGTGCGTTCGATCATGTCGAGGTCGCGGCTACGCAGCGAAAGAAATCGCCCCTGATCGTCGATCACCGGCTTTAGCACCAACTCGTCGATATACGGCAGACCTTTCTGCCAGTAGTTCTTGTTGCGCGTCAGGATCACCTCGCGCGCGACCTTATAATCTTTAAAAACGAACGGACCGGTGCCGGGAGGAAAAGCGGTAAGGTTGGTTTTACCGCTTGGGATGGAGTCCTTGGGAACGACGACAAACGGCTGGATGGCGCTTACTTGGACGAGGAAAGCGGCTTGCGGCTGTTTGAGCGTGATTTCCACGGTGTACTTGTCCTTGGCTTTGACTTCGTGCAAGTTTCTCAACAGCGTCAGTCCGGTCGCTTGGTTCTGCGGGTCCAACGCGTACTCGATACTCCACTTCACGTCTTCAGCGGTCAGCTCCTTGCCGTTGTGAAACTTCACTCCTCGGCGCAGGTTGAACGTATAAGTCTTTTCGTCCTTGGATATGCTCCAAGACTCGGCCAGAGCGGGACTGGGCTGCTGGCGGTCATCTAAATCCAGGAGCGTCTGGAACATCAGTTCGCGAACGAAACTATCGGTCGACTGGGTTCTGTAAAAAGGATTGAGCGAAATGATATCCTTCGAGATGCCGAAAACCAGACGCCCGCCGTACTTTGGGCTTTCCGCGCCCCGAGACGCGGCCGATGTAGAAACAAGCGCCGCGAGCGCTAAGCTGACCATCGATAATCGCTTCATATGAGCCTCCATGAAAATCGCCGTGATATCCCGGTAGGAGGTGAACGATGGAGAAAATCAGACGTCTGCGCGTCCAGTGCCGTTTTAGTTGCCATGATATAGCGCGTCGATAAAACCGCTGTCGTCGATTTTCCGCACGTAATGGGTGTCCCAGACTTCCAACGGCGCGACGGAGTTTGCGTTGGGATCGTGCGCCACGTCGAGATCGTAGAGATTCCATACGGCCATCGGATCCGGGTACGGTTTAGCGCAGAGCAGCCGGCTCCACTGCTCGTGCAGATACTCGATCTCATCCTCCGAGTCCAGACCGATCAGCGGCGCGTATTCCCGCGCCAGAATCGCGCAGCTCTTTTGTTTTTCGCTTTTGAAAAAATGGACCGCTTCGATCAGCGCCTTCAAGAACGCCACGACCGTTTCCTCGTTCGCGCGCACGAACTCCGTGCTGGCGCAGATCGTCGTGTTGTGAATCACCGGCAGCGAGGGAAGCTCGAGGGCGTTGAGCCCGCGCTTTTTGGCCTGGAGGTCGAAGGGGATATCGACGTTGGCGGCGTCGACCTCGCCGCGGCGCACGCGCTCGATGCTGGACGGGCCGACCGCGAGGCGCGAATCCTCTCCCTCCCCTTCGCGCGAAGAGAAAACAAATTCGACTTTGGCGACGTTCACGCCGGTGCGCTCGAGCGCGTGGCGCAGGTTGCCGTAGACGCACGAGGCCGGGCCCGTGAGGATTCTTTTTCCTTCGAGCTGCGCGGCTTCGTGAATATCCGGACGCACGATCAAGCGGTCGTCCCAGTCGTTTTGCGTCTGCGCCAGGAAGACGAGTCTCTTGTCGCCGCGCGCGCGGTAAAGATAGGGCTCGTGGTGGAGGCCGCTTAGAAATTGATATTCGCCCGCGAGCAGCAGCGCAGCGCGCTCGCGGATCGTCCGGGTCTTCTTGCCTTTCTGCGGGACTTTCACGATATCGACGTCGAGCTCGAAGCCGTGCTTCTCGGCGACGCCGGAGTCGCGAAACACGAAATGCAGCGGCATGTGAGAGATGGAGCTGCTGAGGAGCTTGATCTTATCGCTGTGGGGCATATCGGTCCTTTCATTCCTTGGCCGGCGTGAAGCCGCCGCGGTAATCCGGATGGTTGCGCACCGCGGTGACGAAATTCTCGAGCATGGGGCGGCCGTGGATGAAACGGGAATCGACCTTCACGCGCTCCCTTCCCGGCGCGGCTTTGACGACGTAGAAGGCCAGCTCCTGGGCGTCGAAAGCCTTTCTCGCGACGGTGCCGAACTCTTCGAGTGTCGTGATCGTCCCGGTTTTTTTGATTCCCGCGCCCTCGGCCATCTTTTCGAGATCGGCGGCGCGCGCCGTGGCGGTCGCTCCCATGTTGGCGTATGACTGGTTGTCGAAAACCAGAATGAGCAGGTTGGGCGGATTCACCTCGGCCACGGTGACGAGTGCGCTCGTGTCGAGCAGCAGGCTGCCGTCCGAGTCGATTGCGATGACCTTGCGGCGCGGAAAGGCGAGGCTCACGCCCAGAGCGAAGCCGAGGCAGGTGCCGAGGTTGAGGCTGTGGAAGTTGGCGCCCCCCGGCCGCAAGTGCGCCCACTCGCGGGCGTTGCCGCCACGGCTCGTGACGGTGAGCATGTGCTCGTCCATCCACGAGGCCAGAAGCTTCAAGCAGTCGAATCGTTTGACCATAGAACGTCTCCCGTCAAGAGCAGCACCAGCGGCGTGCCGAATCCCTGGCAGGCGGAGTGTCCGTCGACGATCCGCCGCTCGAGATCGCTCTTCTTGTCGACGACCTTGTAGGGAATGCGCAGCGCGTTGAGCAACGGCTCGCCGATTTGCTGGAACATGAAGAGCTGCGCGCCCGATATGCCGCTGCGGTCGGCGATGTCGCCGCGATAGGAGGCCAGAATCAAAACCGGTATGCCGTAGAGAACGCCCATCTGCGCCAGCGACCAGGCGCCCACGAGCAGTCCCGCGATCCCCGTGACGAAGACGCAGCGCCGTCCCGAGAGGGACGCGCCGGCGCACAAAGAGATTCCGTGGCCTTCGCCGGCGACCGTGACGCTGGTGAAGTAAGGATCGCGCCGGATCTCTTCGGTCAGCGGCGAGGTCGGCTCCTCGGGAAGCGTCACGACGAGATCTATCCCTTCTTTCTTGAGCGTGTTGATGATCGTCGTGATCGTATCTTGTTCCATAATTGTCCCCTGAAAATTGGCCGAACTATAAGCCCGTGCAAAATCGGTTGTCAACTGTAGGGGCAGGCCTGTGTGCCTGCCCGGTTTTTGGGCGGACCACACAGGGTCGCCCCTACAAATAATTCTACTGAAACGTCAGTACCGAGCACGCCGACGGCGGCAGCCGCAGGGTTACCTGCTGGCCCTCTTTCCAGTCGATCGACGGATGAATTCGCATTCTCAGGAGCTGATTGCCCACGGCGACTTTGCCGTCGCACAGCTCGCCGAGGAAAATCAGGCTCTCGACCTTGCCGGCAATGACGTTATCCTCCGCATTCTGATGCGGCTTGCACGCCTCGATGTTTTCCGGTCGAACCGAAATGGTGACCGAGTCGCCGCACTTCGCCCCTCCCGGGAGGCGGCAGGACAGGATGCCGACAGGAGTCTCCACCCGGCCAAGACCGTCGCCGCTGCCGCCGTCCACGACTTTTCCTTCCAAGAAATTGGCCAGGCCGACGAAGTTCGCTACAAAACTCGTCTTGGGATGATTGTAAATCTCCCCGGGCGCGCCGGTCTGGATAATGTTGCCGTCGTGCATGACCGCGATCGTATTCGACATGGAGAAGGCTTCGAGCTGGTCATGGGTGACGTAGAGAGTCGTGACATTCAAGCGGCGCAGAAGCTCTCCCAGCTCGATCCGCATCTGCTCGCGCAGCTTGGCGTCGAGATTGCTCAGCGGCTCGTCCATCAAAAGGGCCCCGGGCTCCTGCACGAGGGCCCTTGCCAGCGCGACTCTCTGCTGCTGCCCGCCGCTCAGCAGGGTGGAAGCGCGATTCTGCAAGCCGTCGAGCCCGACCAGACTTAAAACCTCTCCCACCTTGTCTCGGGTCTCGCGGGCGGAACGCTTTCTTCGGATCTGCAGCGGAAAGGCGACGTTATCGAAGACGTTCATGTGCGGCCAGATCGCGTACGATTGATAAACCATGGCGATGTCTCTTTTGTTGGGCGGCACGAAAATATTTTCACGCGAGGAAAAAACCAGTCGATCGCCGATGAATATCTCCCCTTCCTCGGGCCGCTCCAGTCCCGCGACGCAGCGGAGCGTCGTGCTCTTGCCGCATCCGCTCGGGCCGAGAAGGGAAAAGAAAGCTCCCTTGGGCACCTCGAAGCCGATACTGTCGACCGCCCGCACCTGACCGCGATCGACCAAAAACGTTTTTCGCAGCGCGTCGACTTTGATCATGGTCTACGACGATATTGACAAGCGCGATCCGTGTATAATACGTTGTCGACAGCATTGTAGACAATTGTCCCGCAAAGGCAAATGAAAAAAGACGGACCCGCAACCCGCCAGAAGCTAAGCCTGGTGGAAAAAGTCGTGCAGTATCTCACGCAAGAGATTCTGTCGGACCGGCTGCGCCCCAATCAGCGCATCAGCGAGGTGGCCGTTTCTAAACAGCTCGGCGTCAGCCGCTCGCCGGTGCGCGAGGCGCTGCGCATTTTGGAGCGCGACGGTCTGGTGAAACAGAGCGCGGGGCGCGGCGCATTTGTCGCCGATGTCACTCCCGAGGAGGCCGACGAGCTTTATCTCATTCACGGCCATCTGATCGGCTTGGCCGTGAGGCTCGCCTGCCAGAGGATGAAAGGCGAAGCTCTGACGACCATGAGCGAGATGGTTCAGAAGCTCAGGCAGGCCGCCGACAAAGACGACCGCAGCGCGTTTCTCGATGCCAGGACGCAACTGGAGCGGTTCGTGGGCGAGAGGAGTTTCTCGCCGCGGCTGGCGCATCTTCTGGAGGTCATGGCCTATCCCAGCGCCCGTTACCGAGTATTCCACGTATCGGTGCCGGGATACATGGAGGAAATCACCCGGTGCTACGAGGGAATCTACGAGGCCTTTTCCAAACGCGACGACACGGCGGCCGAGCAGTTGAGACTCAAGATCATGGACCTGGGACGCGAGCTGCTGCGGCGCTATTTCATCGAGCCGTACGCGGGACTCAAAGGACAAGAGCGGAGCGAGCCTTTGTGAGCCAGGCTGAAAAACCCATCCGGATCGCGATCGGCGATAATCTTTGGACGCGCGCGCTGGTCGACGGCAGCGTTCGCGTCGACAACTTCTCCGTGGAGTTTCACGCCAAGGTCACGCTGCCGGACCGGCTCCACGGCGTGCGCGAGGGAAAATGGGACGGCTCGGACGGCACGCTGACCGACTATCTCCTGGAGAAAGATCAAGACGCCGGCGTTCCCAAGATCGCCTTGCCGATCTTCATGCTCGGCGGTTTCCGCCAGCGCACGTTGCTGATGCGCCGCGACGGGATCACGGTCAAAGACCTGAGCGGCAAGAAAGTGCTGTTGCCGCGGGTGCTCACTCCGGGCGGCGTCTACGTGCGCGGTTTCCTGGCCGAGGAGTTTGGCATCCCGCGCGAATCTATTGGTTGGCACACGATTCACGGCGCGGAGGAAGACGCCGACTGGAAGTGGCTCAAAGGGAGATTGAGCAAGCCCGAAGGCTTCGAGGCGGTGGTCGCCGCCGCCGAGATGCTCGACCGCGGCGAGTTCGCCGCGATGGTTCATCCGGGCGGCCACGGCTTCTATTCGCTTTTCGGCGGTGATGCGATGATCGGCGGGACTTTGAAGCGCTTTCCCGATCTCTACGAGCCGCTGGGTGACGCCAATGAGATCGCCGCGTGGTTCAGACGAGCGGGAATTTATCCCGTGGTCCACGCGCTGCAACTCAGGCGCGATTGCCTGGAAACGAATCCGGGGCTTGCTGAAGCGCTCGTCGATGCCTTCACGCGCGCTTGGGCCACGAGCGAGTCGCGCCTGGACGTGAAGGAGCGGGATTTCATCGATCGGGAAAGATCGCTGCTGGGATTCGATCCTTATCGGTATGAGATGGGGGACGTGCAGCGGCGAACGATCGAAAAATTGATGGATTATCTCCGGGCCGACGGTCTGCTGGCCAGGCGCTTTACTCTCACTGAACTGTTTCCGTTCAAGGGTAAATCATGACGGCAGAGACTGCTCCGCTTTTATTTAACGCGCGACGCTTACTGGTCTACGTCGAGAATCTTGACCGGGCGATCGCCTATTACCGCGACGTGCTCGGCTTCAAGCCGCTCGGCGGAGTCGCAGGGACCAACTTCGAGTTCGCGACTTCCGGCCCGCCGCTGGTTCTGCACCGCGACGGCCGCGCCGCGAACGAACCTCGCGGGCGCGTGGGATTCGTGCCGAGCTTTCAGGTCGCGAACGGAATTCATGAGCTGATCGAGACCTACAGAAAGCGCGGCGTGCGCATCGTCGATGAAGTCCTGGAAGTTCCGCACGGCTGGATCGCTTTCGTCAGCGACCTCGAAGGCAACGTCTTGCAGATTTACCAGGCCAAAGGAGCGAATAAATAGATGGTGGCGCTGTGCATCCAGGTTCCCGAGTGCATTTGGACCAAAGCGTTGTTCGATGGAAGCGTCAAGGTGGACGGGTTCGACGTTTCCTTCGAGAGCACGCCTTTCGATCAGCGGACATCCAGGAGATTGCGCGGCGAAGTGGAAGAAAAATACGCCGGCGCCGAGCAGGTCCTGACCGACTACATCGTCCGCGTCGCGCGCGGCGTCGAAAAAGAATTGATCGCTCTACCGATCTTCGTCACGCGCGGCATGGTGCACAGAAAATTCGTCATGCGCCGGGGAACGGCGACGCCGAAAGACTTAAAAGAGCGCGTTATAGGCATGGGGCGGGTGCTGGGCGCGACCAGCGTCTATCTGCGCGGGCTTCTGGAAGACGAGTACGGCATCGGGCGCGGCGACGCGCGCTGGCTCGCCGCCGAGCCGCTCACGAGCGACGGAGCGATGGGCCGGGAGTGGAAGCATCTTCACGAGCGCGGCGGGATTAAGGCATCCGAGATGATCCAGAAGCTCGGCGCGGGGGAGCTCGACGCCGTCATCTATCCCGGCGGCGCGGGCGGCCATTGGTTCAACTGGCTGGTCGAGAGCGGCGCGAGCCGTACGCCGGACCCTTACGGCGATCTGGAGCAGATGGTGGCCGGCAATTCCAATCTCTGTTTTCCTATCGGAGAGCCGGCGGTGCAGATCGCCTGGTTCAAAAAAACGAAAATTTACCCCACGTACCACTGCCTCGCCATTCGAAAAAGTGTCGGCGGGCAGAGCCGTGGCTTGGCCGACGCGCTGGTTCAGGCGTTCGATCGCGCCGCCAAAGAAGCGCCGCGCTACATGAATGCGGAAGAGCGCATGCTCTACGAGCGCGAACAAGAGCTTTTGAACGTCGATCCCAACGCCTGCGGTCTCAACGAACTCAACAAGAGGACGGCGGATAAATGCATCGATATTCTCGAAGCGGACGGCTTGCTCCCGCGCCGCGTGACGGCGCGGGAAATATTTCCAATCTAAGCAGCGTGACGGATTAAGGGGAGGGAGAATCTATGAAGGTTTGGCTTTTCATGCGCGTGGGTTATCCCAAGCGCATCGCCGGTTCTTATCTGCTTGCGGGCAAGGACTACGACCGGCTCTTGGGCAAGGAAATTTACGACGAGGTGGTCGAGTTTCTGCGCGGCGTCGAGGGCTACGGCTTCGACGGGATTTTTTTCCCGGAGCATCACAGCCGCGCCGCCAACGGCCTTTCGCCTTCGCCGAATATCTTCGTCGCCATGACGGCGGTTTTGACCAAAAAGATGAAGATCGGCCTCATGGGAAATTGTTTGCCGCTGCACCACCCGGTGCGGCTCGGCGAGGAGCTGGCGCTGCTCGACAACCTCACGAACGGCAGGCTCGTCGTCGGCATGACCCGCGGCGGAGACTTCTGGGCGTTTCAGATTCCTTCCGCCGAATCGCGCGAGCGCTTCGAGGAAGGATGGGACATTATCCAGAAAGGCTGGCAGGCCGAGGAGCCGTTCGAATACCACGGCAAGTACTGGAACCTCGATTACGTCGCTTTTCTGCCGCGGCCTTTGCAGCAGCCGATTCCCGAAACCTGGATTCCGTCGATCAGCGCGGAGAGCATCGAGTGGGCGGCGAAAAACCGCATTCATCTCGCGGCTTCCTGGTCGCCGACAGATCAGATCCAGGAAAGCTTTGCGTATTACCGAAAGTATGCGAAGGAAAATTGCGGCTGGCAGCCCGGACCGGAGCATTGCATCGTCTCGCGCGACGTCTACGTCGGCGCGACCAACGCCAAGGCGCGGGAAGAAGCGGAGAAGGATCTTCTCGTCGGCCCGGCCGAGGAGTTCGGCGGCTCGCCCGCGAAGTACGGCCGCAACGTGGCCGATAAGTATTTTTCCGAGCGCGCCACGGACTACAAGAAAGGCGAGCACGTCGGCGTGATGGAAATCAAGAATTGGTCGTTCGAGCTGTTGCAGCGCGAAGGGATCACCATCGTCGGCGATCCCGATTATGTCACCGAACAGATCCTTCATCAGTGCAGGACGCTGGGAACGAACAAGATCATGATACGGCCGGTGTTCGGCAGGCTGAGGCTCGGCCAGGTGATGAAGAGCCTGGAGCTCATGGCCAAAGAGGTGCTGCCCAACCTGAGCAAGGAATCAATCGAGTTTTCCAAGCAGGCATCGGCGTCGCCACTGTGAGTTCATGCTTCGACCCTTCGGCTTTGCTCAGGACAGGCAAGCTCAGCATGAACGGGAAACCTCACCATGGTTGAGATCAACTCCGTTCGCCCTGAGCTATGTCGAAGGGTGAAACTGAGTTTAAGAGGTAATTTTATGAGCAAGACGGCTTCCGTTGCAGATGCACCTGTTGACCCGACCGCCTTTTACGAAGAGGTGAAGCGGCTGCACTTGCGGCCTCTCTGGCTGCAGGAGGCGCATGGGCCGCACAAGCTGGCCGTGCCTTACCTGTGGAAATGGCCAGAGGTGCGCGCGCAGATGATGCGCGCCTCGGATGTTGTCAGCACCGCGAACGTCGAGCGGCGCGTGCTCGGCTTGATGAATCCGGGCCTCGAAAGCAGCGGCCGTTTTGCGACGACGCCGAATCTGGTCGCCGCCATCCAAATGATCATGCCCGGCGAGACCGCGCTCGCGCACCATCACACGCCGGCGGCGCTGAGAATTATCATCGAGGGCGAGGGCGCCTATACCTGCACGGACGGCGAGCGGCTTTGGATGGAGCCGGGCGATCTCATCCTCACGCCCGCCTGGAGCTATCACGATCATAAAAACGAGGGAAAGGGTCCGATGATCTGGCTCGACGGCCTCGACGTGCCGCTGATCCAGGCGATGGACACTTTTTTCTTCGAGCTTTACCCGGGAAAAAGGACCCAGCCGGCGACCCAGGCCGACGAGGCGTCGCTGAGCCGCTTTGCCGCTCCCGGCATGCGGCCGGCGAATTTTACCTGGCAAAAAAATTACTCGCCGCTGACGAAGTACTCATGGAAAAAAACGATGCAGGCGCTCGACGACCTTAAAGAGCCGGACCCGTACGACGGCCTGCGCCTCGAGTATTTCAACCCCCACACCGGCGGTCCCGTGATGCCGACCATCGGCTGTTACGCGCAAAAGCTCAGCGCCGGCGCGCACACGAAGAAGCATCGCCACAGCTCGTCTGCGATCTATTATGTCTTTCGCGGCTCGGGTTTTTCCGTTATCGAAGGCAAACGATTCGACTGGTCGGAGCGCGACATCTTCGTCGTCCCCGGCTGGCATGGGCACGAGCATGTCAACCTTTCCGCGCGCGAGGACGCCATCTTGATCTCTTACACGGACGAGCCTCTGCTCAAAATCCTCGGCATCCACCGCGAAGAATCTATGGATACGCCTAACGAGGAAAAAAGATGAGGCAAAAAAGGATTTTTTGGCAAACGCTTTGGGCCGCTCTTTGTATTTTCGCACTCGCGGCGGCGGCCCACGCTCAGTTGACGCCGCTGAATTTCGTCTACACCGGCTCGGGCTCGCAGAGCGACGCGCTCAAGTTCGCCTACGAGGCGGGATTTTTCAAAAAGCGCGGTCTTAACCTGACGATGCTCTACGTCACCAGCGGGGTGATCACGACGCAGACGATCGTCTCCGGCTCCGCTTCGGCGGCGACGACCACGGCGACCGACGCGCTCCGGGCCATCGCCGCCGGCGCGCCGATGAAGATCATCATGGTCAACATCGACCAGTTCCAGCACCTGTTCGTCGCCCGGCCGGGAATCGCCGGCCCCAAGGATATGAAAGGCAAGAAGATCGCGGTGAGCCGCTACGGCGCCTTCTCCGATATCCAGACCCGCTTCGTCATCCGTCAATGGGGCATGGATCCGGACAAAGACGTGCAGATCTTGCAGATCGGCAACTCGGCCGCGCGCTCGGCGGCACTGGCGAGCGGCGGCGTCGACGGCGCGATCGTCACACCGGCCTTCGTGCCGTTCGCCCGCAACGCGGGGCTCCAGGTGATTTTCGATCTGTCGACGATCAAGACCAAGTTCGCGAGCCAGATCATGGTCGCGCACGAGAGCCTGGTGAAAGAGCGCCCCGCGGTTTTGAAGCAGGTCGTGCTGGGATTCCTCGACGGCATCCGTAGCTGGAAGACCCGCCCGGAGCTGGTCAAGCCGTATCTCAGAAAACACTACAAAGTTTCCGAGGCTGACATCGAGAATATCTACGTCGATACGAATAAATTTTTGCGTTCCGAGCCGGTCCCCGATCTGGAAGGGCTGCAAAACGCCTGGGACAGCATTCCCGAGATGCGCGGGCGGTCGGCGGATTTGAAACGATTCGCCGAGCCGAGGTTCGTCACGGAAGCTTTAGCCGAACTGAAATAACGATTGGATATCGCCATGCGGACAACTTGGATAAAAGTCAATGTTTCTCTGGTTGGGATCTTCATTCTCCTCGGCGCGCGGGGATTGAACGGCGCGGAGCGGCCGCTGCGCGTCGCTTACCCCGCGCCCGCCGGCGCGTTTCTGCCGCTGTGGGCGGCGCAGGACGCGGGGATTTTCAAAAAACACGGCTTGCCGGTCGAGCTCGTCGCCGTCGGCTCTTCGACGCGGGGCATAGCGTCGATGGTTTCGGGGGACATCGACGTCCTGGCGGGCGGAGGATCGAGTGGGATCACGGCCCAGTTGCAGGGCTATACGGACATGGCGCTCTTCGGCAACGTCATTCAGACGTTCCTGTTTTCCGTCATGGTTCAGCCTTCGATCGCGAACGTGAATCAACTGCGCGGCAAGAAGATGGGCGTGACACGCTTCGGCGGCACGCTCGATTTCGCCGCGCGTTACTATCTCAAGCGCAACGGCCTCGATCCCGCAAAAGATGTCTCTTTTGTGCAAATCGGCGCGATGCCGGACATTGCGCTCGCGGTGGTAACGGGCGCGATCGAGTCGGGCGTGATCGGCATCCCGCAAAACCTCCAGGCGAAAAAGCTTGGGCTGCGCGAGCTGGCCGACCTATCGGAAAGCGGCGCGAGATACGCGCTCGCCGCTTTCCTCGCGAAGCGAAGTTTTCTTTCCGAAAAGCACGAGACGATGGTGCGTTTTATGAAAACGCTCGTGGAGGCGATCCATTATCTGAAAACCCGCCCGAAGGAAGGCATGGAGATTTTCAGACGCTACACGCGCGTGGACGCCCCCGACGTGCTCAAGCCAGCCTACGATCTCCACATCAAGCTCTTCCCCAGAGTTCCCGAGATCTTCCCCGAGGACCTGAAGCTGGTGTTGGAAGAAGTCGCCTTGACCAATCCGAAAGCCGCCGCCGCCAATCCGGCGAGTTTTATCGATGACAGGGCGGCGAAGGAAGTGGTCAAGTCGGGGTTTGCGGAGCAGTTGTACCGTTGAGTGTGAGATGAAAAAACGGACGGCTGAAATTTGGCTCGTCTCCGCGCTGGCGGTTTTATCCAGCTGCGTGACGGGCTTGGCGGCGGAGACTACGCGAGTCGCTTACCCGTCGGCGGCGGTCAACTTCGTTCCGCTGTGGGTGGCCAAAGAGGCGGGATTTCTTAAAAAGGAAAATCTACCGATCGAGCTTGTCTCGATCCGCTCCTCGCCGATCGCGATGACCGCGCTTTTGTCCGGAGAAGTCGATGTCGTCGTCGGCGGCGCGAATCCTGGGATCGCCATCCAACTTCAGGGCTACAAGGACATCACGCTGTTCGGCGGGCTCATCAATACTTTTCTTTTTTCGATTTGTGCCCAGCCGGGGATCGAAGACGTTTCCCAGTTGAAGGGCAAGCGGCTGGGCGTGACCCGCTTCGGCGGCTCGAACGATTTCGCAGGACGTAATTATCTGCGGCAGCGCGGCCTCGATCCCAATAAAGACGTGACGTTGATTCAGGTCGGCTCGCAGGAGGACATCCTCCGCGCGCTTTTGTCGAAGAACCTCGACGCCGCCGTGCTGGGTTATCCCGCCGTCTTCATCGCCAAGAAGAACGGCCTGCGCGAGTTGGCGGACTTGACGCGCAGCGAGCTGCGCTATCAGTTGAACGCGTTCGTCGCCAAGAAAAGCTTTCTCGCGGAGAAGCAATCGCTGGTGACGCGCTTTTTCAAGGTGCTCGCCGAGTCGATCCATTTTCTCAAGACCCGGCCGAAGGAGGGCATGGAAATCATGCGGCGGTACGCGCGCATCGACGACCCGGAGATTCTCAAGGCGGCTTATGACCTTCACGTCGGGTTGTTTCCCAGGATGCCGGAGCTGCACCCCGAAGATCTCAAGCTCGTCATCGAAGAGATCGCGCTGACGAATCCGAAGGCCAAGGGGGCCGATCCGGCAGCGTTCATGGACGACCGGATAGTACGGGAAGTAGCCAAATCAGGGTTTGTGGAGCAGCTGTACCGGTAAGATAGTGGTTCGAGACCCTCACCCTTCCCTCTCCCTACGAGGGAGAGGGTGGGAAGTAGGATAGCAAGGGATCGGGATTGAGTGAGAGCAGCGGAGTGAAATATCCGTCATGCCCGCGAAAGCGGGCATCCAGGTTTATGTAGGGGCGCGATTCATCGCGCCCTCTTACTGGATTCCCGCTTGCGCGGGAATGTGGGGACTTTCATTTTAGTCGATAGTTCTGGTGCCCTCAGTGTTTGAAAGGAGTCAGATATGGCGTTCGATTCGTTGCGTGACTTTCTCAGTTCCCTGGAAAATTTGGGCGAGCTGAAGCGCATCAAAGCCGAGGTCGATCCGGTGCACGAGCTGGGCGCGATCGCCTATCACTCGCTGCTTAGAAAAGGCCCCGCGCTCATGTTCGAGAACATCAAAGGCCATAAGACGCCGCTCGTCACCAACGTTCTTTCGACCGATAAAAAAATGGCCATCGCCTTCGGCATCGAAGGCGACATGAAATCCATGTTCGAAAAATTTCTCTCCGGCTTCAAAAACCCGACCCAGCCGGTGGAGGTCAAAGGCGGGCCGTGCAAGGAGGAGATCCATAAGGGCGACGCCGTCGATCTTTACAAATTTCCCACCCCGGTCTGGCATGAAAAGGACGTGGGGCCTTACCTCGGCACCTTTCACGGCTGCATTACCAAAGACCGCGCCACCGGCGATCAGAACATGGGCATGTACCGCCTGGTCATCCAGGACAGGAACACGCTCTACATGTCCATGCACCGCGACGGATTGGCGCACTACCGCCAATACGAGGCTCACGACGAGCCGATGCCCATGGCGGTGGCGATCGGCATGGAGCCGCTGCTCTCGATCGCATCGATGAACCCGATCAGCTCCGGCCTGGCGCGCCATGCCGAGCTCGCCTTCGTCGGCGGGCTGAGAGGGAAAGGCGTCGAGGTAACGAAGTGCGAGACGCTCGACCTGCTCGTTCCGGCGCAGTCGGAGATCGTTCTCGAAGGCGAGGTCCTAGCGAAGACGCGCGTGACCGAGGGTCCGCACGGCGAATCGCACGGGTTTTACGGCGATGAAAAAGAGGGGCTCGTCTTCAAAGTCAAATGTGTGACGCACAGAAAGAATCCGATCCATCAGGGACTGATCTGCAATTATATGGAAGACGGCGGCAAACGCATCACGCGCTCGGCGGTTTTGTGGGGCAAGTTAAAAAGTCTCGGCACGCCCGGCGTGGTCGACGTCCGCTTTCCCGATCCGGGCTGCGGGCGCGAAATCTGCGTCGTCGCCGCCGATATCAAAGAACCGGGGCAGGTGATGCAGATCGTCGAGACGGTCTGGGGCGTCAACGCCATGGGGCCGAACTGGATCATCGTGGTCGACGCCGACGCCGATCTCGACGACTGGAACGATATTTGGTGGCGCATTTATTCTAGAAGTGAGCCGCACCGCGACGTTTGGATCACGCCGCCGCGCCAGCACGGCGGGCACCAGCCGCTGGTGAAGCACGGCTTCACCTCGCGCATCGCGATCGACGCGACCTCCAAGTTCAAGGGCGTGGAATTTCCCGAAGTGAACGACGTGAGCCGCGAGCTGACGCAGAAAGTCCTGAGACGGTGGTCGGAGTTGGGCCTGGAGTAGATCAGTGTGCGCGATGAATACTCACCACGAAGGACACGAAGTTGCGGAATCGACAAGAAAATATGATCTCACCACGAAGCCCACGAAGGCCACGAAGGTTTGGGATATGAATAATTTTGAACTTCGTGTCCTTCGTGCCTTCGTGGTGAATCCTACTTTTCTTATTTTGGTTGTGGCATTGCCGCGCTGGGCGCTTCGTGGTGAAAAGAACTTGAACCTGAAAAGTGGGAGACAGTCGAATGGCGCATAAGGTTGTCGGGCGCTCGCTGCCCCGCGTCGAGGGGGCGGCGAAGGTCAGCGGCGCGTTGAGTTACACGGCGGACATTCTTCGGCCCGGCTCTCTCTGGGGCAAAGTTCTGCGCAGCCCGCTGCCCCACGCGCGCATCCTTAATATAGATACCAGCCGGGCCATGAGCCTCCCCGGCGTGAAGGCGATCGTCACCGCCGCCGACATGAAAACGACGCTCGTCGGCGCGACCTTGAGAGACATGCCGGTGATGGCGCGCGACCGCGTGCGCTTCGTCGGCGAGGAGATCGCCGCCGTCGCCGCCGTGGATGCCAACACGGCGGAAGAAGCGGTTGAATTGATCGACGTCGAATACGAAGATCTGCCGGCGGTTTTCGATCCGCTTGAGGCGATGAAGCCCGAGGCGCCCATCCTGCATCCGGATTACCCGACTTATAAAGGACCGAAGACCATGGCGCTGGAACTCAAGAACGTCCAGACGCTCGTGCGCGGCCGGAAGGGCGAGATCGAAAAAGGCTTCGCCGAATCGGATTTCATCTTCGAGAAAACTTATCGCACCCAGCTCGTGCACCAGGGCTACATCGAGCCTTACGCCTGCACGGTGGAAGTCGACGATCAGGGGCGCGTCGCCATCTGGGTGGCGAACCAGGCGTTCTTCAAGCTCAGGCGCGTGCTGGCGGAATATTTGGAGCTTCCTCCGGAAGATATCACGATCTACCCAAGCAACATGGGCGGCTCGTTTGGCGCCAAAGATTTTCTGTTCCTGAATCCGGCGGCTTATTATCTCTCGAAAAAAACCGGCCGGCCCGTGCGCTTTGTGAAAAGCTACGGCGAAGAACTCGGAGCCACCACGCCGCGCCACTCCGCGGTGATCTCTCTCCGTGTCGGTGTAAAAAAGGACGGCCGCCTCTGGGCATGGGACGGAAAGACCTTCTACAACGGCGGCGCTTACGGCGCGTTCAAGCCCAACCCCAAAGGCTCGATGAGCGGCGCGTACATGGTCGCGGGCTCTTATAATATCCCCAACACGCGCCTCGAAGGGTATTGCGTTTACACCAATCAAGTCCCGTGCGGCTACTTCCGCGCGCCGGGGGAAGCCCAGACCCTGTTCGCGGTCGAAAGCCATATGGACCTAATGGCCGAAGCGCTCGGCATGGATCCGATCGAGTTCCGCCGGCTGAACGCGCTGAAAGAAGGCGACACGCGCGCGACGGGCGAATCGCTGGAAGATCCGCACTGCCTCGAAGTTCTCGATCGCGTGGCGAAAATTTCCGGATGGAAAAAGAAGCAAGCCAAAGCATCTGCCGAAAATAAATTAACCGGGCGCGGCGTGGCGCTCGGCGACCGCCACGTGGGCCACGGCGAGTCGAGCTTCGAATTGCTTCTCGAGCGCGGCGGAACGCTCCGGCTCTTGAGCGGCGTCGGTGATCAGGGGGTCGGCGCCTACACGATGCACCGCCAGGTCGCGGCCGAGCTGCTCGGAGTCAAGCCGGGCTTGATCGAGATCGAGGTCAGGGACACCTCCAACGCGCCATACGACCAGGGGATCAAGGGCGCCAGGGGGACGCACGTCGAGGGACAGGCGGTCGCGCGCGCGGCCGGCGCGTTGATCGACAATCTGCGTTCTCTCGCCGCGTCGCGATGGGGCGTGCCGGTCGAAAAGATTTCCTGGACCGATGGAGCCGCTCTCTTCAAAAACCACGGAAAAAGAAAAAAGCTGAGCTTGAAAGAATTGGCGGGCCTTTCGGAAGCGCCGGTCAAGGGATTCGGCGAGTACACGGGACACAAGCCGCACGTCTATTCCTTTCAGGCGATCGTCGTCGACGCGGAGGTCGATCAGGAGACCGGCGCGGTCGAGTTGCAACACCTCTACTTCGTCTACGATGTCGGCACGATCATCAATCCGCTCAATCACCAGGGGCAGATCGAAGGCGGCATCGTCCAAGGCCTGGGCTACGCGCTGACCGAAGAGCTGAAAGTCGATGAAGGGCGCGTCACCACGGTGACGCTGGGCGATTACAAAATTCCCAACATCGCCGACAATGTGCCGCTCACGACTTCGCTGGTTCAAGCGAAGGTCGGCCCCGGCCCGTTCGGCGCTAAGTCGGTGGCCGAGGCCGGAGTCAGCATCGTCGCGCCGGCGGTGGCGAACGCGGTCTACAACGCGACCGGCGTGCGGATCACTGAGCTGCCGGTCACCGCGGAAAAAATTATCGAGGGTCTCGCATGCCGTTCCAAAGTTTGAGAGAGTTCGTGCGCGAGTTTCACTTGTCACGACAATGGGACGCAACCCAGGGGGCTTTATGAACTGCTTGCGCATTGCGGCGTCTTTGTTGAGCGTATTTCTTGCCGTGGGTTTGTCCGAGGGAGCGGAGTCTCCGAGATACGGGGGGCGTTTGGTTTTTGGCCTGGCTAGAGACATCACCGGCCTGAATCCTTTCGTTCGCACCCGCTCAACCAACAAGTACGTACGGCAGATTGCCTACGAAGCGCTTTTCGACTACGACACAAAGGCTCAGCTCGTTCCGGCGCTTGCCGACTCCTGGACTGTTTCTCCCGATAGCAAGGTTTACACGATCAGGCTGCGGCGGGGGGTAAAATTTCACAACGGCGAGGAGCTGACCGCCGAAGATGTGAAATGGAGCGCCGAATACGCCAAGGACCCCAAGAACGCGGCAACCGGAATCACCTTCTTGGAAAGAGTGCAGGCAGTGAGCGTCAAGGACAAGTACACGGTGGAGTTCCTCCTAAAAGAGCCCCAGGCAATCTTTCTTAACCTGTTGGCATCCATGGAGGCCTCCTTCCCCGTTCTTCCCAAGGGGTCGGTGCCGGCTGCGCAGAGCAATTTGCCCAGTCCCCCTCCCGGGACCGGACCTTTTGAATTCAAAGAATACAAGCCGGCAAGAGAACTAGTCTTTGTGCGCAACAAAAACTACTGGCAGAAAGGCCTTCCCTATCTCGACGAGCTGGTGCTCAAACCGGTGGAGGATGAGCAGGTTCGTTTTGCTTCGCTGCGCGCCGGGGACCTGGATATGATCGAGCGAACCGCCTACGTATTCGTGAAGAAAATATTAAACAGAGAATACCCGGAGATCGGGGTTACAGAAGCCAAATATGCCGGCTTTCGGCGCCTGATATTCAACGTCGTGAATCCGCCCTTCAACGATCTCAAGCTGCGTCAGGCCGTGCTTTATGCTCTGGACAAAAAAGGCTACCTCGAAGGGGCCTTCTGGGGTCTTGGGGAGCCGGCGAACCAGGCGATTCCGACGGAGAGCCCCTGGTACGTCAAGCTGCCGGAGGCCAAGCGGGATTTGGCCAAGGTCAAGGCTCTTTTAAAGGAATCGAAAGCCGGCCCCGACTTTGAAGTGGAAATCCTGGCCCGGAGAGGGGAAGAGCCCGAGACCCAGATCCTTCGAGAGCAACTGACGACCGCCGGGATCAAAACCAGGATTGCGCTGCTGGAGAGCGCGGCGCGTGAGGCGCGGACCCGCGCAGGTGATTTTATGATAGTCCTGAGCGGGATGGATGTGCCCAACGATCCGGGGGACGATTATTCGGTGGAGTATGGCTGTAATCCCGAGGAAGTGTCGGCCAAACGACGAGGCCAGAACCAGGCCGGTTATTGCAATAAAGAATTCGACCGGCTGATGGCGGAGGCGTCGAAGATCCAGGATACGAAAAAGCGTTATGGGCTTTACGCCAATGCACTTGGGATTCTCAATCAAGAAATTCCGGCTATCTCCATGGCGTTCGTGCCGCGCTATTTCAGCTATCGACAGAAGGTGCGGGGCTTCAGGACCGACGGAGGCGATCGCTTCAACACGATCACTACGGGACTTTCACGGGTTTGGATCGAACCTTAGGTGGTCACTCGATAAAGGAGGATCAAGATGCCAAAGCCGCCTGACGAATTCGTCGAAGAGCTTTTGCGCGGGAGGCTACCCCGTCGCGAGGAACGGCCGACTCGAGCGCTGATCGTTCAGGGAAAGCTCAGCAAAGAACAAGTGAAGCTATGGGTCAAGCAGCTTCACTATTATCGCGTCAACGTGCCGCGCAAGGAGCTCTATATCCTGGCCAATTGCCCGATCAAAGAGATCCGGATGGAGCGATTGAAAAAGTATCTTGAAGAGGAGGACGATCGCGTGATGGGCGGGAAAGCCGGACCTCATGCCGAGCTGTGGGCCCAGTTGGGCGAAGGCCTGGGGATAAGCCGCGCGGAGATGGAAGACTTCGACGCCATGTGCCCGGAATACCGCCTCCTCGTCGACTCATGGGTCAACTACGCGCGCGATCACACTTGGCTGGGAGGCTCGGCCATGAGCTTCGATGAAGACGGCGGCACGGGGACCTCGGGCGAAGGAATGAACATGGCGCGGGCCTTGTCCAAATTCTACGGCGTTCCCGATTCGGGGTTGGCACATTTCACGCTCCATTCCGAGCTTGACATCGAGCACGGCGCGTCGACCCACGACTTGATCCGAAAATACTCCCTTACGGACGAGCAACAGGAGGGCGTTCGCAACGCGGTCCGCTTCAAAAGAGCCTTCCATACGATGGAGGACCAGTGCATGCGGATCGCTTGCCGAATCGACCCGCAATTATATGCTTAGCCTGGATTATTCATCGACCGAGGAAAGATCGTGACACACTGTAGATGAGAAAAGCGTTCTTTGAGTCTTGGCGCGAGGACTTAAAAACTTCGTAACCTTCGTGCTCTTCGTGGTGATAAACTTTTTGACCACGAAGGACACGAAGCACACGAAGGAAGAGGCGCAAAGAAAGAAGCCGTACCTCACGGAGAGGATGTATAACGGTGAATAATCCGGGCTAGTTCGATTTGAATCGGGACAAACAGCGACCGGCAGACCTCGGAGACTTAGCATGCCGTTCCAAAGCCTAAGAGATTACCTCAAGAAGGTCGAAGAGCACGGCGATCTTCTTAAGATCGACGGCGCGTCCCGCGAGGAGGAGATCGGCGCGCTGGCGGAAATCGTCGCGAGCACGGCCAAGCACCCGATGCTGCTCTTTGACAACATCAAAGGATACCCCGCGGGATATCGCGTTTCGGCCAGCACGATGGGCGGCGTGCGCCGGATGGCTCTCGGCCTCGGCTTGGACCCGTCGCTCGCCAATGTCGAGCTGGTAAAGGCATGGAAAGAGAAGCTCAAGACGTTCAAGCGGATCGAGCCGCGCGAAGTCGCCGACGGTCCGGTGCGGGAAAATGTTTTCTCCGGCGAAAAAATTGACTTGCTCAAATTCCCCGCGCCGAAGTGGCACGAACGCGACGGCGGCTACTACATCGGCACCGGCTGCTGCGTGATCACGCGCGACCCCGACGATGGCTGGGTCAACATGGGCGTCTATCGCGTCGTGGTCCACGATAAGAAAACTCTCGGGATTTTTATCAACCACATCCAGCACGGCCGGCTCATCGTCGAGAAGTACTGGTCGCAAGGAAAAAGTTGCCCGGTGATTATCTCTTTCGGACAAGACCCCGCGCTTTTTCTCGCCGCCGCGCAGCGCGAGCCGTGGGGCGTGGGCGAGCTCGACGTCGCGGGATGGCTTCGCGGCGAGCCGGTGGAAATTCTGAAAGGCGAGAGGACGGGTCTGCCGATTCCCGCGCACGCGGAGATCGTCGTCGAAGGAGAGATCCCTCCGATCGAGAAAGAAGCGCGGCCCGAAGGGCCGTTCGGCGAGCGCACGGGTTACTACGCGACCGGGACGAGAAACGAGCCGGTCGTCCGCGTGTCGTCGCTGATGCACCGCAACGATCCGATCATCCAGGGTGATCCGCCGCTGAAGCCGGTGCCCGGCATGGACCACTTCGGCATCCCGCTGCCCGCGGCGGGTGTGTGGTCGGCGTTGGAATCCGCCGGCATTCAAGACATCCGCGGGGTCTGGCTGCACGGCCCGTTCGCGACGGTGATCTCGCTCAAGCAGCGCTACGAAGGCCACGCGCGCCAGGCGGCGGCGATCGCGCTCGGCGCGCGCGCCACGGTGCACCTCGGAAGATTCGTCATTCTTGTCGACGATGATATTGACCCGTCGGATCTCAGCGACGTCTTCTGGGCGGTCACGACGCGCTGCGATCCGGCGGAGCAAACGGAAGTCTTGAAAGGATTTCCGACGAGCGGCATCAATCCGCGCGTCGCGCCGGCGGACCGTGAAGAGGGACACTTTGTCTCTTCCAAGATGATCATCGACGCGTGCCGGCCGTACCGTTGGATCAAGGATTTTCCGGCGACGAACGTCATGAGCCCGGAGCTGAAAACGAAAGTAGCGGAGAAGTGGAAGCGATTGCTGGAGCGGCAGTGAGTTTTCCATGCCGGCGACCGTGCCGCGCGAGGCATCGCGTCCGGCTTCAAGGACGAATTATACAAACAAGCCCCGTGAGAAGAATGCAAGGCCAATGGATTTTCTGACGATCGGCCAGCCGGTCCCGCGCGTCGACGGCCCCGCCAAGGTGAGCGGCGCGTGCGTTTACACGGCCGACGTTCCCGGCGCGGGAACGCTGTGGGGAAAATTTTATCGCAGCCCGCTGCCGCACGCGCGCATCCTGAACGTCGATACGGGAAAAGCCAAGAAAGTTCCCGGCGTCAAAGCCGTGATCTCCGCCGGCGACGTGTCGCCGCGGCGCGAGGGCTACACGCTGCAGGACAAGCCGATCTTCGCGCGGAAAAAAGTTTTATATTGCGGGGAAAAGGTCGCGGGAGTCGCGGCCGTCGATAAGGACGCGGCGGAAGAGGCCGTCGCGTTGATCGAAGTCGAGTACGAAGAGCTGCCGGCGGTGTTCGATCCGCTCGAGGCGATGAAACCGGAAGCGCCCCTGCTTCACCCCGACTATGCCTCCTACCTTGGGCCGCCGAGCATGGCGCCGGATCTGAAAAACGTCCAGAGCGTGATGCGCGCCGCCAAAGGCGACACCGCCAGAGGATTCGCGGAATCGGACGAGATTTTTGAAAACTCTTTTCGCACGCAGATGGTCCACCAGGGCTTCATCGAGCCGCGCGCGTGCCGGGTCGAGATCGACCGCGACGGACGGATCCAGGTCTGGTTTTGCCATCAATCGAGCTTCAAGGTCCGCCGCTGGATGGCGACGCACCTCGGAATTGCCGAGGAGAAAATCGTCGTCCATCCGGTCGCGCTCGGCGGCTCGTTCGGCGGCAAAGAAGGCTATGAGGAGGCGCTCTGCACCTATTACCTGGCCGCGGCCGCCGGCAAGCCGGTGAAAGTGGTGGATAGCTACGCCGAGGAGCTGCTCGACGGCGAGCCGCGCCACGCGGCGGTAATCCGGCTTGGCACCGGCGTGAAGCGGGACGGCCGGCTGTGGGCGTGGGAGGGAAAGATATTTTACAACGGCGGCGCCTACGCCGCGCGAAAGCCCAGCCCGAAGGCCAACATGAGCGGCACCTTCATGCTGGCGGGCTCGTACAACATCCTGCATACGCTCATGGAAGGCTACGCGGTTTACACCAATCAAATACCGTGCGGCTACTTTCGCGCGCCGGGAGAGCCGCAGACGCTCTTCGCCGTCGAATCACACGTCGACATGATCGCCGAAACCTTGGGCATCGATCCGCTCGAGTTTCGCTTGAAGAACGTGTTGCGCGCGGGAGATACGAGGGCGACGGGGGAGCCGCTCGCCGATCCGCGCGGCGCGGAAGCGCTCAGCGAGCTGGGAAAAATTTCGGCCTGGAAAAAAACTTCTCTAAAACCGACGCGAGGCCGGAAGCTCCGCGGGCGCGGGCTCGCCCTCGGCGACCGCCACGTGGGCCACGGCGAGTCCAGCGCCGAGATTTATCTCGAGCGCGACGGCGCGGTGCGCCTCGTCACTTCCGTGAGAGATCAGGGCGTCGGCGCTTACACGATGCATCGCCAGGTCGCGGCGGAAACGTTGGGCATCGAGCCGGAGCGCGTTCGGGTCGAGATCAAAGGGACGGCCGACGGTCCTTACGACGAGGGCGTCCGGGGCGCCCGCGGCGCGCACGTCGAAGGCCGTGCGGTGTTGCGCGCGGCCGAAAACTTAATCGCATGTCTCCGAAAACAGGCCGCGGCGTACTGGAGAGTCGACGCCGGCAAGGTCGAGTGGCAAGCGGGCAAGGCGTGGTTGGCGAACGGCCGAAAATCCAAAAACCTCGGACTTAACGATCTGGCCCGCATGATCGAAGCGCCGCTCAAAGGCTACGGCCATTACAAGGCCGAGAAAAAACCTTCGGTCTATTCCTTTCAGGCGATCGCCGCAGACGTCGAAGTCGACGCCGAAACCGGCGCAGCGCGCGTCGCGAAGCTCTATTTTACTTACGACGTGACCAAAGTCATCAATCCGGTCATTCACCAGGGACAGATCGACGGCGCGATCGTCCAGGGATTGGGCTATTCGTTGATGGAGGAAATGGCCGTGGACGAAGGGCGGGTGCTCACGCTGAGCCTCGGCGATTACAAGATACCCAACATCAAAGACGTTCCGCCCCTCGTCACTTCTCTGGTGCAAGCCAAAAAAGGGCCCGGACCTTTCGGCGTGAAGGCCGTGGCGGAAGCGGGCATCAGCATCGTCGCTCCCGCGATCGCCAACGCCGTTTACAACGCGACCGGCGTGAGAATCACGGAGCTGCCGGTCACGGCGGAAAAAATTCTCGCCGGTCTGGCGCGTCTTTCTAAATGAACATGGCGGTCCTTAAACCCGAAGAGCATGAGCGGATGGTGATGGAGTCGGTCCGCTTCGCCAAGGAAGAAGCGAAGCGGCGGCAACAGGCACCGGTGCAGATCAAGGCCGAGGAGATCCGCGCGCAGTTCGAAACGAATTCCCATCTCTATCTCGTCGATCCGCGGTTGGGCTTCAATCACCGGACGTTTCGCTTCTGGATCAACCGCATCCCCGCGGGCGAGGAAGAGGGGATGGGCTGGAAGACGCTCGGCCACCGCCACACGGTCGAGGCGGTGCTCCACGTGCTGCAAGGAACCGGCCACAGCATCGTCGACGGCGCGCGCTACGACTGGGCGCCGGGCGATTTTATCAGCGTGCCGATGTTTTCCTGGCACCGCCACGTGAACACCGGCGACGAAGATTTTATTTATCTGGCGGCGACCACCGGCCCGCTGTCGTTGTCTCTCGGATTGGCGGTCTACGAAGACGAGCGGTATCCGGACTATTGGGTCTTCGGCCACAAGAGCGAGAGCGCGATGAAGTCGCTGATCCCCGGCGCGGACGACAGCACGCGCGTGCGCACTGCCGAGGAGGCGTCGCGGGAGCCGCTGAGCCCGACGGACGCCTATTACCGGCAGCACCTGTTGTTTTCCGGCGGCGAGGAGAAGCGCCGCCGCCAAAGCCGGGTGCTGGTGAAAGGGGCTCAAGTCGATTTCGAAAAGACCGCCATGGGACGCGTCCGTTATGTGATCGATCCGCGGACGGGCTTTCTCATGCGCGTCCTGGGGACGCTGTTGGCCGAGATCTCTCCGGGAAAACGCTCCGGCGCGCACCGGCATATGTACGAAGAGGTGAATTATGTCCTTTCAGGGCGCGGCTACAGCCTGATCGAAGATCGGAGATACGACTGGGCGGCAGGCGACGTTCTTTGTATTCCGGTCTTCGGTTGGCATCAGCACTTCAACACCGGCAAGGAGCCGGCGCGGCTGTTGGTCCATCACAACCGGCCGCTGATGGAAAATCTGGGCTTCATGCACGTCGAACAAGGCGAAGAAGCAGAGGAGGAATCCTTATGAGACGGACTCTATACGTCGGCTTGCTGGCGTTGTGTTTTCTCCCGCAGCAGGTTCTTGCGGCGGAACGGGCCCTGCGCGTCTCCTATCCGTCTCCCGCCACCGTTTACCTGCCGCTCTGGGCGGCGAAAGAGGCGGGCTTTTTCGCCAAGCACAAGCTGGCCGTAGAACTGGTCCATGTGGGATCGTCGCCCATATCCCTCTCGGCTTTCCTGGCCGGTGAGATCGATATCCTGGGCGGCGGCGGCTCGGCCGTACCCAACGCGTTTCTTCAGGGTTTCCGCGATCTCCAGTTTTTCGCCTCCATGAACAACAAGTTTGTCTTCTCGATCTATGCCCATCCGTCCATTTCAACCGCGGCGGAGCTTCGCGGCAAGAAGATCGGCGTGACGCGCCTGGGCGGCACGATGCACTTTGCCACTCGGTATTACCTCAAAGGGACGGGACTCGATCCTTACAAAGATGTCACGCTGGTGCAGGTCGGGAGGGCCGAAGACATCGTCACGGCGCTAGCGGGAGGGACCGTCGATGCGGGCACCATGTCTTTTCCGTTCGATCTCAAGACCAAGGAGTTGGGATACCGCGAGCTTGCCGATCTGAGCCAGAGCGGCGCGCGCTACGCGTCGTCCTCCTTTCTCGGCAAAAAACAGTTTCTTTTGGACAACCGTCTGCGCTTGGAAAGTTTTGTCAAGGCGATGATCGAGGCGATCCATTTCGTCAAGAGCCGGCCCCAGGAGGCAATAAAAATCCTCTCCCGCTATACCCGCCTTACCGACGTCAATACTCTCAAGAGCACCTTAGACCTTCACGTCGCAAAGATCTGGCCGCGAGTGCCTGAGATACAGCCGGAGGATCTCAAGCTGGTACTCGAAGAGCTGGGCGAAAGAAACCCCCGCGCGCGCGAGATCGCGCCGGCCGAGCTGATCCACGACCGGATCGTGAGGGATGTCGTCCAATCGGGCTTTGTCGAGCAGTTGTACAGATAGAAGGGGGTCGTGAAAAGCTGGCCATGAACACGGATCTGCGAGACTGGATCGTTGCGGTACAAGCCACCGGTGAGATCAAGACGCTCAGCGGCGCAGACTGGAACAGAGAGATCGGCACGCTGGTTGAGCTCAACGCCAAGGCGCGTGGGCCGGCCCTGCTCTTCGACGAGATCAGGGGCTACCCGGCGGGCTTCAGGCTGCTGGCCGGGGCGATGTCGAGCGCCAGAAGACTCGCCCTGACGCTTGGGCTTCCGCCCGATCTCGATGGGCTCGAACTCATCCGTTGCATGAAAGACAGCATGCGCGGCTGGAACGACCGCCTGGGTGATTTTCCGCCGGTAGAGGTTCAAAGCGGCGTCGTCTTTGAAAACGTGGATGCCGAGGAAAAGACCAATCTGTTAAAGTTTCCATCCCCGCTTTGGCACGAAGAGGACGGCGGGCGCTATATCGGCACAGGCTCGGTTGCCATCATGCGAGACCCGGAAAGCGGCTGGATCAATCTAGGCACCTACAGGATCATGGTTCACGATGAAAAGAGCGCCGGCATCTTCATGGCACCCGGCCACCATGGCGGAATCATCATGAAGAAATACTGGAAAGCGGGCAAACCCTGCCCGATTGCCGTCTCCGCCGGCCATCACCCGCTGATTTTTTTTGCCGGATCTTCTTCGCTTCCCGCGGAGACTTCGGAATACAACTACGTCGGTTCCATTCTGAAGGAGTCGGTGCCGGTCGTGATGGGACCCGTCACCGGGCTTCCGATTCCGGCCTACAGCGAAGTCGCATTCGAAGGCCACCTTTTTCCCGACGAAATGAAAACCGAGGGAATATTCGGCGAATGGCCCGGCTACTACGTGAGCGAGGCCAAGCCGGAGCCGGTCATCCGGGTCAAGGCCGTGTATCACCGAAACGATCCGATTCTGCTCGGCGCCTGGCCCGGAAAACCACCCCACGACAGCACTTACCGAAACTCGATCATAAAGTCTGCAAGCCTTTGGGAGCTTCTCGAACGAGCGCGCATTCATGGCGTCACCGGCGTTTATCGCCCGGAGGCCGGGAGCGCAAATCTTTTGACGATCGTCAGGATCAAGCAGCTCTACGACGGCCACGCCCGCCAGGTGGGAACCGTAGCTTCGCAGCTTCTCCATCCGTCACATTCCACCCGCTATGTCATCGTCGTCGATGACGGCCTCGACATCACCAATCTTGAGGAGGTGATGTGGGCGGTCTGCACGCGCAGCGACCCGGCGCGCTCGATCGCCATCATTGACCAGACCCACGCCAACGCTCTCGACCCGATGGTTCGCTCACGCTATGACAAAGCGGCCGGCAACACGGCTTCCTGCGCGATCATCGACGCCTGCTGGCCCTACCGCGCGCTTGCCAAAGTCCCCAAGGTCGCAGAGTCGAGCGAGGAGTTTAAAAAACAGGTCAAAGCCAAGTGGAGAGGAAAACTGTCTCTGTAAGCCGTTCTTTTTTATCAGGTATGTTCTTTCTGGAGGAACCAATCGGTGGGGATCTCGTGGCCCAGCTCCAGGCGACGCGCGCCGGCGAGAATCCGCGCGCCGGTCGCCGCATGCTGGATGCCGAGGCCGATGTTGTTACAGTGAAAGGTGATCTCATCGTCCTTTCTCCTACCCTTGATTTTTCCCGTCAGCAGCTCGCCGAGCTCGTGCATCGAGGCCCAGTCGAGCTGCCGCGATTTTTTGTTGATGTTGCTCCCGACCGTATCCATCTTCTTCCCCATGACGAAGTCGCGCACCAGATCGCTCCCGCCGGAGAAGGGGCGCGCGTTGACGACGATGAGATCGCTGATCTTAAAGCTCGCCGCGTCCGCCTCGACGATGTTGATGCTGCCGAAATGCGCGCCTTCCTCGATCCAGCGCGCGCGAAAGACCGGCGTCAGAGAGGTCGTGGCGCTCAACACAATTTCCGAACCGGGGCAAACGTCTTGCGGCTTATCGACTGGAACGATCTCGATTCCCGTGGCCCGCTCCATGCTGGCGGCGAAGGCTTTGCGGTGGCCGGCGTTGGGGCTGAACACTTTGACGCGCTTAAGCTTTCTCACCAGAGCGGCCGCCATCACCTGGCCCTCGGCCTGGAAACCAGTGCCAAAAAGGCCCAGCGTCTGAGCCTCCTTTCGCGCCAGGTGCTTGATCCCGACGGCGGAAGTCGCCGCCACGCGGTTTCTCTGCAGCGGTCCGAGCGGCAGAATGGCGAGCAGCTCGCCGCTTACGATATCGAAGAGAAGCATCATGCCCGTGTAGCGCCAGCCCGATCCAAGTGGCAGCTTTACGCTCCGCTTGACGCCGTTGACGACGGGGTTGGTGTCCGTCGTCGAGTCGATTTTCAGCGCCATGATGCCGCACTTCGGATAGCCGCCCGGAATGGTCTTGAGCCGATAGTTCAGCTCCTCGGTTCGCTTGGCGGCGCGAACCCACAGAGGGGACTGATGCGGATCGGCGTCGACCGGGAGATCGCGCAGCAGTTTCTTTGCCTTTCGGCTGACCTCAGCGGAAGCGCCGTATTTGAGAAGCGGAATGCCGGTCTCGGTGCGCGGCGCGTTGATCGCCGCTCCTTTGCCCAACTCCGTGAAGGCCTCTTCCATCGCCTCGATGTAGCCCTTGAGATCCAGGGCCCGCAGGACCTCTTCCGTATTCAAGACCAGCGTCATTTTGCCCCCGCCGGACGATTTTCCCGGTTTAAGATTTTTTCGTTTTCGCCGACCGGCTTTTTTATAGGCCAGCCTGGTCGGAAAGACAACCGATCTATTGACCGATGCCGGCGCGGCTGTTGGTCCATCACAACCGGCCGCTGATGGAAAATCTGGGATTCATGCACGTCGAACAAGGCGAATCGAGCGATGATTAAAATAACATTGTTTTTGCTCTACATGATTTTTCTACTCGCGCGCGCGGATATCTCCCTCGCGCAGAAGCGGCCGCTGCGGGCTTCTTATCCGGCGCCGACCACCGTGTATCTCCCTCTTTGGGTCGCCAAGGACGCAGGTTTTTTCACCAAGCAGGGCGTCGATGTCGAGCTGGTTCACGTCGGTTCTTCTCCGATCGCCATGGCCGCGTTTTTGGCCGGGGAGATCGACATCCTGGGCGGCGGCGGCTCGAGCGGCCCCAATGCCTATCTCAGGGGACAGCGCGACCTGGCGTTTTTCGTTTCGATGAACAACAAATTTGTCTTTTCCATCTATGGCCCACCGACGATGGCGAATCTGTCCGCCGTGCGCGGCAAGCGCATCGGCGTGACGCGCTTCGGCGGGACCATGGACTTCGCCACGCGCCATTTCCTGCGGCTCAGCGGGCTCGATCCCGCGCGCGACGTGGCGATGGTCCAGGTCGGCAGGGTGCAGGATATTCTGTCGGCGATGGCGGCGGGCTCGGTGGACGTCGGCACGATGGCGTTTCCCTACGATATTAAAGCGAGGGAGAGCGGCTATCGCGAGCTCGCCGATCTCGCGCAGAGCGGAGCGCGTTACGCTTCGTCGTCTTTTTTGGGGAAGCGGCAATTTCTCGCGCAGCAGAAGCCCCGCATCGAGTCGTTCGTGCGTGGACTGATCGAGGCGATTCACTTTATCCGGACGCGGCGCGACGAAGGCATAAAAATTCTCGCGCGCTATACGCGCATGTCGGATATGAACATCCTGCAGCAGACCTACGATTTCCACAGCAGGGTGATCTGGCCCCGGGTGCCGGAGCTGCAGCCCGAGGATCTGAAGCTCGTCCTGGAAGAACTGGCGGACGCCAACCCCAAGGCGCGCGAGATCGATCCCGCGGAGCTGATTTACGGCGCCGCAATAAAAGACGTGGTCGCGAGCGGATTCGTCGAGAAGCTTTATGCGCGGTGAGTTAAAGAAGGGCCCGCGAATCGCCTGGCTGCTTCTCTTGATCTGGATCGGGCCGATTCCAGCGAACGGCGCCGTTGCGCCGGCGCCGCTGCGGGTTTCGTACCCGGCGCCGACGGCTTCTCAGCTTCCTCTCTGGGTGGCCAAAGAATGGAAATTTTTCGACAAACACGGCGTAGGCGTCGAGCTCGTCTACGTCGGCTCGTCGTCCATCGCCATCGCCGCGCTCTTAGCGGGAATCTGGACGTCGTCGCCGGCGGCGGGGTCGGCGGCATCGCCTCTTACCTGCAGGGCTATCGCGACCTGGCGCTCTTCGCCAGCTTGAACAACCGCTTGAATTTTTTCGTCTACGCGCATCCCTCGATCACAGATCCGTCCGGACTTCGCGGCAAGCGGTTCGGCGTCAGCCGCTTCGGCGGCGTCGGCGATTTCGCGGCGCGTTATTTCTTGAAGCGCTCGGGTCTCGATCCGCGTAAGGACCTGGCCATGATCCAGGTGGGCAGCCAGTTGGAATTGACTCCGGCGCTGGCGCGCGGCGCCGTCGACGCGGGCACCGTATCGGTGCCGCAGAACTTTGCAGCCAAGAAGCTGGGCTATCGAGAGCTGGCCGACTTGACGCAGAGCGGCGCGCGATACGCCTCGAACGCTTTTTTGGCCAAGAAGCAATTCCTCATCGACAACAGAGCGCGCATGGAAACTTTCCTGCGGGCCGTGATCGAATCGATCCATTTCATTAAAACGCGCCGGCCGGAGGCTTTGAGCGTCCTCGCCCGTTATACGAGAACGAACGACACGGAAGCTTTGGGTTTGATTTACGACGAATACGTCCACAAGGTCTGGCCGCAGATCCCTGGAATCGAGCCCGAAGATTTGAAGGCGGTCTTTGAACAGCTGGGGGAAACCAATCCTAAAGCGCTGGAAGTCAATCCCGCCGAGCTGGTGTACGCGCCGCTCATGGATAATGTGGTCAAGTCGGGTTTTGTGAAGGAACTTTACCGCTGATGGGAAGAACGCGAGTCATCGCCGCGATCATTTTTGCTTGGATCGCGATTGCCGCGGGCGGCGCGAGCGGCGCCGCTGCGCCGGCTTCTCTGCGCATCGCCTACCCGGCGCCGACCGCTTCTTTTCTTCCGCTCTGGACGGCCCAGGACGCAGGGTTTTTCAAGAAGCACGATCTCGCGGTGGAAGTGATCCGGGTCGGATCCTCGACCCGCGGCATGGCCGCTTTGCTCGCGGGCCAGATCGACGTGCTCGCGGGCGGCGGCACCGGCGGCCTGGTGGCGCAGTTGCAAGGCTTCACCGATCTCGCGGTCTTCGGCACCAACGTGCATACTTGGGTGTTTTCGGTCTACACGGCGCCGTCGATCAAAGACGTCGCGCAGCTCCGCGGCAAGAAGTTGGGCGTGACCCGGTTCGGCGGGACTATGGATTTCGCGGCGCGCCACTTTCTCAAAGGACAGGGGTTAGAGCCGGGGAAGGACGTCGTTCTGGTTCAGCTCGGCAGCGCGGCGGACATCGTCACCGCTTTGGCCAACGGAGTCGTCGATTCCGGGATGATGTCGGTCCCTTATGTGTTCGTCGCAAAAAGGTTGGGACTCCGGGAGCTGACCGATCTCTCCCAAACCGGGATACGCTACGCGCAGGCGGCGCTGGTTGCGAAGAGAAGTTTTCTGCGCGACAAACGGGAAGTTGTGACTCGGTTTATCAAGTCGCAGATCGAGGCGATTCATTTTTTAAAGACGCGTCCGGCCGACGGCATGCGCGTCCTGGGCCGCTATACGCGAACCGATGACGAGGAAATTTTGAAGCAGGCGTACCATTACCACGTGGACCGGCTGCTCTCGCGCGTTCCCGACATTCATCCGGACGATGTCAGATTATTGTTGGAGGAAGCCGCGCTCACCAATCTCAAAGCCAAGGGCGCGAATCCGCAGGATTTCATCGACGAGGGACCGGTGCGCGAAGTCGTGCGCTCCGGCTTCGTCGAGCAGCTTTACAAGAAATAACTTTGCGCGGGTAGTTTCCGAGGAGGAGACCATGGATGACTTGAGAGCTTGGTTGAAAGAGATAGACGCGCTGGGTCAACTGAAGCAGGTGAACGGCGCGTCAACGAACCTGGAGATCGGCGTGATCACGGAGATCAACGGACAGCGGAGGGGCCCGGCGCTTTTGTTCGACAACATACCGGGCTTTCAAAAAGGTTTCAGGATTTTGTCCGGTTCGAGCCTCAACGCCAAGAGGCTCGCCTTGACGCTCGGCTTCCGCGACATCGACACCGACCGGCAGCTCATCTCGCGCCTCGAAGGAAAGATGAGCGAGTTCGAGCGCAAGGCGCGGGATTATCCCACGAAGGACGTTTCGAGCGGCTCCGTCTTGCAGAATCGACTTTCCGAGCAGCAAGTCGATCTGCTGAAATTTCCCGCGCCCAAGTGGCACGAGCACGACGGCGGCAACTATCTCGGCACGGGCTGCATCGTCGTCACCAAGGATCCCGACAGCGGCAGGATCAACTTCGGGTCGTACCGGCTGATGGTGCAGGATAAAAAAACCGTCACGCTGCACATTTCTCCGGCGCATCACGGCGCGATCAACGTGAGAAAATATCACGAGCGCGGGGAAGCCGCGCCGGTCGCCGTTTCGTTAGGCCACCATCCGCTCTATCTCATCATCTCGGGCATGGGGATTTCCTACGGCATTTCGGAATACGAATATTTCGGCGCGGTGACGGGGGAATCCGCTGCGGTGATTCGCGGTGAGGCGACGGGATTGCCGATTCCGGCGGCGAGCGAGATCGCCTTCGAAGGTTTCTGTCCTCCCGGCGAGTTGCGCGAAGAGGGGCCTTTCGGCGAATATACCGGCTACTATGCATCGGGCCGGGGCAAAGAGCCGATCATCGACGTCAAGGCGGTCTACCACAGGGACGATCCGATTATCCTCGGCGTGCCGCCGGGACGTCCGCCGCACGACTACTCTTACGCCAGCGTGCTGATGAAATCCGTCAACGTCAAAGAGTCGCTCGTCAAAGACGGCATCCCGGACGTCAAAGGCGTGTGGTTTCACGAGGCGGCCGGTGTGAATTTTTTCGGCGTCGTGTCCATACGCCAGAGATATCCCGGTCACGCGCGCCAGGCGGGCCACGTCGCGGCGCAGTGCCAGGCGGCGGGAAATCACCTGGGCCGCTACATCGTCGTCGTGGACGACGATATCGATCCGACGGATCTGAATGAAGTCATCTGGGCGATCGGAACCAGGTCCAATCCGGAAAAGGATATCGACTTGATCCGCAACACCTACACGAGCCCGCTCGATCCGATCTATTCCAGGGAGAAAAAAGGCGGCTTCGGCACTCGCGCGGTCATCGATGCCTGCAAGCCCTACGATTGGATCAACGAATTTCCCAAGGTCGCGTCGACGAGCGCGGAGGAAAGAAAAAAAGTGCTGACGAAGTGGAAACAGCTCTTCGAATAGACTCTGAGAGTGTGTGAGAAAATTCGTTCATGGTTCGACAAGCTCACCACGAGCGGAATAGCGTAGATGGTAATTCAAGCACTTATCCGTTTGTCCTGAGCTTGTTGAAGGGCGATCGGCAATTTTTTCACACATTCTGAGAGGATCTCCTATGGACCGGGAAACGATCGGTCGCATTATCGTGAGGCCATTCTTTTATGAAATATGCTAGCGACCAAAGAGTAGACACCTATCGCGACTGGCAGGCGGCGCAAAAAATCCCGATCAACAGGGGATTTTTTATCGGAGACTTGAAAAAAGTGGAAGTGGCTCCCTGGGATCTCAAGGGCGGGCTGGGGGCATTCATCAACCTCGAGGGCACCGGCGAGGCCAACGATGCCTACGTATGCGAGATCCCGCCCGGAAACCAATTAAGACCGCAAAAACACCTCTTCGAGGAGATGGTCTTCATCGTCGACGGACACGGCGCGACCTCCGTCTGGCAGGAAAACGGCAAGAAGCACATCTTCGAGTGGCATCCCGGCAGTTTATTTGCGATTCCGCTCAATGCCAGGTACCAGCACTTCAACGGACAGGGAAACGCCCCGGCGCGGTATTTTGCCGTGACCAACGCTCCTTTTATGATGAATCTGTTCCACAACCTGGATTTCATCTTCGATAACGTGTTCACTTTTACGGACCGCTTTTCGACCGAGGAGGACGACTATTTCAGCGGCGAAGGGCAGTTGTGGGGAGACAAGCTGTCGGTCAACCTCGTCCCGGATACGCGAAAAATCCGGCTCTATGAAAAAAAAGCGCGCGGCGCCGGAGGGAATAGGCAAGTCTTATTCGACCTCGCCGGCAATACCATGATGGCTCACATCTCGGAATTCGGCGTCGGCTCCTACAAGAAGGCGCACCGCCACGGTCCGGGGGCTCACGTGACCATTTTAAGCGGCCAGGGCTACTCTCTTTTATGGCCGGAAGGAAAAGAGCCGGCGCGCGTGGACTGGAAACCCGGCAGCGTCGTGGTACCGCCGAACCAGTGGTTTCACCAGCATTTCAACACCAGCGCCGAGCCGGTCCGCTATCTGGCGCTCCGCTGGAACAGTTGGCGTTATCGTTTTCCCATATTCAAAAACGAAAACACACCGACGGACAAAAGTGTCAAAGAGGGAGGCACGCAGATCGAGTACGAAGATGAAGACCCGAAGATTCACGAATTGTTCGAAGCCGCTCTCGTAAAGGCGGGGGCCCCATGCAGGATGGGCGCCGCGGTGCCCTGGTGCACGCAGAAGGAAGCTGCGCGGGCGGTCTGATCACCCACCGTTTGCCCTTCGACAAGCTCAGGGCGAACGGTGGCGAGTTTTTTTCCGTTCGTGCTGAGCGTGTCGAAGCACGAAGATGTGACACGTTCGTTTCAGGAGATTTTTTATGATGCACGTTCTCGTCGCCGTTTCGACATTTTTATTTTTCGCCGCTTCCGCTCCCGCCGCGGAAGCGCCCCGCTATGGAGGGCGGCTGGTTTTCGGCATTCGCAGCGATATCTCCTCCCTGAATCCTTTTCTCCGCACCAGCTCCACCAACTACTACGTGCGCGGTCTGGCCTACGAGGCGCTCCTGGATTTCGACAAGACTGGAAAATTGGTGCCATCGCTGGCGCAGTCCTGGAGTGTATCTCCCGACGGCAAAAGCTACACCTTCAAGCTCAGGACAGGCGTAAGATTCCATAACGGAAAGGAATTGTCCGCCGAGGATGTGAAGTGGAGCGCGGATTATGCGCTCGACCCCAAGAACGCGGCATCGGGGTTTACGATCTTGAAACACCTGCAAGCGGTCAACGTCAAGGACAGCCTCACCGTAGAGTTCGTTCTGAAGCAGCCGATGGGCGCATTTCTCAATCTGCTCGCGACGGTCCGCGCCTTTCCGATTATTCCGAAGGAGTCGCTCCCGGAAGGAACGGCCAGGGTGCTGAGTCCCCCTCCCGGCACGGGCCCTTTTATATTCAAGGAACACAAGCCGGCGCGGGAAATGGTCTTCGCGCGCAACAAAAACTACTGGCAAAAAGGTCTCCCCTACCTGGACGAGCTGGTGCTGAAGACGGTGGTGGAGGACCAGGTCCGTTTCATCTCCGTGCGCAGCGGCGATCTGGATATGATCGAGAGAACTCCCTACGCCGCTATCCGAAAGCTGCTCACGGGCGGATCTCCCGACCTCAAGACTACCGAGGTCAAATACGCCGGCTATCGCCGCCTGCTTTTCAACGTCGCCGATCCGCCGTTCAACAATCTCAAATTGCGCCAGGCGGTGCTCTATGCCCTGGACAAAAGGAAGTATATCGAAGGGGCGTTCTGGGGCTTTGGACAGCCGGTGGATCAGGTGTTTCCCCAGGAGAGTCCCTGGAAGGTGAAGCTCGCTGAGATTAAACCGGATCCGGCCAAGGCGAGGGCGCTGTTGAAAGAGGCCGGCCTCGGGCCGGATGTGGAAGTCGAGCTTTCGGGGCTAAAGTCGGAGGAAGAAGAGCTGCAAGTCATTCAACAGCAATTGGTCGGCGCCGGCTTCAAGGCAAAAGTTTTAGTCCTGGAAAGAGGCGCGCGGGGGTCGCGCGAGAGCCGGGGCGATTTCATGATGGTGCTCAGCGGAAGCGATATCCCCAATGACCCGGAAGAGGAGTACCCGAGCGAGTTCGGGTGCGCCGAGGAAGAGGTCAAGGCCAAAAATCGGACCGAGAACACGTCCGGCTACTGCAACCCGGAGGTGGACCGGCTGCTGGCGGAGGCGTCGAAGACCATGGATCATAAAAAACGCTACGAGGTTTTTGCTCGGGTCACCCGCATCCTTCACGAGGAAATACCGGGCATCCCTTTGGTCTTCGTGCCGCGCTTTTTCACCTACCAAAATAAAGTGAGAGGATTCGAGACCGACTTCGACGGCCGCTTCAATTTGACTACGGCCGGTTTTTCCCGGGTATGGATAGCGCGGTGACGCGCAGAGCAGAGCGCGGGCAGAATGGGGGATAAGATATGAGCGACTTCGACAGGCTGATGAATGCATTGCAGCAGACGGGCTATCATCAGTGGATGAAGAGCGAGGGACTCCCCGTGGTCGTCGGTCACGGCGTCGAGGATGTCCGCGACATAAAACTTCTTCCCTGGCGGCGCACCGGCGGCCTGGGCGCCTTCGTTCATCTCCACGGGATGGAAGGGGTCACCGGCATGTACGTAGCCGAAATCCCGCCCGGAGCGGCATTGGAGCCGGAAAGACACATCTATGAAGAGCTCATCTGCATCCTCGACGGGCAGGGAGCGACGGAAGTCTGGCAGGAGGGCAAGAAAAAAAGTCTCTTCGAGTGGGGACGCATGAGCCTCTTTTCCCCGCCGCTCAACAGTTGGCATCGATTGATCAACGGAGGACGGGAGCCGGTCAAGTTTTTGGCCGTGACGAACGCGCCGATGATTTTGGACGCTTACCGCAACTCCGAGTTCGTTTTTAACAACTCGTTTGTGTTTTCGGACCGCTTTGCCGGAGAAGAGGGTTATTTCAACGTGGGCCAAAAACGCTACGCGAGCGGAAACGCCAACGTCTGGGAGACCAACTTCGTTCCCGACATTCTTGCGGCGCGCGTGGACGAACACGAGTCGAAAGGAACCGGGGTCAAGCTGACCCAGTTTCAGATGACGGGAAATTCGATGATCGCCCATGTGGCTCACTGGCCCGCCGCCCGCTATCAAAAGGCGCATTATCATGGGCCCGGCGCCGTTCTGCTGGGCCTGGAATCGGAAGGTTACGTGATCATGTGGTCCAAAGACCTGGGTGTCAGACCTTACCAGAACGGGCATGCAGAAGAGGTGTTGGAGTTGAAATGGAAAGCGGGGAGCATCTATTGCCCCCCGGGCGGCTGGTTTCACCAACACTTCAATACCGCGGGGAAGCCCGCGCGCCACATCGCGCTCCGCTACAGCGGGAGGAATCACCCCACGGGTCTTTTGCTGGCCGGCAAGCGCCATGAAGACGGAACGACGACATCCATTAAGAGAGGCGGTACGTTAATCGAATACGAAGACGAAGACCCTGAGATTCGCCGGCGATTTGAAGCCGCATTGAAACAGGAAGGAGTGCGGTCGGACATGCCGCAGGTCGCGTACGCATAGGAAAATGGAGTGTTGGAGTAAAGGAGTATTGGAGTGTTGGGTCTCAAGCGGTACTCCATCCCTCCACCACTCCAATACTCCAACTCATGACAACGCTGATGAGGAAATAGCAGCATGGCTAAATTTCGTGTCATCGGCCGACCGCTTGAACGCGAGGACGGGCTGGGGAAAGTCAACGGCGAGGCGCGCTACACGGCCGACGTGATCCGTCCGGGGACGCTCTGGGGCAAAGTTTTGCGGAGCCCTTTGCCGCACGCGCGCATTATCAATATAGACACGAGCCGGGCGAAGGCGTTGCCCGGCGTCAAAGCCGTCATCACCGCCGCGGACGTGAGCCCGAAGTTGATCGGCCATACGTTCCCCGATTCGCCGGCGCTGGCGCGCGAGCGCGTGCGTTTTGTCGGCGACAAAGTCGCCGCCGTCGCCGCCGTGGACAAGGACATCGCCGAAGAGGCGGTGAGTCTGATCGACGTGGAGTACGACGAGCTGCCGGCGGTCTTCGATCCGCTGGAGGCGATGAAGCCCGACGCGCCTCTGATCCATCCGGATTACGCGAGTTATAATCTGCCAAAGAGCAAGGCGCCGGAGCGCCGCAACGTGCAGAACATGCTGACCGCCGGGAAGGGTAACGTCGAGCAGGGCTTCGCCGAATCGGACAAAATATTCGAGCATACGTTCCGCACGCAGATGGTGCACCAGGGCTACATCGAGCCCAACACGTGCTCGGTGGAGATCGACGGCGAAGGCAGAGTTTTAGTCTGGGCAGCGACGCAGTCGCCCTTCAGCGTGCGCGATCAAATGGCGCACTACCTGGAGGTGCCAAAGGACCGGGTGATCCTGCACCCGGTGGTCGTCGGCGGATCGTTCGGCGGCAAGGATTACTTGACCGACATTCCCCTCGCCTATTATTTAGCCAGGGCGACCGGCAAGCCCGTCCGTTTCGTCAGGACTTATGCGGAGGAGCTGATGGCCGCCTCGCCGCGCCATCCTTCGATCATTGTTCTTCGCACCGGCATCAAAAGCGACGGCCGCTTGTGGGCGCGGGAAGCGCGGGTGATCTATAACGGCGGCGCTTACGGCGCCTTCAAGCCGAGCCCGCCGGCGCACATGAGCGGCGGACTGACAATGGGCGGCGCGTACCGCGTTCCCCACACCCGCCACGAAAGTATGTGTGTCTATACGAATCAGGTTCCGGGCGGTTACATGCGCGCCTCAGGCGAGTTGCAGACTGTCTTCGCGACCGAGACACACATGGACATGATCGCGCACGAATTAAAAATAGATCCGTTGGAGTTTCGCTTCATGAACGCGTTGGTCGAGGGCGATTCCAATTACGCCGGCTTCGAGTATCGGGACATCAAGTGCCGCGAAGTGCTCGAACGCGCGCGGAAGGTTTGGAAAAAACCCAGGTTGAAGCCGCAGAAACCGGGAAATTTGACCGGCCGCGGCATCGCGTTGACGTGCCGGCACATTGGCCAGGGTCAGTCTGAAGCCGAGCTCCTGCTGGGAAAAGACGGAAACGTCCGGCTCAACGTCGGGATTCTCGACGTCGGCACCGGAGTTCACGTCATCCAAAAGCAGATCGTAGCGGAGATTCTCGGCATCGAGCCGGAGCGCGTCAGCGTCGAAGTGCCGGACACGAACCACGCGCCCTATCACGACGGAATCAAGGGGCAGGGCGCGACGCACGTCATCGGCCAAGGGGTCGCGCGCGCGACGCAGGCGCTGATCGAAAGTTTGAAGGCGCGCGCGGCAATTCAATGGGAAGTCGAGCCCGCGCAGGTCGAATGGAAGGACGGCGGCGTTCATCTCATCACCGGCAAGCAAAGGCTCGATCTCAAGCAGCTCGCGGCGCTGGCGCCCGGCGAGCCGGGCCGCGGCTTTGCATATTACGATGGACGGATACGACCGCGGGAGCACATCTTTCAGGCGGCGATCTCGGATGTCGAAGTCGACCGTGACACCGGACAGGTCGAGGTGAGGCGAATGAGCACGTTCCACGATGTCTCGGTGGTCATCAATCCAACCACGCACCAGGGGCAGATCGAAGGCGGGATGATGCAAGGACTGGGAATGGCTTTATGCGAGGAGATCGTCCTCGACGAGGGGCGCGTGACGACGCTGACGCTGGGCGATTACAAGATGCTCACGGCGCGCGATATCCCGGCGCGCGAGACCACGCTCGTTCACGGCGCCACGCATGGACCGGGCCCGTTCAACGCCAAACCGGCGGCCGAGCACGCCATCACGCCGATTCCTCCGGCGGTGGGAAATGCGGTTTTCAATGCGACCGGCGTTCGGCTTACCAGCCTGCCGATAACGGCGGAGAAGGTCCACCAGGGACTAAAAAAGCCGTGCTCGTGATCGTGGCTCGTGCTCGTGCCGAAAAAACGAACACGAAACTTTGTAGGCCGCCTTCGAAGTGACACGAACACGTTTTCTACGGCGCGATCCAAACCCGGGAAAAACCCGCCGTCGTCATGTTGAAGCGGCCGTCCCAGTCGGTTTCGAAGCCGCGCACCTTCTTATGATACGTGTAGTAGCGCGGGATAAACGCCAGCGGGATTTCCGGAACTTCTTCGTTGACGATGCGCACCACCTTGGCCCAGACTTCGTAGCGCTTCTTGGGGTCGATGGTCTTCGCCGCCTCCGCCATCAAGCGGTCCACTTCTTTGTTGCAATAGCCGGACGAATTCTCGCCGCGTTTTTTCGCTTTGACCTCGTCCTCGTTGCAGCTAAGCTCTCCGGGATATTCCATGCCCAGTTCGGTCGGCACGTCGCTGCCGCTCAGAATCATCATGAAATCGCCCCTGCTTTCACGCGTCTCGCGCGCGCCTCTTTCCAATATCGTGACTTTGGTTTTTATCCCCGCCGAGGACAACAGGCTCTGAATCACTTGCAGTTCCTCGCCTTCGGTCTGCAAGCCCATCAGCTCGACTTCGAGGTTGGGCGAAACGCCCGCTTCCTTGAGGAGCGCCTTGACCTTTTCCAGGTCGCGCTTCACCTCGGGAAGTTTCATGTGCCAGGGACTCTCCTTCGGAACCAACTGGTCCGCGGGCTCGCCCAGTCCCCAGAACGCGCCTTCGATAAATTGTTTTTTGTCGAGCGCGTAGCGCACCGCCTGGCGCAGCTTTAAATTATTAAACGGCGGATCCACGACGTTAAACAGCATGCGGCGAAAGCCGGCGTACTTAGCCTCGGTTGCCCTGAGATCGGGATATTCCCCTTTGAGAACGCTCCGCACGGAACCGTAAGCCGTTCTTTCAACCATATCGACGTCGCCGGCGCGCACCGAGGTGAAGCGGACCGTCTCGTCGCGAATCGGGCGCAGGACCAGCTCGTCGAGATAGGGAAGCCCCTTATGCCAGTAATCCGCGTGGCGCATGAAGACGATCTCCCGGTCGGGTTTGTAGTCTTTGAACGCGAACGGGCCCGTTCCCGGCGGCATCGTTTGCGCGCGCGGATCGGTAATCGACCCTTCAGGCACGATGGGAAACGGACGGATCGAACCCAGCGTGGCCAAAAAAGCCGAATCGACTTCCTTCATTACGAACTCGACGGTGTACTTGTCCTTGACGTTGACCGCGCCGACGTTTCGGAGCGGAACCAGACCGGTGGGGGCGTTCTTCGGATCCATGGCGTAGGCGACGCTCCATTTCACGTCCGCCGCGGTCATCTCCTTGCCGTTGTGGAATTTGACCCCGCGCCGCAAGTTGAAGGTATAAAGTTTTCCGTCGGGCGAAACTTTCCACGACGTGGCGAGCGCGGGGACCATCTTGCTGTCCTTGTCGAAGTCGATCAGCGGCTCGTAAACGATGCCGCGCACGGCGAAATTCGTGGATGTGGTGCGCTGGAAGGGATTGACCGCCGTAATGTCGTTGCGCAGTCCTAAAATAAGACGGCCGCCACGCCGCGGAGTTTCCGCGGCGTGCGCGGAGGCGGTGAAAAGTAAAAGCGTCAAACCGGCGACGATGATGTGGATCATAAAAAATCTCCTGAAAGGAACTTGTCGGCATCTTCGTGCTTCGACAGGCTCAGCACAAACGGAAAAATGAACCTCGCCACCGTTCGCCCTGAGCCCTTCGGCTTCGCTCGGGACAGGCCCGTCGAAGGGTGAACGGTGGGTTGTCAGACCGCGCGAGCGGCTTCCTTCTGCGTGCACCAGGGAATGGCGTGCCCCATGCGGCAGCGCGCCGACGCCTTGGCCAAAGCTTCCTCGAACACGGCATGAATTCTCCGATCTTCGTCCTCGTATTCGATCTGCGCGCCGCCCTGCTTGACGCTTTTGTCGGTCGGCGCGTCCTCGTGATTGAACATCGAGAAACGGTAGCGCCAGGTGTTCCAGCGAAGCGCCAGGTAGCGCGCCGGGTCGGCGCTGGAGTTGAAGTGCTGGTGGAACCATTGGTTGGGCGGCACGACGACGCTGCCCGGCTTCCAGTCGACGCGCATCCGCTCTTTGCCTTCCGGCCAGAGCAGCGAGTAGCCCTGGCCGGTGAGGATGATGACGTGCGCGCCGGGGCCGTGGCGATGCGCTTTCTTGTAGGTGCCGACGCTGAACTCCGATATGTGCGACATCATGATGTTGCCGGCGAGGTCGAACATGACGTGGCGGTTGCCGCCTGCCCCGCGTGCCGGCTTGTCGTAAAGCGGTACCGTGTAGACGTCGGGAACGAAGTTGACGGAGAGCTTGTCGCCCCAGAGCTGACCGACGCCGCTGAAGTAATCGTTTTCTTCCTCCGGATTGAAGCGGTCGAGAAAAGCGTAATCCGCGTTGAAGACGAAATCGACGTTATGAAACAAGCTCAGCATGAAAGGCGCGTTGGTCACGGCGAAGTAACGCACCGGCGCGTTGCCCTGGCCGTTGAAGTGTTGGTACGAGGCGTTCAAAGGGATGGCAAAGAGGCTGCCGGGATGCCATTCGAAGGTGTGTTTCCTCCCGTCTTTTTGCCAGATGGTGGTGGCCCCGTGGCCTTCCACGATGAAAACCATCTCTTCATAGAGGTGCCTCTGCGGCTTGAGCGACTTCCCCGGCGGAATGACGCACACGTAGCCGTCGTTGGTCCCTCCCGTGCCGTCGAGATTAATGAACGCTCCCAGGCCGCCCTTGAGATCCCAGGGCGCGACTTCGACTTTGCGCAGGTCCTCGATGAAAAATCCCCGGTGGATGGGAATTTTCTGCGCGATCTGCCAGGTCTCGTACGTATCGATCATCTGATCGTCGGTGTATTTCATAAACTTCCGCCTCCTCGCTAATCCAAATCGACAAATAGTTTCGGATCGATCCTTTGTGGAAGAGATCTCTTCCACTCATGAGTTCTTGAATGAAATCATCCGGCGGCTTAGGCATGGTCTGACCGTTGGTAAGCTTTAACAGCCGATCGGCAAAGCTCCGGCCCGGCGACCTTGGTAGGCACAGCTATCAAAATGGGTTTGGTTTGGCAAGCGGAGGTCTGCCAAACCGGTCCACGATGACTGTGCGGGAAGCCCTCGTCGGACGCCGTAAGATGACCTGCGTCTTCCGCCTTGGTCCTCTTGCACCGATTTCACCCTGAGTATAAAAGATATGCCTACTGAACGTCCTGACACCGGCAAACAAAGGGGGGTCCCAATGAAACTCTTCTGTCTGTTGATTTCGCTGATCTGTTCGGCGGTTCCCTCATGGAGCGGGGCGCAGGAGAAGCCCCGATCCGGAGGCACGCTCAACGTGGGGATTCACGCCGACCTGTACGGACTGAACCCGTTCGTGCGCATGCGCTCGATCGACCGCAACATTCGGGCGCTGGTCTATGAGAGCCTGGTCATGATCGACGGCAAAGGCGAGGTGAAGCCGTTTCTGGCCGAGTCGTGGAAAATCTCTCCCGACGGCAAGGAATATACTTTCGTTCTCCGCAAAGGAGTGAAATTTCACAACGGCGAGGAGATGACCGCCGAAGATATCAAGTGGGCGGTGGAATACGCCAAGGACCCGCAGCACGGCGCGACGGCCAAGCCCAACCTCGACGACGTGGATGCGGTCCGCGTGGTGGACAAATATACCGTTCGGTTCGTCATGAAGCGGCCGGTGGTTTCGTTTCTCCCGGGGCTCAGCGAATTGGGCGTGCTCTTTGTACTGCCCAAGAATTCCATCCCCACGGGACAGACCAAAGTCCAGGCGATGCCGCCGGGCACCGGCCCGTTCGCCTTCAAAGAATGGCGCGCCGGCTCGCACGCGACCTTCGAGCGCCACAAGGACTACTGGCAAAAAGGCTATCCTTATCTCGACCGGGTCGTGCTGAAGCCGGTGCCGGACGCCTCGGCGCGGCTCGCGGCGCTCCGGGCCGGCGATCTCCATATCATCACACGCCTTCCTTCGCAGTGGGTGGCCAAGGTCCAGAAGGGCGAAATGCCCGAGGTCTCGCTGGTGGCGGCCAAGTACGCCGGCATGAGAGAGCTGTATTTAAATACGGTCCGGCCGCCGTTCGACAATCCCAAGATCCGCCAGGCCGTCGTTTATGCCGTGGACAAGCAAAAACTTCTCGAAGGCGCGTATTGGGGCCAGGGAGAAGCGGCGGAAGAGCGCTTTTACAAGGGATCGCCGTGGAACTTCGGCTTCCCGGAAAGAAAGCGCGACCTGGCAAAATCCAAGGCGCTTCTTAAGGAGGCCGGCTACAAAGGCGAAAAAATCGTCTTCGTTTCGCGCCAGGGTCAGGATGAAGTCGCGTTCATAGTCCCTATGTTGCAGGAGGCCGGTCTGAATGTGGTGGTGGAGACGCTCGAAGCCGGCACGTATCGGACCCGCTCCCGCACCGGCGACTATGACATGAGCCCAGGCGGCGGCGACCTGCCCGCCGATCCCGCGCAGATCGCGGTCGAGTTCATGTGCGACGAGGAGTCGGTCAAGCTCAAAGCCCGCGATAACAATCGCACGGGCTACTGCAACAAGCAGTTGGACGCGCTGGTGAACCAAGCGGACGGCACGCTCGATCCGAAAAAACGAAAAGAGATTTACAAAAAGGCGTTCGAAATTCTCTACAACGAGACGCCGGAAGTATTTCTCGCGTTCGAGCACCGTTATTTCGGCGTCCATCCGACCGTGCGCGGCTTCGTAACGGATAATAACGAATCCCTGGACACCGCAGAGGGAGGAATCTTCAGGGTTTGGCTGACGAAATAGAGGCGAAGGGTTTCCGAAGAAACATTTTGCTCGTAGGCGGCATGTGAACCGTTCAGGAATGAAAAGCTGGCCGGCGTGATTCTCTACATTCTCAGACGACTCCTTCAACTGATCCCGGTTCTTTTTATCGCCTCGTTCATTGTTTTTTTTATTATTCATCTGATCCCGGGCGACCCGGTCGAGATCATGCTCGGCGAGGAGCGCTACGACCGGGCGCAGTACGAGATTCTGCGTAAAAAAATGAATCTCGACCAGCCGATATACGTCCAGTACCTGACTTGGCTCGGACGCGTCGCGCAAGGAGACCTGGGACAATCGCTGCGCACGCAGCGGCCCGTCCTCGACACCGTCGTCGAGCGCTTTCCCGCCACGCTTTATCTCGCCCTCGCCTCTCTCATCATAGGCATCGTGATCGCGATCCCCGCCGGAACACTGGCGGCCGTGAAGCAAAACACTGTCTACGATTACGGCGCCATGGGCTTTGCGCTGTTCGGCATCGCCGTGCCTAATTTTTTTTTCGCGCTCTTGTTGATCCTGGGCTTCGGCCTTTACCTGGGCTGGTTTCCGACGCTCGGCTACATCGACCCCTCGGCCAACTTCCCGCGCTTTCTCTGGCATCTCACGCTGCCGGCCCTGGTGTTGGGAACCGATCTGGCTTCAACGGTGACCCGCTACGTGCGCGCGGAAATGCTCGAGCAGCTCCGGCTCGACTACGTGCGCACGGCCAGAGCCAAGGGCGTGCCGCGCCGGCTGGTCATCTATAAACACACGCTGAAGAATTCTTTGATCTCGGCCACGACCGTCATCGGTCTTCAGGTGGGCCGGCTGCTCGGTGGCTCTACGATCATTGAGACGGTCTTTGCCTGGCCCGGCGTCGCGCGCCTGGTCCTGGAGGCGGTTTACTCGCGCGACTACCCGCTCCTGCAGGGCGCGGTCTTGTTTCTGGCGTTCACGTACGTGGGCGTGAATCTGGTCGTCGACGTGCTATACAAATGGCTGGACCCGCGCATCTCGCTTAAATGATTACGGCAGAAAGAGAAAAACTTCCCGGGGAACTCCCCGCCGCGACCGAGCTCGGCGCGCTCGGGCAGCGCGTGGGCGCGTCGCTGGTCATTCTCTTGCGCAATCGGCTCGCAGCTCTGGGGCTGTTCCTCGTCCTCTTGGTTTTGCTCACCGCGCTGTTTGCGCCCTACTTGATAACCCACGATCCGTTCCAAATGAATCTGCCCGACCGCCTCAAAGGTTCCTCCGCCGAGCACCTGCTGGGAACCGACATCTACGGCCGGGATATATTAACCCGCCTTATCCTCGGCTCCCGGATCGCCATGCGCGTCGCTTTCGGCGCGGTTCTTCTCGCGGTTCTGATCGGGGTCCCCGTAGGCGCCGTCTCGGCGTACGCGGGGGGCTGGACGGACGCCGTGGTGATGAGGTTCGTCGACGCATTTCTCGCCTTTCCCGGAAGGCTTCTTGCTATTGCGTTGGTGGCCGCCATGGGACCGAGCTTTCTAACCTTTTATTTGGCGATCGGCTTGACTTCGATACCCGGATATATCCGCGTGGTGCGCGCCACCGTCCTATCGCAAAAAGAGCGGGAATACGTCGAAGCGGCGCGCATGACGGGCGAGTTCGAATTCCGGATTCTTTTCTTCCAGATACTTCCCAACTGCATCGCGCCGATTCTGGTGCTTGTCAGTCTCGATTTCGCGCACGCCATACTCGTGGAGTCCTCGCTGAGTTTTCTAGGATTGGGCTTTCCGCCTCCAGCGCCAAGCTGGGGCCTGATGCTCAGCGAAGCGCGCGGGTATATGGAACTCGCGCCTCACGTTGCCATTTTCCCGGGTCTGGTGATCTCGCTCGCCATCCTGGGCTTCAATCTTCTCGGCGATGGACTGCGGGATATTTTCGACCCGCGCCAATACGAACGGCAATGAGCGATCCACTGCTCCAGGTCAGAGACCTCACGGTCCAGTTTCAGATAGGGCGCGGCACTCTGATCGCCGTGGATCATGTTTCCTTCACCATCCGGGAAAAAGAAACTCTGGGCATCGTCGGCGAAACCGGTTGCGGCAAGAGCGCAACCGCGCTCGCCATCCTTCGCCTCATCGCCTCGCCGCCCGGCGAGATCGCCGGCGGGCAGATTCTTTTCGAAGGCGAAGATCTGTTGAAGAAGAGCGAGAGAGAGATGGAGAAAATCCGCGGCCGTCGGATATCCATGATCTTTCAGGAGCCCATGACCTCGCTCAATCCCTCTTTTACCGTCGGCGAGCAGATTGCCGAATGCTATCGGATTCACCTGGGCCACTCCAACAAGGTCGCGCTCGACTGGTCCCAGCATATTCTCAGCTCGGTGCGCGTTCCCTCTCCCCGGACCGTCATGGCGCGCTACCCTCATGAGCTCTCCGGCGGCATGCGCCAGCGGGTGATGATCGCGATGGCGCTCGCCTGCCAGCCCAAGCTGCTGATCGCCGACGAGCCGACCACCGCCCTGGACGTGACCATCCAGGCGCAGATTTTAGAATTGCTGGAAGAGCTGCAGGAGAAAATGGGCATGGCGCTGCTCTTCATCTCTCATAACCTGGGCGTCGTCGCCCGCCTGTGCGACCGGATCGGCGTCATGTATGCGGGCTCGCTCGTGGAGCTGGCCGACAAGCGGGAACTGTTCACTTCGCCGCTTCACCCTTACACGATCGGACTCTTGCACGCGTTTCCGCGCCCCGAACGGCGCGACGAACCGCTGCGCGCGATTCCCGGCAACGTTTGCAATCTGCTCGACGCGCCGAGCGGCTGCCGGTTTCATCCGCGCTGCTTCAAGGCGAGAGAGATCTGCAAGGCCGACGTTCCTCCCTTTGAGAAAAAATCCGACAACCACAGGGTCGCCTGTTACTTTCCCGGTGAATGATGCCGCTTCTCGAAGTCAAAGGCCTGACGAAGTACTACGACCTCAGCGGCGATCCGCTGAGCCGTCTGTTCCGCGGCACCAAGCTGCTCAAAGCGGTCGATCATATCAACTTCTCGATCGACGAAGGCGAGACCTTCGGGCTGGTCGGCGAAAGCGGCTGCGGAAAATCGACCACCGCGCGCCTTATCACGCGCTTGATCGAGACGACCGAAGGAGAAGTGATTTTTCAGAACCGAAACATTCTTAGCCTGCCGAAGAAGCGAGTCCGGGAAATCAGGAGCGATATCCAGATGGTCTTTCAGGACCCATTCGCGTCGCTGAATCCGCGCATGAAGGTCCTGGAGATCGTCGGCCGGCCGGTGACGCTTTATCAGGGACTCAAGGGGAAAAAGAAACTCGACACGGTCGCCGAGCTTCTAGGACTGGTCGGACTCCAGCCGGAGGCCATGCACCGCTATCCGCACGAATTCAGCGGCGGGCAGCGCCAGCGGATCGGCATCGCGCGCGCTCTGGCGGCGAACCCAAAGCTGATCATCGCCGACGAGCCGGTATCTTCTTTGGACGTTTCGGTCCAGGCGCAAGTTTTGAATCTGTTCAAGAAGCTGCAAAAGGAACTGAAGCTCACGATGCTCTTCATCTCGCACGACCTCAACGTCGTCGAGTACCTCGCCGACACCGTCGCCGTGATGTACGCGGGAAAGATCATGGAGATCGCGCCCGTGCAGGAGATTTTTCAATTCCCCAAGCACCCGTACACTCAGGGCCTGATGGCCTCCAACCTGACTCCCGATTCCTTCGAAGTCAAAAAGACGCCCACGCTGAGGGGCGAAGTCCTTCTGCCGCTGAATCCTCCTCCCGGCTGCCGCCTCGAGCCGCGCTGCCCGATTCGCGTCGAGCGCTGCAAGACCATCGAGCCTCCGCTCGAACAAAAACGCCCCGGCCACTCTGCCGCGTGTCACGAAGTGACGTGACGACGGGGTTAAAAAGTAGAATGTCCCTTTTTTCCCGCTTCTTTTGTTAGCCCGCCTTCTTAGGATACGAGAAGACTACATCGCGCGGGCACCAAATTGCTGCGGTATCGTCGCCGAGGGCAACTGTTCTTCCGGCGAGAAACTCCATACCAACCCAGGCGCAAACCAATGCGTCCAAGGCATCTTCGTACCTCTTTAAATAAACCAATTTCTGTACACTTCCCTCCGCGGGTATCGGGATGTTTAGCGGTCCGAATGCAGCTGCGAGGGCGCTGTGAATCGCAACAAACTCGGTGAGCAGAGCCTGAATGCGCTGCAGGAGCGTGAACGATGGCCAATAGTCGCGCGACTTGGAGACTTTGTAGGGTATCCGACGCGAACGCTTCAGCAACGAGAGCAGCGCCGGATGTGGATACACCTCGAGCATACATGGCGCGCCGGCGACGGAAGTCCCCACCGTGGCGAGTGGGTAGCCGGCTGCGCCGAACGCATTCGAAAGAGCAGCGCCAAGTGGCCCCGGTCGCTTCTGATTAGGACTGTGTGCTGAACACCAACACGCTCCGAACTCTGTGGAAATGGCATCGTCTGCTCGTCGCCGGCAAGAAATCGAGACTGTTGCGACAGGCATGTCGATGGTAATGATGTCGATGGTACATCCAGCAAGCTGCTGCGCAGCTGCGAGCAGCTTGACCACATCTGGAACGCCACCGTGGAAGGTGGGTAGGTCCCAATCAATGCTCCACCCACGCGCGAGCGCGAGAAATTCATCGTAACTTGGGGCTGCCGCAACGTACCGCCATCCAGATTCCTCGGAGCGAACGACCGCCACGCCACTTGGTTCGGTGGTCGTCCAGGCCGCGTCGATAGCAAGTATTGTGGGCATATGAGGGGTACTGGGTCGCGCTAACGTCCAAAGTCACCGGCCCGCTGTAAGCGGGTCCGGTGCACTGGTGGGTTGGGCATTGCCTTCGTAGGCGGCGATCGTCCAGCTACAACCGGGATTGACGCCGTTACCGTCGTCATCCTCGAACTTTGTACGCAAACCCGACCGAGCTTTCATGACCTTCATCTTCTTCGCAGGCGAGAACTCCGCCGGCAGCAGTTGCGTATCGTCGCTTAGTTGGCTCAACAGTCCGAGGTAATGCCGCGTATTTTTCTGTTTTGCGGGATCGCCATGCATGTGCTGAAGTCCCGCCTCGATGACTGCGGGTGATAAGAAGTGAGACCAGTTTAGGCACCACCGCACCTCCGGCTGTTCGGTCGAATCTTTTCTCGGTATCGGCATGCAGTGTAACGGGGAGGACCGCGGCAGATTGTTAGGTCCCGTGTTCCCAAGCAACGACGAAACCACAACCTCCTCCGCTTCAGGCAAGAGGACACAACCGGTCCATTGTTGGTTTTCCTCGTCAATTCGCAATCGCTTAAACGCGTTGCTGAGGAAAATCTGGGCCACCTCGTCAGCGCAGAAGTCCCCAATACCAATCGAGCCGCGCAACGGAAACTTCTCGGCAAAGAAAATCTCCATCAAGAGTATCGACGCGAACACGAAGCGATATGCTGACTTGACATCGACCGGATAGGACACCAGCACAAGCGTGTCGAAGACGAACTGACCGTACTCGAAATTAGGTTCAGGTTCGTTGGGACTCCCCGGCACCGCTCTAGGAGAAAACATGTGCCCTCTAGCGTGACTGATTAGCTCTGCATACCTCGTAGTAGTGCTCTCCAGCCCTTCTCGGGTCTGAATCCGGTCAGCAAAACCCAACACATCAACCATAGCAATGAGTCGGTTCTCAATATACATATGGTGCTCGATGAGGCGGTGCCCAACGTATAGCGTTTTATCCCCAAAGCCTGGAAGCAATCAAGCCTCGGATAGGTTGGCGAAGTGGCGACGGGGGGATAAAACGTGTTGGACTAAACCGCGAAGCAGCGCGTCAGTTGCGGCTATGCGGATTGTAAAGTGACGCAGCGGCGCAGAGTGGAGTGCTGTGTTGGCAATCGAACGGCGTGTGGGTGAAGGTCGAGTTCGACGCTGATAGATTTTCCGTGATTACCACGGTGCCATGGGGTTTGGCAGCCACTTCTTGGTGTCGGCAGACACACCTGTGCGAAGAGGGCAAGTTGAGAGTTAAAGAAGCACAAGAGCCGTTGAGTTTTTCTCATGAGGAATCCCATTGGGGTGAGTACGGCAGCGCTGGCAGATCAGCGACGACGATCATGGTTCCCTTCTGGCAACGAGGGCAGCGGGAAAGGTCGATGCCGGTGATCTCCCGCAAAAGGTCTTGGGCTGATCTGTTGGGAAGTTGGGGCAAGGCGGGATTAAGTCCCAACAGCTTGCGGCATTGAGGGAGAGCTTGCTTCTTGGAGCGGTTAGCGAGAAAGCCGAAGTGACGGACGCGCATGAAGCCATCGGGCAAGACGTGCAGCAAGAAGCGGCGGATAAATTCTTGGGCATCGAGGGTGAGGGTCTTCTTTCGATCCCCGTCTTTTCGATCTCTATAGCTCAAGATGACCTGGCCGTTTTGCGCGTTGAGGATGCGGTCGTTGGACAGAGCCACGCGGTGAGTGTAGCGGCCGAGGTAATCAAGCACGGTCTGTGGAGAACCGAACGGCTTTTTCGCGTAGACGACCCAGCTCTTTTGGCGTGATGCTTTGATCTCGTTGTCGGCCGCTGGGATTTTTCCTTTATCACAGGCCTGTTGTAACAGACCCAGAAACTTTCCACGAAAGACCTGGCTCAGAGCTGTGACCGGGAACAGAAAGTTTTTGCGCGCCGAGATCCAGCGGCTGCCATCGAATGACAGAGCGCCTGCGGGGACGAGACAGTGTAGATGGAAATGATCTTTGAGCGTTTGATCCCAGGTATGGAGCACGGCGGTAATGCCCACCGTTGCGCCAAAGCGCCTTTGGCCGAACTCCAGGAGCGTTTCACTGACGGCTTTGAACAGAAGAGCCAACAGAATCTTTTTGTGGGCGAGAATCAGAGGATTAAATTCATGCGGCAAGGTGAAGACCAGATGGAAGTATCCCACCGGCAAAAGCTCAGAGGTTTGCCTCTCTAGCCACTTGGCCTTGGCCAGCGACTGGCATTTCGGGCAGTGGCGGTTACGGCAGGAGTTATAGGTCGGGTGCTCAAAACCGCAAGTGTCGCACTTCTTTAGATGCCCTCCCAGCTCTTGGGTGCGGCAGACCTCAACGGCCCGCATCACCTTTTTGTGGGAGGCCGGCAAACGATGCGCACGGCGGTAGCTCTCCCCGTGGCTACGAAAGATATCGGCCAGCTCGGGGCGCGCCTTTTTTTCTCCTGCCGCCCGCGCATGAGCGAGAGGCAGCAAAGATCAAGGCGCCTTTCAGTCAGGGAATCTCAACAGGTCCAGCGGATTCGCCGTGCTTGTGAGTTTGTGCTGGCGGATCTGCAAATAACGCTGGGTGCTCTGAAGAGAGTTGTGACCCAACAGCGTCTTAATGGTCACCAGATCCACCCCGGCTTCTAACAGATGCGTGGCAAAGCAGTGGCGCAGCGTGTGGATGCCGTGGCCTTTTTGGATGCCGGCCTTCAGCTTGGCAAGATTGTAAATGCGCTGGGCGTAGTCGATCGAAAGCGGACCGCCCTTTCGGTTGGGAAAAAGCCACGTTGGGGAACGGTGCTCTTTCCAATACGAGCGCAGCTCGGTCAACAGCCGGTGGGACAAAATCGTGTAACGGTCTTTTCTCCCCTTGCCTTGCTCCACCTTAACCATCATCCGTTCGCTGTCGATGTCGCTCACTTTGAGCCGCACCAGCTCACTTACCCGAAGCCCCGTCGCATAGGCCGTCATCAAAAGACAGCGGTCGCGAAGCTTGCCGTTGGCACAACGCAAACGCTCCACTTCCTTCTGGCTTAATACCTCCGGCAATCGCCAGCTCCCTTTTCGCGGTGGCAAAAACAACTTCTCTTCATTCCATCCCAGAATCTGGTGATAGAAAAACTTCATCCCCGAGATCGCCACGTTGCGCGAACTCGGCGAGAGGCCCCGCTCTTTGAGGTGCAACAGATAAGAGCGAATCTGCTCTTGAGTGAGCTGATGCGGTGACTGACGGAAATGCTTGACCAGTCCCACCATCGCTGAAACGTAGGACTGCTCGGTCCTGGGCGAGAAGTTGCGCAGCCTCATCTCCTCGATCATCTTGGTCCGTAGTGCTCCCATAACAAACCCTCCTTGGATTTAAATTTGGGAGCGAGGGTATCACAGGGAACACTGATCGATGAGATGATCTGAATGAGTCAGGAACGTGAATAGAAAACGAGAAGGTGAGTGAAAAGCACTGGCTCTACAGAAGCAGAGCCACCGCGAAGCGGTTTAGTTCAACTATTAATTGAACAGGTCAATCTATCCCCATCCGACAGTTTCGAAATTCGGGGCAATTCTACAATCCTTCCCGCCTCTTAACAACAAAAACACTTCCCCGACAAACACTGCAAATATGTCAGCCTTTGCCGTTACCGTCGGACAGTGATCGAAGAGGCCTTGGGCAATCCTTTTTAAATTTGGACCAGCCATAGACCGTTTCTTAATGGGTGGATTGAAAAGCTTGGGCAAGCAATACTCCAAACCGAACCTGCACGTCAAGCGGCACGCGGCTGGTCTCGTAGACGTCCCCGCAATAGGAACAAGCGTCGCGCTACTGTTCGCTGAGCCGCTTTACCTGAGAAAAGAGATTTCCGGCCGTGATGACGGAGGAGGGGTTTACGGGCAATCCGGCTGCCTCTAAAGCTTCAGCGACCCATGTATTGCAGTTTCTAAACAGGTGAAACTTTTCTCGCGCCGGATAGAAGCGGCTGTTCGGAAAAAGCCCTTGCCGGGACTCTTCCGGCGTTCCCGACCGCAGGAACGAGTCGGACACGAACTGAGTCAATCGCTGATATCCCTCTGCGGAAAGCGTGAGCCCATAAATCTCCGCGCCGCGAAAATGATCCTCAACGGCGCCGTCGAAGGCCGTGACGTGCACAACACTGCCGCCGGAAAAGAAAGCGGCCTTGATCGCCAATCCTATTCCGGCGTCGGGAGTCAGGTAAAAGTCCCGGTCGCCCCATCCGATCTCCAGGTTCTCTCCGGGCAAGTCTTGAGCCTCCGGTAAAAGACCGGAAGGAATGTCCGCTTTGCTGATAGCGATCCCGGTGTGCCAGCCATAATTGACGACCAAGACGCGTTTCCCCGTTTCTCCGGGAGCCGGCCGCGCGAAGGGTTGTTCGACGGCCGTCGCGCAAGCGGAAAGAAAAACGAAAAGAAAGGTTGCACAAAATGCTTTCCGCGCCGGATACCAATAAGAAAGATCGTTTGCTCTGTCCCGTATTTTATCTCGAATATTCATAGTTCCAATCACGTCAGCATGCTACCTTAAAAGTATGCACGCTCTTGAGCTTAAGGTTCCGCCTCTCGCATTTGTTCTTTTCATAGCGCTGCTCATGTGGCTGGTCACATGGGCCGTACCCCAACTCGGATTCGCCTTTCCCGGACGCGCTGTCGTCGTAGTGGCTCTCGCTGTCGCCGGAACAATCACAATCGTCTTAGGCGTTGCGTCGTTCAGGCGGGCAAGAACGACTCTCAACCCCATGAAGCCCGAGTCATCGACTTCTTTGGTTGTTTCCGGCGTCTACAAGTTTACGCGGAACCCGATGTACCTGGGGGTTCTTTTGGTCTTGGCCGGGTGGGCGGTTTTCTTGTCGAACTTGCCTGCGTCCCTTCTGCTTCCTGCTTTCGTCCTCTACATGAACCGCTTTCAAATCGAACCTGAGGAGAGGGCGCTCAGGTCCAAGTTTCCGGAGAAGTTCTTGGCGTATCAATGTCGGGCACGCAGGTGGCTGTGAGCCGTAACCGTAAGATGTTATCGTATCCTCATGTCCCATCACGAAAGTCCAAAGATTCGCCGCGTCGAAACCAGCCTCCTAAACATCGCCTATGAAGAGCGCGGACCGAGCGGCGGTTTTCCGGTTATTCTTCTACACGGATGGCCGGATGATGTTCGCACGTGGGACGGCGTGGTCGCGACATTGAATGACGCGGGTTTTCGCACGATCGCGCTCTACCTGCGCGGCTTCGGCCCGACGCGATTTCGCGATGGCTCGACGATGCGAAGCGGTCAGTTGTCGGCGTTGGGCGGCGACGTGATTGAGATGGCGCAGGCGCTCGGTTTGGATCGCTTCGCCATCGTCGGGCACGACTGGGGCGCGCGCGCCGCTTATATCGCGGCGACCGAGCTTAGTGAGCGCGTCACGCGGCTCGTTGCGATTTCAGTCGGCTACGGCACGAACAGTTCGGACCAGCAACTGCCACTGACTCAAGTCAAGAATTACTGGTACCACTGGTACTTTTCCTTGCCGCGCGGCATCGAGCTGGTGAGAAACGCGCGGCGCGAGCTTGGCAAATTCATGTGGCGGACCTGGTCGCCGACGTGGCAATTCTCCGAGTCCGACTATTCCGAGACCGCGGCTTCGTTCGAGAACCCGGATTGGGCGGACGTGACGATCCACTCTTACCGCCACCGCTGGGGACTCGCCGAGGGCGATCCGCGCTATGCGGATCTTGAGCGTCGATTGGCATTGCTGCCGCAGATCTCTATTCAAACGCTTGTCCTGCACGGCGGCGCGGACGCGTGCAATGATCCGGCGACTTCCGCCGGCAAGGAAATTTTTTTCACCGGCCGCTACGAGCGCAAGCTGTTGCCAAACCTCGGCCACTTTCCGCAGCGTGAGAATCCCAAAATCGTAGCCCAAGAGATCATCGCCTGGCTGCGAAGTTAAATCCAGGAGAGAATCTGAATTGATCACGACTCCGATTCTCATTCTTCCCGGCCTGGGAAATTCCGGCCCCGATCACTGGCAGAGCTTGTGGGAAGCGGCAGATCCCGCGATTCGCCGCGTGGTCCAACACGACTGGAATCGTCCCGATCCCGCGGAATGGCTGGAGACGTTGCATCGGCACATCATCGGCCGCGAAGCGCCGCCGGTTTTAGTCGCGCACAGTCTCGGCTGCACGTTGGTCGCGCACTACGCGAAAAACTTGGCGCACCCAATCAAAGGCGCGTTACTGGTCTCTCCATCAGACGTGGATTCGCCGGCGCACACACCCGACGAGGCGCGGGGCTTTAGCCCGATGCCTCTCGCTCGATTTTCCTTTCCCAGCATCGTGGTCGCGAGCACGAACGATCCTTACGTCGAGCTGGAACGCGCGAAATTTTTTGCCGAGCGCTGGGACAGCCGTTGGGTGACCATAAAGGAAGGCGGCCACCTCAACGCCGCTTCAGGATTGGGCGCCTGGCCGGAAGGCAGGAAATTGCTCAACGAGTTGCTAAGCCAATGACGCGATGCATTCTCACATCGCCGCGACGAGAATCCGAATTCCGACGAAGGCAAGAGCGACGGCCAGCCCTCGAATGATCCAGTCGCCGTGAATGCGATCCGACAGGGCTGCCCCGACCGGCGCTCCAATTATGACGCCGATACCCAGAGCTATCGTCCGCCTCACTCCATGCGTGAAGGCGCCGGTTACAACATGCACGAGCGTGCCGGTAAAGGCCATGACGGCCAAAATAAACTGCGAAGTCGCGGTGGCAATGTGCACCGGAAAGTTAAGTACGTTCACCAGAACGGGAACATGGATAAAGCCCCCGCCCACACCCAGCAAACTCGAAACATAACCTACCAGAAAGCTTACGCCCACCCCGATTGCAGGATTATAATTAAATTTGTAGGCATGACCCTCGCCGTCAACGAGTTCTCGCGTCGTGTAAGAAAGGGAGTTCTTCATAGCTCGGCCACCCAAGCCGGTTATTCCCAGTTGTGAAGCCGCCTTGGGATACATCAAGAGGTAGATCGACGCCAAAATCATCAAGACACCGAAGACCGAATCAAAAAGGCTGCGGGGTATATAGACCGTCGTGAGCGCGCCCAAAATGGCGCCGGGAACGGTAGCCAGCGAAAAAATGAAACCCGACTTGTAGTCGATGCGCTTCTTGCGTCCATAGGCGACAGAGCCCGCCGCGGCATTTAAAAACACCACCGCTAAAGAAATACTGACGATGATTTCGGGCGGCTCTTTCGGATATAGCAACAACAGCAGCGGAACCAACACGAAGCCGCCGCCGGCCCCGATGAGCGTTCCATAAGCGCCGAGGACAAATCCGGCCGGAATCAGCCACCAATACTGCTCGAACGAGCTCAACACCTCAGCCATTTTGGATTTATCGAATCTCGGATTGCAGCATCTTCGATCTATTGAAGAGACACTTCGGTGAGTGAGACCCTACGCCACAAAATTTTCCGACGAGCCGGACGTCACTCCGATGCGCTAAAATTTCACTGTAATTTACTACAGAAGAGCGAAGCCCGAAAGTATAGGCGCCTTACTCACCGCATCTGCACGACCACGTCCACCAGCGCCGGCTTGCCGCTTTTCACGATTTTGATCGCGTCGCGCAGCGCTTTGGCGAGATCTTTCGGATCGGTCACCGGGCCGGCGCCCCAGACGCCGTAGGATTTTGCGTTGGCGGCGAAGTCGACGGCGGGATCTTCGATGCGGATGCCGACGGTTTTGTTTTCCACCGGGCGGTGGCGCGCTATGGCGACGCGCTCCTGGTGCTCTTCGTCGTTGAAGTAAGAACGGTTGCTGCAGACCACGACCAGGAGCGGAATCTGGTGGTGCACCGCGGTCCAAAGAGCGCTGATGGTGAACAACAAGCAGCCGTCGGGCTGGATGTCGACGCAGAATTTCCCCGAGCCTTTGTGCGCTAGCGCCGCCCCTAAGGACGCCGGCAAACCGTAACCCAGGCCGCCACCTTTATACTTGCCCAGAATCTGGTTGAACCTGGTCGCGGGCATGTAAAGATTTTCTTTTCCCTGTGAGCTGCCATTGGTCAACACCCAGTCTTCGCCTTTCAACGCCTCGGCCAGCTCCGTGTAGATTCGCGTCATCGCAATCGGCTTCTCGTCCCACTTGGCTTTCAGCTCTTTGTCCAGAGCAGCCTTTTTCTGCTCGTGAATCTTGCCCCAATCGGCGCGCCGCTTGTCGATCTCGCCTTGTGACGCGGCAAGCTTCTTCTCCGCCTTCAAACGCCGTACCAGCTCGGGCAGGAAAACCGCGGTGTCCGCCATGATCATGAGATCGGCTTCCCGGAGCTTGTTGAAGTCCGTCGCCCAGGCGCGCACGAGCAGATCGTCGAGCGCGACATTGATGACCTTGGCGTTGGCCGGCATCAAGGGAATCGGCCGCCGATTGCCTCCCTCCTGCGCTCTCTTGGTCGTGGCGCCCTCGAGATCGGGAACGTCGAGCGCCAGGATGAGATCCGCTTGCGGAATGACTTTGTCGGCTTGTCCGGTAAGATTCAGCGGATGCTGCACGGGAAAATTGAGCCTGCCGAGTTGGTCCAGCACCGGCGCGGCGAGCATTTCGGCCAATTCGCCCAGCGCTTTGAAACCGGCTTCTTTCCTGCCGACCCAGTCCGCCAGGATCACCGGCCGCTTCGCTTCGAGCAGCATCTTAATTGTTTTCTCGAATCCTTCTTCCGGCGCCTGTAACGGCAGCGGCGCGGGATAGCGATCCAGCGACACGGAAGGAACGTCGCCGTCGAGCTTCTTCTCCTGCACGTCGCCGTCGTAGCAGATGTAAACCGGTCCCTGCGGATCGGTAGTGGCCAAACGGTAAGCGCGGATAAAAGAATCCGGCACCGCCTCGACGCTCGCCGGCTGGTCGTCCCACTTGCAGAAGTCGCGAACCAGATTGCCTTGCACGTTCGCCGTATGAACCCAATCGATCCATGGCCGGCGGTTGGCGGTGTCCATCGGGCCGGTGCCGCCGAGAACGATGACGGGCAATCGGTCGGCCCAGGCATTGTAAATCGCCATCGAAGCATGCTGCAGGCCGACCACGTTGTGCACCGCCGCGGCCATCGGTCTCCCCTTGGCGCGCGCGTAGCCGTGCGCGAAGGCCACGGCGATCTCTTCGTGGTTGCAAAGTATAATTTCGGGCGCGCGGTTGCCGCCGTAGTTGACGAGCGAATCGTGCAACCCGCGGAACGTGGCTCCGGGATTGATCGCGATGTACTCGATCTCGAAAGCTTTGAGTAGGTCGACGATCACGTCGGAGCCCCATTCGGCCCGGGGTTTCTCGACTATTCGCGCTGCTTTGCTCATGTCAATAGCTCCTTATGAATTCATCGGCTGCGGTCGTTTCGTTGGCACCATATTCTAAGAATTTGCCCGTGGCAAGCGAGATGAAGTCTCCTCGCTTCCCGTCGCGTTGACGAAGCGCGCGCCGCGAAGTAAGTTCCGCTCAGAGGGAGATCGCGCATGAATAAAGAAAAGGTCTACGACGACCTGCTGTCCGGCATCGAAGGCGATCGCACCGAGCTGGTCGATCTCTGTCTCAAGCTCGGCAATATCCCGAGCCATCACGGCAAAGAAAGAAAAGTGGGCGAGGCCGTGCTCGCGTGGCTCACAGAATGCGGCATTCACGGCGCGCTTCAATTCATCACCGACGAGAGCGTCAACGCGGTGGCAACGATGCCGGGCAGCGGCGACGGGACCAGCCTGATCCTCAACGCGCATATGGATACCGGACCCGAATTGGGACCCGACGCCACGGAGGCCGACAAGAAAATCGACGGCGCGTGGACGGAGGGCGAGCTCATCTTCGGCCGAGGAGTGATCAACGACAAGGCGCAGCTTTGCGCGTTCATGATCGCGGCGCGAGCGATCCAAAGGTCCGGAATTCGCTTGCGCGGCGATCTCACGATCACGGCGGTGGCGTTCGAGACCGGCGCGCCGTCGATCGACGAGTATCAAGGCGTCAATTTTCCCGGCGAGGGCTTCGGCACCAAATGGGTCGTCGACCGCGGAGTCACGGCGGACTACGCGCTCGTGGGCGAGACTTCCGGCTTCGGCATCGTCCGCGCAGAGTGCGGCGCCGTCTGGCTCAAGGTGCGGGTGAAAGGAAAAGAGGTCTACACGCCGCGCTTCGAGCGCGGCGCGTCGATCCAGGAAAATCCCAACGCCTTCGCCAAGGCGGCGCACGTGATCCTGGCGCTTGAGGAATGGGCGGTCCGGTACCAGCAGAAAGAAAAACTGGAGTTAGAAGGCGGCGCGATCGTCCCCAAGGCGCAGATAATGAATATCCGCGGCAATAACGAGATCAGTCAGGCGAGCCCCTTCTGCGACATCTATATGGATATCCGCCTTGTTCCCGGCAAAAAGCCCGAAGCGGTCAAGAAAGACGTCGCGCGCGCGGTGCGCGCGTTGGGCATCGAGTGCGAGGTCTCCGCGTTTCAATATTCGCGCGGCCATATCGCCGAGAATGCCGAGGCGCTGATTTCCGCGCTCACCGATGCGCACCGTTACGTTTTCGGGACCGAGCCGCCACTGCCGCCTTCCGCCGAAGTGAGCATGTGGCGCGATCTCAACGTCTTCAACGAGGTCGGCATCCCCTCGGTCTGCTACGGCCCGCCGCGGCAGCGAGACCCGTTCAGCGGCGCGGGCAATCGCGCGATGAAAATCTCCGACCTCGTCGCCGCGACGAAAGTCTACGCGCTGACGGCATTGCTTGTTTGCGGAGTGTCGGACCGCTGAAAAAGGCCCATCTACCATAGCCCGCCACCGGCGGGCGTTCAGATAGTTGCGCGTCGAAACGCGACAATCTTGACGCTTGCCGGTGGGCAAGCTATGCGACGTACTAGAAGAGTACGCCTGCGCTCAGCCCGTCCTGAGCGAAGCCGAAGGATCGATTTCTCGCGCGCCTTGTAGCTGGAACCTTTTTGACCGGTCTGAAAAAGTCATTGACGAATCGTCTGCGCGAGCGGGCCGCCTCGCGCCGAAGGGGGGCCTGTTCCGAAGCAGCGAGACGTCCGACACTGAAGTCTCTCAGATACAGTGCGGATTCAAGCAGACACTTCGAGACAGAACGGCAGAGACCCATCGGCTCGCGCGGAGGAGCAGGCCCCTCTTCGGCGCGCATCCTATAATGGAGCGTGACAATTATAAATTGCAGTAGCCGATTGCGTGTGTTAAGGCACACTCGTTGTCGTAGCTCGGGACGAAGGAGGGCAAACTATGGGAATTAAGATCAAAAGAACCGGCCACTTAGTATTGCGCGTCAAAGATATCGAGCGCTCGAAAAAATTCTTCACCGAAGTCCTGGGACTACCCGTAGTCGGCGAGGCGCCCAACGGCATGCTCTTCTTCAGCCCCGACGTCGAAGCGAACCATCATCTGCTGGCGATCCGCCAGGCCGCCGACGGCGCGCGCATGCCCGACCACGAGCAGGTCGGCATGGAACACGTCGCGTACGAGCTGGGTTCATTTGCCGAGCTGCAAGAGGCCTATCGGATTTTTAAGGCGAACAACGTCAAGTTCAAGCACGTCGTCTTTCACGGCATCACCAAGAGCATTTATTTTTACGATCCCGACGACAACTTGCTGGAAGTTTACTGCAACGTGCCGCCGGAGGAGTATCGCAAAACCGTTAAAAATCCATATGGGCTTTACGGCGACATCTCAGCCGAGCTGGAAGGCGAACAACCGCAGAAGCCCGGCACCGTAGCGCCGTAACCGGAATGATTCAAACTTCGTGTGCTTCGTGCTCTTCGTGGTGAGAGGATTTTAACCACGAAGGATCGGCCTTAAAAACTGTGGCTGATCCGTCCTCTGGCGGACACGAAGGTCTCGAAGGAAGACAACATGACTCGCGCAAAGGCGCAAAGGGCGCCAAAGGAAACCTGGAGTTTTTATGATGGAGCCGCTGCCGAGAGGCGCTAATTTCCAGCGCTGCAAAATACTCTGGGAAATAGGTCTGCAGATCGCGGGGAATCCCGCTACGCCTTACTACGGCAACCGCGACATGTGTATCGCCGTCGGCGCGGGCTCGGGCGAAAATTTTCAGCCGTGGCTGCGCATGGCGACGGGATCGCCGCATCTCGCGCACGCCGTCTGCGACGGAAGCTTGGAGATGGCGATGGTGAATCCCTCGGGGTTTCTCACGCAGGCGTACCGCGGCAGAGGACTTTTTCCCGAGCCGCTGCCGGTCCGCGTTCTCGCGATTTATCCCTCGTGGGACCGTTTTGTGTATGTCTTCCATCCGCGCACCGGCTTGAATTCGCTGGCTGAGATCAAAACGAAACGTTATCCATTACGGTTGTCCATCCGCGAGGACCCGCACCATTCGACGCGCGTGCTGGTGGATCAAACGCTTGCCGCGTACGGCTTCACGCTTGCCGATATCGAATCGTGGGGCGGAAGCCTGCAGCTCAACGGCGGTCCGGGGGATCAAAGACGGCTCGATGCGTTGCGCGCGGGAACCATCGACGCGATCTTCGACGAAGGCCTGGTGCTCTGGTTCGACGAAGCGCTCGCCGCCGGCATGCGGCCGGTTCCGCTCGATGAGACGGCGTTCAAAAAACTGGAAGCGATCGGCTGGCGCAGAGTCACCATCCCAGTCGGGCGCTTTCCTCATCTCAAGTCGGACTACGTCTGCTTGGACTACGGCGGCTGGCCGCTCTACACGCGCGCCTCATTGCCGGACGAGGATGCCTACAAAGTTTGCGACGCGATTCACGCGCGCCAAAAAGAAATTTACTGGGAAGATTCTTTCACGGGCATCGGCCAATTAGGCCAGGACACCGACGCGACTCCGCGTGACGTGCCGCTGCATCCGGGCGCGGCGAAATGGTACACGGAGCACGGCTTTAAAATCTCTTGAGGTAGGGGCGGTTCGCGAACCGCCCCTACGCCTGCCATGGGCCTGTCGTCCGCGTTTGTTAATTTATCTGTTTTCGACGCGCTCTCTCAGCGATTCGAGCGTCGGGAGAATCGGGCGCAGCTCCTCTTCCGAGACTCGAATGGCGGAGGGCTGTTTGAGGCCGTGGCCCGTGATGGTGCAGACAACCAGTTCATTCTGCTGAATCACTCCCTGCCGTCTCAGTTTCCCCGCAGCCCCGACGGAGATCGCGCCCGCAGGCTCGGCAAAGATTCCGGCAAGTCGCGCCAGCAGCGATTGAGCTTCTAAGATTTCGTCGTCGCTCAGCGTCACTGCCGTGCCGTTTGAAGCGCGGATCGCGGCGAGAGTCCGCCGGCCGAGGGCGGCCGGATTCCCCACCTGGATGCTTTCCGCGACCGTGTCCCTCGCCGTAACCGGCTCCACTTCATCGAGCCCTTTCTCCAAGGAGCGAACGATGGGCGCCGCCGCCGCGCTCTGGGCCGCGACCAAACGCGGAATTTTCTCTATCCAGCCGAGCTTGTGAAACTCATTGTACCCCTTCCACATGGCGCATATCCCGGCGCCGCCCGCCGTGGGATGGATGACCCAGTCGGGCATTTCACCGTCCAGTTGATCGAGCATCTCATAGGCGTAAGATTTCTTTCCTTCGTTCCGGTACGGATTGCTCGACAGGCAGTCGTACCAGCCGAACTCCTGCAGCGCTTCCTGGTAAAGCCGCGCGACTTCATCGTCGAAACTTCCCTGGACCACCACGACGGTCGCGCCGTAGGCAGCGGCTTGCAGAACTTTCGACGCGGAGGTTCCTTGGGGAACCATGACGACGCTTTTTAAGCCGGCGGCAGCGGCATAGGCGGCGACCGACGCGGCCGCATTCCCGGTCGAGATAACAGCCGCGGTCGAGAAGCCCAGTTCTTTGGCTCGCGATATGCCGACCGCATTGCTCCGATCTTTCAGCGAGCCCGTCGGTAGGAGCGTATCGTTTTTCAGAAAGAGCCGAGGAAGCGCTAATTTTTCCGACAGTCGGGAGGATTGAACTAACGGCGTGCAGCCTTCGCCCAAAGAAACGATGTTGGAGTGGTCTTCAACCGGGAGAAATTCGAACCAGCGCCAGATGCTGCGCTCTTTTCTCTTGCGGATCTCCGATAGCTGCGGATTTCCGATCTCAAGAATGACTTCCAGGACCGCGCCGCAAGAGAAACATTTGAATGTCGTCCAGGAGGGAGATTTCCATCCGCACTTGGGACAGCGAAGCGCAGCGATCCTTCCCACCTTACCAAATCGCTTTCCCCATCGCCCAACGGTCGAGGCTGGCGAGATATTCGCGGAACAAGACCATGCGCATCGCCACGGCGCGGCGCACGCGATCTTGACGCTCGTTCGTAGTGGCATAACGTTTGAGAAATTCTTGCGGGATGCTGCCGTGCTCCGCCTCGTCCTCGGTGATCCGGCGATACGGCTGTTTGATCCAGTCCGGCACGGCGGGCGAATTGAGGCACATCTGGATCAAGTAGTACGCCACGGTCTCGCCGGCGAGCGAAAGACCGGCAACACGCTCGCAGGTCTCGCCCAGCCCTTCCATCGCGTTGAACATCGCAATCTGCGCCGGCAGCGGCTTGTAGTCAAAAGGATCGTGGCCGAGATCCTGAATTCTTTTCGACAGGAGTCCGGCGTGAGTCATCTCCTCGTGCGCCGACTCGGCCATCGTCGCCTTGACGTCCAATTCCGGAGTCGTCTTAAGCCACGTGCCGTAGAGATCCGCCGCTCGGAGCTCGTTGAACAGACGGCTCTTCATCACGCGGATGCGCTCCGCGTCGCTTGAGAGCGGGATATAGCTGTAAGCCGGCGGGGCGCCGTCGAGCGCGCGACAGAACTCGTAGATCGGTATCAGCAGCTCTTTGACGAACTCTTCGCTGTTCATAGACTCCACCCTCTTCGTTTTGCCTTTTTACGGGCGCGATAAATCGCGCCCCTACACATTTGCCTTTTTACCGTTTTCTTTGCTCCAGCTCGCGCAGCGATTTGTTCAACTCTTCCTCCAGATCGCCGACGTCGAAGCCGGCGGCGCGCGCGCCGTCGAGAATCGCGATCGAGATCATCGTGAGATCGAGGCATTCTTTCGGCGGCGCGTCGTCCCGATGGTCGAACAGATAATGATCGACGCGCTGTTTGAGAGTTAGAAAATCTCTCAGGCAGACGACCGGCGGCAGATCGCCGAGCGGCCCCGTGTTCGCCGTCGACGGCTCGAAGGCGACGCCGCCCGGATCGACCAAAGCGATCTGTCGGCCGTCTTCGAATTGAAGAACCAGATAGGCGTCTTTGGTTTCCGGATGTACTTTTTCCTCGAACGCTTTCACGTCGCGCCAGTTTAGCCGTACGCTCTTGCCCGAAGCGACGTCGAGAAGGGTCGAACTTTCCTCGTCGTACAACGCAGCCTGACGGTGGCGTTGCGCCCACTCTTGCACTTTCTGTTTTGCCTGGTCAATAGGTTCGAGCACCGCTCGATTTTAGCACTTTCATAGCGGATTGACATAACACGCCGACATCGGATATTTTTCGTCTGTTGTCTCCCGGCAAATCACAATGACCAAGGCTGTTGCTCTTTCCAAATCGCGCGAATCCCGGACTCTTCACCGCATTCTTCAAAAATGGGCTGAGCTGACTCCCGAAGCGATCGCCATCGCGGCGCCCGGCCGCGCGCCGCTGACCTATCGCCGCCTGTTCGCCCACGTCGAGACCGTGATCGAGAGTCTCAATGCGGCGGGCGTCGGACCGAACGATCGCGTCGTCGTCGCCCTTCCCGACGGCCCTGAGACGGCCGTCGCTTTTCTCGCCGTCGCCGCGGCGGCGAGCTGCGTTCCGCTCAATCCCGCGTATCGCGCCGGCGAGCTGACTTCTTATATGGCGCATCTCGGCGCCAAGGCCTTGATCGCTCCCGCAGAGACCGATTCTCATGCGCGGACGGTCGCTCGCTCTCTCGGCATTCCGGTCCTTGAGCTGTCCACTCTGCCGCACGCCGAGGCGGGCTTGTTCAAACTTTCCGGCGCGGCCAACGCGCGCGCGGCGCGCAGCGGCTTCGCGGCGCCGGACGACGTTGCTTTGATGCTCTACACTTCCGGCACCACGTCGAATCCGAAGCTCGTTCCGCTCACGCAGGCAAACCTGTGCGCGTCCGCGCGGAACATCCGCGCGGCGCTCGAGCTGACTCAGGCAGACCGTTGTCTCAACGTGATGCCGCTTTTTCACATTCACGGGCTCGTCGGCGCCGTTCTTTCTTCGCTCGCCGCGGGCGCGAGCGTGATTTGTCCTCCGGGATTTAACGCGCCGAAGATCTTCGAATGGCTCGAAGAATTTCGCCCGACCTGGTACACGGCTGTGCCGACGATACATCAATCTATTCTCGTCCGAGCGGCGGCGAACCGCGAAATCATCGCGCGCTCGGAGTTGCGATTCATCCGCTCGTGCTCCGCTCCGCTGCCTGCGCGGCTGGCGTCGGAGTTGGAAACAACCTTCGCCGTTCCGGTAATCGATTCCTACGGCATGACCGAGGCCTGTCATCAGATCGCGAGCACGCCGCCGGGCAGGCGAAAGCCCGGCTCGGTCGGCGTGGCGGCGGGGCCGGAGATCGCGATCATCGACGAAACGGGAGGCCGATTGCCGGCCGAAGCCGACGGCGAGATCGCGATCCGCGGCGCAAACGTCATGTCAGGCTACGATGGAGCGCCGGAAATCCATCGGCAGACATTTACCGGCGACTGGTTCAGAACCGGCGATCTAGGTCACATCGATGGCGAAGGCTACCTGTTTATCACTGGGCGCTTGAAGGAAATCATCAACCGCGCCGGAGAAAAGATTTCTCCGGCGGAAGTCGAAGAGGCGCTGCTCGCGCACCCGGCCGTGAAAGAGGCGGTTGTCTTTGCGATGCCCCATCCCGAGCTCGGAGAAGAAATAGCCGCCGCCGCGGTGCTGCGCGCCAACGTCTCCGCCACGGGAAAAGAAATTCAAGAATTCGCGGCGAAACGGCTGGCCGATTTCAAAGTTCCGTCGCGGGTCGTTTTCGTCGCGGCGATCCCGACCGGCGCAACCGGAAAAGTCGAGCGGCTGAAATTGGCCGAACAACTCGCTTTGCTCCCTGAATCGATCGACGTAATGGCTGACTACGTTTCGCCGCGCACGCCGCTGGAAAATCAACTCGCGGATCTCTGGAGCGAAGTCCTCGGCGTGGCGCGCGTGGGAATCCACGACAACTTTTTCGCGCTCGGCGGCGATTCCATTCTCGCGGCGCAATTGTTGAGCCGCATACGCGCCAAGCTAAACGCCGAAATTTCGTTTGTCTCTTTCTTCGACGCGCCGACCATCGCCGGCATCGCCGCCTTGCTCCAAAGCGCGCCGCGGCCGGCGGCGGCGCTTGACGGCATCGCCCGCTCGCAGGACGGCGACGCGCCTCCGCTCTCCTACGCTCAAGAGCGCATGTGGTTCCTGGATCAGCTCGATCCCGGCAATCCCGCCTACAACCGTCCGACCGGCTATCGTCTCCACGGCCCTCTCGATGCCGCCGTGCTCGAGCGCTGCCTGGGAGAAATCGTCGAGCGCCACGAAGTCTTGCGAACCACGTTCTCATCGAGAGACGGACTTCCTTTTCAAGTTGTCTCGCGCGACCCGTCCCTATCGTTTGAAATCGTCGATCTCAAAGAATTGCCCGGGGCCCGACGCCGGATGGAGTCGGAGCGTTTGGCCGCCGCAGAAGCCCAGCGCCCGTTCGATTTGGCGAAAGGGCCGCTGTTGCGCGCCACGCTGATAGCGTTACACGAAACGGAACACATTCTTCTCCTGGTCACGCACCACATCGTCTTCGACGGCTGGTCCGAAGCGATCTTCCTCCGCGAGCTGACAACCCTCTACGAGGCGTTCGCTCGGGGCGAGCCGTCGCCGCTTCCGGCGCTTCCTACGCAATATGTCGACTACACCGTCTGGCAACGCCGGCGGCTGCACGGCAGAATTTTCGAAGACCAGCTCTCCTACTGGAAGCGGCAACTCTCAGGCGCCGCGGTTCTCGACCTGCCGACCGACCGGCCGCGGCCCGCCGTTCAAACCTTCCGCGGCGCGAAAAAATTTGCCGCGTTCCCAAAAAATCTTGTCGAGGAGCTGAAAGCTCTCAGCCGGCGCGAAGGGGCGACGCTGTTCATGACGCTTTTGGCGGCGTTCCAGACTCTGCTCCATCGATACACGGGACAAGATGACATCGTGGTGGGGTCGCCGATCGCGGGCCGGACCCTCCCTGAGCTCGAAGGGCTGATCGGAGTGTTTATCAACACGCTCGTCTTGCGCGGCAACTTGTCGGGGAATCCCACATTCACGGAGCTACTGGCGCGCGTGCGCAAAGCGGCTTTGGAGGCCTACGAACACCAGGAGCTGCCGTTTGAAAAACTAGTGGAGGAACTGCGACCGGATCGCGATCCCGGACGCACTCCCCTGTTTCAAGTGATGTTCGTTTTCGAGAACACGCCCAGGGCGGCGCTGAACATCGGCGGCCTGGAGGCCGCTCCCTTCGAAGCCGACACCGGCGCTGCGAAGTTCGACCTGACGCTCTCGATTGCGGAAGCAGGCGGCTCGCTTGAAGCGACGTTGGAGTACAACACCGATCTTTTCGAACCGGCTACCGTCCGTCGCATGTCGGATCACTTTCAGACTCTGCTCGAAGGCATGGTTGCCAATCCGGAGCAGCGGCTCTCGGAGCTACCAATGCTCACCGAAGCGGAGAAACATCGATTGGTCGTCGAGTGGAACGACACGAAGAGAGACTATCCGCAAGACAAGTGCATCCACGAGCTTTTCGAAGAACAAGCGGAGCGGACGCCCGAGGCGACGGCCGTGGTCTTCGAGGAGAGGCATCTAATCTACCGGGAGCTGAATCGACGCGCCAACCAGGTGGCGCATCATCTGCGAAAGCTCGGAGTCAAGCCGGACGGCTTGGTGGGCCTCTACATGGAGCGCTCGTTGGAAATGGTCGTCGGGCTTTTGGGAATTCTCAAAGCCGGCGGCGCGTATGTGCCGTTAGACTCCGCTTATCCAAAAAAACGCCTGGCGTTCATGCTGGCTGAAACGCAGCCGACCCTGGTCATCGCCGATCGGCCGCCGGCGGATGATTTTCCGGAATTCGACGGGCAGGTGCTTTGCCTGGACCGTGACGAAAGCAAATACGCAGGCGAGGAAGAAAAAAATCCGGAACCGGCCGCGGGACCGGACAATCTGGCTTATATCATGTATACCTCCGGCTCCACGGGAAAGCCGAAGGGAGTCCTTATCCGTCACGCGGGAGTGGTCAACTATTTTTTCTATCTTCGTGAAACCTACAATCTCAACGGCGGCGACACGGTCCTGCAACTCCCGCCGATTTCATTCGACGCCTCGGTCCGGGACCTGCTCGGCCCGCTGACCGCGGGCGCGCGCGTGGTCCTCGTCAACGACTTCGACGCCCGGGCGCCCTCGGCGCTTCTCTCTGAAATCAGAAAGCGCCGGGTGACCTGTCTTCTAAGCGTCGTGCCTACGATGTTGAACGCGCTCCTCGAGGCGGCGCTCGATCGGCCGCGCGTCGATACGATGCGGCTTATCCTCGTGAGCGGCGATGCGCTCAGCATGAGCAGTTGCCTAAAGGCAAAGGAAGTATTCGGGCACGACGTAGGGATTGTAAACCAATATGGGCCGACCGAAACGACTTTAACCTCTAGCTACCATCGTGTTGTCGATGACGATAGCGATCGCGACATCGCCCCGCTGGGGAAACCCATCCCGACCGCGCGAATATATATTTTGGACCGTGATCTACAGATCGTGCCGACCGGAGTTGCCGGCGAATTGCACATCGGCGGCGCCGGTCTGGCGCGCGGCTACCTCAACTCTCCCGCGCTCACCGCGGAGAAATTCATTCCCAATCCCTTCAGCGACGAGCCCGGCGCCCGCCTCTACAAGACCGGAGATCTCGCGCGCTATCTGCCCGACGGCAACATCGAATTCCTCGGACGCCTGGATACTCAGGTCAAGATCCGCGGCTTTCGCGTCGAGCCGGGAGAGATCGAGGCGGCGCTGGTAAAGCACCACGCCGTGCGCGCGGCGGCCGTCGCGGCGCGCGAGGAAGCTTCGACGGGCAGGCGGCTGGTCGCCTATGTCGTTCCGACCGGAACGCAAGTTCCCGCCGCCGAGCTGCGCGATTTCCTAAAATCCAGACTACCCGACTACATGGTTCCGTCGGCCTTCGTCGCGCTCGCGGCCTTGCCGCTGACCCCGAATGGAAAAATCGACCGCCGCGCGCTGCCGGCGCCGGACCGGAGCAGGCCCTTCGACTTCGCTCAGGACAGGCCGGAACTAAAAAACACCTTCGTCGCGCCGCGCAATGCGCTCGAGACAACGCTCGCAGCCATTTGGGCCCAGGTGCTTGGGCTCGAGCAAGTCGGAGTGCATGACAACTTTTTCGATCTGGGAGGCCATTCGCTGTTGGCGACTCAGGTCATCTCGCGGGTGCGTGAGGCCCGTCGGGTAGAGGTAAATCTCAGGACCTTCTTTGAGAGACCGACGGTCGCCGGCCTCGCCGAGGTCATTGAGCGAGCCAAAGACAGCGACGCCGAAAGCGCGACGCCTAAAATCCCCCGGGTTTCACGGCGGTCGCAACCATGAAGTTGTCCTGATAAGCAGTGATCCATATGAGAGAATTCTTGCGCGTGCCTGAACAACTTCCCGCGGAGCAGAAGATCATCCGGGCGAAGTGCTTCCATCCGAGCGGGAGCTTCATCGAGTTCACGAGGGACGAGGTGGAGCAGGCCATTGCGGGCCGTTTCGAAAAGATCGCGCGGCTCCATCCGTATCGCCTCGCCGTAAAGACGAGAAAGCGGGCGCTCACCTACGATGATTTGAACCAGGCGGCCAATCGTGTGGCACATGCCCTTATTGAACGGCGCGGCGAAGCCAACGAACCGATCGCGCTGCTGCTCGAAAACGACGCGTCGATGATCGCCGCGATTCTCGGCGTGCTGAAGGCCGGGAAGATGTACGTGCCGCTGGATATTTCGCATCCGCGTGCGAGCATCGCATACATCTTAGAGGATTCTGAGGCAGGCGTCATCGCGACCAACAACAGAAATCTTCCGTTGGCTCGCGAATTGGCTCACTCTGAGCGCCAAGTCGTCAACGTCGATGAGATCGATTCCAATTCCCCGGCCCCGAACCCTAACTTAAACATTTCTCCGGATAGTCCCGCTAATATCCTTTACACTTCCGGCTCGACCGGACAACCTAAGGGGGTCGTCCAAAATCACCGCAACGTGCTCCATGAAATCATGAACTACACCAACGGCGTTCACATCTGCGCCGACGATCGGCTCATTCTTGTTTCTTCTCCGAGCTTCTCCGGCACCGTGAGAACCGTTTACGGCGCGCTTCTAAACGGCGTCGGCCTGTATCCGTTCGACGTCAGAGAAGAAGGGCTGGCGCGCCTGGCCGAGTGGATGATCCGGCAAGGGATTACCATTTACCGCTCGGTCCCCGCGATCTTTCGCCACTTTCTCGGCGCGTCGAAAGAAAATCAAAATTTTTCCGACGTTCGCGTAGTCTACTTAGCGGGCGATTCGGTTTCCAAAGACGATGTGGAGTCGTATAAAAAATATTTTTCGCAGAAATGTATTTTGGTGAACAGCATGGGCTTGTCGGAAACCCTGACCTGCCGATGGTATTTCCTCGATAAAGACACCCACGTTCCCGCCGGCGCGGTTCCCGTAGGCTATCCGGTCCCCGACATGGACGTCGTTTTGCTCGACGATGACGGCAAAGAACTCGGCTTCGATCAGGCCGGCGAGATTGCAATTAAAAGTCTCTACCTTTCTTCCGGTTATTGGCGGAACCCGGAGCTGACCGCGGCCGCCTTTTCCGCCGGGGTCGATGGGGCAAGCCGGCTCTATCGCACCGGCGATCTCGGCCGGATGTCGCCCGACGGCTGCCTCGATCATCTTGGGCGCAAAGACTTCCAGGTAAAAATCAGAGGGCACCGCATCGAAGTCAGCGCGATCGAGACGGCGCTGCTCGAGCTGGGTACAATCAAGGAAGCCGTCGTTGTGGCATGGGTCTACGCGCCCACGGACCCTTCGACCGCGCTCGGGACGGATTTGCGCCTGGCGGCTTATGTGGTTCCCCGCAAGCAACCGGGACCGGCCGTCAGCTCGCTCAGGAATTTCCTAAGAGAAAAGCTGCCGGACTATATGATCCCTGCGGTCTTTGTTCTGCTCGACGCCCTGCCGCTGACGCCAAACGGGAAAGTCGACCGCCTTGCGCTGCCGGCGCCGGATCCAACCAGGCCCGAGCTGGGAAATCCTTTCGTGGCCCCTCGATCCTCTATCGAGGAGATGATAGCCGGCATTTGGTCTCAGGTTCTTGGGCTGGAGCGGGTCGGAGTGCACGATAACTTTTTCGATTTGGGAGGCCATTCTCTGTTGGCGACTCAGGTCATCTCGCGCGTGTGGGAGACTTATGAGATCGAGTTGTCCATGCGGAGCTTCTTCGAAGCGGCGACGGTCGCCGGAATCGCCGAGGCAATTCAGAAAGCCAAAGACAGCGACGCCGAAAGCGCGACGCCTAAAATCCCCCGGGTTTCACGGCGGTCGCAACCATGAAGTTGTCCTGATAAGCAGTGATCCATATGAGAGAATTCTTGCGCGTGCCTGAACAACTTCCCGCGGAGCAGAAGATCATCCGCGCGAAGTGCTTCCATCCGAGCGGGAGCTTCATCGAGTTCACGAAGGACGAGGTGGAGCAGGCCATTGCGCGCCGTTTCGAAAAGATCGCGCGGCTCCATCCGCATCGCCTCGCCTTAAAGACGAGAAAGCGGGCGCTCACCTACGATGATTTGAACCAGGCGGCCAACCGTGTGGCGCGCGCCATTCTTAAACGGCGCGGCGAAGGCAATGAGCCGATCGCGCTGCTACTGGAAAACGATGCGCCGATAATTGCGGCGATTCTCGGCGTGCTGAAGGCCGGGAAGATGTACGTGCCGCTGGATATTTCGTATCCGCGCGCGAGTCTCGCCCACATTTTAGAGGATTCCGGGGCCGGCGTCGTCGTGACCGACACCGGAAGTTTTTCGTCGGCTAACGAGTTGGCTCACTCCGGGCTCCAGCTTGTCAACCTCGACGACATCGACGGCAACTCTCCCGCCCCGAATCCGGACTTAACCATTTCACCGGAGAGCCTTGTCTATATCCTGTACACTTCCGGCTCGACCGGAAAACCCAAGGGCGTCGTCCACAATCACCGCAACGTGCTCCATGAGATCATGAACTACACCAACGCCGTTCACATCGGCGTAGACGACCGGCTGGCGCTTCTTTCTTCTCCCAGCTTCGCCGATGCCGTGAGGACCACCTACGGCGCCCTGCTCAACGGCGCCGGCCTGTACCCGTTGAATATCAGAGCGGAGGGCTTGGCCCATTTGGGCGATTGGTTGATCGAGCAAGAGATTACCATTTACCGCTCGGTGCCGGCGGTCTTTCGCCAGTTTGCCGGCGCCTTGACGGACAATGAGAACTTTCCCCGCCTGCGCGCCATCTACTCGGCGGGCGACACCGTCTCCAAGCACGATATAGATCTGTACAAAAAACATTTCTCCCCGCACTGTATTTTCGTCAACGGTCTGGGCGCGAGCGAGTGCCTGACCTTTTGTTGGCAATTCTTCGACAAGCAGACTCGGATTTCCCACAGCACCGTTCCTGTCGGCCATGCGATAGAGGACATGGAAATTCTTTTGCTCGACGAAGACGGGAACCGAGTCGGTTTCGATCAAGTCGGAGAAATAACGATCGAGAGCCGCTACCTTTCACCCGGTTATTGGCGCAAGCCGGAGCTCACGGCGGCCGCCTTTTCCGATGCCAAAGGGGGAAGCGAACGAACTTACCGGACCGGCGACCTCGGCCGCATGTCGTCCGATGGCTGCCTGGAACACCTTGGGCGAAAAGACTTCCAGGTAAAAATCAGAGGGTACCGCATCGAAGTGATCGAGATCGAGACTGCGCTGCTCGGCCTTGAGACGATCAAGGCGGCCGTTGTTGTCGCGCGCGAAAACGGTTCCGGCGATCCTTCGACCGGGCTCCCTTCGATTAACTCAGGGCTTGACCCCTCGACAGGCTCGGGACTAAAGGCTGTCGAGGGGGCCTGCCCTGAGGCCCCTCGAAGGGTCGAAGGCAGGACAGACCTGCGCTTAGTTGCTTATCTGGTTCCCCATGAGCGACCGGGGCCCGACGTCCATTCGCTCCGGCGCGCCCTCGAAGAGCGACTACCGGACTATATGATTCCTTCGGCTTTTGTTCTGCTGGATTCCTTGCCGCTGACGCCAAACGGGAAAGTCGACCGCCGTTCGCTGCCGGCCCCGGATCCAACCAGGCCCGAGCTGGGAAATCCTTTCGTGGCGCCTCGTTCTCCGATCGAGGATACGCTCGCAAACATTTGCTCTCAGGTTCTTGGGCTGGAGCGAGTCGGAGTGCATGACAACTTTTTCGATCTCGGAGGCCATTCTCTTCTGGCGACTCAGGTCATCTCGCGCGTGCTGGACGCCTTTCGGATCGAGCTGTCTCTGCGGAGCTTCTTCGAGGCGCCGACGGTCGCCGGAATCGCCGAGGGAATTCAGAAAGCCAAGGAGCGCGACGCCGAAAGCACGCCGCCTAAGATATCCCGGGTGCCAAGGAGTCGCCTCGCATAAAGCCGCCCTTATGAAAATCGCCGGTAGTTTAGAAGGATCGAAGGGCGCAGGAGACCCGGACGAAACGATGAAAAAAGAAATCGTTGTTTTTCCCACCTCGTTCGCCCAGCAACGTCTGTGGTTCCTGGATCAACTGGAGCCGGGCAACTCGACCTACAACATCGCCCAGGCCTTCAGGCTCAGCGGCCGGCTTCAGCCGGAAGCGCTCGAGCGAAGCTTGAATGAGATCGTACGGCGCCATGAAACTCTGCACACCACGTTCGTCGAGATCGAGGGCGAACCCATGCAGATCATCGGCGCGCCGTCGCACCAGCCGCTCAACGTCATCAACCTTTTGGGGATTCCCGCCGGCGAGCGGGAGAGCGAAGCTGGGCGATTGCTCGAAGCCGAGGCGCATCGGCCGTTCGACTTGGCCAAGGGACCCCTATTTCGCGCCGTTCTCTTCAGGCTGGACGAAGAAGAAAATATTCTGCTGTTCGTCATGCATCACATTGTGTCGGACGGCTGGTCCATGTCGGTGCTCTATCGCGAGCTCTCCGCTCTCTACGAGGCGTTTTGCCGGGGCAAGGTCGCGTCCTTGCCGGAGCTTCCGATCCAGTACGCGGACTTTGCCGTTTGGCAGCGTGAATATCTCGCGGGAGGCATTATCGAAGCCGAGCTCGAATACTGGAAAAAACAACTCGCGGGGATGCCTCGTGGCTTGACGTTCCCCGGAGATCCCGATCGACCTCCCGTTCTCAGCCGGCAAGCCGCGCGGCAGTCATTCTCGCTGTCGAAGATTTTATCCGATGCGTTGAGAGCGCTCGGCCGCCAGGGAGAGGCGACGCATTTCATGACGCTGTTGGCGGCATTTTACGTCTGGCTCCGGCGTTATACAGGACAGGAAGACATCGTCATCGGAAGCCCGGTTGCCGGTCGGAATCGCGCCGAGATCGAGGGACTGATCGGTTTTTTCGTCAACACCTTGCTTTTGCGGGCCGACCTTTCCGGCGATATCACGTTTCGCGAGCTGCTTTCGCAAGTGCGAACGGTGAGTCTGGAGGCGCTGACCAACCAGAACGTCCCTTACGAAAAGCTGGTCGCGGCACTGCCCCGGCGGAGCGCGCGCCAGGACGCTCTCGTCCAGGCCGCTTTTGCATTTCAGACCGGGACCGCGCCGCTGCGCCTCAGCGGACTGACAACCCGCCGCATGAACATAAAACCGGGCGCCGCCAAGCTTGAGTTGACTCTCTTCATGTGGGACGAAGCGGAAGGACTCGCCGGCGCGCTGGAATACGACACCGGTCTGTTTAACGATCGCGCCGCCACCGCAATGATCGAGGATTTCCACAAATTGCTGGAGGCGATCGTCGCCGGTCCCGAACGCCGCTTGTCGGAATTGGCGCCGGTGATCGCGCCAACCGCAAGACCCGATAAAAAGCGCGAGCCCGACATCTACGAACGCGCCAACTTGACGAAGAATCAGCTTCTTGTCTGGCTAGGTCAGAAGCTCCAGCCGGAAGTCCCGCTCTACAATGTCGCCGTGACCTTCGAATTTTCCGGGAAGATCGACCCGCTCCACTTCCGCAAAGCGTTTCAAACGCTCGTCGATTCCAGCGACGCGCTGCGCACCGCGATCGAGGAAACGGGCGGCGTGCCGCAACAAAAAGTGCTGGACCGTCTTCCTTACGAGATGGAATACCTTGACTTCTCGGCGCTTACCGATCCCGAGGCCGCCCTCGATGAATGGGCGGAGCGCCGCTGCCGCGTCCTGTTCGATTTGCGCGACCGCCTGTTCGATTCGGCGCTGCTCAAAATCGCCGAAGACCGGTTCGTCTGGTATTGGTGCCAGCACCACATCGTCACAGACGGAGCGGCCATCTTGCTGATTTACCGCCGCATGTCGGAGCTCTACGGCCGCTCGCTCGACGGGCGCCTGGAAGACGTCGTCGCGCTGCCGCAGTTTCAGGACTACATCGAGCACGAGCGGGAGCAGCGCGCTTCTCCGCGCTACGCCGAAACGGAAGCCTATTGGGAAAAACAGCTCGCGGAAAAAGCCGAGCCTTTGAACTTCTACGGCGGCCGCCAAACGGAGCGGACGGCGCGAGTCGAAAGGCTCTCGTTCGATTTGGGCGCCCGTCGGACGCAGGGGCTAAAGACGATCGCCGGCAGCAAAGAGATTTTCAGCGCGACGGAACATGCATCGGTCTTCAACGTTTTGGCGGCGGCCCTCTTTGCCTATCTTTATCGGATCCATGGCGACCGGCGGCTCTCCATCGGCGTTCCGTTTCAAAACCGGGCCAAAGTTTTCAGCGAGACGATCGGCCTTTTCATGGAGGTTTTTCCTCTGCAAATCGCCCTGGAAGAAAACGACAGCTTTCTTTCCGTCATCCAGAAAATTCGCGCCGGGATGTCCGAGATCCGCGCCTTCCGCGGAATTACGCTGGCAAACTCTCCGAGCAATAGGCTTTATGACGTCCTCCTGAACTATCACACGGCGAGATTTTCCCGCTTTCACGGCATGCCCATGCGGCAGCGATGGATTCACACCGGATATGAAAACGATGCTTTGGCGCTGCAAGTGCGCGACTTCGAGGGCGCCGGCAGCTTCGTTTTGGATTTCGATTTTCATTGCGACGTTTTCAGTGAAGCGGAGCGCGGCCAGGCGATGCGCCATTTTCTCAAGGTTCTGGAAAGTTTTTTGGAAGATCCGGCCCAACCGTTACATAACGTAAGTCTTCTCACCTCGGAAGAAAAACAGCGCATCCTGGTGGAGTTCAACCGCTCGACGTGGAAACCGTGCGGCGCGCAGGTGCTGCCGCGGCTCTTCGAGGCGCAGGCGCGGAAAACGCCCGGTCGCGTGGCGCTTGCCGTCGAAGACCAGACGCTGACCTACGCGGCGTTGAATTCCCGCGCCAACCAGGTCGCCCGCTATCTCAGATCTCTTGGAGTCGGCGCGGAAGCCATCGTGGCCCTATGCGCGGAACCCTCGCCCGCGATGCTCGTGGGCATCTTGGGAATCCTCAAGGCCGGCGGCGCCTATCTTCCTCTCGATCCGCAATATCCCAAAGAGCGGTTGGAATTTATGCTTCAGGACACGAGCGCGCCTTTCCTTGTGACCGAGAATAAATTGTCTGTCTCCTATCCTCATCTTGCCGGCATCGCCGCGCCTACTGTCGTCTATCTGGACGACGACCGGGACGTCATCGCGAAACAGAACGAAGAAAACTTCGACGCCGGAACAACGCCCGGCAATCTCGCTTACGTGATTTATACTTCGGGCAGCACCGGGACGCCCAAGGGCGTCATGATCGAGCACGGCGCGATTTGCAATCGGGCGCAATGGGGAGGCGAATTTTACGGCTTGAACGAGTCGGACCGGGTGTTGCAAAAGTCTTCTTTGGCCTTCGACGCTTCGGTCTGGGAAATTTTCGAGCCGCTTTTGGCGGGAGCCCGCATCGTCATGGCCCGCCCCGGCGGCCGGCAGAATCTCGCTTACCTGGCCGAATTGATGGCCGAACAAAAAGTCACCGTCGCCGAATTCGCGCCTTCGACGCTGCGCGCGCTGTTGGAGGAAGGAAGCATCGCCCGTTGCAAGTCGCTGAAACGCGTCTTCTCGGGCGGCGAGGTTTTGACCGCCGAGCTCGAAAAAATGTTTTTCGAGCGGCTATCGGCCGAGTTGGTCAACACCTACGGCCCGACGGAGGCCTCGGTCGACGTCGCGCACTGGAAGTGCGAGGCCGGGATCGCCCAACGCAACGTCCCGATCGGAAGGCCCGTTGCCGGCATGCAAATCTATATTCTCGACGCGCGGCTTCAACCGGTGCCGGTCGGCGTGCCGGGCGAGCTGCTGATCGGCGGCGTGGGCGTCGCCCGCGGATATCTGAACCGCCCCGAGCTTAGCGCCGAGAAATTCGTTGCCAATACGATCAGCGGCGAGCCGGGCGCGCGGCTTTACAAGACCGGAGATCGGGCGCGCTACCTGCCGGACGGCAACATTGAATTTCTCGGCCGCATCGACGACCAGGTAAAAATCCGCGGCTTTCGCATCGAGCCGGGCGAGATCGAGGCGATGCTCTCCCGGCACGCCGCAGTGAGGGAGGGCGTAGTCGTGGCGCGAGGGGATGCGACGGGAGAGAAGCGCCTCGTGGCCTATGTCGTACCCCACAGAGGCCGGACTCCCGCAACCGCTGACCTGCGGAGCTTTCTCAGATCGAAGTTGCCCGAGTATATGGTGCCTTCAGCTTTCATCTTGCTGGAGGCCCTGCCAAGGACTCCTCACGGCAAGTTGGACCGCCGGGCGCTGCCGGCGCCCGACCAGATCAGGCCCGAGCTGGAAACAACGTTTGTTGCCCCCCAGACTCCGGTGGAAAAAGTGCTTGCAGGGATCTTCGCCGACGTTCTTGGCATAGAGCGGGTCGGAATCCACGACGACTTCTTCGAGCTGGGCGGCCATTCTTTACTGGCGACGCTGGTCGTCTCCCGGATACGCGCCGCGTTCAAAGTGGATCTGCCGTTGCGCCGCTTCTTCGATGCGCCGACGGTCGCCGGCCTGGCTGAGGCCCTGCTCCAAGACCCGGGCGAGCGGGAGCGAATCGAAAAGACCGCCCGCCTACTGTTGGATCTGGCGCGGCTTTCAGACGATCAGGTGGAAAGAATGCTCGACGAAAAGACCTCGTTAGGCGGAAAACGATGAGTCGTTCGTTCACAGGCGCTTCCAATCTTTCGCCCAATCGGCGCGAGCTGCTCGAGGCGCTGCTGCGTGAAGAAGGCGTTCCGGTTTCTCCCGGCGAGGAAATTCCTCGCCGGAAAACCGGCGGCGGCACCCCGCTTTCCTTCGCGCAGCAGCGGCTGTGGTTTTTGGACCAACTCGAGCCGGACAGCGGACTTTACAATATCCCGATTGCGTTGCGGCTGAGCGGCCCGCTCGATGTCGCGGCCTTGCGCAAAACACTCGACGCCATTGTCGCCCGCCACGAGGTCCTGCGCACCACCTTCGCCACCGTGGATGGAGTTCCGGCGCAGATCATCGGCAGGGAGCGGCCGGTGGAGCTGCGCGTGACCGATCTGAGTCAAGCGCCGCCGTCCGCGGTCGATAAGTTGCTACGCGAAGAATCCAGCCGGCGCTTTGACCTGTCCTCGGATTTGCCGCTGCGGGCCGCGTTGCTAAAGCTGGAGGCGGAGGAACGCATCCTCCTTGTGGTCATGCATCATATCGCGTCGGACGGCTGGTCGATGGGAGTGTTCTATCGCGAGCTTTCGATTTTCTACGAGGCTTTTTGCCGGGGCGGCGTCGCGTCGCTGCCGGAGTTGCCGATTCAGTACGCGGACTTTACGGTTTGGCAGCAACATTGGCTGCAGGGCGAAGTCCTCGAGAAGCAGCTTGCTTACTGGAAGCAACAACTCTCCGGCATCCCCGTCCTCGAGCTGCCGGCCGACCGGCCGCGGCCCGCCATGCAAACTTTTCGCGGCGCGCGCCAATCTTTGGCGCTGCCCAAAACGCTGTCTGACGAGCTCCAAGCTCTCAGCCGCCGCGAAGGCGCAACGCTGTTCATGACGCTGCTGGCGGCGTTTCAGACTCTGCTCCACCGATACACGGGACAAGACGACCTCGTCGTCGGTTCTCCGATCGCGGGCCGCACCCGTCCCGAAGTCGAAGGGCTGATCGGACTTTTCATCAACACGCTCGCTTTCAGAGGCGATCTTTCCGGCGACCCGAGCTTCAGAGAGCTCATAGCCCGCGCGCGCAAAACGGCGCTGGACGCTTACGAGCATCAGGATCTTCCGTTTGAGAAACTCGTCGAGGAGCTGAACCCCGATCGCGATCTGAGCCGCAGCCCGTTGTTTCAAGTGATGTTCGCCTTTCAGACGATGCCCGGGAATCTCCTGGCGCTGCCGGGCCTTGGCGTCAGTCCTGTAGAGCTGGGGGGAGAAACGGCAAAATTCGATTTGACGCTGTCGGTCCGGGAAGCGGCGGACGCGCTGACGGCAACGGTGGAATACAGCACCGACTTGTTCGAGCCAGCCACCGTTCACCGAATGCTGGAACGCTTCCAGATTCTACTCGAAGGCGTTGTGGCAAATCCCGAGCAGCGTTTGTCCAGGTTGCCGATACTCACCGAAGCCGAGCGGCGCGAAATTCTAGTAGACTGGAACGACACGGCCCGAGACTATCCGAAGGACCAATGCGTCCAGGAATTCTTCGAGCGGCAGGTCGAGCGCGCTCCCGACGCCGTCGCGGTCAGCTTCGACAAGAAGCAGCTCACGTACCGGGAGTTGAATCGCCGGGCCAACCAGCTGGCCCATTATCTCCGCAAGCTGGGAGTCGAGCCGGTAACCCGCGTCGCTGTTTACATGGAGCGCTCGTTGGAGATGGTGGTTGGACTCCTGGGCATCCTCAAAGCCGGCGCGACCTATGTCCCGTTGGATGTTGATTATCCCAACGAGCGCGTGAGCTTTATGCTCGGTGATAGTCAGACTAAATTCCTGCTGACGCAAAAACAGTTTTCAAACAAGCTGCCCGAATGGCGCGGCAAGATCGTCTGCCTCGATCCGGATTGGAAAACATTTTCGCGCGAGCCCGACGATAATCCGGCCAGCGGGACGACGGCGGAGAATCTGGCCTACGTCATCTACACCTCGGGCTCGACCGGAACGCCCAAGGGAGTCGCCATACCTCATCGGGCGATCGCGCGGCTGGTGATCAACAGCGACTACGTGAGCGTCACACCGGACGACGTCGTGGCCCAGGCGTCCAACTGCTCTTTCGATGCGGCGACGTTCGAGATCTGGGGAGCGCTGTTGAACGGAGCCCGGCTGGTCGGGGTTAAGAGCGAAGTGGTTCTCTCGCCCAAAGAATTCGCCGCCCAAATCGACCAGCAACAAATCAGTATCCTGTTTTTGACCACGGCGTTATTCAATGAGATGGCCCGGCAGGTTCCGGCGGCTTTCAAGAATATGCGCCATCTCTTATTCGGCGGCGAGGCAGTGGACCCGCATTGGGTCCGTGAAGTCTTGCAGCATGGCCCTCCGGAGAGACTGCTCCACGTCTATGGCCCGACGGAGACAACGACATTCGCTTCCGCGCACCTGGTCAAATCAGCCGGCGCAGGAGCGACGATCCCGATCGGCCGCCCGATCGCCAATACGGAGATTTACCTGCTCGATCGTCATCTCAATCCGGTTCCGGTCGGCGTCCCGGGAGAGGTTTACATCGGGGGCGACGGTCTGGCGCGGTGTTACCTTAATAATCCTGAGCTTACGGCGGAGAAATTTATTCCCCATCCCTTCGGCGATGATCCTAAAGCGCGGTTGTATAAGACCGGCGACCTGGCGCGCCATCTGCCCGACGGCGCTATCGAATTTCTCGGCCGCATCGACGATCAGGTGAAGATTCGCGGCTTCCGCGTCGAGCCGGGTGAGATCGAAGCCGTGTTGGGTCAGCATCCCGGCGTGCGGCAGGCGGTCGTCATAGCCCAGGAGGAAGTTTTTAATCGAAAATCTAAAACCTGTACTGAGCTGAGTCGAAGTATCCAAAATCTAAAATCGGGAAAGCGGCTGGTGGCCTATGTCGCCTCAGCGCAAAATCCGGCGCCGTCGTCTCGTGAGCTGCGGAACTTCCTCAAGCAGAAACTGCCCCATTATATGATCCCTTCCGCGTTTATCTTCCTGGAATCTTTTCGCCTGACTCCAAACGGAAAAGTCAATCGCCGCGCGCTCCCGGACCCCGGCGAAAGCGCGCCGGACCATCGCGATTACGCGGCGCCCTCGGGGCTCATCGAGCAGGAGCTGGCGCGCATTTGGGAAGAGCTCCTGTCGGTCCGTCCGATCGGCGTCGACGACGACTTCTTCGACCTTGGCGGACACTCGCTGCTGGCAGTCCAAATGGTCCACCGGATCGATCAAGCCTGCGGGCAACGACTGCCCCTCACCACCTTGCTCGCCGGGCCGACGATCAAGCATCTCGCCGAAGCGCTCAGAAAACAGCGGGTCGAAGAGGATCGATCCCTGCTGGTTAAAGTCCAACCGGGCGGGACCAGGCCTCCCCTTTTCTTCCTGCACGGAGATTTCCGGCGCGGAGGTTTTTATTGCTTGATCCTGGCGCGGCGCCTCGGCCCGGATCAACCGTTTTATGCGCTCGCGCCGCACGGGCTGAACGGCTCCGCGGTGCCGGATTCGGTGGAAGCGATGGCGGCGTCCTATATTCAAATGGTGCGCGAGGTCCAGCCGCAGGGCCCCTATCTCCTGGGCGGATTTTGCAACGGAGGCACGGTCGCTCTGGAAATGGCCCAACAACTGCGCGATCGCGGCGAAGATGTGTCGCTCGTCGTCTTGGTCGCGGCGGCGGCGCGGAACGCTCTCGCGAAAAGATTCGCTCGCCGTTTTACCGACGCGCTCGGAACTTTGCTCGGATTTGGAGCTGAAAAAAAATTGCGATTATTTTTCGGTCTGCGCGCCGGCGTCAGGCCCGTCCGCAGGCTCCTCCGGCGAATTCGCGGACTCTATCGCAAACGCAAGAGCCGCACCGGCGACCTGTTCCTCCGGTCGCTCTCGACTTACATCGCGAGACCCTATTCCGGCCGGGTAGCGCTTTACTGGCCGAGCGAGTCCGGGTCTTCGGCGGAGGCGAGCCGGGATTGGCGCCAGTTGGTTCCGCACATCGAGGTTCAATCGGTCCCCGGCGACCACGTCTCGTGCGTCGCGATTCACGCGGAGGTCCTGGGCGATCGCATGAAGACGTGTCTGGAAAAGGCGCAGGGGCATGATTGACATCGCGCGGCTACATCGGGTACGGAAATAATCGGTTCGGGTATCGGGAGATTCCACATGGAGATGATTCCGGCGGAACGGCTATTTCAGATGATCACCGGTTTTGCCGTTTCGCAGGCGATCTACGTTGCGGCTCGGCTCGGCATCGCCGACTTGCTGAAAGACGGACCGAAGGGGACTGCCGAGCTGGCAAAATCCGCGGGAGCCGATGACGGCGCTCTTTATCGCCTGCTGCGCTTCTTGGCCAGTCAAGGCATCTTTGCCGAGTGCGACAACGACCGCTTCAAGCTGACGCCGCTTGGCGAATGTCTGCAAACCGGAGCTCCGGGTTCGATGCGCACCTGGGCGATCTTCTGGGGCGAAGAGTGGGTATGGCGGCCGTGGGGAGAGCTTCTCTACAGCGTAAGAAACGGACTGCCCGCTGTCGATCGCATTTACGGTGTCGGAGCTTTCGACTATCTGGCCGAGCATCCCGAAGCCGCGGAGATATTCCACGAAACGATGAACGCGCAAGCCGCCATAGCGTCGGCTGCGGTCGTCGCCGCCTATAAATTCGCGGGAGCATGCAAGATCGTCGATGTGGGTTGTGGAGACGGATCGTTCCTTGCGGCCGTGCTTAAAGCGAATCCCGGCGCGCGCGGCGTCCTCTTCGACCAAGCTCACGTCATCGAGAAAACAAAAGCTGTTATCGAGGCGGAGAGCGTTGGAGACCGCTGTGAACTGGCGGCCGGAAATTTTTTCGCAGCGGTGCCCGCCGGCGGAGACATCTATGTTCTCAAGCTAGTCATCCACGACTGGGACGACGACCGCGCCATCGCGATCCTCAAGAACTGCCGCGATCAGATGGCCCGGGACGGCAAAATCCTGCTGATCGAACGGGTGCTCCGGCCAGGCAATGAGCCGGATCCTGGGAGGTTGATCGATCTCAACATGCTGGTGCGGCAATTTGGCCGCGAGCGCGACGAGAGCGAATATCGATCTCTGTTGGCCGCGGCCGGATTCAAGCCGACGAAGATTGTGCCGACTTTCTCCCAGGTGACGGTGATCGAGGGTGTCCCCGCATGATGGACCAGGCTCGCCACGTCAGTCCGTCTAATTCTTTTATCGAGTTCAAGAAAGAAGAGATCGAGCAATCGATTCCCGACCGCTTCGAGCAGCAAGTCCGTCGATATTCCAAGCGGCCCGCAGTCAAGACTCCGACATGCCAGTTCAGCTTTGAGCAACTCAATCGAGCCGCCAACCGCGTGGCGCGCGCTATCCTGGGAAAAAGAGGCGAAGGCGCGGAGCCGATCGCGTTGCTGCTGGAAAAGGACGCTTCGATCATCGCCGCCATTCTCGGCGTATTGAAAGCGGGCAAAATCTACGTGCCGTTGGACCCCTCGCACCCCCAGTCAAAAAGTGCCGCCATCCTGGAGGACTCGCAAGCGGAAGCGATCGTTACCAACCGGCGCAATCTCGCCTTGGCCGGCGAATTAGCTCGGGAGAGCTGCACGGTGATCGACTTCGATGCCATCGACCCGGCTCTCTCGACCGAAAACTTAAGTCTATCTATTTCACCGGACAGCCTGGCCTACATTCTTTACACGTCGGGCTCGACCGGCGAGCCCAAAGACGTGGTCCAGAACCACCGCAACGTGCTCCACAAAACCATGACCTACACGAACACTTTACACTTCTCGGCGGAGGACCGAATCTCGCTCTTGAGCCCCTGCACTTTCAGCTTGTCGGTGGGCTTCATCTTCGGCGCGCTGCTCAACGGCGCATGCCTCTATCCGCTGGACGTTAAAGAAGAAGGATTGAACCGTTTGGCGAGATGGTTCGTCGAAGAAGGCATCATGGTTTACAATTCGGTCCCGACGGTTTTCCGCAGTTTTACCCGCGCATTGAACCGGGAGGAGTTCCCCCAACTCCGCCTGATCCATCTGGGAGGAGAGCCGGTCACCCCGCGCGACGTGGAAACGTACAGAAAATTTTTTTCCGCCGACTGTATTTTAGTGCAACACATGGGTTCTAACGAAACCGGAACCATCGCGCAGTATTTTATCGACAAAGCGACGCCGATCGACGGCGGCGCCGTGCCCGCCGGCTATCCGGTCGAGGAAATGGAAATCTTACTGCTCGATGATTTCGGCAAGAGAGTGGATGCCGGCTGCGTCGGCGAAATCGCGATGAAAAGCCGCTATCTGGCTGTGGGCTACTGGCGCAAGCCGGAGCTTACGCGGGCGGCCTTCCTGCCCGATCCGGGCGGCGGCATCGAAAGGATATATCGCACGGGAGACCTGGGGCTCTTGCGGCCGGACGGCTGTCTTGAATACCGCGGGCGCAAAGATTTTCAGGTCAAAATCAGAGGCCAGCGGGTTGAACCAGGCGAGATCGAGTTGGAGCTGCTCGGCCATCCTGCGGTCAAAGAAGCGGTTGTCGTGGGGCGCGAGAATATGCCGCGCGAAAACACTCTCGCCGCCTACATCGTTCCCACCCAGCAGCCCGCGCCGCCGGCAACGCGCGAATTGCGCGGCTTCCTGGAGCGGAAGCTGCCCGACTATATGATCCCTTCTGTTTTTGTCTTCATGGAATCTTTTCCTCTGACTCCGAACGGCAAGGTGGACCGCCGCGCGCTCCCGCTGCCTAGCCAAAGTTACGCCGATAGAAATTCCGACTACGTGGCTCCGGCGGGAGACCTGGAGCGTCAGTTAGTTTAGATCTGGGAAGATCTCTTAGGCGTTCGTCCGATCGGCGCTCAAGATAACTTCTTCGAACTGGGCGGGCATTCTCTGCTGGCGATCGAAATGATGCGCCGCCTGGAGCAGTCCTGCGGCGAGCGGCTTCCGCTCTCCGCTTTGCTTGAAGAGCCGACTATCCAGCATCTCGCTCAGGCGCTGGTCCGACAGCGATCCGGGGAGGAGAGATCGCTGCTGGTAAAAATTCACTCGGGCGGCGCCCGCCCGCCGTTTTTTTTCCTGCATGGAGATTTGTTGGGCGGAGGTTTTTACTGCTTGAGCCTGGCGCATGCCTTGGGCGAAGATCAGCCGTTCTATGCGCTGGCGCCGCATGGTTTGAACGGCTCGTCGATTCCGAAGACGGTCGAGGCGATGGCGGCGTCCTTTATTCCAATGGTGCGCGCCGTCCAGGCCGAAGGTCCTTACTTTCTCGGCGGCGCCTGCAACGGCGGCACGGTGGCCTTCGAGATGGCCCGGCAGTTAGAGCGCCAGGGGCAGAAAGTGGATCTTCTCGTGTTGATCGCCGCGCGCGGGCGAACGGCTCTTGCTCGAATTCTGCTGCACGGTCTCATTTCACGCGCCGGTACTTTATTCGGGTTTGGGCCCGAAGAGAAATTGGATTTCTTTCTTGGCTTGCGCGCCGGGGCGCATCGGGTCCGCGGGCTTTACCGCAACTGCCTTTACCGCTTGAAACTGCGGCGGCGACCGCTTCCCGAGGACCTTCCGCCGGGATTGGACGATAACGCTCGCGCCGTGCTTCACTCCTACTCCCGAGTCCTGGCGGGCTATGTCCCCGGGCGATACCCGGGCCGGGTCGTGGTTCTCTGGCCGGACGAAGAGCGCCTCGACTGGCGCAAAGATCCCGCCGTCGGCTGGGGCCAAGTAACTTCCAACCTGGAAGTCAAAATTATTCCCGGCACGCATACGACGTATTTGACCGAGCACTTAAACGTGTGGGCCCCGCATATAAAGAATTACCTGGAAAAAGCTCAGGGAAAGAGTTAAGCGTTCGACGCCGTACGTTCTTCACGCTGTAATTCTCAGCGGGAAAGTCCTCCGCTGCTCGCCGAGCGGTCGATATGCAGAGGGAGAATCTTGCCGCGCAGACTGGCGTGGGGAGCTTCTCTTTTGATTCTGAGGGTTCCCGCATCCCGCCAAATCCGGGTCTGGAATTGATTTCCCCACCGGCCCCTGCTCAACTCTTCTTCAAGCCGGCGCAGCAGGAGTTCCTCGTTGAGATTCGGAACGCCGGGATCGACCCGAAGCGTCAGGCGCGTTTGTCCGTTGCCGTCTTCTTCCTCGACAAGCTGATAGTCTCCGATGGCTCCGCCAAACTCCCTGGGAAAGTCCTTTTCCATTAGTTGGAAGAGATCGCCGTAGAAATAATTCATGCCTTCGCTGGTGAATTTTTCGTAGCTGCGGATGCGGTGGAGATGGAGCGAAAAGCCGGATTCTCCCATGACGCAGCCGCATTTTCTCTCGGACATGACGGCGTAATCTCCGTTGGCCACGTTGAGCAGGAGCCTGGGCGCAGTGGGATGCAAGGTGGTGAGGAGGAGCGGATGGATGAGCTGAGCTTCGTGGGCGATGGACTCGGGGTGAGAGATCAGGGCGAAAATATCCTGCGTGATGTGAACCTCGTCGCGCTCGAGCGGGTTGGGACAGCCGTATCCGACGGTCATGGCTCCCCCGAACGAATAACGGGAAGTGAAGCCCGCCCCCACTTTCTTGATCGCCTCCTCCTTGGCGTCGGTGAACGGCTCTCCTCCGACGTAAAGCGTGGCGCCTTCCAGAGACGCTCCCATCTCCGCCGCGGCGCGGCAGATCCTGACCGCGTGGTTCGGCAGAGTGGTGATGAAGCAGTTTTTCTTGAGCCGCCTCTGCTCCACGATCCAATCGACGACCCGGCGAATCTCCGCGCCCTCGATAAACTCGGGCATCGGAAAACCGGGGCCGAAAAGTTTTCCCGCGAGCACGATCTCGTAAGTGATCCAGGCATGATGCAGGCTCGAGAGCCGGGACTTCGACGGAATCTTGCGCGCAAACCACCGGTCGCCCGCCATCCCTATCTTGGCGTTGATCAATAGAGTATTGACCGCCGCCATCCCCGGCAGAATGGAATCGTAAACCGCGTGCGAGCTGGAGAGCAGATTATGGGCGCGGAAAAATAACGACCTTGCGCAGATCTTGGTGGCAAACCAATCCAGAGACATCGTGGAGCTTACGGGGCGGTTGCTGGTTCCGCTGCTTTGGCCGATGTATCCCGCCGGCGCGTCCGGGCGGTCGAAATCCTCCGGCGACACGCGGAACGATTTTCCCCCGCGCGCCACTTCTTTCTTTCCCTTGAACTCATCCGAGCTGAGGTAGACCCCTTCCCCGGCCAACCTCGCCAACGTCGGCTCCAGCCCATGACGCCGGACATCGGCCTGAAGATCGGAAAACTCGCAGCCGGCGATTTTGAAGAGTTTGAGATAAGGGCTGCCGGGTCGCTCGTACACCTGGCTTCGGACGAGCGCGAGGAATCTCTCTTCTCGTGTGGCTAAATTTTTTTTAACTTGCTCTTCCGCGTGCTGCAAGGTTATGGGCTCTCTGAAATACTCGCGTAAAGCCGGGAAGAGAGCCAATGCGCTCTTGACCCGTTCATAGAAGGCTTGACCGGCCCGATAAGGGTTTTTCATTTAACGCTCTGCCACAGCACTTCCGCCAAATGCTTCGCTTTGCGTCCCGCGACGTGCTCGATCTGCTGGCGGCAGGAAATCCCGGAAGCGACGATTTCGACGTTCGGGTCCGCGGCGCGGACGGCGGGCGCGAGGCGGCGGTTGGCGATGGCGATGGAGAGATCGTAGTGTTCTTTTTCGAATCCAAAGGAGCCGGCCATGCCGCAGCAGCCCGAATCGACTTCCGTGACATCAAAGCCCGCCCAGCGCAACGTATCCACCGTCGGCGCAGTTCCGACGAGCGCCTTCTGATGGCAATGGCCGTGGAGCAGCGCCTTCCGGCCGTTGTTGGAAAATTGTAGCGAGAGTTTTCCCGCTTTGCGCTCGCTCGCGATGAATTCTTCGAGAAGAAAACTCCTGCCCGCGACGATCTTTGCTTTTTCGCTCCGCAACAGCTCCGGATACTCGTCGCGCAACGTGAGCAGACACGACGGCTCCAGCCCGACGATGGCGACGCCCTTCTCGGCATGGGGAAAAAGCTTCTCGACGTTCCAAGCGGCGTTGTCGCGCGCCTCGGCGAGCATGCCTTTGGAGATCATCGGGCGGCCGCAGCAGCGCTTCTCGCTAAGCGTCACGCGATATCCGGCGCGCTCTAAGAAGCGCGTCGCGGCGATCGCGACCGCCGGAGTGTTGAACGTATTGAACGTGTCGTGGAAGAGAACGACGGTCCCCTTCTCTCCATCTCCTTCCGCGCGATGGGCGCGGAACCAAGCCTCGAAAGTCTCGGCGGCGAACGCCGGCAACGGGCGGCGGGAATCGATTCCCGCGAATTTCTCCAAGAGCCAACGATTCAGCCACGAATTCGCCAGCCAATTGGACAGCGGCGCGAAGCGCGAGCCTAAACGATTAAGCCGCTCGATCCTTCCGAAGAGTCGGTTGCGCAGCGGCAAGCCGTTGGCTTTGTGGTAGTGACTTAGAAATTCGTACTTGAGCTTCGCCATGTCCACGTTCGACGGGCACTCGGCTTTGCACGCCTTGCATTCGAGACAGAGGTCCATCACTTCATAAAGGCGCTTGCCGGTAAAATCTTCCTTGGGAACTTTTCCCGACAGCACGGCGCGAAGCGCGTTGGCGCGCCCGCGCGTCGAGTGCTCCTCGTCGAGCGTCGCCATGTACGACGGGCACATCGTGCCGTCGAGTTTTTTCCGGCACTCGCCCATGCCGCTGCACATCTCGACCGCAGCGGCAAAGCCGCCCTGCGAGCTGAAATCCAACATGGTCTCCGGCTGCCAGGCTTTGTACGCCGGGCCGATGCGCAGCGACTCGGTCATCGCCGGCGCGTCGACGATCTTTCCGGGATTCATCAAGTTGTTGGGATCGAAGGCGCGCTTGACCGCGCGAAACGCGCCGTAAAGCTCCGGGCCGTAGAGCCTCTCGTTGAAATGGCTGCGCGCGAGACCATCGCCGTGCTCGCCGGAAAGCGCGCCGTGAAATTCGAGGACGAGGTCGGTGATCTCGTCCGCGATCGCGGTCATTTTTTTGACTTCGCTTGGCTCTTTGAGATTGATCAAGGGGCGGATGTGCATGCAGCCGACGGAGCAATGGCCGTAGTAGCCGGCGGTCGCGTCGTGGCGGCCGAGAATCTCTCTGAAGCGCTTGATGAATTCCGGCAGCTTCGCCGGATCGACGGCGGTATCTTCGACGAACGCGATCGGCTTCTTGTCGCCTTTGATGCCGAGCAAGAGCCCGAGTCCCGCTTTGCGCACGCCCCAAACCGCGCGCACCTCTTCCGGCTTTAACGCCTGCGTCGCGGCGTAGCCGATGCCGTTCGATTTCCTAAGCGCTTCGAGCTTTTCGACTTGCTCTTTCACTTCTTCTTCGCTCTCGCCCGCGTACTCGACTATGAGCAGCGAGCTGGGATTTCCCTGGACGAATCCCAGACGCTTCGATTGCACGATGTTGCCGCGCGCGAGGTCGAGGACCATCCTGTCGGTCGATTCGAGAGCGTAGGGCCGAGTGTCGAGAATCGTGTAGGAGGCTTGGAGCGCCTCGATATCGTCGTGAAAATGAATGACGTCGAGCGCCGTCCACTTGGGCTTCGGCACGAGGCGCATCTTCGCTTCCACGACGCATGCGAGCGTGCCCTCGGAGCCGACGATCATGCGCGCGAGATTGAACGGCTTCGCTTTGACGAACTCGTCGAGATTGTAGCCGGAGACGCGGCGCAAAATTTTCGGATAGCGCGCGAGAATTTCATCACGATGCTTTTCCGCCAGCGTTTGGATCTCGCGATAGGCGCGCGCCTCGACGCCGTTGCCGCGAGTTTTCGTGGCCAGCGCTTCCGGTGAGAGATCCTTGAGCACGACCTCGCTGCCGTCCGAGAGGCATACCGTGAGCTCGATCACGTGATCGAGCGTCTTCCCGTAAACGAGCGAGTGCGCGCCGGCGGAGTTGTTGCCGATCATGCCGCCGATCGTCGCTCGGTTGGACGTCGAGGTGTCCGGGCCAAAGAGCAGCCCCTGCGGCCTCACGTGAGCGTTGAGTTCATCCTGCACGAGGCCCGGCTGGACGCGGCACCAAAGCTCCTCCTGGTTGACCTCCAGAACTTTGTTCATGTATTTGGAAAAATCGAGCACGATCGCGTGGCCCACGGTCTGGCCCGCCAGCGCCGTTCCGCCGCCGCGTGGGAGCACCGGTACGTTGAACCGGTTGGCGACTTCGACGGTCGCCAGCACGTCGCCCTTGTGGCGCGGGATCACGACACCGATCGGCTCGATCTCGTACATCGACGCGTCGGTGGAATAGAGCAGGCGGGAATATTTATCGAAGCGAACCTCGCCCTCGACGCGCTTCTGAAGCTCGGCGGCTATCTCTGGGTAATCCTTCGGCATGGACTTTCTATAGCATGTTCCCCTTAAGCTGACAGCAGGCAGCTATCAGCTAAGAAGCCGTCCGCAATCAGCCAACCCTATCCGGCCGTGATGAATCACGCCCCTACATTCGGAAAAATCACCGCGTCCGATATCCCCGTAGGGGCCGACCTATGTGTCGGCCCTGGGTTGGGCGGCACGGCGGAACGATCCGGCGCACGCGGAAAATGCGGGCGCACACACAGGTGCGCCCCTACATTCGGAAAAAACCACACGCGCACGGCACCATCCCCGTAGGGGCGCAATTCATTGCGCCCAATCACACCCCCTACATCTCGCATCCCGCATCGCACCGGATCGTTGATCGCGCCAAGACGCCGAGCACGCCAAGAAAAATATTTTTCTCTCGCCGAACTTTGCGTCCTTTGCGCCTTTGCGCGAGGTATCTAAATCCGATCTTTCCTACTGCCTTCTGCCTTTTGACGCGAAGTACGCCACGCCGATACTCACTCCGTACAGCAGCGTCAGCGGAAGCGCGAGCAGGATCTGCGAGATGATGTCAGGCGGCGTCAGGACGGCGGCAAGAATGAATATCACGATGATGGCGTAGCGGAATTGGCGGATGAGAAATGTGTGATCGATCAATCCGATGCGCGTGAGGAAATAGGCGACGACCGGCAACTGGAACATCACCCCGAAGGCAAATACGATCTCGGACGCAAACGAAAGATATTCCCCGACCCGGATGGCCGGCCGGACCTGGAGGGCCTCGTAGCGCCTGAGTAAAAATTCAAATCCCAACTGAAAAATCACGGCGTAACAAAACCAGGCCCCGAGAAGAAAGAACAGAGTGCCGAAGAACACGAACTTGAGCGCGTAGCGCTTCTCACCCTCGTACAGTCCCGGCGCGACGAAGCGCCAGATCTGCCAGAGAACGACGGGAAGAGCGAAGAACAGGCCCGCGATGAACGACACTTTCATCTTGGTGAAAAACGCCTCGGTGACCGCCGTGCCGATGAGAGTCAGGCCGGGAGTGTCGATGCGCGTCAGCGGGCCGGTCAGGTAGAAAAAGATTTTTTCGACGTTGGCGTAGCAAATGGAGAAGCCGACCACCACGGCCAACAACGATTTGACCAGACAGGAGCGCAGCTCCTGCAGGTGCCCGGTGAACGGCATCGGGGCATCTTCAAGACGCCCGCTACTTGGGTTTTCGCTCACTCTCGTCCGCAGAGGGCGTTTGGCTGGTGGAAGGCGAGGGGGAAGTCTCCGCGCTTGCCGCCGGAGGGGAATCCGGCGGTGAAGGCTTCACTGAAGGCTGGGACGGCTGTTCGACCTCCGCCTCGACGTGGCGCAGCTCTTCTTTCAGCTCGTCGGTGGCGCGGCGAAACTCCGCCAGTCCCTTGCCGAGCGCGCGGGCGATTTCCGGCAGCTTCTTCGGCCCGAGAACGATCAGGGCCAGCGCCAAAATTAAAATCAACTCCGGCATGCCGATACCGAACATTTTCGACCTCCGGCAGTAAAGCTAGTCGATTTCTAAAGGAGAGGCAATAGACGGCGCAGGCGAACTGAATCGCTGGAAGCTTTCTAATCAGTCCTCGTAGGGCAGACTCACCGTGAACGTGGAGCCCGCGCCCGGCTCGCTCTGGACGTCGATGGCTCCTCGCAAAAGCTCCGCGAATTTCCGGGCGATGTACAAGCCGAGCCCGACTCCGCCGTAGTGTCTGGTCTCGGAGCTGTCGACCTGGTAGAACTTCTCGAAGGCACGGGGAATCTGGTCGGCGGGGATGCCTGTCCCGGTGTCGGCCACTTTGAATTCCACCCACCTTTTTCCCGGATCCTCTGCTGCTGAGGTACCCCGCTTGCCCGCGTGCTTGTCTCTAACGGGCGCCGTGGAGCCCCCATCCGAGCGCGAGACCACGCGCATCGAAACCGTGATGCTGCCCTGATCCGTGAATTTGACCGCGTTATCCATCAGGTTCAGCAGGATCTGCCTGAGCTTGCCGCTGTCGGTTACCATCGGCACTGGATGAGATGGATAGTCCCAGATCAGCGTGATCTCATTCTTATTGTGCGTAAGCTCGTAGTCCGATTGGAAGTGGGCGAGGAATACCGAAAGATTCACCAGATGAAGCTCCGGCACGGTGGTGCGGGATTCGAGCTGAGTGGTCTGCATGATGCTGTTGATCATGTGGAGCTGTTCGGCCGCGTGATTGAGAACTTTTTGCAGCGCCTCTTCTTGCCTGGGATTGATCTCTCCAAGTATTCCTTCTTTGATCATCTCGGTATAACCCATCACCACGCTGAGCGGAGTCCTCAGCTCGTGCGACATTACGCTCAGGAATTCATCCTTGACCCGGTTGGCTTTTTCCAGTTCCTCCGCCTGCTTTTTTGTCTGCTCGAAGAGGCGGGCGTTCTGGATGGCGATGGCGGCCTGGCCCGCGAGTGTCGCCAGGAACTCGCCCTCTTTGGCGCTGAACTGATGCTCCCTTTTCGTGTAAAAGGAAAGCACTCCTAAGACCTCGCCTTTGGCGATCAGCGGGACTCCGAGATAAGAGATCAAACCATGCTTACGGAAAAACTCAGGGTCTTTTACGTCTGGGTCCGTTTGCACATTGCGGACCATCCGGGATGCCTTAGTCTCGAACACGGCGTTCGGGATGCCGCGCCCGGCTTTCCACTCTTCCGCCTTCCATTCCGTTTCGTCCAGGCCGCGACAGGCTATCGGCTCCAATAGTCCGGACTCTTCGTTGAATAGCCTGACGGTTGTAGCGGAATAATCCGGTAGAAAAAAGTCAATTTTTTGCAGCAGCACGTCCAGGATGGCGCGGAGGTCCAAGGTCGAGGTGATAGCCAGGTCTATGTCGTGCAGCGCGTTGATACGCTGGAGATTGCGCTCGATCTCCTCCTGTGCGTGGGCCTTCTGGATGGCAATGCTCGCCTGATCGCTAATGGCCTCCAATAAACGGATCTCGTCCGGCTTGAATTGCCGCGACGTACGGCTTCCCAGTTGAATGATACCCAGAACCGCCTCTTTAGCGCGCACCGGAATCACGATGGCGGACTGAACCCCTTCTCTCTTCCAGGTCCGCAGCCCTTCGCTGTGCGAAACGTCCTCTTCCACGCGCGGCTGCTTGAAGGTCATCACGTTGGCTGTCATCGTTCCGGTCATCGCGTCGATCGTTCTTTCATGATGTCTCTTGACGTTCTCCGGGTCTCGATATCCGCGCCAAGTCACCGGGGTCAGGGTTGTAGTGCGAGGATCAAATAGCCGGATAATACCGATGTCGTACGAGCCTAAAGCAGTGACTTTATCGAGAATCTTCTCCATAGTGGTCCGAATGTCTGGCGAGGTGAGGATGATCTGGCTGATCTCTTGAAGAGCCTGCAGTTCTGCATAGCGGCTTTTGAGACTCTGCTCCGCTTGCTGCTTCTCGTCCCGGAGCTTTTTATCTCTCAGAGCACGCGCGACTGCATCCCCGAGTCGCGCCTTCGGTCTTTCAGGATATAGTCGGCCGCGCCCTGCTTGAGGCGGTCCACCGCCGTCTCTTCGCTGATGCTGCCCGTGACCACGATGAAAGGAATATCCAGTCCGCGAGCCTTCAGCAGCTCAAGCGCCTTCGGGGCGTCGAACTCCGGGAGCGTGTGATCCGCCAGAATGATGTCCGGATTGTTTCCGAGTTGGGCGAGGTAGTCGGCCTCATTGTCGACACGCCGCCAGACGGGCGCAAATCCTACCCGCTCAAGTTCGTACACCATCAGCTCGGCGTCAGCCGGCCGGTCTTCCACGATCAGGGCTTTCAGAGGTGTCGGCATAGTCTCTCTCTGTTGTTTTCCTGAGCTAAAGGGACGGCGGCTGATTGAGCAGCAGCCAGTAGAGTCCCAATCCACGCACCGCCTCCGTGAACTGCTCGAAGTCCACGGGCTTGACGATGTAGCTGTTGACGCCCAATTTATAGCTCTCGACGATATCGCGCTCCTCGCGCGACGACGTGAGCACGACGACCGGGATCATCCGGCAGTGCGATTCGGCCTTGATGCGCCGCAGCACCTCCAGCCCGTCCACCTTGGGGAGCTTGAGATCCAGCAGTATGACCTTCGGAGGCTGGTCGATGCTACGCTGGGAGTAAACGCCCTGGCAGAAGATGAAGTCGAGCGCTTCGGCCCCGTCGCGCACCACCTCGATGTGGTTGCTCAGGTTGTTCTCCTTGAGGGCGTGGAGAGTCAATTCCACGTCGTTCGGGTTGTCTTCGACCAGCAATATCTCGACCGGGCGATTTGTCACTGTGCTCGACCTCCTAGAGTAAAATAGAACGTTGCGCCCTTGTCGACCTGCGCATCGGCCCAAACGCGCCCGCCGTGGCGGTGCACGATCCGCTGAACGATCGCGAGGCCGACGCCGGTGCCCTCATAGTCTTCGGCCCGGTGCAGGCGCTGAAAAACGCCGAAGAGCTTGTCGGAGTATTTCATATCGAAACCGACCCCATTGTCCTTGACGAAATAGACCGACACGCCGTTGTTCGTCAGGCAGCCCACCTCGATCTGCGCCCCCGTTCGCTGGCGCGTAAACTTGATTGCGTTCGAAAGCAAATTCACGAAGACCTGCCGAAGGAGGCTTGGGTCCGCCTGGCAAGACGGCAGGTCCTTGACCGAGATCTGAAGGTGGCCGGTGGCCTGTTCGTGGACCAGGTCTTTGAGTGCTTCGCGCACAATCTCCGCGACGGCGATAGGGTGCGTTTTGAGTTGCTGGCGGCCGAGACGAGAGAACGAGAGCAGGTCGTCGATCAGCCGGCCCATTTGTTGGGCATTGTCGCATATGAGGTTCTGATACCGCTGCGCATCCGGCGGCAGGTTGGCGCCGTGCTTTTCCAGCAGGATGCGGGAGAATCCGTGCACGGCGCGGAGCGGCGCGCGCAGATCGTGCGAGACTGAGTAACTGAAGGCTTCCAGCTCTTTGTTCGCCGCCTCGAGATCGAAGGCGCGGTGCTTTAGGTCCTCGTTCAATCTCTTCATTTCTTCATTGACGCGCCGACGCTCGGAGATAACGTAGAGGACGAGATAGGCGAACGCGGCGGCGAAGACGAGAATCAGTCCGTAGGAAAGCAGCAGGCGCCTGAGGCTGGAGTTTCTAACCTCGAAGGCGGCGGCGGCCGGCTGCTGGACCAAGACCCCCCAGCGGTAATCCGGCACCGGTTCGTAGGCGACGATCCGCTCTTCCTTCTCGACGGGATTCCACGACACTTCGATGCCGCGTTCTCCGCCGAGCGCTTTGCGCACCGCGGGCACGGACGACAAATCAACCGCTTCACGGTCGGGCGCAAACTTCGAGTGCGTCGCGACGCGGCCCTGCCGGTCCACGACGTAGACAAAGCCTGACCGGCCCACATCGATCGCCTGGGTCCATTCCACCAGCGTGTCGAGACGGAGCTGAAGGACCAGGATCCCAAGGATACTTCGATTCTCCGCCATGATCGGGACGGCGATCGCGATCACACTGTAGCGGGGCTCGGCGGTTCTCTGGTAAACGTCGGAAATGTAGGGCAGCCAATAGCCGCTCACGCCCTTGTACCAATCGCGAAACGAAAAGTTTTTTCCACGCACGCCGGGAAGCTCGGGCATGTCCACGATCAACGTTCCCTTGGGATCGGCTAGAAACAACCGCTCGATGAAGGGAAAGTCTTTGGGCACGCTGCGCAGAACCTCCGCGGCGTCGTTCCACTTGCCTTCACCGATCAACTGGCGGAAGCGCACGCGCGTGGCCAGAGCGATCCCGATGTCCTTCAAGTGATCCAGTCTCTGCTTGAGCGTGACTGCCGCAAGATAGGCGAGCGCTTGCCGGCGGGCATAGACGCTGGCGGTCAAGTCGCGGTACGATTGAAGATAGCTGTAGGCGCCGATGATGAGGAGCGGAAGAATCAGCAAGAGAAATACGGCGAGGTTCATCAGCTGCCGCTGCCTCCGGCTACCCGAAAACAGTTGTCGGGCCATCCACTCAGCCGAACTCCTCATAGCCGATTTCAGCTTCATCAGGAAATCGGTTTGACCGCCTCCTTGCCGGATTTCAAGACTTCGGAAATTTTTTCAAAGCCGGTCGATTTATCGAGAAAAAAGCTGGCGCCGGCCTTCATAATGTCGCGCAACGCCGTGACGCGCTCCAGGTAGAGCCAATTTTTCTCCAGTTTTATGCGGCCGTGGGATTCGGCTTGGGAGGTCTGGTCCACTTGATCCGACTCGGAGGCGCGCTGCACGGGATTGCCCTCCAGGAACGCTCGCGATTATCTTACTCATAAGAAGACAGCGTCAAGCCCGGCCTTGGCGCGAGCGGTTGCGGATGATAAGTAAGCTGATGCCATGGCGCGCTCAGCCGTAGTGATCGATCCCGAATATCTCAAGCACGACCCGGGGCAGTTTCATCCGGAGCGGCCGCAGCGTCTCAAGGTCCTGCTCGAATTGGCGCGAGGACTCGATGCGCAAAAGTTCCAGCTCCTGCCGCCGCGAGCGGCATCGCGGGAAGAGATCGCATCTTGCCACACGGGCGATTATATCGATCTCGTTCAGGCGACATCGACCGTCAATCGTTGCGCGCTGGACGGCGACACGGTGACTTCGAGAGATTCTTTCGGCGTCGGGCTGTTGGCGACCGGCGGCTTGTTGAAGCTCTGCGATGCGATCGCCGCCGGCGAGGCGCGAAACGGGTTTGCCCTGGTGCGCCCGCCGGGACATCACGCGCTCAAAGATCGCGCGATGGGCTTTTGCCTCTTCAATACGGTGGCGATCGGCGCCCGCCACGTCCTGCGCCATTACGGCGCGGAGCGGGTTTTGATCATGGATTGGGACGTGCACCACGGCAACGGCACGCAAGACGCGTTTTATTCCGATCGCTCGGTGCTCTATCTTTCGACGCATCAGTATCCTTATTATCCGGGGACGGGCGCGGCCGAGGAAAGCGGCGCGGGCGCGGGCGAGGGCTACACCGTCAATCTCCCGCTTCCCGCCGGCTGCGGCGATCCTGAATACTTGCGCGTTTTCAAAGACATCGTGCTCCCGATTGCGGAGAAATTCGCGCCGGATTGGATTCTTGTCTCCGCCGGGTTCGATCCGCACCGGCGCGATCCATTGGGCGGCATGAACGTGACCGAAAACTGCTTTGGCGCGATGGCCGCCATGCTCGTCGCGCTCGCCGAAAAATACGCGGGCGGCAAGATCGCTTTCCTACTTGAAGGTGGGTATGATCTCGCGGCGCTCAAAAATTCCGTCGCCGCCGTGCTCGAAAACATCAAATCCGGGGAAACGGCGGATATTCCGGACGACGTGGGGGGAGAGGCAATCGAGCCGCTGGTCCGGAAAATCCGCAGCATTCAAGATAAGTACTGGTAAGCCAGACTTGACCCTCCGGCCGGACTGATTTATTTTGATGCCTCGCTAAAGGAACCGCTATGAAACTTACAGAACCGCGCCGCGTGGTCGTGACCGGCCTCGGGCTCGTGAGTCCGTTGGGCACGGGCGTGGAAAAAAACTGGGAAGCGATCACGGCAGGGCGCTCCGGCATCCGGCATATCAGCCGCTTTCCCGGGACCGAATTTTTCGCCAGCCGAATCGCCGGCGAGGTGCCGGATTTCCGCGCCGAGGACTTCATCGAAGCGAAAGAGATCAAGAAAATGGATCTCTTTATTCAATACAGCGTGGCCGCGGCCCAGATGGCGGCCGAGGACAGCGGCTTCAAGATAGATCCCGACGTGTCCGCCCGCGTCGGAGTCATTGTCGGAGTGGGGCTGTGCGGGCTGGAGACGATCGAGACTTACCACAAGGCTTATCTCGAAGGCGGCCCGCGGAAGATATCGCCGTTTTTTATTCCGAAAGTGATTTCCAACCTGGCGCCGGGCCAGATCGCCATTCGGCATGGCGCCAAAGGCGTGAACTGGACTCCGACTTCGGCCTGCGCCTCGGGAACCCACGCGATCGGAGAGGCCTTCCATCTGATTCGCCGCGGGCTTCAGGACGCGGTCATCGCCGGAGGCGCGGAGGCGGCCATCACGCCTCTGGGCGTCGGGGGATTCGCTTCCATGAAGGCCTTGTCCACGCGCAACGACGCTCCGGAGCGTGCGAGCCGGCCGTTCGACAAAGAGCGCGACGGCTTCGTCATCGCCGAAGGATCCGGCATTCTCATTCTCGAGGAGAGAGAGCGGGCGCTCAAGAGGGGCGCGAAGATTTACGCGGAGATCATCGGCTATGCCGCCAACGGCGACGCCCATCACATGACCGCGCCGGCGCCGGAAGGCGAGGGGGCGGCGCGCTGCATGGCCCTGGCCGTGGAGGATGCGGAGATCCGGCCGAACGAGGTGGATTATATCAACGCCCACGGGACATCGACCGAGTACAACGACATCAACGAGACGCAGGCGATCAAAAAAGTTTTCGGCGAGTACGCCTATAAGATCCCGGTAAGCTCGACCAAATCGATGACCGGCCATTTGCTGGGCGCCGCCGGAGCGATAGAAGGGGTTTATAGCGTCCTGGCGCTCCACCATGGATTGATTCCGCCGACGATCAATTATGAAAACCCCGATCCCCAATGCGACCTGGATTATGTGCCGAACCAGGCGCGCAAGGCGGATATCCAGGTGGTGCTCTCCAACTCTTTCGGCTTCGGCGGCACCAACGCCTGCGTGATTTTCAGGAGGACGGCGTGAGAAGCTCGCAGGTAAGAAGCGTCATTCTCGGCACCGGCTCCGAGCTTCCCTCCCGGGTCATTACCAACGCCGCTCTGGAGCGGCTCGTCGATACCAGCGACGAGTGGATCACCTCGCGCACCGGTATCAAGGAGCGGCGCGTTCTGGAAGAAGGAAAAGGCAACGCGGACATGGCCTACCGCGCGGCGGTGCGCGCCCTCAAAGACGCGGCGATCGAAGCGAAAGACCTCGACGCCATCATCATGGGGACGGTAACGCCCGATTATCCGTTCCCAAGCTCGGCCTGCGTCCTGGAAGACATGCTGGGCGCGCGCAAGGCATTTTCCTTCGACGTGAACGCAGCCTGCTCGGGATTTTTGAACGCGCTGGCGATCGCTGACTCCATGATCAAGACGGGCATGATCCGCCACGCGCTGGTCCTGGGCTCGGATGCGCTCAGCCGTCTGCTCAATTGGAAGGACCGATCCACCTGCATTCTTTTCGGCGACGGCGCCGGCGCGGTGGTCGTCGGCGCGTCTCACGACGGACACCGTGGAATCCTCAGCACGAAACTCCGCACCGACGGGTCGTACGTGAAAACGCTCTACGTTCCGGCGGGCGGCTCGCTCAAGCCGACGAGCGCCGAGAGCGTGAGAAAAAACGAGCACACGATCGTCATGAACGGCAAGGAAGTTTTCAAAATCGCCGTGCGCTCAATGGAAGAGATCAGCCGCGCGGCGCTCGACGAGGCGGACGTGAGCATCGAGCAAATCTCGCTGGTGATTCCGCACCAGGCCAATTTGAGAATCATCAGCGCGTTGGCCGAACGCCTGAAAGTGCCGATGTCGAAGGTGATGGTCAACCTCGACCGGTACGGCAACACTTCCGCCGCGTCCGTTCCCGTCGCGCTCGATGAAGCGCGACGCGAGGGACGCATTCGCCACGGCGACATTGTCCTGCTCAACGCCTTCGGCGCGGGGTTCGCCTGGGGCGCGGCCGTAGTAAAATTCTAGCAGGCCGGGCCAAGGCCGGCTATTTCCAGAAAAGCCAGCGTTAAAGATTGTTATGCCGGTTGATCCGGTCTGCGGGATGAACGTCGATGAAAGCAAGGCGGCGGCGACTTCGTCTTATAAAGGCCAGACTTATTATTTCTGCGCCAAGGTGTGCAAGGAATCGTTCGACAAGGATCCGGAGAAGTATCTTCGGAATCCGCGCTGAGTATTTTATTCTACGCAGAGAGTCTTGAACTGAAAGTTTCCTTCTGTTAAGGGTTTCCCTCATTGGAATCCGACATGAAGCGGCTCTTCATTATCGTTTTGTCGCTGTTTTTGCTTCACGCGGGCGTCGCGTGGGCCATCGAAGCGTGTTTACAGCATGATGGCCACGCGGATCACGCGGCTTCGGCAACTCACTCCGACTCCCACGCCCGGCCAGGCATCAAAGATCCGCATGAGCCGATCACGCCCGTCATTCACTGCGTGCCGGTGAGCCAACAATTTGGTCCGGCGGCGCGAGCAGCTTTGATCGAGATTCATCGCGCAGATAAAGTCGGTCTACTCTATGTTAGTTCACTTCACGGCGCGCTTTCCGCCTCGCCTGAAAACGATCTCTGGCTGGGGGCCCTTTTCAAGAGAACTGTAGCGATTTCCTTGCCCATCGATCTCTCGCGCCATCTTTTTCTTTCTGTTCTTCGGATCTAAACCGCCGCTTAGCTTTTAGTCCCGTATTTTCTCCCAATTAAATTTGGGCGAAGGGGCGCGCGTTTTTGCGCATCCGTTCGGCAAATGTTGGATTTGACGGCTATGAGGTTGGGTTATGACGAATTCACTTTGGATCAAGGCTTCTTCCGTTATTCAAGGAGTATCGCTCCTGGTTTTAAGCTCGTCCTTCGGGGCGGAACCCATGCGATTGACTTTGGGGCAGGCAGTCCAGACGGCCCTGGAGCGCAATCTTGAGTTGAAGGCTAAACGGGAAGAGCTGGGGATAGCCGAGGGGCGATTGCTTAGGGCTAGTCTCCTTCTCCAGCACAATCCCGAACTGGAAGGCGAGGTGAGCAACTTCAGGGTCACGAGGGGGGAAGAGTCCGGCAGAAACGCGACTAACCATGGATTGGAACTCAGCCAGGAGTTTGAGATTGGAGGCCAGCCTCGATACCGGCGAGAAGCTGCGCAGGGAAATCTGGAAAAGGTCAAGCTTGAAGTAAAAGATTTCGAGAGAATTCTTCGCTTCCGAGTCGCAGAGATCTTTTTAAAGCTCCAAAATGTTCAAGCAAAGATCAAGCAGGGCGAACAAAATGTCGATTTAAGAAACCGTCTGTACGAGGCCTCGAAGACCCGCTTGTCTCTGGGTGATATTCCCGAGGTCCAACTCACCATTTCCGAGTTCGAGCTTAACCGGTCGAGGAGCGACCTGATCGGGATTCAGAGAGAGCATGAGGAAGTAATCTACCGGCTAAGTACTGAACTTGCGCTGGAAGGCGACGTCCCAATCGAGATCCTGGGCGATCTTCAGCGAACGGCCCCTCCGTTTTCCCTCCAGGAGTTCCTCAAAACTGCGGTCGAACGAAGATCCGACCTTGCTGCCTCTGAGCGGGAAAAACAGGTGGCTGAGGCGGAAGAACGGCTCACCAGAGCGGAGAGGATTCCCAACATAAAACTGGGCGTCTTCTACGATCGCGAAAGGCAAGATGGGGCCTATATTGCCGGTGGTCGGATCTCAATCCCCATTCCCGTTTTTGACCGCAAGCAAGGAGAGCTGCGTGAAGCCCTGGCTCGAAGGAGCATTGCAAACCTGAACTACCTTAATAGACGGCAAGCCTTGGAAAAAGAAATCGGCGCCGCGTACGCCAGATTCAAGCTCGCCGAAAGGGAGCTTTCCCTCTACCCCGAGGGAACGCAGAAAAAGTTCGATGAAAGTCTCGACCTTTATCGAAGAGCATACGAAGAGCGCGCCGTAGACTTGGCGGACGCGATTCTATTTCAAAATCAGGTGATCGAGGCCCGGCAAAAATTCATCGATGCGCTGACCAACTATAACCTTTCTCTAGCCGAATTAAAGTTCCAAGCCGGTATCGAATAGGAGGAAAGCATGCTCGGGAACAAAATCATAATCGGTCTTGCTGTTGTCATCCTGGTGGCGCTCTCGTTCTGGCTGGGGCGGATGACGGGCTACGGAGCCAAGCCGGGCGAACAGAGCCGCCATGAGAGTCCTGCGCCCTCCAAGCCTAAGGCTTCCCAGACCGAGGCCGCTCCTCACGAGGACGCAGAGGGAGCAAAACCCCATGGACATCCTGAGAGCAAGCCAGAGCCTGGTCGCAACGGCAAGGAAGGAGCGTCCGGATTGGCGCTGACGCCTGAGGAGAAGCGCAATATCGGCTTGAAGACAGTTGCCGCCGATCTTCGCCCGATAGAAAGCGTCATCCGCCTAGCCGGTGTTATCAAGCCGCACCCCGACAGGGAGGCTCAGGTGAGCAGCCGCGTTTCTGGCAAAGTAGCTGGACTTTTCGCCAAGGTAGGAGATGCGATCCAAAAAGGTCAACGGCTTGCAGAGATTCAGAGCGCTGAGATGCAGAAGCTCCAGGTGGATCTCATCCAGGCGGAAAACAAACTCACTCTGGCCAAGGCGGAACTTGATCGTATCGAGCGCCTGGTCGAAAGCAAGATCGCCGCCCAAAAGGAACTCATCGCCGCGCAAAACCAACATCAAGCCGTTCTCAACGAAATCGAAGGGCTGACCCAGCAACTCATTCTCTTTGGCCTTCCAGAAAGCGCCGTAAAAAAGGCTCGCGCGGAAAAAAGTATCTCTACGTTTGCTGTCCTGTCTCCTTTGAGCGGCGTGGTAGCCGAACGCAGTGTCGTTTTAGGCGAGACGGTTGAGCCGAGCAAGGTTATCTTCAAAATTCTTGATCCTTCAATTCTCTTTGTCGAGGGCAATGCCTTTGAGGAGGCGTTGCCGCAACTCAAAATTGGACAGATGGTTCGGATTCGCCTTGATTCGTATCCGCAGGAGCTCTTTACGGGGAAGATAGCCCGCTTCAGTCCCGCTATCAGTCCTGAAAAGCGCACGCTCCAGCTCTGGGCCGAAGTTACTAATCGAGGCGGAAAACTGAGACCTAATCTCTCTGCTGAAATGGATGTTGTCGTAGGAGGAGGGCAAGAAGTGCTGGCTGTTCCTTTAGAGGCGCTCATATCGACCGAAGGACAGAGCTTTGTTTTTGTGGAAGAGAAGGGTTCGTTCCGCCGTGCAGATGTCGTCCTCGGAGCGAGGGACGACCGGTATGCGGAGGTAAAAACCGGGCTGCTTCCAGGCGACCGCGTGGTAACCGATGGAAAGCAGCAAATTTACACCAAGGCGCTGATGGCGCGGCAGGGTGGAGCGGCCTTGGGCGGCCATGGGCACTGAAAAGAAAGGCGGAAGAATGAAGGATGGTCGTCGGTCTTCAATCAGTTATGTTCCGGCTCAATAGAAGGAGAGGTAGTTCATGTTCGACTGGATAACGAAGTGGTCCCTCCGTAACCCTTTACTTACGGTTGTGGGATTTGTCATCGTTCTCCTCGTTGGGATCTTTGCCGTCTGGCGCATGACCCTGGACGTGTTGCCGGAGTTTGCTCCACCGCAGGTGATTATCCAGACTCAGGCGCCGGGACTTTCGCCCGAAGATGTTGAGACCTTGATCACGTTTCGCATCGAGACAGCGGTCAATGGGACTCCCGGGGTAGAGCTTGTCCGTTCCAAATCATCGGCGGGACTTTCCACCATCATCGTCGTTTTCGACTGGGGCACCAATATCTATATCGCGCGCCAGTTGGTCAACGAGCGACTGCAGGAGGTGCGCGAGCAGTTCCCTCCGGGCACAGAGGCGCCGATGATGCTTCCTATTACCTCCGCGGTGAGCTGGCTCGTTAAATTCGCCCTGCAGAGCGACAAAGTCCCCCTGCTCGACCTTCGCACCCTCTGCGACTGGGACATTCGCAACCGTCTCTTGGCCATACCCGGAGTGGCCTCCGCCGTCTGTATGGGTCCGGGACCAAAACAGTATCAGGTCCTTCTCTCTTCGCCGAAGCTCCTCCAATACAACGTCACTGTGAAGGATGTCGTTGAGGCGCTTCGAGAAACCAACCGCAATGTGCCGGGAGGGTTCCATGTGGTTCCCGGGCAAGAATACGTGGTTACAGGCGTCGGACGGATCTCATCCCTTGAGGACCTCAAAAAGACGGTGGTTGCCGAGCGCGAAGGGATTCCCATCCCACTGGAGCGAGTGGCTGAGATTCGCTTCGGCCCAGAGTTTCCCAGAGGCGATAGCGCTTACATGGGGAAGCCGGCAATTATCGCTACGGTCTCCAAACTTTTCGGAGCCGATACGCTCACAGTCACTTACAAGGTGGAACAGGCGCTCGAAGAGATGCGGAAAACATTGCCGCCGGGCGTAGAGATGCACACCCAGGTATTCCGCCAGGCTAACTTTATTGAATCTTCGATCCAGAACCTCCGCCGAGCGCTTTTGGAGGGGGCGGTTGTAGTGACGATTGTCGTGGTTTTTTTTCTTTTTAACGTCCGCGCCTCGTTCATCACGCTTACTGCTATGCCGTTGAGCCTTGTCTTAGGCATTCTGATCCTGAAGGCATTTGGCGTAGGGATCAACGCCATGACTTTGGGCGGACTGGCGATCGCCATAGGCGCGGTCGTCGATGATGCCATCATCTATGTGGAGAACATCTTCCGGCGCTTAAGGGAAAACCGGCAAAGAGAGAATCCTCTCCCGCCTATACAGGTAGTATTTCAGGCCTCCCGCGAGATCCGAGATTCGGTGGTCTACGCGACTTGGATTATCTTGGTCGTCTTTGGTCCCATCTTTCTGCTCACGGGCGTTGAAGGACGGATCTTTACCCCTTTGGGTCTTGCCTTTACAGCGTCTCTTTTTGCCTCCCTCGTAGTGGCCGTGACTTTGACGCCGGTGCTTTGTTCTCTTTTACTGGTCAAAGCGAGGGTTATAGGGAGACAAGGACTTGAGCATGAGCAGGAGAGCTTCACCATCCGCCACCTTAAGACTTCCTATGAGCGTATCCTTCGAGCTGCCTTGAACGGTCCGAAAAGGGTGATCGTAGTCTCGGTTATTCTTCTGGCAATCAGCATCGCCATGTTACCCTTTTTCGGCAGCTCGTTCCTGCCGGAGTTTCACGAGGGGAATTTCATCTTGGCCGTTAACAGTCTGCCCGGCACATCGCTTCCGGAATCGATGCGGCTAGGGTACCGAATCACTGAAATGCTTCGGAAATATCCCGAGATTGTGTCTGTTGCCCAACGGGTGGGCCGGGCGGAATTAGACGAGGATGCTATGCCGCCTAACTTCATCGAGTTCGACATTTCTCTGCGCTACGGGAAACGCGACCCGGAAGAACTCATCCATGCCATCCGGGAAGATCTGGAGAAGATCCCAGGCGTTGCAGTGAACCTGGGACAGTTCATCGCTCACCGCTTGGATGAAGTGCTTTCCGGAATCCGCGCTCAAATCGCGATCAAGATATATGGGACCGATCTCGACCGGCTTTTGGAAAAAGGGCAGCAGGTGGAGCAGATCCTGTCAGGGATCAGAGGCGTGACGGATCTTCAGCTTGAGCAACAGATTCGCGTTCCCGAAGTCCGCATAAAGGTGAACCGGGAAAGGGCTGCTCGGTTCGGACTCAACGCGGGAGACGTATTAGAGACGGCCCAGATTGCGTTTAATGGAGAGCATGTTTCACAAGTGATAGAGGGACAAAAGAGCTTCGACCTCTTTGTCTGGTTTGATGAGGCTTCCCGTCGGGACACCCAAGCTATGCGCGGTGTCCTCGTCGATGGCCACAACGGCTTAAAGGTTCCTCTTAGCCAAGTTGCTGAAGTGGCGCTCGAAAACCGCCCCTACTTTATTAACCGGGAGCGGGTCCAGCGACGAATTGCAGTGCAGGCAAATGTAGTCGGCCGCGATCTGGGGAGTTTTATCGCTGAGGCTCAAGAGAAGATTGCGAAGCAGGTCAATCTCCCAGCGGGCTACTTCGTGGAATACGGCGGGCAATTTGAAAGCCAGCAACAAGCGACGCGGGTTCTATTAACTTACGGGATGGTAGCTTTGGTGGCTATTTTTGTGCTGCTATACAAGGCCTTCAACTCCGCGCGGGCCTCATTCTTGGTGATGGCCAACCTTCCCCTGGCTCTCATCGGCGGAATTTTTATGATTTTTCTTACCGGCGGTATCATGAGTATTCCCTCGCTCATCGGCTTCATCGGCGTTTTTGGCATCGCCGCGAGGAACGGCATTATCCTTGTAAGTCGCTACCGTCAGCTTCGGGCTGAAGGTAAATCGCAGGAGGAGGTGGTGATCGAGGGCTCCAAAGAGCGGCTTGCTCCGGTTCTCATGACCGCTGCGGCTGCGGCCCTAGGCCTTGTCCCTCTACTCTTCGGTGACATCGCCGGAAAAGAGTTGGAACGCCCCATGGCCCAGGTCATTTTAGGCGGGCTCTTCACTTCCACCTTTCTTAATATGCTCGTGGTCCCGGTCCTGTACGTTAAGTACGGCTGGGAAAAGGACGAGGTTTTTGTGCGCCAGCTCGCGATCGAACGCGGCGACATTCTGGGCGCCGCGCAAGAATAATAAAAGGAGAGGGTCATGAAAATGATATGGGCTGTAGTCCGGTCAACTAAGGTTGAGGCGATTGCCCGAGCACTCAATAAGATCGGCGTCAGTGGGTGCACTGTTTATCCAGTGCGCGGCTACGGGGAAGAGTGGCACCTCTACGAGCCGCTTATCCATGGTGGCCACCATAAACTAGAGACGATTGTGGAAGATGGCCAGGTGGAAAGCGTCGTAACGCGAATTACCGAAGAGGCGTGGACCGGCATTGAAGGAGACGGGCTCCTGTCAGTTTTTGACGTCGATAATATGGTGCATCTCAGAACCAAAAGGGCGGTAACGTGATTTTAAAAAGCTCCAAGGGGGAGAGCAAACATGAGAAGACTCTCTGCTATCCTTGGCTTCTTCTGTGTAACTTTAGCGTGGATTCTAGAATTGAACGCGGGTGAGGCGACTCTGGGACCGGATCTCAAGATTCCGCCACATTATAAACCTGGAAGCGGCCGCTGCTCGCCGGGGCGTGGGTACAGCTTCAGTGCGGAGGCGTCTAATTATCCTTCGACCTATCCGAAGATGAACCTCAGAGTTTTCAACGGAGAGGTCATTGGATTCCTGTTCGAGCTTGACGCCAAGGAAGGATGGAAGCCGTGGTACGATCAGCCCGAGGGTAAACCGACGTCTCATGACGGGAGCCATGCTCATTACACGCAGACGATCTATATCAAAAAAGGTCCGACGGCCGAGGAGTGCAAAGCGTCAAAGGGGCCCTACGGCAGCGAAAAATAATATGGACGCGGTCATTGGAAAGAAAGGAGACTATTTTATGCATCGTCTAAGGAAATATCTTGGGATCTTTTTAGTTTTGAGTTTTATGATTTCAATTCCTGCTTTTGCAGATCCGGTCGGGAAGGATCATGGCCATAAAACTTCTCATGGAGGGATCGTGCAAGAAGCCGAGGGAATTCATGCAGAATTCTTAATCGACAAAGGCGGCCAACCAAAGGTTTATCTTTACGACAAATCTATGAAGCCGCTTGACCGGGCCGATCTTGAGGCTAAGTTGATGGTTAAAGGGCATGGCGGAGCGCAAGAGACGCGAGTTTTGAAATTTTCAAAAGATGCCAAGGAAGGGCCGCTCTTTAAGGGGGATCCCATCAAAGGAATGACGGACTGGGATACGGCGGTTGTGAGTCTGAAGTTAAAGGACAATTGGACACATCTGCGGTTCTCCCATCACTCGGATGGCAAGGGGGGACATTGAATGGTCCTCTCCCATAGACTTGCTTACGCAGTACTTCAAAGGAGGAGGCGAAATGCACAAAAATTATTCGAAATGTGCGGTAGTCGCCACGCTATTTGTCATTGTCGCTGCCACGCTGGGAACCGGCTGCAAGGCGAAGGAGGGCAAAGACAGTTCGGCTGTGGCCGTCAACAGCCCCGCGCCAGCTGCTTCGCCGATGGCCGGAGACGGTGGGATGATGAGCAGTTCGCCTAACGCAGCCAATGCGCCTTTCGACTTGCAATTTATTGATACCATGACCGCACACCACCAGGGCGCGATAGACATGGCCCAAACCGCTGAAAGTAAGACACAAAAAACAGAATTGAAAAGCTTCGCTCGTAAGATCGTAGAGGATCAGCAGCGCGAGATCGCCCAGATGAAGCAGTGGCGCGACAAATGGTATTCGGGGCGACCGCAGGCCATGAATATGGAGATGCCCGGCATGATGGATTCGATGAAGGGCATGAACATGGACGGCATGAAGGCGACGACAGGCGCGGACTTCGATCGGATGTTCCTCGACATGATGATCGCTCACCACCAGGGCGCGGTGGCAATGGCAAAGGAAGCTCTGAATAAGTCCGAACACTCGGAGGTAAAAAACCTCGCACAGCAGATCATTGACGCGCAGCAGAAGGAGATCGAGATGATGAAAAAATGGAAGGCCGCTTGGGGCGGCGCGAAGTAAGACAAGCGAAGGTTCAGTAAGATTGGGACCGCACTAAAGCGAGAGGACGACTGTAACGGAGGTACTTGTGTATCGGATCATGGTGTTAGCTGTTGCGATGATTGTTTTTTTAATTCCTGCTCCAAAGAGACGAAGTCAAAAGAGATGAGCCAGCAAGAGATGGGCGAGCATGGCATGGCCTCTGAATGGAAGTTCACTCTTCCTACGGGAGACCCCTCCGAGGACCGTAAACTTTTTGTCGAGATGGAATGTTACAAATTCCATGAAGTCAAAAGTGAAAAATTTCCCGGCGTGGCGGAAGGAGAAAAGGGGGTAGGGCCGGAGCTGTCGCAAATGGCAGGAATGCACCCGCCAGAGTTCTTTGCCGAGTCGATAATCAATCCCAACGCAGTGATCGATCCGAAAGCCAAGGATCTGAGCTATGTTGGAGAAGATGGCAAGTCCAAGATGCCCGACTACAGCGACACGCTGACGATTAAACAGGTTACGGATCTCGCCGCTTATCTGGTGTCGCTCAAAGGACAAGCTGGCAAAGCTCACCAATGATATGGATATCGTAACTCACGGCATTACAGGAGTTCTGGTCTCCCGCGCTTTTCCCAGTGGCCACAGGGGCTCAATGATGGCGGCCGGCCTTATTGGAGCGTTAGCTCCAGATGTGGATGTGGTTGCGAGGCTTTGGGACCCCATGGCAGCCATTGCTGTGCATCGCACCGCAACGCACTCCTTCATCGGTGGCGCCATCGTTGTCTTAGGAGTGGCGGGATTGGTGTGGGGCTTGAGACGAGAAAGCTTTTTCCGTCTTTTCGGGTTTGCTTATCTCGGTCTTTTGTCCCATATAGGATCAGATCTGCTCACGTCTTTCGGCACGGCTATTCTGTGGCCGCTAACTGATCGGCGCTTTGCTCTGGCGCAACATTACTTAATTGACCCGATCTTCACTATCCTCGCTCTAGGCTTCTTGATCGCCAGCTTTCGTATAAATCAAAGAAGGGTTTCTTTGGCCAATACAGGGCTCTTAGCCATTGGTCTATATGTGGTTATCACGGCTGCTGTTCAACGGGCAGCGTTTATTCGCTGGCAGGAGTTCATGGAATTAGAAGGGATACCGCCTACCCGATCGGCTGTTCTACCCCTTTTCCCAGGGCCTTTTCACTGGCTAGGGGTGTCGGAGACAGAGGAGGGCTTTTACCGACAGTCCTTTCGGCTTTATGGGTGGAATACCGACGCCCCTCAATTCTTTTCCAAGACCAACGCGGATCTCCGAGACTTGGAACGGCTGAGAGAAGTGCAAGTCTTCTTGAGTTTCGCCCGCTTTCCATGGCAGCAAGAATTTTACGACAGAGGTCGCCGGGTCATAGAGTACCGGGACCTGGCATTTGCCGACCACCCGTTGGGCATTCTCGGCGGCCCTTTATCTCTCAGGATATGGATGGATGAGTTGGGCTCTATCAGAGAAATGAAATTTGGCCACCGTTTCTGATGGCGGAGTCCCTTAAGATGGTAAAAGAATGTATGACGCAAAATCAATTTGCATTTTCATTGAGCCGCGCTGCTGATAGTTAGGGGGTGTCCTTTGTCTGGTTTAGCGGGTAGTCCGTCGTCTAAAAACGTGCTGGCCCTCTGGGGCACCGGTCTTTTTCTTTGCGGAGTGATTGTTGGCGGCTTTTTGGCCCCGAGATTTTTCGCCCCGCCTACTACTCCTCCGACGCTCCCTCTTGTTGCCACCCTCGATGAGGCTCATCGTTTTTTTGACAAGGGCTTGGATGCCCAGGCTGAAAAGAGCTACCTCGCCATCCTTGTTCGTGATCCTGCCAATCCTGAAGCGCTAACCCATCTTGGTAATGTTGCCTTTGGACGCGGGGATATTGACCTTGCCCTTCGGTATTATGAGGCGTCGTTGCGTCAGGACCCTTCCTACGCGCACGCTCTTTGGGACAAAGGGATTGCCCTTCGGGCCAGGGGAGACGACGCGGGAGCCATCCAAGCGTGGGAGGCTTTTGCAGGACTTTTCCCACCTGATTCATCTGATGTGGTCCAAGCAAAAAAGTGGATCGCCGAAGCGAAAGCAGGGCTTAGTTCCCCTTCGGCAGTTTTACTCAAGCCGCCTGAAAGCTTAAGGAACCCATCGAAGCGGTCCGCTGACAATTTGCTTCGAGGTGAAGCAGCCCGTTAAGCTACGTCACTGTCGGTATTGGAGGGGTCATGAGCGGATATAGTCTGCCTATTAGCAACCATCTCAAGACGCTGGCGCTTGCTTTCAGCATGTTCACATTCAAAGCCTGGGGCATCACGAGCCTGACTGCGGCCATAGGACTGTTTGTTATCGGGCTGCCAACAGCGATCTATGAGAACCCGTTCTTTGTGCGCATGATGCCAGTGCGTGCCCAAGACTACGTTATATGGATAATGTCGTCGGTGCTTGTTGGTTTGATCGTTGGAAGTCACTTCGTGGCCAGCTCGACGAGTGGTGATGGAAAGATCGTATCGGGCGGAGTGTTATCGGTTCTCGCTGTGGGCTGCCCCACCTGCAATAAACTCGTAGTCTTGTTGCTGGGCACTACCGGCGCTTTGACCTTTTTTGCGCCGTTACAACTCTACATTGGGATTGGTTCTGTGCTGCTACTCGGGTGGACGCTACTCCTACGAGCTAAGGCCTTGACGGATACGTGCTCAGTGAGTCAGGTGACGGCGCAGCAAACATAATTAGAGGGGGGAAAATGGAACCGTTCCGTCTCTTTGGTCCTCGTAGGAGCTTGTCCACGAGGAGGCCATAAGAAAGAGTCACAGAGATTCGGCCGTGATCGTAGCACAGAAACTCGCGGGAACTGCTATTGGCCTGGTCCTGTTGGGACTTGTAAAGGTGGTAACGGCTTTCGCTGCCGCGGACACTGTCATTGTTCCAGTATCAGAGGACAACGTCCAGCGGCTTGAAATCACAGTCGATAGTTACTCCTTCACACCAAGCCGCTTTGCGGTCAAGCAAAATATCCCCGTGGAACTGATCTTCAAAAGCGTAACATGGATCGTCCCCCACAATTTCGTCCTTAAGTCTCGTGAGGCTGGACTCAGTATCGAGAAAGAAATAGGATCTGGCGAGACAACCATTGTGCGCTTTACGCCAACGCGCATCGGAGAGTTCAGGTTTAGCTGCACCAAGAAGCTCCTTTTCTTTCCAAGTCACGAGGATCAGGGGATGGTGGGAACTTTGGTGGTCGGGCAGTAGCAATTGGCGTTCGTATCGGTTCACGCGGCGAGCAGATCGGCTCCTTGCTAAGGGACCTTGCAAAAGGAGTGTTAGAGAGCAATGGCTGACGTTAATATATTTGTCGCTTTCACAGCGGGGATCTTCTCATTTCTCTCTCCTTGTGTGTTGCCTATGATTCCGTCCTATCTTTCTTTCATTTCAGGCGTCTCTTTAGAAGAGATGCGCTCTGTCGAAGTCGCCAGTCACATTCGCAAACGGGTGCTGTTAAACTCCCTCGCCTTTATCTCGGGCTTTTCTCTGGTTTTTATATCTCTTGGCGCCTCGGTAAGTTTTCTAGCGGGCTTCTTTCTGAGCTATCGCAGCTTGATCCGTGTCCTGGGTGGGATATTTATCCTGGCTGTGGGGATCTATCTTTTGGGTGTCGTCAAGTTTTCTGTCTTGGATCGCTACCTGCAGTTCCATCTTAAAAACAAGCCCGGGGGCTACCTGGGATCAGCTCTCGTAGGGATCACTTTTGGCGCGGCGTGGATTCCCTGCGTGGGGCCAATCTTAGGAGCGATCCTTACTCTGGCTGCGACCTCGAGTGAGATTGGGACAGGTATCTTTTATCTTGGTACCTACGCGGCGGGGCTGGCCCTTCCGTTTTTCCTGAGCGCCGTGGCCGTGAACTCCTTTTTCGAGTTTTCCCAGAAATTCCGCCGCTATCTCCAGGTTGTTCACGTGACGGCGGGTATTCTTTTGATCATCGTTGGTGTCCTTCTCATCACCGACTACATGACCCTTCTGAACATTTACGCAATCCGTTTCACCCCTGAGTGGCTGATCAAGAGACTCTAATGCAGGTGCTATTTGGAGGAGGTTTTTATGGCTGTTAATCCAGTCTGTAGGGGGTTGGTTTTTACGCCCATCTACAACTTTTATCAGAAGCAGTTGGGATATTAGTTACGGTTAGACGTGGAAATGTATAACAGCAAAATTCGTAAAGTAAAAAAGAAAGAGGAGGTTCCTATGAAAAAGATTTTTGTCGTAGCACTACTGTCTGGGGCTCTCGGTGCTCTTCCGGGTTTGGCCCAAGAGAAAAAAGGGATGCCGATGAAAGAAGGCATGCCTATGAAGGGGGAAGGGATGAAGAACGGGGGAGGGATGATGATGGGACAGATGAAGGACATGCAGCAAAAGATGGGAGAGATGCGGAAGGGGATGGGAGGCATGATGAAAGGCAAAGGGATGATGAAGGGCGACGACATGCAGGGTATGGGAAAAATGATGGGCCAGTGTTCAGAAATGATGGGCGACATGGGGAAAATGATGGGGAGCGGCAAGATGACACCGGAGGAGATGGCGAACATGTCAAAGATGATGGGTGACATGTCCGGTATGATGAAGCAAATGTCTGAGCGGATGGGACGGGGAATGAAGAAGACGCAGTAAATAGTGGTAGACACGGCAATGAGCCAAAATTTTCAAGAGCTAAAAAGGAGGTCGATATATGGTTGCTGCACGTCTGATTAAGACTTTTTTCATTTCTAAGGAGCTTTATGATGAACCAAACTGACGGATGGATGGGTGGAATGGGTGGATGGATGGGCGGAGGGATGTGGATTTGGACGGTGATCGGCGTACTGGTGGTGGTCCTGCTGGTCGTGGTGATTAACAAGCTGTCCAATAAATAATCGTGCGTTCACAACCTGCCTGTGAAGTGAACTCTTAACCAAGAAAGAAAACCTATGCTGATCAAATTATCTACTGACAAAACCGTGAGTGAAGCTGCGGCTGCCTTGCAGAGCGCCGTTCAAGCCAATCACTTTGGCGTCATGCAGGTTCACAACCTCAAAGAGACCATGGCGAAGAAGGGCGTGGAGTTCGCCCGTGAATGTCTGATCTTCGAGGTGTGTCAGCCGCAACAAGCGAAGAAGGTGCTCGATGAAAACATGAGCGTCTCCACCGCACTGCCATGCCGGATCTCCATTTACGAGGAGAGCGGTAAAACCATTCTGGCTACTTTGAAGCCAACCACTCTTCTGGCGATGTTCAACGCGCCGCAACTGGAAGGGGTGGCGCAGGAAGTGGAAGACACTATTGTTAAAATCATGAAGGAGGCGGCATCAGGCTGATTGTCTGGCCTTTGAACTCCCCGATGGTTCGGTTCCTAGTCATCATCGCGCCCGGCTGTCTGGATCGCAGTTATGACACCGCTGAACCATCCGTCAGTTTGGCGGGCCGCCAAAATAGAGGCGGCCAGGAGATAAAAATCTCCATAACAATAACTTTAACTTTAGGAGAGACAGCACATGAAGAACTACCAACCGCCTGCTTCAACCGCATTGCCGACCGAGTTGCTTGTGCCGGGCGCAGCGTTGGCTTTGGAGGTACACATCACCGCCGCTCTGGCGTCGGTGGACGTGATGCATCATGGCCGGAAGGTCACGATCATGCGCAATCAGAATCAGAGCAACTCTGTCAATCCGGATTTCGCCAAGACTTCGCGCAAATGCCCACCATTCTGCATTCAGCCCAGTGAGCTGGCGCCTGGCGTGAAAACCATAGCTGAACTCGAAGTGTTGCACTTTCTCAAGAAAATAAGCGACGGCGATGCGTCCATTATGGTGATCGACTCGCGTACGCCGGCCTGGGTAGAAAAGGGCATCATCCCCGGGACGGTGAACATCCCGTGGGACACACTTAACATCGGCAAGTCGGATCCGGCCGCCGTGCAAGAAATTCTGGAAAACCAACTGGGCGTCAAGCGGCGGGATGACTTCTGGAATTTCGACAACGTTAAGACGCTGGTGATGTTCTGCAATGGCCCTTGGTGCGGACAGTCATCGACCACGATCAAGGACCTACTGAAAATCGGCTATCCGGCGGACAAAATCCTCTGGTATCGCGGCGGTATGCAGGATTGGGAAAGCCTCGGGCTGACCACTCTCAAGCCATTGGGCAAATAAATATTTGCAGGCGGCAGCCTGGGTGTCACCGTGTGTTGCGGCACGGCGGCGGACTCCTCTTCAATGTCGCCGCCTTGCCCGGGTGCCTCGTGCTGACCGTCTTTTAAGTCGGGGCGGAAGAAAGACCTTGTCTGGGATTTCCTAAACTTACGAAGATGGTCGTCTTGAATTCGCAATACTGACAAAAAAGGGGTGCCTGGCTTATGATAAAGCTTATGAAAACGGTGGCATAATTCATGCTCACTTCCCGGGATATGACTGCTCGTTTCTTCAAGATATTTGCGGCGACCCTCCTTTCCTTTACGCTTTCTTATTACGGCGTGGCGTGGGCGGTGCTGCAGTGCTTTCATGAAGAAGATGATTTATACCAGGGCGCCGTTTCGGATGTGGAGAACCATACGATTTATCATGACATCGCATTGGACCATTCATCGCCAAATCTTGAGTGTCCCGGTCCGGCTTGCGTTATAGAATCCATGGCGGACTCATCGTCTCAGTCTCGCTCCCTCAACTTAACGGGCGAGGTCCGTCTTAACTTCGCCGATTCTTTAGCTATGCGATCCACAGCAGGCGACGAGAAAAGCGTTCATTGGCGGAGAAGCGTTTTTGACAGATCCCCGAACGCCGTATCCCGCTACCTCTCTTTTTCCATCCTGCGCATCTAGCAACTAACTGTTCATCGTCGGCTATTTCAGTCCGGCTTGTGGCTAGGTGTGCCGACAGTGTTCCTAACGGTTGGAGAAGCAAGGTTATGTTGCGAAAAAATTGGAAGATCATCTCTCTCCTCGTGATTACCACAGTGGCCAGCACTGTGGCGGTTGTGGAGTATCGCAGGATCAAAATCCTGGAAGACAGGCTGGATTGCGTCGCCGGTTGGTTGGAAACGACAAAGCCTTTACACAGGTATCAAATGGACGAGCCCGCCAATTTCACCGGGGAGACTATGCAGAAGCTCATGGATTCCGTGGATCGAGCTTATCGCTGCGCGACGAAGGATCCGTCTTTAGGGGGCGCGCCGGGCGGCGGCTCTTTTGGCCAACATCCTGTGCAACCACATTAGGAGGGAGTTGAGCCATGGAAAAGAAGCAACAGCAGTTTTCAGTCGGGTACTTCTTGGTAGCGTTTCTCATCATAATGATGATCCAAAATTACTTCGCGACGCCCCATACCCAGACTATTACTTACAGTCAGTTCAAAGACCTGGTTCAGAAGGGTCTGGTCGAAAATCTAGCCATCGGAGAGAAAATCATTCATGGGACCGTGAAGGCTGAGGGAGTTAAGCAGATTTTTCCAGCAGAAAAACTCAAAGACGCCCCTCCGGAAGTAAAGGAAGGAAAGAAGCCTCATCCGTTTAACACCGTTAGGGTTGAAGATCCGGGTTTGACGGATGAACTCGAAAAAGCCCGCATTCCGTTTCAGGGGGAGCTTTCTAACAACTGGCTCTCGACGATCCTGTCCTGGGTAGTTCCCACGGTTCTGTTTTTTCTGTTGTGGGGCTTTCTGATGAAAAAAATGGGCGCCCAGAGCGGGTTGATGCAGATCGGCAAGAGCAAGGCTAAAGTCTACATCGAAAAGAAAACGGGGGTAACGTTCGCAGACGTTGCCGGCATCGATGAAGCAGAAGAAGAGCTTGTGGAGGTTGTAGAGTTTCTCAAGACGCCGGAAAAATACCAGAGACTTGGCGGTCACATCCCGAAAGGCGTGCTGCTGCTTGGTCCTCCGGGCACCGGAAAAACTCTACTTGCTCGGGCTGTGGCGGGCGAGGCTGGAGTTCCCTTCTTCAGCATCTCCGGTTCCGACTTCGTTGAAATGTTCGTCGGGGTCGGAGCGGCGCGCGTCAGAGATCTCTTCTCTCAGGCGGCGGCGCATTCCCCGAGTATTATCTTCGTCGATGAGCTTGATGCGCTAGGCAAAGCCAGGGGAATGAATATCCTCTCCAGCAACGACGAACGCGAACAAACTCTGAATCAGCTCTTGGCCGAGATGGACGGCTTCGATCCCAATAAGGGAGTTATCATTATGGCCGCAACTAACCGGCCGGAGATTTTAGATCCCGCTTTGTTGAGGCCGGGGAGATTTGACCGTCAAGTCCTGGTCGATCGTCCCGACATCAAAGGGCGTGACCAAATTCTTCGATTACACGCAAAGAAGGTCAAGGTCGCTACTAGTGTAGATCTGAACGTTGTGGCCGCGAAGACGCCCGGATTCGTGGGAGCAGACCTCGCCAATATCGTCAATGAAGCGGCTCTTCTAGCCGCGCGTCAGGGAAAGGACGCGGTGGAGATGGCAGACTTCGATGAGGCAATCGAGCGGGCAGTAGCGGGGTTGCAAAAGAAAAACAGAGTCATGAGCCCGAAAGAGAAGGAAACGGTCGCCTATCATGAATCCGGCCATGCGTTAGTGGCGGAGCTTACTCCTGGTTCGGACCCAGTGTCGAAAATCTCGATCATCCCCCGAGGACTAGCCGCGCTTGGCTACACGCAGCAGCTTCCGACGGAGGACCGTTACCTGATGAAACGTTCCGAGCTGTTGGCGCGGATTCATGTGCTTCTTGGCGGACGAGTGGCCGAGGAAATGATTTTTGGGGACATATCAACGGGAGCGCAAAATGATCTTCAGCGGGCCACGGAAATAGCCAGAACCATGGTGACGCAGTTCGGGATGAGCGAGAAGTTGGGCCTGGTCTCCCTGGAAGGCCCCAGGACCCCTTTGTTCCCAACCGTACCCACGTTCAATCAAAAGGAATACAGCGAAGAAACGGCCCGACTCATTGACGAGGAGGTCAAGAAAATTCTCGCGGAAGCGCATGACAAAGTTACAGAGATCCTTTCATCCCATCGCTCTCATCTGGCGGAAGTGGCGAAATTGCTTCTGGAGAAAGAAGTCGTGGATCGACCCGAACTGCTCGGATTGCTGAAGGTGCAAAGTGTGGATGGATCGGGGGACAAAGAAAGACTTGCAGCTGCGAACGTGACACCTTGAGGAAAAAGAGACTGGGAAGATGAAACCCCAAGATGAATCGGGTCAAGAAGCGATCGAGCGTAAGTTTTACTCTTGGGAGGATGCCCGAAGATGAACCCGAAGCGTGTAATTCGAGCTGTCATCAATCGCGAAAAGGAGGTTGTATGAAAGCGTTTATACTGTTCTTGGGGTGGTTGTTTCTGTTTGGATTGCTAGGGCATGGCCAAAGTTTCGGTGCGGCAGTGTCTCATACGACGCGAACAGTCTCGGGAGGAGGAGTCACCGTAACGGTAACTTATCTCGATCCCAAGACTAGTAATGACCTACGGTTCCAAGTGGTGCTGGATACGCATTCGGTCAATTTAGACGGTTACGATCTGAAGGCCATAACCGTTCTGCGTGATGACACCGGAAAAAGCTATCTTCCCACGGAAGTAGAGAACAAAGGCAGCGGGCATCACCGGGAGGTAACGGTGATCTTTCCAAAGGTCTCTAGCGAAGCAAAGCGCCTTGAGATTGTCATTAAGGATATTGCCGGAATGAAAGAAAGAACTTTCAACTGGGACGTGCAATGAATTCAACAATGCCCAACACGCAGACACGGGGAACATATAAATGCCATGCTTTCAAGCGGAGGTTCTCATTATGAAGAGATCAGAAAAAACGAAAAGCAAGAGCGGAATCCCGCGAGGCAAGGATGCCGCCGAATCGGCTGTGGGTGAGCAGGAGATTCGAGAACGGATCGCTCAGAAGGCCTACGCGCTTTACGAAAAGCGCGGACAGACTCACGGGAATGACCTCGGCGACTGGTTTGAAGCCGAGAGACTAGTTTTGGCTCAACTGGAAGAACAGCATCATTTAAAGCCAAGGACGCCACCACAGAAGTCGAACGGTGCGAAAAGGACAAAGCGCCCGAATGAGGATTAAGGATCGGATTTTCAATGTGAGGGGGCTTTATGAATACATTCAAAACTACTTTTTTGATGGCGCTTCTAACGGTTATCCTGGTTACAGCCGGCGGCGCCTTAGGAGGAGAAAGCGGCATGGTGACGGCTTTTCTCTTTGCTCTTGTCATGAATGGGGTCAGTTACTGGTTCAGTGACAAGATTGTTTTGCGGATGTATGGGGCGAAAGAAATTAGCCTGGCGGAGGCCCCGAAGCTCCACCGCATCGTTCAAGACTTGACGTTGCGCGCTCACATGCCCATGCCGAAAGTCTACATGATCCCTCAGGCGTCTCCGAACGCCTTCGCCACAGGCAGAGATGAGAAACATGCTGCTGTAGCCGTTACGGAAGGTATATTGGATATTTTGAGCGAGTCCGAACTTCGGGGAGTGCTGGCTCACGAGCTTTCCCATGTTAAGAATCGCGACATCCTCATCGGCACCATTGCCGCGACAATGGCCGGCGCTATTTCAATGCTCGCCTACACAGCCCAATGGGGACTGATTTTGGGAGGAAGAGGCAGTGATCGCCGGGAGGGCGGCAATCCTATTGTTGCTTTGGCCATGATTATCTTAGCGCCGCTGGCGGCTATGTTGGTTCAATTAGCCATCTCTCGCGGTCGCGAGTACGGAGCAGATGCGACAGGGGCGAGTATTTCTGATGATCCTTTAAGTCTGGCCAGTGCTCTCAAGAAACTTCAACGGGGAGTAGAAAAGATTCCGATGGAGGCCAATCCTGCTACCGCGCACATGTTTATCGTGAGTCCCTTGACGGGCGGAGGTCTGATGACTCTGTTCAGCACACATCCGCCGCTGGAGGAGCGAATTAGACGTCTTGAGCAAATGGGAACGAGGAGACACTAGGGGTCATTTTGGGAAAACGGCCTGGCATTGGGCTCCAAGCTTTGATCCAAAGTGTCGTTCAGGTCTCATTAAGGAAGGAGGGTTATATGGGCGAGTTCTTACAGAACAACTGGTTTTGGGTTGTTCTAATTATTTTCTTCATCTGGATGCATGGCTCCGGAGCGGGCTGTGGAGGGCACGGCGGAGGACATCAGCATGGTGGTGGGGATGAGAAAAAGAAACGCGAAGAGGGCGGCGGACATTAGCATTGATTTTCGGGTAGCGAACGATGAGCAGCGCGCATAAAGAGATCAACGTTATTGGAGCCGGGCCGGCGGGACTTGTTGCGGCCATTAACTTAGCCAAGGCCGGCTGTCCCGTGACGTTGCACGAGGCTGCTCCCGGTGTCGGCCATCGCTTCCACGGAGACTTCCAGGGCATTGAAAATTGGACGACGGCAGATGACGTCGAGCAGTTCCTGACAAGGATTAACGTGAAAGTCAATTTCCGTTTCGAGCCTTACAGGGGCGGCGTCTTTTTCTCCCCCGGCTTGCAGCGGCGAGAGATTCGTACACGTCAACCTCTCTTTTACCTTGTTGAGAGAGGTGGACATGAAGGCTGCCTGGATTTTGGCCTTCAGCGGCAGGCTGAGGAAGCCGGCGTGAGGATCGTTTTGAACTCTAGAAGCTGGAACGTGGATCAGGGTGGGATCATTGCGGTCGGCCCGCGGGCTGCGGATGTTATTGCAAAAGGAATCGTCTTTGAAACCGACGTCGAAGACGAAGCCTACGCGATCGTCGATGACCGTCTTGCGCCGAAGGGATATGCATACCTCCTAGCAAACAAAGGCAGAGCAACGCTCGCAACCGTGATCTATCGGGATTTCCGCAACGAAAAGAGCTATTTCGAAAAAACCCTGGAGACATTTCGGAAACTGGTGCCGTTCAAATTCAGCAACGTAAGGGAATTTGGAGGATACGGCAACTTTTTCCTTCGTTCGACAGCCATCGAAGGAAACAAGCTTTACCTGGGAGAGTCGGCGGGTTTTCAAGACGCTTTGTTCGGCTTCGGCATGCGTTACGCAATGACATCAGGATTCCTGGTGGCTCAGAGCATCATTCATGGCGCCAACTATGATGAACTCTGCCAAAATAGTTTTCTTCCTCTGCTGCGAACATCCGCGTCTAATCGGATGATCTACGAGTTTCTGGGGAATCGGGGCTACGAATTTATTTTCAGACGCATCGCTACCAAAGCAGATCTTCGAGACACGCTAAGGCAGCAGTACAATACATCGTTTTTGAAGGCGGGGCTCTTCCCTCTCGCTTTCTTTCTCGGAGGCGTACTGAAACGTATGAGAGTGGAGGATAAGAGCTGTCATCACGAGGACTGTAGCTGTGTATGGTGCGTGCACATGAAGCATCAGCAAATCGCGGCAGTGTGCTGAAATTGAAAGGAGGAGAAAAATGAACCCGCTCAACATTCGTGTCGTCACGTGGTCTATGGCGACATTTACCACGTTCAGTTTTGTGGTCTGTGTACTCTATGGCCTGATCGTGCCGGAGAGTCTCCACATGGTCCAGTTCCTGGAGATCACACTGCCGGGGTTCAAATGGTTGACGATCGGCAGTTTCTTCATTGGACTGATCGAGAGTTTTCTTTACGGTGTTTATGCAGGGCTGGTGTATACGCCCATTTACAATTTTTACAATAAAAAGTGGGGATAGATTTAAATGGTAAAGGAAGGGCTGTGCTACTAACAATACCCAAAAGGAGGAGATCATGAAGAAGTTTATTTTACCGATCATTTTAGCGGGAGCTCTCGGCTCTCTGCCCGTGCTCGCGCAGGAACAAAAAGGGATGCCCATGAAAGAAGGGATGCCGATGAAGGGGGAAGGGATGAAAGGCGGAGGGATGATGATGGGACAGATGAAGGACATGCAGCAGAAGATGGGAGAGATGCGGAAGGGGATGGGAGGCATGATGAAAGGCAAAGGGATGATGAAGGGCGATGAGACCAAAGAAATGGGGAAAATGGTAGGCGGAATGTCCGGCATGATGGGCGACATGGGACAGATGATGGGGAGCGGCAAGCTGACGCCGGAGGAAATGGGGAACATGTCGAAGATGATGGGCGACATGTCCGGCATGATGAAGCAGATGTCGGAGCGGATGAAAGTTGGAACGAAAAAGGCGCAGTAGGGAAGGTTGTAGGGTCGCTCAAGGGAGGAGATTCGTGAATACGAAGATAAGTCGCCGAAAATTTCTGGACTGGTTTCTCGGGACGACTGCGGGAGCATTTTTCCTCACCGTGTTCTATCCCGTTTCCCGCTACCTGATCCCACCGAGAGCCGAGGAGTCCACGGCTCTGACCGTGACTCTTCCCGTGAAGGCGCAAGAGGTTAAGCTAAATTCGGGGCAGATCTTCAAGTTCGGAAGCCGACCGGGAATCGTGGTCCGGACGCCGGAGGGAGAGCTGCGAGCCTTTACCGCTATTTGTACTCATCTCGCTTGCGTCGTTCAGTACCGGACCGACCCCCAGCACATCTGGTGCGCCTGTCATAACGGTCACTATGATCTGAACGGCAAAAATATCGGCGGGCCGCCGCCAAGACCGCTGGAGCCCTATGAGGTCAATGTCCGGGGAGAGCAGGTGGTGATCAGTAAGGGACGCTCGCGGGAAGGCGCGGCGGCTAGAGCGTAATTGGAGGAAACCGAAATGACGGAATCTCTCGGTGTGTAATAAATCTGGTCTGAAGCTCGGCCAGCAAGGAGGTGCGTCATGAAAATTAACGTTTGGGCATTCGGAAGTGCAGTGGGAATCGTCATAGCGGCGGCCTTCACGATTTGCGCGTTCTTCGTTGCTGTAGCCCCGGAGGCGACTGCTGCGTTCATTGGATATCTTTTGCATATCGATCTCTCCGGCTTGACCCGGCCTATAACGTGGGGGAGCTACATCGCCGGCGTTCTGGCGGTCGGCATATGGACGGCTTTGTGGGCTGCTGCCGTCGCCAGGCTCTACAATTTTTCGATTTCAGGGTGAGAAGCGGATGCGAATGTGCGAGCAAAGCATCAACGGCGATCGAACAAAGCGCATGCTGGAGGAAACAGGAGGACGTTATGGTGCAGTGGTTAATGACAAGTGGGTTGTTGGCTCAGGAACGGCCCTATGAATGGGGATGGGGTATGCATCCTATGTGGTGGGGCGCCTGGGGGTTCGGCATGATGTTGTTGATGCTTCTATTCTGGGTTTTGGTGATCGTAGGCCTTGTAATCGGCATCCGCTGGCTCCTGGGTCAGGGCAAGGAATCGCGTTCTGACTCGGCGCTCGAGGTCCTGCGCCAACGATATGCGCGTGGCGAGATCAATAAGGAAGAGTTCGAGGCCAGGAAGCGCGATCTACTGTAGTCCAGAACGAAAGGAGGACGCGGCGATGCTTTACATTACCGAGACAACCAAGGATTTCGAAACGGCTGTGAGAGATCTGGAAGAGGCAGTGAAGCGCCATAAATATGGGGTCCTTCACGTCCACGACCTGCAAAAGACGTTGAAGGAAAAGGGGATCGATTTTCCTAACCGGATTCGAATCTTAGAGGTCTGTAACCCACAACGAGCCAGCCGGGTCCTGACGATCCACATGGCGGTCAACTTGGCGCTTCCATGCCGGATTTCTGTCTTCGAGGAGGGAGGCAAGGTCAAGATCGGGATGATCAAGCCGACTTTTCTTCTCTCAGTCTTTCCGGGTTGGGAGAAGATGAAGGGGGAAGCGGAAGAGGTCGAGCAGGACACGATCCGGATCATCGAAGATGCTTGTTAGACGGAGTCGATAAACGGTTGGGCGTAACGCGAGGATGGAACAGTCGGAAGGATAGCAGAGGCTCTGAGGAGGAGTCGTATGAAGCTGACAATAGGTGTCATGGGTTCTAGCGGTGGCGAGTTAAGCGATGAGGTCTGCCGCAAGGTTTATCGACTTGGCGAGGCCATTGCGGAACGCGATGCCATCTTGATCACAGGCGGCTGTCCTGGACTTCCATACGAAGCAGTGAAAGGCGCCAAGACGAAGGGTGGACTTGTTGTCGGGATTTCGCCTGGCCTCTCCATCGACGAGCACCAGGGCAAATACAGGTCTCCGGTGGAAAACTTCGATCTGCTCATCTATACCGGCAGCGGTCTTATGGGCAGAGAAATCACGAATATTCGGTCATGTGACATCATCGTCATTGCCGGAGGACGGAGCGGGACACTCGGGGAGCTGGCCATCGCGTACGACGAAGGGCACTTGATTGGCGTGCTTACGGGAACCGGTGGGATTACCGAGATAGTGGAGACGATCATTCGCGTCAGTAAGAAAGACACCGGCGCTTGCGTTTTGTACGATGATGAGCCCGCAAAATTGATCGACCGGCTTATCCAATACTATCGAACACAACACTTTCGGAAGCCGTCATGTTTCTGCGACGCGCACACGGAGGGTTAGTCGTTGAACGGGTTTCGGCATGGTTGACGAAACAAAGATCGCCTATTTCTCCATGGAGATAGCGCTTGAATCGAAGATGCCGACGTACAGCGGAGGTCTAGGCGTCCTGGCAGGAGATACGATCCGCTCCGCGGCCGACATCAAAGTGCCGATGGTTGCGGTAACTCTCGTTCACCGTAAAGGCTATTTTCGCCAGAGGCTCGACCCGGACGGAAGGCAGTTAGAAGAGCCGGTGGATTGGGTCGTTGAAAACTTTCTATCGGCGATGCCGCAGAGAGTTGCCGTCATTATAGAAGGCCGGGCTGTTCAGATACGCGCTTGGAAGTATGAAGTCATCGGCATTGGTGGGTTTAAGGTGCCGGTCTATTTTTTGGATTCCGATCTCCCGGAAAATTCTCAATGGGACAGAACTATCACGCACTTTCTTTACGGCGGCGATCCATATTACCGGCTTTGCCAGGAAGTTATCCTTGGGATCGGAGGCGTCAAAATACTCAGGGCGCTGGGCTATAGAAGCATTGATCGCTTTCATATGAACGAGGGCCATTCAAGCCTCCTCACGCTCGAGCTGTTGGACGAGCTAAAAACAGAAGCCGGCAGGCCAGCCGTTGCGCACGAAGATGTCGAAGCAGTCAGAAAAAAATGCGTCTTCACAACGCATACGCCTGTTCCAGCCGGACATGATCAGTTCCCTTTGGATTTAGTGAACCGCGTTCTTGGTAGCCGTGAAATTTACGACATGAGAGATGTTTTCTGCTGTGAAGGCCGTCTCAACATGACTTACCTGGCGCTCAATCTGAGTCATTACGTGAACGGAGTCACCAAGAAACACGGCGAAGTGTCACGATTGATGTTTGCCGGCCATAAAATCGATGCAATTACAAACGGAGTTCATGCAGCGACTTGGGCATCGGCCTCCTTTCAGCGGCTTTACGACAAATACATCCCCGGCTGGCGGCAGGATAATTTTAGCTTTCGGTATGCGCTTGGGATTCCCAGGCAAGAGGTGTGGGAGACTCACATCGAAGAAAAAAGGCGCCTCATTCAGCATGTCAATCAAGCAACCGGCGTGGAAATGTCAGTGGATACCTTGACCCTTGGCTTTGCCAGACGCGCCGCCGCATATAAGAGAGCCGACCTGCTGTTCCAAGACATCGGAAGGCTTAGAAACATCGCATCGAGGGCCGGCCCGTTTCAGGTTATTTATGCCGGTAAGGCTCACCCCCGCGATGAAGAGGGCAAGGATCTCATCAAAAGAATCTTCCAGCAGGTAAAGCTACTCAAAGACGACATCAAGATCACTTATCTGGAGAATTACGACTTGGAACTCGGGAAAATGATTACCTCAGGTATCGACGTGTGGCTGAACACTCCGCAACCGCCGCTGGAAGCTTCCGGGACGAGCGGCATGAAGGCTGCGCTCAACGGCGTCCCGAGTCTCAGCATTCTGGATGGCTGGTGGATCGAAGGATGCATCGAAGGCCTGACCGGGTGGTCGATCGGTGATCACAGATCACAGACCGAGGAAACTCAAAACCGTTCAAAAGATTCCTCGTCTCTATACGACAAGTTGGAAACGGTTGTCGTTCCTTTGTTCTATCGTGATCGGGACCATTTCATCGACGTTATGCGCCATGCTATCGCGCTCAACGGGTCATTCTTTAATACGCAGCGAATGGTACAACAGTATGTATTGAAGGCGTATTTCGCTTAGGCGAGCGGCGGAGAATATAGAATCTACATCGATAAGGAGGATGAGATTATGACAAAAGATCCAGTATGTGGAATGGACATCGATGAAAAAAAGGCGGCAGGTACAAGCGTGTACAAAGGCAAGACCTACTATTTCTGCTCGAATCCCTGCAAGGTGCGGTTCGAGAAAGAACCGGAAAAGTACGCTAAGACCTAAGCCAACAGAGGCCATGAATCTTCGACCCGGTTAAAGCGCAGCGGGCGGAAGATCGATACGGTGCTGCTATCATTATGAACCCTGCTAAAGCATGCGTCCTGGCGATCAATGGAGGCTCGTCCAGCATCAAGTTCACGGTGTATGCGGCGGCGGAATCGCCGGTGCGTCTCCTTTCGGGAAAGATCGAACGCATCGGCCTGCCGGACGCAGTCCTGGCCGTCAACGAAAGCGAGAAGAAGCCGGACATTCAATCCATTCAAGCCGGGGATCATGGTGCGGCGGGTACTCTCCTGATGAATTGGCTTGAGCAGAATCTCGGCTTTGCTTCGATTAAGGCGGTCGGCCACCGCGTTGTTCATGGCGGCGAAAAGCACCGCGAGCCCGAAAGAGTCACTTTGCAATTGCTGGAAGACTTGCGGCGCCTCAGCCCCTATGATCCGGAGCATCTGCCCTCGGAAATCCAATTGATGGAAGTCTTCCTTCAGCGTTACCCCGATCTGCCGCAGGTTGCGTGCTTCGACACTGCGTTTCATCGCGATCTGCCGCGCGTCGCGCGCATCCTGCCGATTCCGCGCCGCTTCGAGGCCAAGGGAGTTCAGCGGTACGGGTTTCACGGCTTGTCCTATAGCTATCTCATGGAAGAGCTTGCTCGCGTTGCCGGCATCGAGGCGGCGAAAGGCCGCGTGATTTTGGCCCACCTCGGCAATGGCGCGAGTCTCGCAGCGGTGCGCGGAGGCAAAAGCGTTGATACGAGCATGGGCTTCACGCCAACCGCCGGATTGGTCATGAGCACTCGCTCGGGCGATTTGGACCCGGGATTGGTCTGGTATTTGGCCCGAAGCGAGCAGATGACCGCGGAGCAATTTCACCAGATGGTTAACCACCAGTCAGGGCTGCTCGGAGTGTCGGAGATCAGCCCGGATATGCGCGACTTGCTCGCGCGTGAAGCCGATGATGTTCGGGCTGAGGAAGCCGTTGCACTGTTCTGCTATCAAGCGAAGAAGTGGATCGGCTCCTTCGCCGCGGCGCTCGGTGGATTGGACACGCTCGTCTTCGCAGGGGGCATCGGCGAAAACGCGCCGCTCGTCCGTGGGCGGATCTGCGATAAACTCGGCTTCCTTGGCATTGAATTGAACGAGGGGCGCAACATGAAGAACGCGTCGCTGATTTCGACGGACGGTGGTCGAGTCGCCGTGCGTGTCATTCGCACCGACGAAGAACTCATGATCGCAAGGTCAGTCATACGCGTCCTCGGCCTTAGCGCACAGAAAGAAAGTTGAAGGATGAAAACAAAAACAAACGCAAAGACACTCAGCCCGGATCTGCTACGCAAGCTGGACGCCTACTGGCGCGCGGCAAACTACCTCGCCGTCGGCCAGCTCGCTTTGCCGGAGCAGCAATGAAAAAGCTGATTGTTTTCGACCTGGATGGTACAATTGCTGAAAGCAAATCGTCTCTTGATGCCGAAATGTCTGCACTTCTGCGGGACATTCTCAGCATCGTCAAAGTAGCCGTCATTTCCGGCGGCAATTGGCCGCAATTTGAAAAACAATTGGTCTCGAATCTCCCCCATGACGCAAATCTGAAGAATTTAACTCTCCTTCCTACATGTGGAACAAAGTTCTACAAATACAATTCAGCTTGGGCAATGCTTTATTCGGAGGACTTCACCGATGAGGAGAAAGAAAAGATTATCAGTTCACTGCAGAAGGCGATTGGCTTGTCGGGCTTCAAGGCCGAGAGGGTTTGGGGAGAGCCGATTGAGGACCGGGGAAGTCAGATTACCTTTTCCGCATTAGGTCAGCAGGCCCCATTAGAAGAAAAGAAAAGGTGGGATCCGGATTTCACCAAGCGGAAGAAGATCAAAGCAGTCCTTGAAAATCTTATTCCCGAGTTTTCCGTGCACCTGGGTGGCACGACATCCGTTGATGTCACCAAACCTGGCATTGACAAAGCCTACGGTATTAGAAAACTCCGAGACATCCTGGGCATTACAATCAAAGAGATGATTTTTATCGGGGATGCCTTGTTCCCTGGTGGAAACGACTATCCGGCGAGAGAAGCAGGGGTTGTCTCTATCCAGGTCAGAGATCCCAATGAGACGAAACGGGTTATCGAAGCAATCATCGCTTGTTTAGATTGCGTTCAGCAAGCGCGACTTTGTGAGGAGAATGGATGAGTGACTTTCAATTGCAGCGCCTTGGGCTGGTGATGGAACCGGAGCCGGGTAATCCGCTGGAGGCCGAAGGCGTCCTGAACCCAGCCGCCGCGCGTGGCCCTGATGGTCAGCTTTACCTGTTTCCGCGGCTCGTCGCGTCGGGCAATTATTCGCGCATCGGTATAGCACGAGTGCGGTTTAATGAAGCCGGCGACCCAGCCGGAGTCGAGCGGCTCGGCATTGCGCTCGAGCCCGAAGCGGATTACGAGTGGCGCCAGAACGGTACCGGCGGCTGCGAGGATCCGCGTATCACGTTTGTTGAACCGCTCCGACGCTACGTAATGACTTACACGGCGCATTCGCCGGACGGCCCACGGATCGCCCTGGCGATATCCGAAGACCTGTTCCGCTGGCAGCGCTTGGGGTTGGCTACCTTCAGGCCGTACGAGGGCATTGAGTTCGAAGGCGTGGACAACAAGGACGCCAGCGTCTTCCCTGTCGCCATTCCAGATCCATCCGGACAGCCGTCAATGGCCATCCTCCAGCGGCCGCTCTTTCCCGGAACTCGTCCGGAGGAAACGGCGTGCCACCCTGCGTCCCGCTTGGTGGATCTCCATCGCGAAAGCATCTGGATTTCCTATTGCTCAACGGCCATGGCGGACTGTGAGCCGTTTCACCTCCGCCATTTTGGCTCGCATCACCGGCTGGCCACCCCGGTGGCACCCTGGGAACGGCTCAAAATCGGCGGCGGTACTCCGCCCATCCTGACCCGGCACGGTTGGCTGGTCGTTTACCACGGTGTAAGCGAGACGGCGGCGCCGAGCGCAGAAGGGAGCAAACTGTGCTATTCGGCCGGGGTACTGGTGCTTTCGGAGGAACTTCCTCAAGTTACCCGCTATCGTTCGCGGGAGCCAGTGCTGACACCGGAGTTGCCGCAGGAACGCCAAGGGATCGTCGCCAACGTCGTGTTTCCCACCGCCATCGATCGGCGCGACGATCTCGGCTCACCGGATTGCTTCGACGTTTATTACGGGATGGCGGACAACCGGATCGGCGTGGCTCGCCTTGACGTACCGGAACACTTGCCGCCAGATGCGCTCGCCGACCCGCCGGAAGCTAAGGTCTAACTTCTCACCACCGTGAATCTGAAAGAGCATGGGGAGACAGGCGGAGACGGGTCCGCAGGCTTGCGGGCCGCGCGATTATTCTTTTTAAAGTTGTTTAATATAAGACATAAGCTCCTCTTGAGTCGAGGTACCATTAAGTCAAGTCGATGGTATAAACTTCGGCGGAACAGACACCCGCCGAGGCAAACCTCAAACTGTCTTAAAGGAGAAGTGAGATGAAGATAAAAGTAATTTCATCTCACTCGCATCACTCGAAAGAAGTGGCACCGATGAATCACGATCACTTTATTGTTCCGCCCGGCAAAAAGATTCGCCTGAAGGATTACGACCCTGGATTCACGAGTCACTATCAAAATAAGGACGAAGGCTCCGCGAAATTACGGAAGGATATTAAACGACTGGCGAAATACCAGGACATGCTCTACGCGCAGAACACTTATGCGCTGCTGGTGATGCTGCAAGCGATGGACACCGCCGGTAAAGACGGCACGATCCGGCATGTGATGTCGGGCGTCAATCCGCAGGGCACGCAGGTCCATGCCTTTAAAGCGCCGTCGGCGGAAGAACTCGATCACGATTTTCTCTGGCGGAGCATGAAAGCCTTGCCGGAGCGCGGCGGGAGCGGCATTTTCAACCGCTCGTACTACGAAGATGTGCTGGTCGTCCGCGTCCACCCGGAGTTTCTGGATTTGCAAAGACTGCCACCCGGAGCGAAGGGAAAGGGCATCTGGAAGCATCGCTTCGACGAGATCAATTATTTTGAGAAGTATCTTGTCAGGAACGGGATCGTCGTCCTGAAATTCTTTCTCAACCTCTCGAAAGGAGAGCAGAAGCGACGCTTACTCGCGCGCATCAATACGCCGGAGAAGAACTGGAAGTTTTCCCTCGCCGATGCCAAAGAGCGGGCCTATTGGGACGACTACATGAACGCTTTTGAGGACACCTTTAATCACACCAGCACTGAACACGCACCGTGGTACATCATCCCCGCCGACAACAAATGGTTCACCCGCACGGTTGTCGCCGACGTGATTATCGAAAAATTCAAATCACTCAAATTGAGCTACCCGGTGTGAGCGAAGAGCACCGGCAGCGTCTTCTCGAGGCTAAAGAACTATTGGAAAATGAGCCGTCCTAAAGGAATCGGAGAGTAAATCATGAAAGAGACTACAGTGCAAATCAACGGGATGATGTCCATCTTTGACGGTGCAGGCGTCGAGAAGCAGATCAAGCGCCGCGATGGTGTGGTGAGGGTGGACGCCAACTTCCTGAGCGGCACGGCGACCATCGTGTACGACGAGACGCGCGTCGCGCCGGATGACATCAAAACATTTATCGCCGATTGCGGCTACCACTGTCGTGGCGAGGTCGTGCCGGCGCACGTCTGCGAGCCGGGCAAGCCGAATGGGACGCCGACCGTCCGCGCGATGGGGCATCAGGGTCACGCCGTGCCGCTGTCTCCGACGCCCTCGGCTGTCAAACCAGTAGAGGAGAAAATCAAAGCGGAAGCCCCTCCGACGCCACCGATTGGCAAACCGCCGGAGGAAAAGGTCAAGGGTGAAACCCAGCCGCCCGCGAGCGGCGCGAAGGCAGAAGATCACGCCGGTCACAATGCGGAAGCGATGTCGCCCGATAAGGCGGAGATGGCCCAGGAAATGGGGCATGGAGCGGGAAAAGACATTGAAGGGATGGTGCGCGACATGCGTAACCGCCTTCTCGTCACGCTTGTCCTGACGATTTTGATCTATCTCTACGCGCCGATGTTCGTGAAGCTCACCGGAGTTGTGCTGCCCGTGCCGTTCGGTCTCTCGAAAGATGTCTTGATGTTCTTGTTCGCCACTCCAGCCGTTTTCTACGGCGGCTGGGTTTTCTATATCGGCGCGTGGCGGGCGCTCAAGAACGGAGTCTTCAACATGGCGGTGCTCGTTTCGCTGTCGGTGCTGGCGGGCTATTCTTTCAGCGTCGGAGCGACCTTCTTCTTTAAGGCAGAGGTCTTCTATGAAGCGCTCGCCATGCTGCTTGTCTTCATCCTGATCGGTCACTGGCTGGAGATGCGCGCGCGCTCCGGTGCGTCGAAGGCGGTAAAGGCACTTTTGAGCCTCGCGCCTCCCAAAGCCACGGTGATCCGTAATGGACAGCTCGTCGAGGTGCCCACCTCTGAAGTGCTGATGAACGACGTCGTGCTAATTCGCCCCGGCGACAAGATTCCGGTGGACGGCGAAGTCACCGAGGGTGAGTCCAATGTGGACGAGTCGATGATCACGGGCGAGAGCATGCCGGTCAAAAAAGTAGTGGGAGGCAAGGTGACTGGCGCGACGATCAATAAGACCGGAACTTTCCAATTTCGCGCAACTAAGGTCGGCGCGGACACCGCGCTCGCCCAGATTGTTAAACTGGTGCAGAAGGCACAGAACTCGAAAGCCCCATCGCAGCGATTTGCGGACAGCGCCGCTCAGGTGCTGACCATCTCGGCCATCGTCTTAGGCATTGCAACTTTCGCGGTCTGGTACTGGTTCGCCGGAGCGACGCTGGTCTTCGCCATGCTGTTAGCCATCACGGTCGTCGTGATCGCCTGTCCCGACGCGCTCGGGCTTGCCACGCCAATGGCGATCATGGTCGCCAGCGGCAAGGGCGCGCAAAACGGTATTCTCTTCAAGGATGCGACCGCGCTCGAAGACGCGGGCAGACTTCAGGCGATCATCTTCGACAAGACGGGCACGCTCACTATTGGGCAGCCGCAAGTAGTAGAAATCGTCGCCGATGGAAAACCTGTCACTGATAAAGAATTGCTCCAGCTCGTCGCCTCGCTCGAACAATCGAGCGAGCATCCGTTGGCGCAAGCCGTTATCGAGAAAGCGAAGGCTGACGGCGTGACGCTCAGCGCGCCGTCGAATTTCGAGGCGATTCCGGGGCAAGGCGCGCGCGCGACAGTTGACGGGCGCACGGTGCTCGCAGGCAATCGCAAGCTGATGGACGACAACCGCATTGCCCTCGATGGACTGAATGAGCGGGCGCAGGCGCTTGAGCAAAAAGGCAACACAGTCGTCTATTCCGCCGTTGATGGGTCTCCGGGCGGACTCATCGCCATCGCCGACGCGATTCGCCCGAACGCGAAACAGGCGATTGACCAACTGGCGGCGTTAGGCATCGAGGTGGCGATGTTGACGGGCGACAATCAAGGCACGGCAAACCTGGTTGCCAAAGAACTCGGCATCAAGACGGTCTTCGCCGAAGTCCAGCCGGGACAGAAGGCGGAGAAGG
>CAYOJC010000002.1:0-103127 GCA_964404195.1 uncultured Syntrophobacteraceae bacterium
TGAATAGAGAAACCTTGAAGGATAAGTGCCTTAATTTAAGAGGCACTACACTAGCAGGTTGCCCCCACAACGATGACGCTGTACACTCCAACTAGTGCAAATTTATGAGTTTATCTGGACTCAAGATCGAATTGATCACATTGCACGGCACCGCGTCCGACCGGAAGAGGTTGAAGAAGTTTGCTTCGGACATGCGTGGATTCAGCGCGCCAAGGCTTCTGGCGAAAATCCGGTCTACTACGTGCTCGGACAAACCGAGGCAGGCCGGCACCTCTTCTGTGTTATTATCCAGTTTCCAAATGGTAAAGGATTCCCGGTAACCGCCCGTCCCATGACGGAGAAAGAGAAGCGACGATTCAATAAGTGGCAAAAGCAATGAAAACCCAGAAAATTCCCGAAATCGATTCCATCGAAGAGCTGGCCCAGTTTTGGGACACTCATGACTTGACGGACTTTGAAGACCAGGTAGAGGAGATCCGCGAATCGGTATTTCAACGCCGGCCCAACACCGTAATTCCGGTTCGGCTGCGGCAGCAAGAAATCGACGCGGTAAAGCGGGCTGCCAAGGCCAGGGGAGTTCGGGAAGCGGCCTTGCTACGTCAGTGGGTCCGGGAGAAACTACGCGAGGCAAAGTCTCAAGATTAAACTCAGAGCTTGCTTTCTGTTTTGTTAGCCTTTCGAAGCCTCCGATTTCCACTCTCCTACTTCTTGAAAGATCCAAAGCCCAAATGCAAACGAGCATGAGACGAGAATATGATTTCTCCAAAGGCGTGAGGGGAAAGTTTTACCGCAAAGGAGCGCAATTGCGCCTTCCGATCTACCTTGATGCGAGACTGCAGCGCCGAGTAGAGCGCGTTGCCAGAAAAAAGGGCCAGGAAATCGGGGAAATAGTGAATCAGCTGGTTAAAAAGCAAATGCAGTCTTGAGTAATTCTGCTAAGGATTTTCTATGCTAGAGATCCTTAGCCGCATAATCGACTTTTGGCGAAAGCACTCTACACCGCCCTCAGCGCGCTCACGATATTGAGCCGGGCGGCGCGAACGGCCGGCAGGAAGCCTCCGAGAAAACCCATGAGCAATGAAAAGCCGATCGACCAGACGACGATCGACGGCGACAGCGCGAAGGAGAACGCCAGTTCCGCGAACGATGCGAAGTTCAGCGTCGAGATGGTTACGAACTGGAGTAGAGAAGCGAGACCGAGTCCCAGTACCGCGCCGGCGAGCGCGAGCATGAGCGCCTCGCCCAAAAAAGCGGTCAGGATGCTACGGCGCTGGAATCCCAGCGCCCGCAGCGTGCCGATCTCGACCGTCCGGTTGGCGACCGCGCCGTACATGGTGATCATCGCGCCGATGGTCGCGCCCGCGCTGAAAATGACTGTGATAAAGAGGCCGAGGACGCGGATGAACGTCGCCATCATCTCCGACTGCTCTTCGAAAAATCTCCTTTCGCGCTTCGGCTCGTAGTGGAGCAGCCGGTTGTCGGCCTCGAACGCTGCGATAAATTCCGCGAACGCCTCGGGATCGCGGAGCCGCAGCGTCAGCGTCGAGTAGGACGAACGCTTGAAGGCGTCCATGACCTGATTGGAGTCGCCCCAAATCTCCGAGTCGAAGCCGCTTCCGTCCGAGCCGACGACGCCGACGACCGTCCACGAGTCGCCGCCGAACTTGATGCGCTCGCCGATGCGCGCGCCGGCGAATCTTTCGGTGATCGAGCTGCCGACGACGATCTCGCGCGCGCCCCAACGGAACATCCTGCCCAGGGCGAGCCGGATTTGCGGGCGCAGCTCGAACGCCGCCGGCTCGACTCCCCGCACCGTAACGTTGCTCATGCCGCCGGAGGTTTTCGCCATGTTGATGATGACGATTGGCTCCCGGGAGCTGAACGGCGCTCCTTCCGCGGAGCGGGCGACTTGCGGCATGCCCGTGATCAGCACGGCGATGTCGCGGTTGATGATGCTGAGCGTCTCGCTGTTGGCCGCCTTTCGGAGCACCACGACGTTCTCGTCCGAGCCAGTCGCCGTGAGCGTCCGCCGGATGCCGTTGGCCATCATCAAGACGGCGGCAAAAACGAAGACAACCAGCGCGACGCCGAGCACGGTCATGCTCGTCGTCAGGCGGCGCGAGCCGAAACTCCGAACAATGTAGCGAAATGGAATCGTCATGACGTCGTTATTCTTGCCCCCAATTCCTAATTCCCAATTCCCAATTCACCCGACGTATCTCAAACCCTCGACGATCTTCGTCGCCGCGGCGCGCCGCGCCGGAATCAGAGACGCGGCAAAGCCGACGGCGAGTCCGGCGAGACAGCCGATGACAATCGTCCCGGGCTCGATGTAAAAGACCGGGAACCATCCCTTGGGAAGCGCGGTCTGAAATCCCTCGACGGCGGGAAACGTAACGAGCATACCGAGAACGCTGCCGAAGAACGAAAGCAGCAGCGACTCACCCGCGATGAGGGTGAAGATATGCCGGCCGGAAAATCCCAGGGTTTTCAGCACCGCGTATTCGTGCGTCCTTTCCCGCGCCGACATGATCATCGTATTGCCGAGCACCAGCAGGATGATGCCGATGATCACGAACGACATCACGTCCATGGCCGTCATGATTGACCCCATCGACGACAAAAAGCTTTGCTGAAACGCGCGCTCGGTTTCGGTCTTGGTCTCCGCGCGCGAGTTGGCGAAGAGCGCGTCGATCGCTTCGGAGATCTGCGCGGCGTTGGCGGGATCGGCGATCCGGCTCACGTACCAGCCGACCTGCCCCGCCCTCTGGTCGCCTTCCTTGCGCGCCCGTTCTTCGAGGTAGCTCCAGTGAAACACCATGCTCGTCGGGTCGGTCGTCTTGTCGCGCGGCCGGTAAATGCCGCGCACGACGAATTCCCATCGGCCCGGGAAAATATCTCCTTCGAGCGGCATGACGTCGCCGATTTTTAAATGATAACGCTCAGCGATGTCGATGCCGATGATGCAGGCGTTGCGCTCGCGCTTGAAGGCTTCGAGCTCCGCCGGATCGACGATGAACTCGGGATAGACCTCGAAGAACGTATCGGTATCGACGGCGAAGCGCGCGAAGAACTGATTTTTGTCGATGTAGACGCCGGAGAACCACACCGCGTACGTCACGCGCTCGACGCCGGGCACGCGCGCGATACGGTCGCGATAGGCGTAAGGAAGCGGGAAGACGAACGAGACGGCATGACGCGTGATGATTCGGTTCGCCGCCGAAGCCTCCACTCCGGCGTGCCACGCCGTCACGACCGTGCGCAGGAGCATGAAGGCCATCACGGCCACGGCGATGCCCAGAACGGTGAGCAGGCTGCGCAGCTTGTGCCTGAGCGTGTTTCTGAAAATGAGCTTCAGCAGCTCCAAGTTTTTCTCCTAAGCCAGCCCTTCGACAGGCTCAGGGCGAACGGAGATAAACTGAGATACCGGAGATTATCCGTTCGTGCTGAGCTTGTCGAAGCATGCAGCTCTCCTAGGCCAGCTCGCCCTTTTCCAGATGGCGGATCGAACGCGCCCGCTCGGCCGCACGCGGGTCGTGCGTGACCATGAGAATGGTTTTCTTGAGCTCGCGATTGAGCCGCTCCATCAGAGACAAAACTTCCTCGGCCGAAATTTTATCGAGATCTCCCGTCGGCTCGTCGGCAACAAGAATGGTCGGATCGCTGACGACCGCGCGTGCGATGGCGACGCGCTGCTCCTGCCCGCCGGAAAGCTGGCGCGGATAATGATGCATCCGATCCGCCAGGCCGACGATCTTGAGCGCGGTCTCGGCATGCTCGCGCCGCGCCTGCTTCGACAGCGGCGCGAGCAGAAGCGGCAGCTCGACGTTTTCTAACGCGGTCAAAACTGGAATCAAATTGTAAAACTGAAAAATGAATCCCACGTTGCGCGCGCGCCATTCAGCCAGCGCGCTTTCGTCCAGCCCGGTCAAATCGGTGCCGGCAATGAGTATTCTCCCCTCCGTCGGCTTGTCGATGCCGGCGATGAGATTGAGCAGCGTCGTCTTTCCCGACCCCGAAGGGCCCATGAAGGCGATGAACTCTCCCGCCGCGATGGCGAGCGAAATATTTCTCAGCACCGGAATCTCCAGCGTGTCGCGGCGATAGGATTTGGAGACGTTTTGAATTTCGATCAGCGGCGGCGGCATGATGTTCTCATCAAAAAATCTGAAATTTGAGATCTGAGATTTGAGACTTCGTCGTGAGCTCAGTCGAACGATTCCGAGCGTAGCGAGGACTATTGGCCTTTAAGCGCGACGCGGGTTCCGGCGCCGATCCGCTCATCGACGCGCGCGATGACTTTGTCGCCGGCTTTGAGCCCCTCTTGGATCTCCACCAGGCTGCCCATGCGCCGGCCCACGGCGACCGGAACTTCGACCGCTCTCCCGTCTTTGACCTGGTACACAGCCTGCCGGCCGTTTCTCTCCGCCACGGCGCCCGCCGGCACGCTGAGCAGGGGCTTGGTCATCGCGGCCGATTCCGCGGCGGTTGCCGGCAAAAATAAGATCTTCGCGCTCATCTCGGGCAATACACTCCGGTCATACGATTTGAATTTTATTTTAACCATGACCGTGGCTTTGGCGCGGTCCGCCGTCGGAACGATCTTATCGACGTAGGCCGGATAGTGACGCTCGGGATAGGCGTCGAGCGTGATCTCGCAAGCCTGCTCGGAGAAAACGCGCGTGAGGTTCGCTTCCGAAACGTCCGCCTCGACTTCCAGCGAGCTCATATCCGCGATCGTGACGACCGCGGCGCGCGAGCTCGCCGCGCCGGCCAGCGGAGCGACGATCTCGCCGACGTCGGCGTTCTTGCTCAAGACTGTGCCGTCGAAAGGCGCCACGATGCGCGTGTACTCCACCGCGACTTCCGCCTCTTTGACGGCGGCGCGGGCCGACTCGATCGACGCCACCACCCTTTTATAGCGCGCCTCGGCGGAGTCGAAGTCCGCCTGTGCGACCAACTGCTTCTCCAGCAGCGCCTTTTGACGGTCGAGCGATTGCCTGGCGTCCTTGAGATCGGCCTCCGCCATGCGGAAATTCTCCTTAGCGCGATCGAGCGTGGCCAACACGTCCTTATTTTCGAGACGCGCGATCACCTGCCCCTTCTTGACCGTGTCCCCTTCTTGAACGCCGAGGTAGACGAGCTGGCCGGTTCCCTTGGAAGCGACGGCGGCCTTCCTGCGCGCGACCACGTAACCGCTCGCCGTCAGGACCGCTTCGGCCTGGGCCGGCGAGGTGAACGCCGCGGTCGCAAGCTGCACTTCAACTCGGGAGGCGAACGTCTGCCGCCAGCCGAGAAACGCCGCGCCCAAAATAAGAACCGCAATCGTCCAAAGGAGAAGCCTGCGGCCGAGTCTGGACTTTTTGGAAAAGCCGCCCGGCTCGGTCCTTGCGATTTTCAATGAGGAGATATCGGGATCGTTCATTGCCATTGCAGTTTAGTCCTTCATTAAGCCGGTTAATCGGCGGGAATTCAAGAAGAGAAAATCAAGGATGCGGGCGCGGGCGGGCGCAGGAAAGAATCTCCGTGACAGGCCAATCTAAAATATTGGCTGAAGTGCCCGAACTATAGAGAATTCGGCGTCGTGACCCCCGGCGAGCCGCAGGGAACCGCCAAGCGCCTGCTGGAATTTCTCGTCGGGCCGGGAAAGCCAGAAAGCTCTCGCTCCGAGCGGCGTCGCCGTGGTGCGCAAGTAAATAGTCTTAGCTCAAGAACAGCCGGTACGCTGGGTTCTTTGTCTCCTCTACCCATTCATAACCCAGACTGTCGAGGAAGTGCTGGAAGGTTTTTTTATCGCGCGGCGGCACCTGCATGCCGACCAGCACGCGGCCAAAATCCCCGCCGTGCGAGCGGTAGTGAAACAGCGAGATGTTCCACCGGCCGACCATCTTGTCGAGAAAGTTCATGAGCGCGCCGGGCCGCTCGGGGAACTCGAAGCGATAGATAATTTCATCGACTGCGTTGGGCGCGCGCCCGCCGACCATGTAGCGCGCGTGCAGCTTGGCCATCTCGTTATCGGTCATGTCGACCGTCGCGTACCCGTGGCTTCTCAGCATCGCAGCGAGCCGGCGAATCTCCGAAAAGTCCCGCACCTGAATCCCGACAAAGATATGAGCGCGGCCATGGTCGGCGTAACGGTAGTTGAACTCGGTGATATTGTGACGGCCGAGCGTCGTGCAGAATTGCTTCAGCGCGCCGGGCCGCTCGGGGATCGTGACGGCGAAAATCGCCTCGCGCCGCTCGCCGATCTCGGCGCGCTCGGCCACGTGGCGCAGACGGTCGAAGTTGACGTTGGCGCCGGAGGCGATCGCGATCAGATTGCGGTTGCGCCAGCGCGCGCTTTCGACGTACCGCTTGAGGCCTGCGACCGAGAGCGCGCCCGCGGGTTCTAGGATCACCCGGCAATCCTCGAAGATCTCTTTCATCGCGCCGCAGATCTCGTCGTTCGAGACGAGCACGATCTTGTCCACCAATTGCCGGCACAATCTCAACGTCTCACGGCCGACTTGCCGGACGGCGACGCCGTCGGCAAAGATGCCCGCGTGATTGAGCACGACGCGCCTGCCGCGCTTGAGCGAGCGATCCATCGCGTCCGCGTCCTCAGGCTCGACGCCGATGATTTTCACTCCGGGCCGGATCTGTTTCACGTACGCGGCGATGCCGGCGATGAGGCCGCCACCGCCCACCGGCACGAAGATCGCGTCCAGCGCGCCCGTGTGCTGTTTTAAGATTTCAAGGCCGATCGTCCCTTGCCCGGCAATCACGTCGGGATCGTCGTAAGGATGCACGAACGCAAGCCGCCCTTTTCGAGCAAGCGCCCGTGCGCGCGTGTAGGCCTCGTCGTAGTTGTCGCCGTAGAGCACGATGTTCGCGCCGAGCGCTTTCACCGCGTCCACTTTGATTTGCGGCGTGGTGCGCGGCATGACGATCGTCGCGCGCGCGCCGAGGCGCCGCGCGGCGAGCGCGACTCCCTGCGCGTGATTGCCGGCGGATGACGCGACAACCCCGCGCTTGAGCGCGGCGCGGCTGAGGCGCGCCATCTTGTTGTACGCGCCCCGGCATTTGAAGGAAAAGACCGGCTGCATGTCCTCGCGCTTGAGCCATACGTGATTGCCGAAGCGCCGCGAGAGCACCGGCGCGTAATCGAGCGGGGTTTCGCGCGCGATGTCATACACGCGCGCGTTGAGGATTCTTCTGAGATAACTTTGCGGCAACGGAGCGCCCTTTAATGGATGCAACAAGACACCGCGCGATCGTGCAAGTGTCTCGGCGAGGCGGGTCCGGCGCGTCAGCGGGTCATGTCCCCGAGGTCTCGTCGCCGGGAATCATGATCTTCTGTCCGATGTAAATATAGTGAGGATTTTTTACCGTCTGTTTGTTGGCTTCGTAGATTTTGGGCCACTTGAGCGCGTCACCATAGTATTTGCCCGCCAGGCGGCTTAAGGTATCGCCGCCCACCACGGTATATTCCTGCGCCGCGCCCTTCGCGCTTTGCGGCGGCGAAGCTTTGGCGACGGCGGGCACCGGCTTTGTCTTTTCCGACGCCGCCGGCGTCGTGGATTTAGCCGCCGCGACTTTATCTTTGGCGGTTGCAGTTGCAGTCGCCGGCGTGGGCGCAGGCTTCGCGCCCTCGGCCGAAGCCACCGCCGGCCTCGCCTTGTATAGCCCGTCGATAAAACCGTCCAGCTCTTTCACAAAGCTCAGATCGACAAACTGTTCCGGCTTTGCCGCCTGCGCCTTGGGATCCTTGGCGCCGATCTCGCTCAGCATCATTTGCACTCCCCGCAGCGTCGGATAGGGTTTCTCGGGGATGAGAGTGAGCCCGATCGCCTCGTAAGTCTCCTTCAGCGCCTCCAAGTCGTCCGTCTTCAAGTACTTCTGCAGGATCGCTATCGACTCTTTGGGATGGGTTTTGTAGTAGTGGATCGCTTCGACGTAGGCCTTCATAATGCTGCGGATCAAGTCCGGGTTGGATTTGATCATCGCCCGCGTGACGGCGATGCCCGTCGCCTGATATTCCAGCCCCAGCATCTGGAGATCGGCCAATACTCTGAATCCCAACTTCTTCGCTTTCAGCGTCAGCGGCACTTCGAGCATGACGCCCTGAATTTTTCCGGACTCGAGCGCGGCGAAACGGTCGGGCTGACTGCCGATCTCCAGGAAGCTCACGTCTTTCCCCGGGGTGAGGCCGTACTTGTCCAGGGCGAAGCGCGTCGCGAAATCCGAAGAGCTGCCGGCGCGGCTCACAGCCACCGCCTTGCCCTTCAGGTCGTCGGGCTTCTGAATATTTTTGTCCACGATAAATTGATAGTTGAGCGTGTTGAGAATGCCGGCGATGAAGACGACGTCCGCGCCCTGGAGATTGCTCTGAATGATCGGCAGGCCGGAAACCTGGGCCGCGACGGCCGACCCGGAAGTCAGCACCTGAACCGCCCTCGGTCCTCCCACGACGTGTACGAGCTGGACATCCAGACCGTATTTGCGAAAGAAGCCGGCTTCGTACGCGACCCAGCCGGGCGCCTGGTTGCCCGACAACCCGGCGTAGACGATGGTTACGTTCTTACGCGCTTGCGCCGGCGCTCGGTCCGCCGTCGCGGCGATCGCGAGGAATGAAAGCGCAAAAACGAAAGCATAAGAGCCGCATAAAAACCCCGGGTTCCGTATATGACGCGCTTGTTTCATTTTTTTTCTCCCTGACCTTTAAATGTAAGAGCCGGACGGTCCTGGCTGAGACGCGCCATCGCCGCCTTCAAGCTGGCGCGCATCCGCGCCAGGGACCGGGCAAGATCCCCGATCTCGTCCCGTGTTTCGACGCCGACGGGCATTTCCAGATCGCCCTTGCTGATCTTGTCGGCGATCAGCGTCAGCCGGAGAATCGGCCGGATGATTCCACGGGCGAGAAAATAGGATAGCGCCACGCCGGCCGCCAGCAAGGCGACGATAATGCCGATCAGAGGAAGGAGCGCGCGGCGAATCTCTTCCTCCACGCTGTCTCCCCAGATTCCCACGTAGGCGGCGCCGGCCTGCCCTCCCAGTATCGGGACGCGGGTCTCGTAGACCGACTTTCCTCTGAGCGTCAGCTCCCGCCGCTGCGCTTCCCGCCGGCCGTCGAGAGAGAATGATTCCCGAAGCTCCGCCGGAAGCACCGCCAGGCTCTGCGCCACGATTTCGCCTTTGCCGTTGCGAATGAGCGCGTACGCGACGCCGTCGAGCAGCGCGTACTTGGCGGCCAGGGCATGCAGCTCCAAGGAATTGCGGCCGATGACGTTGCCGGCGGCCGCGTCGCTCATCGTGATGGCGATGGCCAGGGCCCGTTGGTCGAGCTGCGCGCGGAGCGCGCGCCCCATGAGATGATTCACGACGCCTAAAACAAGCAGGCCGAAGAGCACGATGACGCCGGCCAGAGTGCCCACGATCTTCCACATCAATCCGATCCTTCGCGAGCCCGCTTCCAAACTGATCGGCAGGCTTCGACTCTCCACGGAAAGCGACGGCTGGGTCATTTTTCCTCCTCGATGGAATTCATCGTTTCGATCTCTTCGGACATTGTCCGTTCAAAGCGGAGCCTGAGCGGCTCCTCCAGGATCTCCCGGCTTGCCGACTCGACGAGCTCGGCGAGCCGCAACTTTGGAAAGGCGTCGAGCCGTTCGCCGAGCGCCGCGGCCTGATCGCGAACGACGAGCGGCGCCATCGGCCCCATCGCTTCGGTCAGTGCGCCGATCAGGGAACCGAGGACCTTTGCCGATACGACGTTCGATTTTTCTTTCTTCAAGAACGCCGGCTCATCCGCAGATTCTTCGCGGGCATAAACCGTAAATGCCCCGGCCGAAGCTTCGTCGATGCGGAATTCCTCCATCTTGACTTCATCGGCGGAATCCTCCGAGAGTCCGCTTCCCGAAGCCGCCGGTCCGAAATCTTTCTCCAATTCGATTTCGGTAGTTTCTACTACTCCCGCCGGATCATCCGGAACCGCTCCAGCGGTAAACACGGTGAACTCCTTGCCGGAGGGCGTGATCCGGAACTGCGCCTCGATTTCTTCCGTGGAATCATCGACCCGGTCGTCTCCCGGCACCCACGACTCGACGGACTCCTGTTTTTCAGCCTCCACAGACTCTTTGGCCCGCGGCTCATCCGTCGTTGCTCCGACGGTAAAGACCGTGAACTCTTCGCCGGGTGGTTCCACGGCGGGAGCGTACTGCGGCTCGACTTCATCATCGACGATTCGGCCCAGCCTCCTGATCCCCCGGCTTACCGGCGACGGCGCGGCATGTTGCGTTTGCCGTTCAAACCCCATAGAGGCGACGGCCCTTATCCGCTCGGGTTCTTCGGCCTGAGGCGTGAGGGCGCGTTCCTCGGCGATCTCCCGGATCATTGCCGCCCTGACTCTATTGCCGCCCGACCCGTAGGCCGTCATCAATCCGTTGTCGCAGAGGATGTTGACGAGCCGTGGAATGCCGCCTGAATAGCTGTAAATCGCCTCCAGCGCCTCCGAGGTGAATATCGAGCGCGTCGCGCCTGCGGTCTCCAGACGACTGGCTATATATTCCGCGCATTCGCCGTAATTCAGCGGCTTTAAATAATGGTAGAGCACGATTCTTTGCTTGAGTTGGCGCAGCTCGGGCGCGTTGAGCCGCTCCGCCAGCTCCGGCTGGCCCGCCAGCACGATCTGCAGCAGCTTGTCCTCGGCCGTCTCGAAGTTGGAGAGGAGCCTGATATTTTCTAGCACCTCGGTGGAAAGGTTCTGCGCCTCGTCGATAATCAGCGTGACGTTTTTGCCTTTGTGATACGATTCCAAAAGAAGCTGGTTCAAAAGCTTGAGATACGTGTGAACGTCCTGGCGGTCTTCCCGGAACGCGGTAAACCCCAGGTCTTCGCACACGTCGCGCAAAAGATCTTTCGACTGTTCGATCGTGTTGACGATCAGCGTGCTCTGCGTATTCCTTTTCTTAAGCTCCCGCAAAAGGCAATGGAGCAAGGTCGTCTTGCCCGTGCCGACCTCTCCCGTGAGCACGATAAAACCTTTTCGCGCGCTGATGCCGTAGACAAGCCGGCCCAAGGCCTGTTGATGGCTTGCGCTCAGATAGAGAAAGCTCGGGTCCGGCGTGATCTTGAAAGGTTCTCGCGTGAGGCCGAAATGTTTTAGTAGAGATTCGCTTTTAAGGTTGAGCCACTCGAAACTCAAAGATACCTCCGACAACTCGTGGCGGGTCGTCTTTCTTATTGATCTATCCGAGAATCGAGTGGTATGTCAATGAAAATCTGGGATTTGACAGGCGATCAGGTTTCCGGAGGGAGGGTGCAACACCTACGGGATTTAATTCTTCGCTCACTCCCACTCGATCGTCGCGGGAGGCTTGGAGGAGATGTCGTACACGACGCGGTTGACGCCGCGGACTTCGTTGGTGATGCGGTTGGAGATTTTCGCCAGCAGCTCCGGCGCGAGCGGCGCCCAGTTCGCCGTCATGCCGTCGTCGCTCTCGACGACGCGGAGCGCGACGACGTTGTCGTAGCTGCGCTCGTCCCCCACCACGCCGACGGTTCGGATCGGCAGCAGAATCGCGAAGGACTGCCAGACCTCTTCGTAGAGCCCGGCTTGCTTGATCTCTTCGAGTACGATCACGTCGGCGTCGCGGAGAATTTCGAGCCGCTCTTTCGTGACTTCGCCGAGCACGCGGATCGCGAGACCGGGGCCGGGAAACGGCTGGCGCTGGATCAGCTCGCGCGGCAGGCCAAGCTCCTCACCCAGGCGGCGCACCTCGTCCTTGAACAGCTCGCGCAGCGGTTCGATCAATTTGAATTCCATGTTGGGCGGGAGGCCACCGACGTTGTGGTGGCTCTTGATCGTGACCGACGGTCCTCCGACGGAAACCGACTCGATCACGTCGGGGTAAAGGGTTCCCTGCGCGAGAAATTTTACTTCGCCGAGGTTCTTCGCTTCCTCCTCGAAGACTTCGATGAAAAGACGGCCGATGATCTTTCGCTTTTGCTCCGGGTCTTCGACGCCTTTCAAGCCGGAGAGAAACTTCTCCGTGGCATTTACGTGATGGAAGCCGCGCCCGAACCGTTCGACAAAAAGGCTTGCCACGTGCCGGCCTTCGCCGCGGCGAAGCAGCCCGTTGTCGACGAAGATGCAGTCAAGACGTTCGCCGATCGCGCGGTGGACGAGAGTCGCGACGACACTGGAGTCCACTCCGCCGCTGAGCGCGCAAACAACGCGCCCGCTCCCAACTTGCTCGCGAATTTTTTGGATCGAGGTCTCGACGAAATGGCCCATGGTCCAGTTCGGCTCGCAGCCGCAGACGCGAAAGAGAAAGTTTTTAAGAATCTGCTGCCCGCGCGGCGTATGAACCACCTCCGGATGGAACTGGACTCCGAAACGGCGCCGCTCCGGATCGGCGAACGCGGCGATGGGAGAATTCCGGCTGTGGGCCAGGATCGGCCAGCCTTTCGGCGCGGCGCTCATCTTGTCGCCGTGGCTCATCCATACGCGCGTCGCGTCGCTTCGAGTAAAGCCGTGGAAGAGATCGGTGTCGTCGTCGATTACGAGATCCGCCGGGCCGTATTCGCGACGCTCGGCGCGCGCGACCTCGCCGCCGGCGGCGAGATTGATCATCCCCATGCCGTAGCAGATACCGAGAAAAGGAGCGTCAAGATCGAAGAGCGGCGCTTCTACCCTTGGCGCGTCCGGCTGGTAGACGCTCGCCGGCCCGCCGGAGAGGATAATGCCCTTCGGTTTTAACTCGCGAATTTTTTCCAGGGGCAGATTGAACGGATGAATCTCGCAGTAAACGTTGGCCTCCCGCACTCGGCGGGCGATCAGTTGCGTGTACTGAGAGCCGAAATCGAGAATTAAAATCATGATTGCAGAAGGCGAGAGGCGTGAGGCAACAGGCGAGAGAAAGAATTTCTTACTCTAGCCTCGCGCCTCTAGCCTTTCGCCTATTTTTACGCTCTATAATTCGGCGCTTCTTTGGTGATGAATACGTCGTGGACGTGCCCTTCCCTGAAGCCGGCCAGGGTGATCCGTATAAAGCGCGCCTTGGACCGTAAGTCAGCCACGGTTCGGCAGCCGAGATAACCCATCCCGGCGCGCAGCCCGCCGACGAGCTGATGTATATTAAAGGACAGGGAGCCTTTGTAGGGGACCTGGCCTTCGACTCCTTCGGGAACGAGCTTCGCTTCTTCATCCACGTCGGCCTGGCCGTAGCGGTCCTTGCTGCCCTCTTTCATGGCGCCCAGAGAACCCATACCGCGATAAACTTTGTAGGTTCTTCCTTGATAGAGAATCGTCTCGCCGGGGCTTTCCTCGGTGCCGGCGAACAGGCTGCCGATCATCACCGTGTGAGCGCCGGCGGCCAGCGCCTTGGTGATGTCGCCGGAATATTTGATGCCGCCGTCCGAGATGACCGGCGTGTTGTGGCGCGCCGCGGCCGTGGCGCAGCTCGCGATCGCCGTGATTTGCGGCACGCCGACTCCCGAGACCACGCGCGTGGTGCAGATCGAGCCGGGACCGACCCCGACCTTGACGCCGTTGACGCCCGCTTCGATGAGCGCCGATGTTCCTTCTTCGGTCGCCACGTTGCCGGCGAGAAGATTCAGATCGGGATGATGGCGGCGGATAAAGCGCACGGCGTCGAGGACGTTCTTGGAATGGCCATGCGCCGTGTCAACGACGATCACGTCCACGCCGGCACGCACCAACGCCTCCACTCTCTCCTCGGAGTCCGGTCCCACGCCTATCGCGGCGCCTACCCGCAAACGTCCGCCCTCGTCCTTGCACGCAAATGGGAACTGAGATTTCTTCTCGATATCTTTGACCGTAATCAAACCCTTGAGCTGAAGTTTTTCGTCGACGACCAAAAGTTTTTCAATTCTGTGGCGGTGCAGCGTCTCTTTGGCCTCGTCGAGATCGACGCCCAGCCGCGCGGTAACGAGATTCTCTTTGGTCATCACTTCCGAGACCGGACGGTCGAGGCGCTTTTCGAAGCGCAGATCTCGGTTCGTCAGGATGCCGACGAGCCGGCCATGCTGGGTGACGGGCAGACCCGAGATGCCGTACTTGTGCATGATCTCTTTGGCCTCGGCGATCTTCTGATCCGGCCGCACGGTGATCGGGTCGGTGATCATCCCGCTCTCGAACTTTTTTACCTTCTCGACCTGCGCCGCCTGGGCCGCGATCGGCATGTTGCGGTGGATAAAGCCCATGCCCCCTTCTTGAGCCATCGCGATCGCCGTGCGCGACTCCGTCACGGTGTCCATGGCAGAACTCAGCAGCGGGATGTTCAACTCGATTCTGTCGGTGAGGCGTGTCTTGATGTCGGTGTCGCGCGGCAATACGGCGGACTCGGCGGGCACCAGAAGCACATCGTCAAAGGTCAAGCCAAGCGGGAGAATTTCTTGATCAAACATGGCTCACCTCCGGGACAGAGTAAAAAAAACCCAGACCTGGGCCTGGGTTTTTTTGACGATCAAAGACGTTTTGGGCAAACATGAAATCTTATACCAGGGAAAATTTTTGTTGGCAAGACACCCTTCTGGCGGAGCCGCCCCTTTTTGAGTATAGGTTGATCCGTGCCCCTTTACGAATACGAATGCAACCGGGGACGCCGTTTCGAGGCGGCGCAAAAGGCGAATGAAAAACCCATGATCCAGTGCGCCGTTTGCTCGGGCAAAGCGCGCCGCGTCATCTCCCGCTCAGCGCTCCTCCAAAATCGCGGCATTCATGTCTTCGACCGCGAGACTCAAGACGACGTTCTTCGCAGCCGCCCCTCGTCGCTCAAGTCTTTTAAGAAAGATAAATTTAAGTTGTCATCCTAGGCGGGCTCTGTTAATAGAGCGCATTGATCGTGCGTCCCCGAGGGACTCCGCTCTATGCTTGCCAAGGTCAACAGTGCCGCGCTTTATGGGATCGACGCGCTCCGCGTCGAGGTCGAGATCGACATCGCCGCCGGCCTGCCGCAGCTCGCCACCGTCGGACTGCCCGAAGGCGCGGTGCGCGAGAGCAAGGACCGCATCCGCGCCGCGCTCAAGAACTGCGGCTATTCTTTCCCGGCGAAAAGAATCACCATCAACCTGGCGCCCGCCGATATCAAAAAAGAAGGCTCCGCCTACGATCTGCCGATGGCGGTGGGAATTCTCGCGGCCGAAGGCCTGGCGCAGAAAGATATCCTCCGGGAATATTTCCTGATGGGAGAGCTCTCGCTCGACGGAGAGATCAAGCCGATACGGGGAGCGCTGCCCATCGCCGTCGCGGCGAAAAAAGAGGGCCTCAAGGGAATCATCGTTCCGCTCGCGAATAGCCGCGAAGCGGCGGTCATTCGTGACATCGATGTTCTGGGAGTGCGCCAGCTTTCGGAAGTCGTCGAGTTCATCAACGGCGAGCGCGAGATCAAGCCGACTCAAGTGGACGTCGAAGAGCTGTTCAACCAGCATTGCCAGTACGACGCGGACTTCAGCGACGTCAAAGGCCAGCAGCACGTGAAGCGCGCCTTGGAGGTCGCCGCGGCGGGCGGGCACAACGTGATTCTCGTCGGGCCGCCGGGCTCGGGCAAGACGATGCTGGCAAAACGACTGCCGACGATTTTACCCGATCTGACCCTGGAGGAGGCGCTGGAGAGCACGAAGATCCACAGCGTCACGGGGCTGCTCGACGGCCGGCCGATCATCGCCACGCGCCCCTTTCGCTCGCCCCACCACACGATCTCCGACGCCGGGCTTGTCGGCGGCGGGACGATTCCTAAACCCGGCGAAGTCTCGCTGGCGCACAACGGCGTCCTTTTCCTCGACGAGCTGCCGGAATTCAAACGCAACGTACTGGAAGTTTTGCGCCAGCCGCTCGAGGACGGCAACATCACCGTCTCGCGCGTCGTCGGCTCGATGAACTATCCGGCGGGCTTTATGCTGGTTGCTGCGATGAATCCCTGCCCGTGCGGATTTTTTACCGATCCGCAAAAAGAATGCGGCTGCACGCCGCCGCAGATCCAGCGCTATCGCTCCAAAGTTTCCGGCCCGCTGCTCGACCGCATCGACATTCAAGTCGAAGTTCCGGCGCTGCGCTATCAGGAGCTTGCGAGCAAAGACGCGGGCGAGCCGTCTTCAGCCATTCGTCAGAGAGTCAATGCCGCGCGTCAAATCCAGCTCGCGCGCTTTCAAAAAAGAAATCTGCACGCCAACGCGCAGATGGGCACGAGAGACATCAAGAAATATTGCGCCGTGAAGCCGGAAGCGGAAAAACTTCTCGAAGTCGCGATCAATAAACTAGGACTCAGCGCCCGCGCCTACAGCCGCGTCCTCAAAGTCAGCCGCACCATCGCCGATCTGGAAGGCTCCGAAGACATCCAGCCGTCACACGTCTCGGAGGCGATTCAGTATCGAAGTTTGGATCGGAGAATGTAAAAGAAATATCTGCAATCGACCGCGAGCGTTCTTCGCGCGCATCCGGATTTCTCCGGGCCTTGCCATTACAGCAGGAGGGCTCTCTCTTAAATGGCTCCAAGGTCTAAAAGCGGGCGGCGGCGTTTTTGCCCAAACAGGGTAAGAGTCACCCCGTTCATTTCCCGCCGTATGAAAGGCAGGCCAGCGTGGAGAGAATCCCAGCCAATCTTAATTTGGCTGGCGCACACGACGATCACTTGCCCTTGAATTGCGCTTTTCTTTTTTCCAAGAACGCCGCCGTCCCTTCTTTCATATCTTCGGTGCCGAAGCACAGGCCGAAAAGAGTCGACTCGTAAGCCTGCCCTTCGGCCAGCGGAACGTCGGACGCAGTGTTGATGGCCTCGAGCGTATATTTCAATGCCAGCGGAGCATAGGCAGCGAGCTTTTCCGCCAGCGCGGCTGCCTCCGCCGTTAAACGGGACTGGGGCACGACACGGTTGACCAGGCCCCATTCCAATGCGGTCTTTGCGTCGATCGGTTCGCCGAACAGGCAAAGCTCGACGGCTCTGGCCTTGCCGACGAGCCGCACGAGCCGCTGGCCGCCGCCGAAGCCGGTGATGATCCCCAGCTTGATCTCCGGTTGGGCCAGCCTCGCGTTCTCCGCGGCGATCCGGATCGCACAAGCCAGCGCCAGCTCGCAGCCACCGCCGAAGGCGTATCCATTGACGGCGGCGATGAACGGCTTGCCGCCGCTTTCAATGAGATTGAAAACGCCTTGCCCCAGCTCGGCGAACTTTTTTGCTTCCGAGGCGTTAAGCTTGGCCAGCTCCGAAATATCGGCACCTGCCGCAAAGGCCTTTTCGCCCGCGCCGGTAATCACGGCGGCGCGGACTTCCTCCCGGCGCAGTATATCTTCCACCGCCCGTCTCAATTCCTGCAGCGTCGCCAAAGAAAGCGTGTTCAGCCGATCGGGGCGGTTGATGGTCACGGTCGCCACCGCTCCGCGGACTTCGCAGAGAATATTGGTAAATTCCGCCGCCATCGAACGCTCGCGCCTTATCTACGGCCGCGTTTGGCCTTGCCGCGAGTCGACTTACGCTTCTTCGGCTTGATCGCCATGATGTCGACCTCGATGAGCATGCCCGGTCTCGCGAGCTCCGTCACGCCGACCGTCGAGCTCGCCTTTGGATACGGCAAATATTTTTTCTCGATCTCGCCTACAACGCGGATATTCTTCAGCGGATCGACGAGATACGTGGTGCGTCGAATCACGTGCTCCGGCGAGCTGCCCGCGACCTTTAGAGATCTCACGATGCGCTGAAAAACCATCTCCGTTTGCTCTTCGAGAGTGGACAGAACCGTGTCCGTCTCCGGATCGATCCCGGCGGTTCCCGAAAGCAGCACGAGGTCACCCACGGTAACGCCGCGCCAGTAGCGCTTCGGCACCTTGTATTCCGACGGCGTGATTTCTTTGATTTCCATGCTCCCTCCTATCTTCCACTACTTCGCCTTCCAGACCGGCTTTCTTTTTTCCGCGAAGGCCCGGGTTCCCTCTCTGCGGTCCTCCGTCGTCTGGATCGGGTTGCGGATGAGAATGCCGATGTCCTCGGCGTCCTTATAGTGGTATTCGAGACCCATGCCGCGGTGCAGGACTTCTATGATCGCGCGGACGGCCAGTGGAGATTGCTCGAAAACCTTCTCCATAATTTCCGTCGCCCTCGGGATCAAGCGGGCATGCGGCACGACCTCCGTCACCAAACCGAGGTCGTAGGCCCGTTTGGCGTCGACTCGTTCCTCTGCGCCCATGATCGCCATGCGCATGACGATGGCGAACGGCAGGCGGGTCGCCATTCCTAACATTTCTCTCACCGGCACCCAGCCTCGCGTCACGTGAGGATCGAAGAACGTCGCCTGATCCGAGCAGATAATGATGTCGTTCTGCCAGATCCAGTGGACGCCAGCGCCGCAGCAGATGCCGTTCACGGCGACCAGCACCGGTTTCCACATGCCTTTGGGCCGGTTGGGAAAATTCGAAGGGTTGGATCCCCCCTTCTTGTGAAAAGTGTCCTGCTCGTACGCCGCCCTCTGGTCGATGCCGCTGCAGAAGAATTTGTCTCCTCCGCCGGTAACGATTACGCCCCAGATGTTGTCATCATCTTTGACGTCCTGCCAGAATTCGAGCAGCTCGCTCTCCATCACCTTATCGTAGCTGTTTCCCCGGTGCGGGCGGTTGAGCGTCAGATAGGCGATACGGTTCTTCTTCTCGTAGATGATTGCCTCGTAAGCCATTGTGCTTTCTCCTTTTCTATTGAATTTACGTTTGCGGAAAAATTCTATTCGCTCTCGCCCACGATCAGGGCGTCGAGAATCTTGATTCCCCGTCCTTCGTCGAGGACGGCAACCGGATTGAACTCCATCTCCTTGATCCATGGATTGGCCAGGAAAATTCTAGAGGCCTGAACGATTCCATCGGCGAGCGCGTTCAAGTCCTTGACGGGCTGGCCCCGGAATCCCTTCATGAGTTTGAAAGAGAGGCTTTCCTGGATCATGGCTTCAGCCTCCGCGCGGGACAGAGGTATCGACCGGTAAGTCGTGTCCCGCACCAACTCGACCAATACGCCTCCCGAGCCGAACATCACGATCGGACCCAGCTCTTTCGAGCGTAGAAATCCGACGATGACCTCGACCCCGCCGCCAACCATCTCCTCGACCAAAACTCCGCCGCCGTTTCCAAACGAAGCATGGCCGTCTTTGAACCGAGCAAAAATTCCCGCGACTTCGTTTGCATCGCCAACGTTCAACTTCACCGCTCCCGATTCGGTCTTGTGGCGGAGACCCGGCGCGACCAGCTTCATGGCGACGGGATAGCCGAGGCGCTGGGCGATGGCGACCGCTTCGTCCGCGGAGCGGGCAAGGTCGCCGCGCGGCACCGGAACATATGGAGACAAAAGTTTTTTGATGCGAAATTCCGTCGTCTCCACGCCGGTCAAGGCAGCGAGCGCGTAATTCTTTTCCTGCCAGCTTTCCGGAGCGTGATCAGAGCCCCTCTTCACAAGCTTGGCGCGGTCGCTCACCGGTTTGAACATCGACAGGAGCTCCTCGGCGTCTTCGGACAAGAGGATGCGCCCGCTTTTTTTCAAGCCTTCTTTGATCTCGCTCGGAACGTCCGAAGAAACGGTTACGCCCATGAGCTTCCCGCTGGCTTCGGCGATGCGGATGAGATCGGTCCAGCACTGTGAAAGACAGCGGTGATTAACGCCAACGATCATCGATGTGACGCTTTTTTCCTGCGCCAGTAATTCGACCACCTGCCGTAGTTTGTCCGGTTGATTGTGGGTCACTTGCGCGGTGACGTCGATTGGGTTGCGGCACGAACCGGCCTCGGGGATCAAAGAGGCAATCGAAGCCTGGGTCTCGGCGGGAAGCTCGGACAAAGCGACGCCCAGCTCTTCCGCTAGATCGGCGATCAGAACGCCGTTGCCTCCCGAGCCGACGACTACGGCGAGGTGGACTTCTTCGGGAAGTTTTTCCAGAGTCGAGAACGCTTCCAAGGCAAGGCACAATTCATTGAACGTGCGCGCCTCGACGATTCCCGCCTGGCGAAAAACGCCGCGGTAAATCTGCGCAGCGCTCGACAGTCTCCCGGTATGCGACGAGATCGCCTCCAATCCCACGCTCGATTTCCCCGCTTTGAGAACGACGATGATCTTTCCGAGCTCCTGAGCGCGCCGCCCCAAGGCCAAAAGCCGGGGACCGCTCTTCACGGATTCGATCAACGCGCCGATGACCTTCGTCTGCGGATCGCCGAGCAGATACTCGATAAAGTCGAGGCTCTCGATATCCGCTTCGTTGCCGGTGCTGACCTCGTACGTGAGGCCGAGCCCTCGGCTCACGCACCGGCGCACGACCCGCGCGCCCAAGAGGCCGCTCTGAGAGACGAACGCTATGTTGCCGGCGGCGAGATCTTTAGGGCTCTCGAGAAACGCGCCGAAGCTCGCCACGACGCCGTCTTTGAAGTTGATGAACCCCATGCAGTTGGGACCCAACAATCTCGTGCGGCCGGACCGCGCGATTTCAGTGAGCCGTTTTTGCAGCCGCGCTCCTTCGGCGCTTGCTTCGGCAAACCCGGTTGAAGGAATCATCAGATAACCGACGCCTTTTTCCGTGCATTCCTCGACCACCTGAGTCACGCCTTGATTGGGAACCACGCAGATCGCGAGGTCCACCCGTTCCGGAATCGCCGACACGCTGGGAAAACACGGCAGACCGGAGATCTCCTGATGGCGCGGGTTCACCGGATAGATCGGCCCCTTGAACTCGTAGCGCTTCAAGTAGCGCAGGAACTGTCCGGATATGCTCCCGGGATTGGAAGAGGCGCCTACGATCGCGATGTTTTTCGGATTGAAAAGGGAATTCAGATCCAAGCTTTGCTCCATGGTCGGCCCCTGTTAAAGACTCTTGGAAACGCCGAGCCCCATCAAATCGGCCAGCATCTCCGAATGATACCGCGTGTCGCCGTACGCCAACTCCGCCGCCTTGGCTCTCCTGGTGTAGAGCTGGAGGTCGTATTCCTTGGTGAAACCGATCGCGCCGTGGGCCTGGTGGGAATCCAGACAAACCCGCGTGTAAGCGTCGCTCGTCCACGCCTTCGCGATCGCCACTTCGCGATCGCAGGGTAGATTTTCGCTCAGAAGCCATGCCGCCTGATAGGTGACGAATCTGGCGCCGTCGCAAGCGCCCGCCATATTGGCGCACTTGTGCTGCACCGCCTGGAAGCTGCCGACCGGCCGCTCGAATTGAACGCGGTCCTTCACATAGGCGACCGTTCTCTCGAGCACCGCCTGAGCGCCTCCGATCATCTCCGCGCAGGTCAACGTCGCGCCGCGCTGCAAGAGCTTTTTGAGTAGCGGCCACCCATCGCCTTCCCGGCCGAGAAGACCATCGCGGCCCACCTCGACGTCGTCCATTTGCAGATGGGATCGGGCGTCGCAGGCAATCGTCGGAACCGGCGAAACTGACACTCCCTTCTGGCCGCGATCGACGATGAACAAAGAGATGCCGTTTTCTCCCAAGCCGCCCGTGCGGGTCGCGACGAGATAGGCGTCCGCAATCGCGCCGTACGGAACCAGCAGCTTTTCTCCCCGGATCACGTAACCGTCGCCTTTTTTGGCCGCAGCGCATTCGATCGCCGACGGATGGAACGTGAGCGTGGCGTCATTCAGCGCCGGCGTCATGATTAATTTGCCCGCAGCCATGCGCGGCAGGTACCGCTTCTTTTGTTCCGCGCTTCCGCCGTCGATCAAGGCGTACTCGCAGAGCGCGGTCGAAATGAAAGGCACCGGCGCCAACGCCCGCCCGATCTGCTCGACGAGCAGGCACATATCGAGGAAACCGGCGTCGCTGCCGCCGAGATCCTCTTCCACCGGCAATCCCACCCAACCAAGGCCGGCCATCTTTTCCCACAGCTCGGGGCTGTAGCCGCTCCCCTTCTCCACCTCGCGAACCAGCCGGGCCGGGCACTCGGCGGTCAAAAATTCCCGCGCGGTCTTTTTGAGCAGTTCCTGATCTTCGTTCAAGTCGAAATCCATTGGCTTACCTCCGCGGCAGCTCCAGCCCCCGCTGCGCGATGATGTTTCGTTGAATCTCCGAGGTCCCCGAGCGAATCGTGTTAGAGATCGTGGAGAGAAAACCGCGCGTGACGTTCCCATCCACGGGCGCGCCCGGAGCTCCGTGGGCCAATTGGCCGGCGAGGCCGAGAATCTTCATGCCGACGCGCATGACCTTTTGGCTGAGCTCCTGCCCGAAGACGCGCGCCATCGACGACTCATAGCTCGGCACCTTGCCTTTGCTCTGCATCCACGCCACGCGATAGCATAGCAGGCGCACCACCTCGATCTCGGTCTCAAGCTCGGCCAGTTGTTGGCGCACGATCGGATCCTGGCTGAGCAGTATGCCGTTTCTCTTGGTCTGTTTGACGTAAACGATGAGATCGTGCAGCGCCCGCCGGGAGCTTGCCACTCTTCCGATCCCCGACCGCTCGAAGCTGAGCGTCCCCATCGCCTGATACCAGCCGCGGTTTTTCTCCCCGACCAACGCCTCTTTCGGCACCCGCACGTTGTCGAAAAAAATCTCGCAGAAATGCGTCGAGCCGAGCACCGTAACGATCGGGCGGACGGTGATACCGGGAGTCTTCATGTCGACCGCGAAAGTGGTCAAGCCTTTATGTTTCGGCGCCTCGGGATCGGTTCGCGCCAACAACCAACAGTAGCTGGCGTGATGCGCTCTGGAGGACCAGATCTTTTGTCCGTTGACGATGTAAGAATCTCCGTCCTCGACGGCTTTGGTCCTGAGCGACGCCAGGTCGGAGCCGGAATTGGGTTCGCTGAAACCTTGGCAAAACTCCGTGTCTCCGCGCGCGATCGCCGAGAGGTAACGCTTCTTTTGCTCTTCGTTGCCGTAGAGCATGATCGCCGGACCGACGATGTTGATTCCCATGCTGCTGCGCGAAGGAACCCGCCGGTACCCCATCTCTTCGTTAAACACGACCTGCCGGGTGATCGACGCCGCCTGGCCGCCGTACTCCTTGGGCCAGTGCATGCAGAGCCATCCCTTGGCGGCGAGCTTCCGGTCGAAGACGCCGGCGAATTCGAACTGCTCCGGCGAGAGGTCCAAGCCGTCGTAGTCGGCTTCCATTTCCGGCGGCACTTCCTTGCCGAGAAATTCCACCAGCTCTGTACGGAACGCTTCCTCTTCCGGGGAAAATCTGAGATCCATGCTTTATGTTCTCCTGAACGGAACGCTCACTTGAACTTGACCATGAAGTACTTCGGGTTCGACCGCTCATCGTCATGGAGCGGATCCTTGAGAGACACGGGCCTGGGATTGACCACCAGGACCGTGTACGTCCCAACTTTCTTGACCTGATCGGCCGGAATCGTCGCCTTGATCTGAGTGGCGCTCACGCGCTCGGTCGGCACCCTCAGCCCTCCCACCTGCACCACCGATCCCGCGACAAAGCCCTGTCCATCCACCGTCAATGTCACGGGGCCCGAATCTTCCACCGTGATGACGGGCGATATCTCCGAGATCCTGGGCTGCGGGTAGGCGTGTATCACGCCTTCGAAAGGCTTGGGCAGCGGGTTGCTGTAATCGGAATGATAGCCGATGTCTTGGATCTCGCCGTTCTTGATCACCGTCTCGATTTTTCCCAGCGCCCTGATGTCCGCCAGCGGGTCGCCGTTCACCACGATGATGTCGGCGATTTTTCCCGCCTCGACCGTGCCCAAATCCTTCCCCTTGCCGACGAAATCGGCATTGCCCTTTGTGCACCACATGAGAACGTCTTTCGGCGAAAAACCGGCGTCGACTAAAAACTCGAGTTCCCGATGCACTCCCTTGCCGGGCATCCGGCCCTCGGAAGTGTCCGTGCCGATGTCCACCTCCCCTCCGGCCCGCACGAAACGCTGCAGGAATTTCTGGAACTTCTCGTATCCTTCTTTGAGCTCCTTCAACTGCTGCTCGTTCAGCCGGCGATAAACCTGCCAAGCGCGCATGTTGCGCGACAGCGTGACCTCCGGGATGTAGCTCAGGCGCGGGTCCGAAAAGGTGATGAAGTCTTCGTATTCCCGCTCTTCTCTCCGGCGCGACGCCAGCTGCCAGCGGTAGACAAAGTCGGGCTCGATGCGGACTTTCCTCTCGACGAAGAAGTCCACCGCCTCGTCGAACATCTCCTCCTCCATCATGGCGAAGAGTCCCCAGGCCGTGATTCCAGGCTCGCCGATGATCATCGTCTGAAGGCGTTTGATCTCCTGATCGAGCATCCATTGGCTTTTCTGCGGATCTTTGACCACGCTCATCGGCAGGCCGGTGGCGTGAGCCAGGCAGTTGAGCCCGTTCAGCACCGCGTCTCTGCCCGTGATAACACCGAGGTGCCCGATGACTTTTCTTCCCGCCCGGTGCGCTTCTTCCGCCACCGGCTTCAACATCTCGTTCGTGCAATAGGCCCATACCTTGATCGCGTCGACGCCCTCGGACAACAGACGCTTGACCTCCTCGTGCGCTTCGTTCGCGTCCTTGACGTAACCGCCCCTACCCGGAGGATGGCCAATGCCTTCGCCGCAGGCGAAAATCCGCGGCGCCCGGATCCGGCCCTTTTCGACGCCGTCGCGCTGCGCCAGAATCCACTTGCTGTAGTTGCCGAGATCCAGGATCGTCGTCACGCCGTGCGCCAGAAAAAGCTCCGCCATCCAGTCACGAAAGTGAACGTGGGTGTCCCACAAACCCGGCAGCATGGTTTTGCCTTCGGTGTTGATGACCTTCGCCTCTTTCGGATAAGGCACCTTCCCTTTCTGCGAAATAGTTTTGAAGCGGTTGCCCTCGATCAACACCAGCGCGTTTTCCACCGGACTGCCCCCCGTGCAATCCACCAGCTTCCCCCCTTCGAGCACGATCGGAACTGCCATAGCTCACCTCCGGTTGTATGAATCCGTCTAGCCGATAACTTTTTTGGCGAACAATTTAATGATTGACTCCTTGTCGCCGTAGGGAACGATCGTTACAACGTCGACCCCGCATTGGATGATTTGATCGATTCTCGCCTTGACTTGCTGCGGATTTCCCGCGGCGGAAAAAAGATCGACCCAACGCTCCGGGACCAGATGGCTGTGCTCGCGGCTCATGTGATGCGAGAAGTCGTACTCGCGGCTGATTCTCTCCGCGGCCAATCTGTCCTCCTCCGCGACCGGATTTCCCTCGCTCACCATCTTGAGGAAGGAGGTCCAGCCGCTGCGGGCGATATGCGGCTTCACCGACTCCTTCGCCTCTTTGGCGTCGTTAGAGACACAACATGGAACCCACGACACGATCGGCACCGAACGCGGCTCCCGGCCGCCTTCTCCGACCGACTGCCTGAACGCGCTGACCCAGTCCTTGAGAAGGTCCTCGCGCCCGCCGTGGATCACTCCATCCGCGATTGCAGCCGCCAGGTCGCGTGTCCCGCTCGTGCTTGCGGCCATGAAGATCGGCACGTTCCCGTGATCGGCGAACATCAGCCGCATCTCTTTCCCATCGAGGCTCATCGGCTCACCTTTGATCAGCGCTTTCAGATGCGCCACGGCTTCGCCGAGCTCTTTGCGCGCCGCCCGCTTGACGCCGATGTTGATCGGACCGCTGGCGCCGATGCCGATGCCGATCCGCATGCGGCCGCCCGACAGCTCCGACAGGGTCACGAAGCTGCTCGCCGTGAGGCTCAAGTGTCTTACCAGCGGGTGCGTCACGCCGGAGCCGAGCTTGACCCGTTTCGTCTGTGACGCGATCGCTCCGAAAAGCACGTACATCTCACGCCAGATGATATGCGAATCGCCGACCCAGACGCCGTCGTAGCCGAGTTTCTCGGCGAGTTTGGCCAGGCGCAGCGTGTCGCCGGCCGGCTCGGTGGGAAACAGCGCTACATCGAAGGATACTTTTGCCATGATTTTCTCCGCGCTCTTTCAGCTAAAGCCGACCATGAAATACTGCGGGTTCGACCGCTCGTCCTCGTGCAAGGGATCTTTGATCGCCACCGGGCCGGGATTGGCCACCAGGACCGTATACGTGCCGACCCGCGCCAATAAATGCGCCGGGATTTGCGCCTGGATCTCTTTGCCGCCGGTGCACGTCGTGGGAACTCTGACGCCGCCGAATTGAACCACGGAGCCGCGGACAAACCCTTCACCTTCGATTGCGAGCGTAACCGGCCCGCTGCCCTCGACGGCCATCACCGGAGAGACACGGGCGATTTTCGGGACGGGATAAGAATGAAGCGCCGGCTCGAACGGTCTCGGGATCGGATTACTGTAGTCCGGGTGGTAGCCGATGTCGACGATCTCGCCGCTTTTGATCACCGTCTCGATTTTTCCGAGCGCGGTGATGTCCGCCAACGGGTCGCCGTTCACCACGATGATGTCCGCTATCTTGCCCACCTCGACCGTGCCCAACTCGTCTCCCTTGCCGATGAATTCCGCCGAGCCCTTGGTCGCCCAAACGATAATATCCTTGGGAGAAAAACCCGCGTCGACCAGGAACTCGAACTCTCGGTGAACCCCTTTCCCGGGCATGCGGCCTTCCGAAGTGTCCGTCCCGATATCCACCTCGCCGCCGGCACGCACGAAGCAATGGAGAAATTTTTGGAACTTCTCATACCCTTCGTTTAATTCCTGCAGCTGCTGCTCGTTCAAACGGCGATAAACCTGCCACGCCCGCATGTTGCGCGAAAGCGTGACTTCCGGAATGTAACTCAGGCGCGGGTCGGAAAACGTGATGAAGTCTTCATACTCCCGCTCTTCTCTCCGGCGCGAGGCCAGCTGCCAGCGGTAGACGAAATCCGGCTCGATCCGGACTTTCCTCGAAACCAAAAACTCGGCCACCTGATCGAACGTATCCTCCTCCATCATCGCGAAGAGTCCCCAGGCGGTGATTCCGGGCTCGCCGATGATCATCGTCTGGAGGCGTTTGATCTCTTGATTCAACATCCACTGCGCCTTCTCGGAATCTTTCACCGCCGACATCGGCAGCCCCGTGGCGTGCGCCAGGCAATCCAATCCGTTCAGCACCGCGTCTCTCGCCGTGATAACTCCGAGGTGCCCGATCACTTTTCGTCCCGCTGCGTGCGCCTCCTCCGCTACCACTTTGAGCATCTCCGCCGTGCAGTGCGCCCACACCTTTACGGCATCGACGCCTTCGTCCAGGAGACGCTTGACCAGCGCATGCGCCTGGCCCACGTCTTTGACTTCACCGCGCTTGCCGTGGCCTTCTCCTATCGGATCGCCGCAGGCGAAAATCCGCGGCGCCCTGATTTTTCCCTTGGCGACGCCGTCGCGTTGGGCCAGGATCCATGTGCTGGAGTTCCCCAAATCCAAGATCGTAGTCACGCCGTGAGCCAGGAAAAGCTCCGCCATCCAGTCCCGATAGTGCACGTGCGTGTCCCACAAGCCGGGTAAGAGCGTCTTGCCGTCGGTTTTGATGACTTTCGCGTTTTTCGGGTACGAAAGCTCTCCCTTCCGGGAAACGGCCTTGAACCGATTGCCCTCGATCAACACCGCCGCGTTCTCCACGGGCGGGTTTCCCGTGCCGTCCACCAGCTTCCCGCCTTCGAGCACGATCGGAAATTCCTGCTGCGCTGCCATGTCTACTCCAATCCGTTCGTCAATGTCGTTCCCCGATGCCGATGCGGGACCCGAAGCCTCGCGCCAGAAACGCGACTCCCGTGCTGAGGAGCGTCACCAGCAAAGCGATCACCGTCGCCGCCTCGAAACTCCCGTCCATGAGATAGTCGAGCATGAGAATCGACAGCGGCCGCGTCTGCGAAGTGACGAGCAGCACCACCGCGCCGATGTCCCGGGCGCCGGAAATGAAATTCAAAATGCCGACGACGATCACGGCGCGGATGGCCAGAGGCATGACGACCTTGCGATACGTGTACCACCAGGACCCGCCAGCCATGCGGGACGCCTCTTCGAGCTCTTTTCCGAGCTGGAGGAAATTGCTTTTCAAGATCTGCACCCCGAGAGGCATGCTCTTGACGACGTTGATCAGCACCAGCGCGGCAATGGTCCCGTAAATCCATCGGAGACCCGGCGTCGCCAGCAACAGCCAGACGAAGCTCAGCCCCAGCAAGATGCCGGGAATCGCGTAGGGCAGCCAGGAAACGACGTCCAACGCGTCCCTGGCGAAAAAAGAGCTTCTTACGATGCCGTAAGCCAAAAGAGGAGTGACCAGCGCCGCGGCGATGGCGCTGCCGAGAGAGATGATGAGCGTATTCCAAACCGAGCGCGAAAAAAGCGGATCCGTCAACACGCGTTGCCAGTTCGCAAGCGTCCAGGCGTTGGCGATGTCGAGAACGCCGAAGTGGCGCATGAACGTGCCGGCGACGAGCATCACCAAAGGAACCACGGTCAACAGCACGGCCACAACGGAGACGAAGGCAAATCCCGCGTAGCGCCAGCGGCCCAGACGAATGAGGCCCTCACGGTAGCGGCCGGTTACCGTCGTGAATTGGCGCCTTCGGGCGTACCGGCGCTGCAGAAGAATCAACGGAAAGATGAACAGCAGGATCGCGACCGACAGCGCGGTCGCCGCTCCGTAATCGGGCGGCTCCCATTGGAGCATCGTGTAGAGGTGGGTGGAGTAGACATAAAAACGAATCGGGACGCCCAGCACCAGCTCGATCTCGAAAGCCTCCAACGAATGAATCGTCCCCAGGATAAATACCGCGACGATCGCCGGCTGCATGAGCGGAATGAAAATCCGTCTTAGCGTCGAGAGCCGGTTGCTTCCGGCGACGCGTGCGACTTCCTCCAGCGAGGCGTCCATGTTGCGAAAGATCGGCGTCAGAAACATCACCTTGATCGAAATGGAATGGCCCAGAAGGTGCGCCGCGACGATGCCCCAGAAGGAATAGATGTTGAACGGGCCCTGCTGTAAGAACGGCAGGGCGGCCAGCCCCTTGTTCAACAAGCCGTATTGGGGATCCAGGAGCAAAATCCAGCCCAGCGTGGTCGAAAGAGTCGGGAGAAAAAACGACACCCAAAAGGCGGCTTCCAAGAGATTGCGATAGGGAATGTCGGTGCGCGCGATCAGCCAGGCGATCATAATCGCCATCGCAAGGCTGATCACTTGATACGCGAGGACCAGCTGCGCGGTATTGAAGATCGCCGGCATCATCCCCGGCGAAGCGAAGGCCCTGCGCCAAACTTCCATTCCGTATTTCGGAGCTTGCCACGGCAGTGAAGTCTGAAAGCTGTTCAGGACCAGCAGAAAAACAGGATAGGCCACCAGCAACAGGAGAAACGCGAGGAGGATGCTGAAGGCGAGGTTTTCGCCCTTGACTCTTAGCGGCCTCCAGCCGGCGTAAGAGAACTGCGCATTTCCTACTTCGGCCAAACCGTGAGCCCTTCTTTCGGTAAATTCAAAAACACTTTTTCCCCGACTTCCGGTTTTTGCGACCTGGGTACGTGCACCAGCAAACGGTCCGGGCCGATCGAGACGCGGCACTCGTAGCGATCGCCGACGAATAGCAGGCTATCGACGATTCCGGCGATGGAATTGGTCTCGCCGGGGCGGGAGGTCAGCGTTACATGCTCGGGCCGGACGCAAACGGCAACCGGCGCGCCCGTCTCCGGCTCGCCCACTCTCGCTCCCCGAGCGCTCGCTACGACGGCGCTGCTCCCTTCGGGAGAGGGGATCTCCAGACGCAGGGAGTTACAACTTTCCCGCCCCACAAACCTGCCGTGAAGCACGAAATTCGTGCCCAAAAAATCCCGCACGAACGGGGTGAGCGGTCGGTCGTAAACCTCTTCCGGCTCTCCCACCTGCTCCACGCGGCCCGAGTTCATCACCGCGATGCGGTCCGACAGCGACATGGCTTCCGTCTGATCGTGAGTCACGAAGATCACCGTTACGCCGGTTTTCCTCTGCAAGGTTTTCAATTCTTCGCGCATCTGATCGCGCAGCTTGGCGTCGAGATTGCTGAGGGGCTCATCCATGAGCAACACCACCGGAGAGTAAACCAGGGCGCGCGCCAGCGCGACGCGTTGCTGCTGTCCTCCGCTGAGCAGCGTGGCCGACCGATCTTCCAAGCCGGCCAGGCCGACCAGGGCCAACTGCTGGATCACTTGCTGCCGCATCGCCGTCTCTTTCCATCGTCTCAACTTCAGCGGGTAAGCGACGTTCTCAAACACCGAAAGATGCGGCCAAACCGCGTACGACTGGGGAACCAGACCCATTCTCCGTTTTTCCGGCGCGACATGGAGACCCCGGCTCGCCACCGTTAACGGTTCTCCGTCCAGGTAGATTTCGCCTTGATCCGGCTCTTCCAACCCCGCGAGCATTCTCAGTGTCGTCGTCTTGCCGCAGCCGCTGGGGCCCAGCAGGGTAAAAAATTCGCTTCTCTCGATCTCCAGCGAGACTCTGTCGACCACCGCCGTTGCGTTGAAGGATTTCGTCAGGTCGCGGAGCTGGAGAAATGGCTGTGTCACAGCGCGTCTCAGCGCAACAGCTCGCGCGCGAGGTTGCGCACCTGATCGGAATATTTCCGGTAACGCCACTGGCTGATCATGATGTACTTTTTTCCCGGCTGGATGCGCTCCCATGGCTCGACGACTTCTTTCACCACATCCTCGGGAATATCCATCCGGAGCGAAGGCGAAAGAGCGTGCTTGACTTGCGCCGTCTGTCCCTCCCGCGACAATAGCCAGTTGATATAAACTTTCGCCGCGTTGGGATGCGGCGCCTGCTTCAACAGCGACAATTGGTGCGTCCCCGACGACACCGCCGAGCCTTCTTTCATCTGCGTCCAGGGGATCTCCTTGATCGGGAATCCCTCGCGCTGCAGGCGCTTCAAATCTTCACTGTCTGGGAAAACGCTCACGGCGTGGCGCCCGCGCGCCAGCCACTCGATCGCCTGCTTGCGGTCCGTGCTCGTCGCGGCGTTGGTCTCGCCGAATAATTTCCGCAGGAATTTTTCGCCGAGATCGGGCTGCAGCAGAAAAAAGACCGCGCCGCCGCCGCCCGGACCCGGGGCGCGCACGTCCTGCATGACGATCTTGCCTTTCCATTTGGGGTCGACGATGTCCCAGTAGGAGCGAAAGCCCGCAGGGTCGGCGAGCTTCGTATTCACGGCCAGCAAGCTCAGGAACTCGCCCCTCATCAGAAGGGAGTATTGTTGTTGCTCGTCGTCCGCCCAGTGGAACTTGCCGTCGATCCACTTGCTCTGATCCTTGGCGTCGGGATGGATCAAAGCAGGCGGTATGGAATCCAGAGCGCCGGCGGGCAGCAAAGCCTCGACCAGATTGGTGCCGCCCACGATGATATCCGCCAGGAAGAGCCCCTGCTGCTGCTCGGCGATGATCTTGGGCGCGGCTCGATCCACGCGCGTCAAAAACTCGACGGTGATTTTGGGGTAAGATTTTTGAAAACTATCCGCCAACCATTCGCGCTGCAGTCTTCCGCCGACCGCCCACACCACCACTTTGCCTTCTTTTTCGGCGGCCTTTACGGTCTTGTCCCATTCCGGCTGCCACTGGGCGAGAGCGAGAACGGGCCACGACGCCGACAGTGCCGCGAACAGAATCCCAAACAATAAGCGCATCGCCATAAAAACTCCTTACCCGCCGAGCGGCCGAATGACGTTGCGCGCAAACGCCTGAATAACGGCCTCCGGATCTCGGCCCCAGGGAATGATCGCGATCTCATGAATTCCTTCGATTGAGCGAACCTCTTCGATTTTGCCGCGCACCTGAGTCGGAGTCCCGGCCACGGCATAACGATCCACGAGTTGGTCCGGGACCAGAGCGGAATGCTCGGGGCCCATGTGATGGCGGAAGTCGTAGGCTTTGCGGAGTGGTTCGGTCAGCGCCATCTCCTCTTCCGACAGCGCTCCACGCTCGGCGGCCGAGAGAAGCCTGCGCGCCACCTGAGGCTTGACCGCTTCGAAAGCTTCGCGGCCGTCGTTGGAGATCGAGCACGGCGTCCAGAGCACCGCTTCGACCTGTCCGGGCGGGCGCATCTGCTTGGCTTCGCCTTCGCGCACGCGGGCAAGTCCTTTCTTCAAGGCCGGCCAGTAGCCGAGCACGACGCCGTCGGCTACTCGACCCGCGAGTTCTTGCATCCTGGATGCTCCCGCCGAAAGATAGATAGGAATTTCCGCCTTGTCGCCGATCGACAACTGCGCCGGATAGTCATCCAGAATGACTTTTTCGCCCCGAAACAACTTGCGAAGCGTGAGCATGGCGTTTTCGAGCGAAAGCAGACTGGCGCGCTTTTTACCCAGATTTTTTAACGCGCTGTCGCCTGCGCCGATGCCGAGCTGAGCTCTTCCGCCGCTGAGCTCATGCAACGTCGCCATCCCGCCGGCGGTCACCGTCAGATGCCGCGTAAACGGGTTGGTCACACACGGCCCGATTTTAACCCTGCTGCTGCTGACGGCGATGGCGCCCATCAGCACGTAAAGCTCTCTCCAGATGAGGTGGGAATCTCCCACCCAGACCGCGTCGTACCCCAGCTCATCGGCCATGCGGGCCTGGCGGAGCGTTTGCTTGGCCGGTCCTGACGGAAAGAGTCCTAAACTAAAACGCATCGGGTCGCCGATCTCCTGATCATTGTTTGGAAAAAGGGTTTTCTCCCCATCGTTGTCGAATTTTGCTGCGCCACTTGTCGCTGGAGTAGACGACGGGCGGAAACGTGGCGAGCTGTCGGTATGGCCGGCAGGCATTGATCACGATGCGGGTGAACTCGAACTTGCCTCTCTTCTCGCGCACCTCCACCGGCATCATCGGGTCGAGCTGGTCATCGGAGACGCCGGTAAAAAACTGGGAGCCGGATTTGATCTCCGCGCGCGTGCCGATCGCCCAGAGAACGTCCCGGGGATCTTCGAGGTTGATGTCGTCGTCGACGATCACGGTCATCCGGTGAATATTTTTTACTTCGCCGAGGGCGCGGACCAATCTTTGGACGTGGCCTTCGTCTCCCTGGCGCAGCGCGATGGCGAGGCAGCTGGCTCCGGAGATCGTGCGCATGTCCTGAATGCCCGTGATCTCCTTCTGTTCCAACCGGTTCCACAAACCGGCGGCGCTCAGCGGCAGAGCGGTGCGGCCTCCGAAAGTGGGCTTGAGCGGCGGCTTGCCGATCAAGATCGGGTTGTCCCGGTAGCTTACCGATTTCACTCTGAGAATTGGCTCGGGCAAGTTCCCGTGAGCGTAATAGCCGAGATACTCTCCGAACGGGCCTTCCGGCCTTTTTTCTTCTTCTGGAGAGGGGATCTCTCCCTCGAGGACGACCTCCGCGGTCGCGGGAACGGGAAAGCCCGTGAGCCTTCCCGGAACGACCTCGACGGGCTTGCCGCGGACGTATCCGGCGAAATCGTACTCGCAAACGTTCTCGGCGGTGCGAGCCACGGTGTCTCCCGCCGCCAGCAGGATCAGCGGGTCTTGCCCCAGACAGACCGCAACCGGACACGCCCGGCCTTTGTTCCAATATTTTTGCGCGATCTTGTAGCCGTGCCGCACGTTCTGGATAAAAATCCCGCCGGTCGCCCGGTCGTGATTCATGATCCGATACGCGCCAAGATTGATCCACCCCGTGTCGGGGTCGCGTACGATGACGAGATCGCCGGTTCCAATGTAACGGCCGCCGTCCAGCTCGTGCCAGAAGGGAGCAGGAAAAATCGAGATGTCCACGTCCGGCCCGTCCATAGAATGCGTCAGGACCGGTCCCGATTTGACCTCGACCGGAGGCAGGGGTTTGAAATCGGCGATCACCCGGCGCCAGCGCTGCAGCGCCTGGACGGGAGTCAGATCGATCGGCATTTCCAGGGTCGCGAGCAATCGCTTACGGCCGCGGTAGAGATTGGACACCACGCGAAAGCCGGGGGCGTAGCCTTTGATTTTATCGAACAGCAGGGCCGGCCCTTTGGCCTCGGCGCTCATCTCCGTGAGCGCGCCGATCTCGAATTCCGGATCGACGTCCTCGAAAGTTTTGAGTTCGTCGATCCGCTCCATCGCGTCGACCCATTCTCTCAAATCAGCAAAAGGCATGGTCTTCTTCCCTCTTGAACGCTTCGGGTGATCGCTTCTCCATCGGCGCTGTGTCACGCTCCAACAACGCCGCGAGTTTGTTTCGAATAGTGAAATCTAGGTTCACTATGCATATCGCCAGCCGAACCCGCTTGTCAAGGTTCGAATATCCGTGAACGCGACGCGCAGCGGGCGACGAGTCGAAAACATTGCCGCGGGTTCTCAATTCCGCCGTTCTTCAGACTACTTGTTCAAACTCGGTCGGCTCTGAAAACCCAGATTGACCGATATCCTGTCCGCTGCCTGGCGCACCAGCTTGCCGAATTCCGGCACCCTGTTCCTCGGAAACCGAACCGTCGGGAGTCCCACCGAGATGCCCGCGATCGGCCGCTCGGTCATGTCGAAAATAGGCGCCCCGACGGCCCTCACGCCGTCGATCGCCTCCTCATCGCTGAACGCGTAACCGTTGCGGCGAACCTTCTTCAGCTCCTCGAGAAGAGCGGGCGCCGAGACAACCGTTTTTTCGGTGAATCGTTTCGCGACGGCTTTCTTGACGAGCTTTTCGAGATCTTCTTCAGGCAAGTAGGCAAGCACGGCCTTGCCGATCGCTCCGTAGTTGAAATCGTAGGCGGTCCCGACGCTGTGCGCCACTCGGAGCACGTGCGGACTTTCGCGCACGGCCACCGTGACCAGCCGCTTACCCTCAAAAAGCCTCACGACGATCGTTCCTTGAGTCGCCGCCCAGAGGTGATCGATCGCGCTCTTCGATTGCTCGACGATGTTGAATTGGGACAGCACGACCGTGCTGAGTCCCAGTAGCTTGGCGGTCAGCATATAGCTCTTGTCGCGCGGGTCCTGGTACAGGTAACCTTCGCTTTCCAGCGTCTCAACGACGCGGAACACGGAGCTTTTGTTGAGGCCGATCTCGCGGCTGATCTCGGTAATCCTCCAGCGAGGATGTCCCACGCTGAACAATTCCAGGACCCTGATTCCTTTAATGAGCGTCCCAAGCATAGCCGGTATCGGAGCAATAAAAATTACGCGCTTAGAGGCAACCGATCTCCTTGTAGTAGCGTTCTGCGCCCGGATGAAGCGGGATGACGCACTTGGAAGAGAGATGCTGCCCCGTAATCGGCACCTCGAGGCTGCGAATGTGCGGCGGCTGGTCCTTATACGGCGCGGCAATCCGCTCTCGGTTGTCCATAGACGCCTTCGCCAACAGGTAAGCCAGTTCCTCAGGAAGGTCTTCGCGACAAAAGAGCAGCCATCCGCCGAAATCCAAGGTGAGAAGATCTTTCTCCACGCCCTTGAGTCTCCCTCTCGGGATGGTATTTTCCACGAAGCCGTATTTTGATTTCATATACTCCACGACGTCCGCGCTGAGCCCCAGGCAATTCATCGGATACGACTCTACGAGTTCCTCCCACATGACGTGATGGACGCCTTCTTGGAAAATCGCATTCGCTTCCCGCTTCTTCACGATCGGGACGCCTATGGTCGCCTGTCCCGGAAACAAGACCTTTCCACCCCATGAGGCGATGTCCTGATAGTTGAATCCGTACTGCTTCATCACTTCTTCTATGGTCCAGGTTATGGTGTCGGGCCCGGTGGGACACACTCTTCCCGATACCAGAGCGAGCTTGGGCTTGCGTCTGGGAATATCCTCCATCGAGGCGATTCCGAGCTTTTCGTCCACGAGCCAGAAGATATAGTCCGGCTCCGGAAACCGGGCGATCGCTCTCAGTGAACCGACGCTTTCGCGATACGGTCCGATTCCCTCCATCGCCAGCTTCGCCGTTATGGGCGGATTGGTGATGCCGACGTCCACCTCTCCTCTTCCGATCATCTTGGGATTTTCCAAAGAGCCCAGGCCGAACTTCGGCGTGTACACGCCGACGCTCGACACGACTCCAGGTTTTTCCCGGTTGCCGTCGAGAGATTGGGCGAGCGCCGCGGTAATCCGCGCCCAGGGGTGAAACGGCGTGTGCGAAGCGATTTTTAGGATGTAGCCCCCTTCATCTCTTTGAACCATCGTCGTCCTTTCGAGGCCCGGTTATTTTTCGAGCAGCGCGGTGACATCCACCTCGATCATCATGCCGTCCCTGGCGAGCTCTTTGACGCACACCAGGGTCCCCGCCCGCGCCGGCAAAGCTTTTTTGACGATCGCGTTCCCCTGCTCGCGGTATAATTTTAGATCCGTCACGTACGTGACGATTTTTACGATGTTCTCAATCGAGCTGCCCGAGAGCTTGAGGGACCCTTCGATCCTTTTCACGACGATCGCGGCCTGCTCGGCCATCGTCCGAAGAACGGTATCGGTCGCGGGATCAATGCCGCCCACGCCGGAGAGAAATACGAAATCGCCGGCGACCACACCGCGGGCGTAACCTTTCGGGACCGTGTACTCGGATGGAAGCACTCGCACGCTCATGAAAAATTTCTCCTGTTCTAACGGAACGCCGTCATGACTTTTTTCGCGAAGTCCTTGATGATCGCTTCCTTGTTCCCGTAAGGCACGATCGTGACGATGTTGGCTCCGTCCGTGACGGTCTGCTCGATTCTCGCCCGCACCTGCTCCGGCGTGCCCGCGATCGAAAATAGATCGACCCACTTCTCCGGAACCAAATGGCTGTGCTCAGGGCCCATGTGGTGGCTGAAGTCATATTCACGGTTCAGCCGCTCCGTAGCCAACCGGTCCTCTTCGGGTATCATCTCGCCGCGCTTGATCATTCCGGTGAACACGACCATGGCGCTCCGCGCGACGTGCGGTTTGACCGCGTCCCTGGCGGCTTTCCCGTCGCGTCCGATGGAACAGGGGATCCAGGACATGATCTTGAGCGAATCATCGGCGCGGCCGATCGCTCGGGCGGCGGTTCGAACGACCTCCACCCCGGCAGCGACTTTGTCCCGGCGCCCGCCGAGAATCACACCGTCGGCGATCCGCGCGGCCGCCTGCCGGCTCCGCGGCGCGTTGGCCGCGATGTAGATCGGAATGTCCACGTGTGAAGAATACATGAGGCGCACCGGCTTGCCGTCCACCTGCATGGATTCTCCGCGGAATAGTTTGCGCAAGTTCTCGACGCCCTCGATCAGCTTGTCGACGGCGACAGGCTTGACACCGATATTTCTCGGCCCGCTGGCGCCGATGCCGATCCCGATCGACATCCGGCCCGGCACCAGTTCCGCCAGCGTCGCAAAGGCGCTGGCGGTCAACGTCAGGTGCCGAACGTGAGGGTGCGTCACTCCGGAGCCGATGCCGATCTTCTTCGTCTGAGCGGCGATGGCGCCCAGGATCACGTACAGCTCGCGCCAGATGATGTGCGAGTCGCCGACCCAGACCCCGTCGTAGCCCAACTTTTCCGCCAGCTTCGCCTGCTCGACCGTTTCCGGAGCAGGCTCGGTGGGGAACAGCGCCACACCGAATTTCACTTTCGTTGCCATCGGCCTTTCGTCTCCTTGCGGTTACTCCTTAAAAAAGTTCCGTCGCTTTTTTAGACCACCGCCACCGGCTCTATCGGAAAGCCGGTGCCTCCCTTGAGCCGGGTCGGAATCGCGACAAAGAGGAACTCGTAAACTCTGTCCGCCGCCAACTCTTCGAGGTTCAAATTCTCGATGATATAGATGCCCATCTCTGTAAGACAGACTTCATGAACGGCCCTATTCCTCGGCGCGGAGGGAGGGCACGCGTCGATCGCCCAATTGTCGGCCCCGATCGCAACGACTCCCTGATCGCCGAGCCACCTGGCGGCCGCGCCGGTCAAGCCCGGCTCTTCGACGATGTAACGGCGGTCGCGCTTGGCCCAAAGTTTCGACCAGCCGGTGCGGATCAAAGCGATATCGCCCGGCTGAACCTTGACGCCTGCTGTCTTGGCGACCGCCGCCAAATCGTCTCTGCCGATCGCGACGTCGCTCTCGAGCATCTCGACGCCTTTATGGGCCGCCACGTCGAACAGCACGCCGCGACTGATCAACGGAGGACAGCGGTCGATCCCGAGATCGGTCAAGCCGTTTTCGCTCCACACTTCGTCCTTGTTCCTGCCGCCGAAGACGCAATCGTCTTTGTACCAGTGGCCGAAAGCGTCGATGTGCGTCCCCGTGTGCGTCGGCAGCTCGACGGTCTCGCTCAACGCCCCCGAGCCCGGGCGGCTCGCCGGCCCGCGCGCGACCACGAACCTGCGGCTGCGCGTGATCGTCGGGCTGTCGCTCAGTTGGGGAATGTCGGTGCTGAGGATCTGCGCCAGCCGGTAAATCTTTCCTCGCTTCACCTGCCTGAGCGCTTTGAGCGTCACGTCGGGCGAAAGCAACTTCGCTGCTCCTATCGCGTCCATCGTTTTCCTCTGCGGGCTTTACTCGCGACTCAATTGAAGTCCAGCGTCTTGCCCCACTTTGCCTTGATCTTTTCCGCCAGCTCCGGACTGATGCTCGCCACCTGCGGAAAGTTCGCGCGGCGCTCGAACGGAATACAGGCGTCGATGACCGCGCGCGAGTTGAAGTACTGCTCGCGCGGCAATCCTTGCGGCAGCAGCGGATCGAGTCTCTGCGTGTACGCGCGCCGGATGATATCGATGTCTTGCGCCGGATCCGCGCGCGACGCCATGGCGAACGTAACGTCTTCGATATCGGTCACGTCGATGTCATCGTCCACGACGATCACGTACCTCCCGACGCCTCTTCCGGCCAGTTGCGCGACGATATGCCCCACTTCGCGCGCGTGGCCCGCGTAGCGCTGTTTGATCGACACCGCCGCCATCTGGCTGGCGGCCGCGCGGTGAGTGGAAACCATCGTGACCCCAACGACGCCGATCGCTTCCAGATAACGCATCCACATCGCGTATGAGAATACATTGGAGCCGTAAGAGGGATGTTTTCCGGGGGGACTTCCGAGCAGGATGGGATCTTTCCTTTGATACACGCGCTCCACTACGATGTAAGGAGCCGGCTCGACCATCCCTCCATAGTAGCCGGTGAACTCGCCAAACGGCCCCTCGTTCATTTCAGCTCCCGGCTGCCAGTGTCCCTCGATGACCAGCTCCGCGTCCGCAGGAATCGGGAGTCCCGTCACCTCGCCGCGGATGACCGGCATACGCCGCCCTTGAATGGCGCCGATGTAGCCGAACTCCTGGCTCTGGCCCAGGCTCCGCGGCAGCGGCCTGCCGCCGACAACCGCATAGAGAGGATGCTGACCGAGACTGATTGCCACGGGAGCGGCTTCGCCGCGGCTGTGGTAGCCTTTCATATCGGCCAGCCCGTGCCGTATGGGCGCCATATAAATTCCCACCTTGCGCTTGTCGTGCAATTGAACGCGATAGACGCCGATGTTGAGCTGCTCCGTCTGGCAGTCTCGCGTTATCACCGCGCAGCCGGTGCCGATGAAACGTCCGCCGTCCTTTTCGTGCCATCGCGGCGACGGGTATTTGAGCATGTCGATGTCGTCGTCGCGGTGGATTTCCTCCATCACCGGCCCGTCGGCGACCCATTCCGGCGGAAAATTTTTGCACTCCGCTTCCCACTGAGGCATTTTCTCTTTGATCATGTAGACCAGTTCCTTGGTCGAGGCGGGGTCCTTCTCGAGGCCCAGCGCGATCGCCGGCCGGATCGGATCTTCGCTCGCGTGGGTCACCGTATTCGCCGCGACGCGGTAGCCCTTCGGGTAGTCGACAATCTCGTCGAAAAGAAGCGCGGGCGAGCCTTTTTTCTTGATCATCAGCTCGGTGATCGCGCCGATCTCCAAATCCCAATGGGCGCCGCGGACGACTTTGAGCTTGCCGCGGCTGTCCACCTCACGAAGCCAATCGCGCAGATCCATTTTATTGCCTCCTCGTTTTTATCCGGGACAAATTTTTCAAGACGATCCTCGATTCCACCATTCGCCCTTGCGCACTTTGTCCTTGTAGTAGGTCCATTCCGCGATGTAATGACGGGGACCCCTGACCTTGTCCAAATATTCACGATGCTTCTTCTTGGTGCCTTCCATGTAGCGGCGGAACTCGTCCGAGGTGCTTTGGAACCCCAGCGAATTTGCTACGGCTATGATTCGCGCCGTCCGCTCGAGATAGAGCGATCGGATACATACCTCGTCGATGCTTTTTCCCAACATCACGATTCCATGACCATTGAGCACCATGGCGTTGCCTTGTTTCATCGCCGCCGCCAATTCTTTCCCTTCGTCCTCATCGATAATAAAAATGGGCTTCTCAAAGATCGGCACCCCGCCCGCAAAGGGGCCCGACTGCATGTGAACCGCATCGATCTTTGTTCCCGCCAGTCCGAGGGCGATGCACATCGGAGCATGGCAGTGCACGATCGCCTGCACGTCCGGCCGCGCCTTGAATATCTCCGTGTAAATCGCGGCCTCCGTCGGCGGGCGGCCGATGCCGGAAATCTTTTTCATGTCGAAATCGAATCGGATGATCCAATCCTCCACGTCTTCTTGTTCGGGCCGGCGAAACATTTTGAGCGTCACGCCGTCCCCCGACGGCATTCGCGTCCCGACGTGCCCCCAGATGTCGCCCACCTCCCATTCGAGAATCCTGGACGCGATCTTGAGATCTTCTTCAATCACATCAAGCTCACTCATTGTTGCCTCCTGTGTGTTTAACTATTTGTTTAACGCTTCGGAAACGCATTCGGGTTAGGCGGTTCCTCCCAGGCGGACGTTGCGGTCACCGAGCTTCTGCATCACTAGAAACAAGATTCCCATAACCACAACCATAATGACGCCCAGGGCTGCAGCGACATTTAAGTCTCCCCTGATCCAGGCCGTCCAGACATAAGTCGAAAGGATCTGATTGTCGGGCCCAGAGAGCATCAAAGCGATACTGACTTCTCGGAAGCTCAGCAGACCCGTCCAGAGACCCAGAAACAGCATCGACCTGCCAATGATGGGCACAATCACCTTCCACCACACGATGATCTGCCTTGAACCGCATATATACGCGGCTTCCTCCAGCTCTCGGCTGATCTGCAAGAGAGCCGCATTCGTGACCCGTGTGCCGTAGGAAATCCTCGTGACCACAAAGGCCACCACGAGAATGCTCACGGTGCCGTAAAAGGGAACCGAGGGAAACCACATACGAACCATCAAGCTGAAAACTAGTAGAGCCAACGCAAACCCAATGTTGGGAAAAGCATGGGGCAGCATCACGATGCTGTCCATAACGCCCCCGATGCGCATTTTGGTTCGGGTGACGATCCACGAGATCATCAAACTCAAGAACATGACCCAGAGGGAGACACTCACCATAAGGACCAAAGTGTTCCACACGATCCTGCCGATTCCCGGCAGGTTCATGATTCTCTTGTACGATCCCAAGTTGAGCGCAGCAAAGGCTTCGATCGAAGGCATCTGTAAGTAAGGCAACAACGACGCCCATACGAGAACGACCAACGGCAGGACCACGGCCAAAAGGAGATAAAACAAGACGAACAGGACGCCGAGGTTCTTGAACGAACCCAGATCGTGGATTCGGGCAACGTAACCCTTGCCTGTTACCGTAACAAACCGATGGCTCTGGCGGATCGTGACGTAATAATAGTAGAGCGCGATCAACGACGGAACGGCGATCAGGGCCCCGTAGACTCCGCTGATGCCGTATTGCGGCACCGACGCGGTAAGCGTGTAAATGCTGAGAAACATCTCGGTCGCCAGAACCGGGTGTTTTCCCCCCAAGCTTCCCAGCAGAGCGGCGATCTCGAACATCGAAATCGCCGTCATGAACACATAGATCGCGCCGCCCAGCACTGCGGGCCAAAGAAGCGGAACGATAACCCATCGGAACGTGCTCCAGCGCCTCGCGCCGCTGACTTCGCTAGCTTCCTCCAAGGCAGGATCCAGCGCGCGCATAGGACCCGATAAAAGAAAAACCAGCGTCGACGTCATCATCAATCCCTGGATATAAGCAATTCCCACCAGGCTCTGAATATCGAACAACGGCCGCTCGAGGTCGAAAACGTGCATCAAAAAGCGATTGATGAATCCGACATTGGGGCTGAGCAGAAGAATCCATGCGATTCCTTTGAGAAATCCTGGAACGATAACGGAGACTGCGATGAGCGTGAGGAAAAGATTGGCGTAGGGCAAATTGGTGCGGTGCAATAACCAGGCGAGCGGTATCCCGAAGGCCAGAGCCACCGCGACGGTCCCGATCCCGACAAGCAAGGTATTGGGGATCACCTCGAAAAACAAATGGCTGTTGAGAACCGCCCTATAGTTTCCCAGCGACAACTTTGATTGAATCGGAAAATCCACCAGGAAACTGGCCAGCAGAACGATGGCTACGAGAATGAGGATGACCAAACAAACAGCGCCCGCAAACAAAAGAGGAATGGTGTTCCCGGCCAGAAATTTCTCGGCAATACCTTGCCGAAGGCTCGGGCGGGCCGCGCCTTTCGGCGGCACGGCGGAGCTTACGTCGATAGCTCGATGGCTTGAATCCATGCGCGAAATTTCACTTCGCCAAATCGGCAGCCCATTTCCGTTCGACAGCGCGCCTCATCTCTTCGCCGAAACGGTTGACTATCGGGAACCGCTCGCGCCAGGAAAACGGCCGGCAGGCCGTCAGTACCGCGCGAGAACTGTTCGGTTGCCCGGCCAGATCCTTTTTCTCGGGGGCAATCAGAGGATCCAGAATCGTGCTGCGGCAGTTACGCACAATCTCGACGGCATCCTGGGGCTCGCAGCGCGTCGCCAATGCCCACAGCACTTCCTGCTCGTTTGTCGGGTCGATATCGCTGTCGACGACGATCACGAAGCGCCCCAATCCGCCGAGGGAGATGGCCTTGGAGGCGACGTCCCTCGCGTGCCCCTCATACTGCTGGTCGATCGCGATCACCGTGATCATGCCGGAGACTCCCGCGGGAAGGATCCACACGGAGTGCAGTCCCGGCATTTCCGTCTCTTCGAGGCGTTTCCATAATTGGGCGGTCTGCAGATAATCGCGCAGCCGCTCCCCCGTGGGCGGGCGCATCGGCGGCGCGCCCAACATCACCGGATCGTCGCGCCACATGATTTTCTTCACGTTGATGACCGGCCCTTTTTCATCCGACCACGTGTAGTATCCGGTGAATTCGCCGAAGGGCGCCTCGGCGTGGCTCTTTTGATCTTTAGGAGGACATTCGCCTTCGATCACGATCTCGGCTTCAGCCGGGAAAGGAAGACCGGTACGGGAGCCGCGCAAGACCATCAAAGACTCGCCCGCCAATCCGCCGGCCATCTCGAGCTCGGAGACTCCCTGAGCCCACTTCATGCATCCCGAAGCCCAGATCAAAGGATGCTCGCCCGCGACGACGATCATCGGACAGGCCTGGCCTTTGCTCCAATACTTCTTGCAGATCGTGCTCCCGTTATTGCCGGGCGCCATGTATAAACCGCCCAAATTTCGCTCGTGGACCTGGACGCGATAAGGCGCGGCGTTGATCGCCCCGGTCTCGGGATCGCGCACGATCACCAGATCTCCGGTCCCTATGTAGCGTCCGCCGTCGTGCTCGTGCCATTTCGGAGACGGGAAGCGGAACAGATCGATGTCGCTTCCCTCGGCGACATTTTCGAGAACCGGACCGGACTTCACTTCCGTGAGCGGCATCGGCTTGATGGCCCGCAGCTTGTCCTTGAGTTGACGCACGAGCTCCAGAGGAGCCGCGTGCTCATCGACGCCGAGGGTGAAAGCGAAGCGGCGGTCGGTCACCAGCGCGTTCGTAAGAACACGGTGGCCCTTGGGATAACCGGAAATTTCATCGAAGAGCAGCGCGGGCCCTTTGCGCTCGGCGAAGAGTTCCGTGAGCACGCCGATCTCGAGGTCCCAATCCGCCCCGGCCAGCTTCTTGAGCTCGCCTCGTTCGTCAACCGCCTCGATCCACTTTCTGAAATCAAAACTCATCGTCGACCTCCGGCAGCGGTTTTATTATTTTCCTCGCCACGCCTTAGCTATAGCCTCGGTCCATGCCTTGCCTTCCTCTGTTTCGCTCATCCATTTGAGTTTCTTAAGACTCTCTTCATTGTCCACGTAGCTCACCATCTTCACTTTGTTGGTTTTCATCCTCTCCATCATCTCTCGTCCGATCTTGGAGCTCTTTAGATACAGGTGGGGCTGCGAAGTCGCCTTTTCGAAAACTCCCTGCCCTTCCTCGCTCAATGTCCACAGGACAAAGAGCGTCGCCGCGTTGGGATGGCGGGCGCCCTCGCGCACGAAATACATCGCTTCGTTGATGGTCGTATAGTCGCGGAAAAATTCCAAACCGATCGGAGCGCGCGCATCCCTCTCCTTGAACTCGTGATAGTAGTGGGCATTGGCATCGACGAACTTGAATTCGCCCAGGAGCATCCGGTTGACGGCGGCCGACTCGCGCTCGGTCGCCGCACTGTTTCTTCCCATGCCTCGGACGATCTCGAGCGCCTGATCCTTGTCGTAGGCCAACAGCGAGGCGTCGGCGTCCGAGGTCCAGGGCGGAAGCGCATACGTCCCTTTGAATCTGGCCTCCCCCAAATCTTTATGGGTCTTCGGAAGGTCCTTGGCGGATATCAGCTTGGTGTTGTAAATGATCGCTTTCAGCCAGTGACCGAACGTAAACACGCGGCCTTTGAAAGGACCGGGACTTACTTTATCGATGACGGGCAGCGCCTGGGGAGCGATCTCGCTCAAGACCGCTTCTAAATTGTCGATCCGCTTGACGCCGTTGACCTCCAGGAGATGGATGATTTCATGGGCGCCGCCGAACTGCACGTCGTAGGTGGGGACGATCCCCTGTTTGGTTTCGCCGATCGCCTGGCTGATCTTCTGAAACGAGGCGCCCGAAGCATCGACCTTGAGCTCGATCTCCACGCCCAAACGCTTGAGATAATTCCTGAAGCCGGCGGTGACTTCATCGCTGCCGCTGGTCGTTGGATACAAGTAAACCTGTTTTTCTTTGCGAGCCCCTTCGACGAGCTGATTAAAAGCGGCCTTACCCGGGGAAGGCGCCGATGCAGCTCCGGCAGATGACGGAGTCTGGCTGATCAAAATCGATAACCCGACTAAAACAGCGGCTTTGAGCGTTTTCATATTCCCTCCAATTACGATTCCACGCAGTCGCGCGATCACTTGGAATTCTTGCTGGTCTCCACGACGGCCTGGACGATTTTTCGATAGCCCGTACAACGGCACAGATTGCCGGCCAGGTACCATCTGACCTCTTTCTCGCTGGGATGCGGTATCTTGTGAAGCAACGCTTTAGCCATCAGGATCATTCCCGAAGTGCAGTACCCGCACTGCGCCGCATCGTAGCGGGCAAAATTTTCCTGGAGGGGATCCAGCGGCCCGTCGGCCGCCAACCCCTCGATGGTAACGATTCGCTTCCCCTGGCATTTTGCCAACGGGGTCATGCATGAGTAGCGGGCCTCGCCGTCGATCAAAACCGTGCAGGCGCCGCAACCGCCGTGATCGCACCCTCGCTTCGCGCCCAAAAGATGCAGTCGGTCACGCAGCGCAGTCAGCAGCGGCTCCGACAATTCCGCCGACACGCTCTGCTCTTCGCCGTTTACGTCGAGCGAAATCTCAACCATGACGGTCGACCCCTTTCGCATCCCTTGCTTGCAAAACATCGATTTTCGCCGCTCCGGCAATAGCGTCGCGCAGCAAAAATCCGCACAACGACCTCTTGTAATCCGCCGAGGCGGTAAAGTGGTCCGTCAAGGTAAGCTCCGTGGAAACGATGCCGGGCACGGCCGCCAGCGCTTTGCCGTCGATTTGCTTTCCGATCAAAAATTGCTCGGTCCGCGTGAGAGAAAAATAACCGTCGGCGCGCGCCCCGACGACGAGCTTCGCGTCCACGCAGCGCCCCGCGCCGTCCGAACGAATAGAGGCCGACGCGTTGACGACGGCCCAATCCGAGGCCGACCGGCGAAATTTCTTAAACTGAGAGCGGCTTCCCGGCGCCGGCCACGGCAGAAGAAACCCGCTGATGAGCGCGGTCTTTCCGAGGAGAGACTTCTCCGGTCCGCTCAGCAGATCGCCCACATCGATCGTCCGTATCTCCCGCGAAACCTGGACCACCGCCTTTGCCCGTAGCGACATGAGGGCGGGCACGATATCGATAATCGGAACCCCGCAGGCGACGGCTCCGCCCAGAGTCGCAGCGTTTTTGATCTGATCGGGCCCCGTGGCGTAGGCCGCCTGCACAAACGCTTCGAATCCCGCGGCGCGAAACGCGTCGGAGCCAATGACTTTGTTGAGAGTGACCATGGCACCGGCTTTGATCGAGTCCCCGCCGTTCTCGATGGTATTGAGCCCGAGGCCCTCGAGGTCCACCACCGCTTTAATTTTCAGCAGCGCGCCGCGCTCTCGCTGTTCGTGAACGTAAGTTCCGCCGGCATAGAGCAAAGTCTCGCCGCGGTGCTCCTCCATTGCCGCGACGGCTTCGTTCAACGTCTTGGGAGTCAACCAATTACTGGAACTAAATCCACTCATGATGGTTTGGCGATTCTCTTACGGTCTCGTGTACCCGGTCGTCGTTTTTTCCTTCAAGGCGCGTTGAATTTTTTCCGCCGTAATCGGCAACTCTTTGACCCTGACGCCGATCGCGTTATAAATCGCATTCGCGAGAGCCGCGGGGACCGGAACGATCGCCACCTCCGCGAGTCCTTTGGCGGAGAACGGGCCTTCTTTATGAGGAGATTCCACCCAGAAGACTTTGAAGCAATCGATGTACGGCATGTCGGGAGCAGCGGGAATTTTGTAATCTCTGAAATCTCCGTTGAGGAGGCGGCCGTCGGCGAATTGCATCTCTTCCATCAAGGCCATGCCCACCGCCATACCGGCCGCGCCTTCGACCTGCCCTTCGGCAAGAAGCGGGTTGATGATCTTTCCACCGTCCACCGCGCAGAAAAGCCGGAGGATTCTCACCTCTCCTGTTTCCCCATTGACTTCCACTTCAGCGACTGCCGCAGCCGGCGTATAGAAAGAATTGACCCTTATATTGCCCGCGTTCGGGCCGGTGCCCGGATTACGGTTTGGCGCACCTCCCGCGCTCCAGGCGGGAGTCGCGGCCCCGGATAGCGCAGCCTCGCGTGCGCCCGTCGCGGTGGCCCCCTCCAACAAAGGAACTCCCGTAGTGGGATCCAGGGGAATCGATCTCACCGACCAGGTGCCCCTGCCGATAAATTCTTCGCCTTTCCTGTTGGTATGAAGGTACTCGATCGGACCGCGATAAGGGCCGTAATACGAACCGCCACCGAATAGAGCGCTGAGGTTGAGGACCGGCTCATCTTGTCCTTTGATGAATATCTTCGCATCGGCGTACACGAGCTCTTCGGGTTTGCTTCCCACCTCGGAAGCCGCTGCCGCGATAATTTTCGCTTTCAAATCACGAACGGCCATCCAGACGGCATTGCCGGTGTTGAACGTTTGCCTGCTGGAAATCGCCCCGCCGTCATGCACCCAGCGCCCTCTCTCGCCCGTATAGACATGAATTTTTTCTACCGGGGTTTTCAATTCTTCCGCCACAATCTGAGACATGACGGTTCGAAGGCCCTGGCCGACCTCCATTGCCCCGACGAACAACGACACCGTGCCGTCGCTGTGGATTTTGGCCTCCGAAGTCGCCGAAGTCGGCGCGGTGCTGTACTTTTGGCCCCAGGCTACGCCGAGCCCCTTTTTCCAGGGGCCCTTTTCAGTCGCTCCTTGACTCACCGGCCAGCCTATCGCCTGGGTGACGGCGTCGAGGCATTCGACGCTGCCGAAGCTTTCCATTTTCTCGCCGAGAATATTGGTGTCGCCTTGCCGCAGCATCTGGCGCTTCCTGTACTCGACGGCATCCAATCCGAGCTTCTCGGCAATGAGATCGGTCTGCTGCTCGATGGCCCAGGTCACGTCGGTAATGCCAAAGCCGCGAAAGGCGCCCGCCGCCGGCAGATGCGTGTAAACACGAAAAGCCTCGACCGAGACGTGGGGAATTTTGTAAGAGTTCGCGATTCCGAATGTGCAGTTTCGAGTAACCGAAAATCCCGTAGAATAAGCCCCACCGTTCAGAATGACCCGAACGTCCCGGGCCAGAACGGAGCCATCGTTCTTCACGCCGTCCTTGACCTTCACTCTGAAGGCGTGCTTGGTAACCGTGAGGAACTCTTCTTCCCGTCCCAAGACGATCTTCACGGGGCGGCGGCTCTTGATCGCCAGAGCGGCGCAGATACCCTCGATCTGGCCGTCGCTCTTGCCGCCGAAAGTGCCTCCGATCTCCAGCGTCACGACCTGAAGCTTGTGCGGAGGAATTTTCAAGGTCTGGGGTATCAGGCTCAACACATGGTTCGGAACCCTGGCCGGGGACCAAACCGTCAGGCCTCCGTCGGGATCGGGCCGCGCGACGGCGCAATGCGGCTCCATCGGCACGTGCTGGATCGGCGTGATCTCAAACGTGTTCTCGACAAAAAAATCGCTTTGCCGGAATCCCTCGGCAAGATTTCCCCTCTTGATCGCAAAGTAGTTGCTGATGTTGGGCCTGCCCAAGAAATCGGGAGTCCAAGCCGCTGCCCGCTGATAACTACTTAGATTCGGATGAACCAGAATCCTCTGCTTAGGATCCATCGCTGCTTCAGGATCGAACACGGCCTCGAGAGGCTCGTAATCCACTTCCAGGCTGCGGATCGCCTCCTCGGCGCTTGCAGCGGATTCTGCGGCCACCGCCGCCACCGGTTCGCCCGCGTATCGGGCCACTTCGAGAGCCAGTAACGTTTTGTCAAAAACCCCGCTGCCGAACCGGATCGGCGGCAAGTCCAGAGCCGTGATCACGGCTCTTATCCCTTTGACCTTGAGCGCGGGGCCGACGTCGATGGACCGGATGCGAGCGTGCGGATGAGGCGAGCGCAGGATTTTGCCGGTGAGCATTCCCGGCAACTCATGATCGGCCGTGAAAACGGCCCTTCCCGTGACCTTTTGATCCGCGTCGACGCGGCGTATCGAACGGCCCACGTACTGTAGCTTATCTCGACTCCCGACCTGATCAGCCGAATTTGGCGCCATATGCTCTCCGCAAAAATTATTCGGTCTTCGACGCGGGCCTGCCAGAATTACTGAAACCGGAGGACGCGGATGTAGTCCGCCGGGACTTCCACAAAAACACTGCTGCCCTGCTGAATTTCGGTCCGCGCATTGGCTTCACTGTGAAGCAGGAGCGTGCCGCTGCGAATTTCACAATGGATTCTGTTGCCGACAAAAATCATGCGCTCGAGCACCCCCGGAAACGTATTGACCCTCGAGGGTTGAGCGGCGGTGTGAATCAGAACATCCTCGGGCCGAAACACTAATGATACGCGCTCTCCCTTGGCGATCTCAGTCGGCAGCGGGCAAGATATCTGGCCAAGAGCCGTTCCGACCACGTATCCCGGGTAGCCGTTCTTTCCCGGCTCGACCTGGCCGTCGATGAAGTTGCCGCCCCCTACGAAATTAGCGACAAAAAGATGTTGGGGTTCAAGATAGATTTCCCGCGGCGAGCCCCGCTGCAGGATATGCCCTTCCGACATCACCGCAATTTGGTCGGACAGGACGAGGGCCTCTTCCTGATCGTGCGTCACGTATAGCGTGGAAATTTTCAGCCGCTTGACCAGCTCGCGAAGCTCGAGGCGCATCTCCTCGCGCAGCTTGGCGTCCAGATTGCTCAGCGGTTCGTCCAAGAGCAGAAGTTTGGGCTCGTATACGAGCGCCCGGGCCAGTGAAACTCTTTGCTGCTGCCCGCCGCTCAGCAGAGGTGCCGGGCGGTTTTCCTGCTGGGCCAAGCCGACGAGTTCCAGAGCTTTCCTGACCCGCTGTTTCACCTGAGCCCTGGGCGCTTTGAAACCGCCATGAACCAGCGGGAAGGCGACATTTTCGAAGACGGTCATGTGAGGCCAAATGGCATAAGACTGAAACACCATGCCCACGCCTCGCCTGTAAGAAGGAACGAGGACACCCTTCCCGCTGAGATATACCGGCTCGCTGCCGATGTGGATCTCGCCGCTGTCCGGCGTTTCCAAACCGGCAACGCATCTGAGGGTAGTGGTCTTCCCGCAACCCGAGGGGCCGAGCAAAGTCAGGAAGGCACCTTCCTCGATATCAAAACTGATTCCCTGGACCGCTTGGACCGCGCCTTCCGACATTAAGTAGCTTTTTCGAAGATTTTTTACGCGCAACATAAATTCCCCGTGGCCTAGCCTCCACCGCCCAGCTGAGGCAGACTCCTCGGCTCTCCTATTTTTCCGGTGGCTCTTTGCACGACGAGAATCAGCAGGCCGGTGATAAGGATCAAAACAATGCTGAGCGCGGAGGCTTGAGACAAATCTCCCTGACGCCATAGAATCCAGAGCTGGGTGGCGAGGACCTTGTTCCTCGGACCGATAAGCAGCAAAGCCATGCTCACTTCGCGAAAAACCAGGAGCGCCGTCCAGAGTCCGGCAAATACCAAAGAAGGCCGGATCAGCGGCATCATCACGCGCAACATGGAAACCCACTTGCGCGCGCCGCATATCAACGCGGCATCTTCCAGCTCCTGATGGACCTGGATGAGCGCCGCGTTGGTGATGCGAGTTGCGTACGACAGCCGGTTCAAAACATTGCCCGCAATGATGATCCAGACCGTATTGTAAAAAGGCACCGAGGGAAACCACTTGGCGGTCATGATGCCCGCGATCAGCAATGCAAAAGCAAATCCTATTCCCGGAATGGCATGGGGCAACATGGAAATCGTATCCACCAGTCTCCTCGTCCGAAGTTTGGTTCGGACCACGACCCAGGATATCATGAAGCTGAAAAACAATACGAGCACCGAGCTGCCGACGACTAGGAGAAGCGTGTTTCTCATGACGTCGAAGCCGCCGAGCAAGTAGTGAATCTCCGAGTACCACTTGAAGCTGACCAATGACAGCGCTTCGACGGAAGGCATTCTGAGCGAAGGAAGAAGGGAAGCCCATAGCAAAACCGCGAACGGCAAAAACACGGCCAGCGCGAGGTAGAAGAGGACAAATAGAATGGCGGGGTAGCGAAGACTTCCCAGCGGGAAGTCTTTGGGCTTGTAGCCTTTGCCCGTGATCACCGCGTAGCGGTGCGCCTGCTTGAGGGATTGGAAATAGAAAAACAACGCGAGCAAACTCGGCGCCATGATCAGCAATCCATAGACTCCGGCGACGCCGTATTTGATCTCAGAGCTGCCTTCGAAGGGCTGGACGGCGAGAAAAATCTCCGTCGCCAAGATCCGGTTTTCACTCAACCCTCCAAGCAAACCGGCCACCTCGAACATGGCGATGGCCGTCATGAAAATGTAGATGATCCCTCCCAGGATGGCCGGCCTGAGCATGGGCGAGGTAATCCAGATAATGGTCTTCAGGCGGTTCGCCCCGACCACCTCGGCGGCTTCCTCGAGGGCGGAATCGAGGGAACGCATGGGCCCCGAGATAAGAAAGAACATCGACGGGGTCAGCATCAAACCTTGGATAAAAGAAATTCCCCACAGGCTGTTGATATCGAACGGGGCTTCGCGCAACTGGAAAATTCCCATCAGGAGCCGGTTGAGGAGACCGACCTGTGGACTCAGCAGCATGATCCATCCCATGGCCTTCACCAATCCCGGCATGATCACCGTCACGGCGAGCATGGTGATGAAGAGGGAGCGCATCGGGATGTCAGTCCGGTTCAGCAACCAGGCCAAAGGAATGCCGAAAAAAATGGTGATCGTAACGGTGCCCAGGCCGACCCCGACCGTATTCAGAACAACCGTCCAGAAATGCTCGGAACCGAATACCTCGGCGTAATTGTCCAGAGAGAACCCGGACTCGAAGGGCAGGCCGCGGGAGAAGCTCATCCACAGAATCAGCGTCGTCAACAGCAAGATGACCGCGCACGCCACCCAGGCGAAAAAAACGGCTATGGAGTTGCCGCTGATGATTTCCCGCAAGGATTTCGCCGCCTGTACACCAGACGACGAGAGCGGGACGTCGGCCACCTTTTCCATGTCTATGAGACCCGTACCCGCAAAGCGGTGGGCCTATTTCCCCTCCCTCTGAGCTCTGGCAATTGCCTGGCTGTACTTCCGGCCCTCCTCGGTCCCGAGCCAGAGGAATTTGTCCAGGTTCTGCTGGTTATCGAACCAACTGACAGGCTTTACGTTGGCTTGCCGCAGTTTCTCCTGAGTCTTTCGCGTCACCGGACCCGTCCCGAGCGACAGGTTTTCTATCACCGAATATTTCTCGAAAATTCGGTTCGCTTCCTCCGTGGTGGCCCACAGAGCAAAGAGCTTGGCGGCGTTCGGATGCTTCGCGCCTTTGCGCACCACGTAGGTGACCTCGCGCGTCGGCGTCAAGTCCGAAAAAAAACTCATTTCGATCGGCGCATTGGGGTCTTTCGCTTTGTGGTTGAAATAGTAATGGGTGTTGGTCTCCAAAAATTTCAAATCGCCGATCATCATCCGCTCGATCGCCGCGGCGTAATGGAGAACTTGCGGCTTGAGTTTTCCCCACGTCCGGACGATATCCAGCCATTCGTCCTTGTCATATCGAAGCAGGCCCATGAGAGTGATGGTGGTCCAGGGAGGAATCGTGAAAGCGCCCCGGTATTTCGGATTCCCCATATCCTTCCAGGTTTTGGGGAGATCCTGCTGCGGGATCGCCTTGGGGTTATACATTAAGACGGTCACCCGATTGGCCCACACGAAGCCGTAGCCCGCGACGCCCACCGGGCTGGTTTTTTCTTTGACCTTGTAGGCTTCCGGCGAGACCGCTGCGAGGAAAGCTTCCCAATTTGCAATGCGCTCGATTCCCCCGGCCTGAATCAAATCGAGCACCACGGGAGGTTCTCCTTGCATCACGTCGAAAGTCGGAGGAATTCCGGACTTTGCCTCCGCAACCGCCTGGTTGAACTTCTGGGACTCTTGTCCTGAAAGATCCGCATTGCCCGTTAGGTTGAGGCCGAATCGCTTCTTGAAAGCATCGGTCAGCTCTTTTCCACCCTTCTCTCCTTGAGAAGAAGTGATAGTGAGGTCCAATTGATCTTCGCGTCGGGCCGCCTCGATGAGACGAGCTAAAGGGCCGTCCCCCTGGGCAAGCGCCATCGTTGTGTTTCCGAGGGTCGTGATAGCAAAAAGAACCGCAAGGATTTTGGTTTTCATGGAAATTATCTCCACTCAACCGGGTGTCAATCAGACGAGACTTTCACATTTTCGAATTCATCTTGACCCGTAAGAAATACCGGGCGTTTAAGCCGGAGGAACTCCTACTTTCCCTCCCGCTGGGCTCTGGCGATCGACTGGCTGTATTTTCTCCCTTCCTCCGTGCCAAGCCAAAGAAACTTCTCAGCGGTCTTGGGGCTGTCGAACCAACTCGCCGGCTTGATGTTCTTCCGTTCCAGAATCTTCAAAATCTTGCTCGACACGGGACCCCGAGCCAATGCTAAATTTTCTATGGAATTGTATTTTTCGATCACTCCATTGGCTTCCGCGCCCGTGACCCACAGAGCGAAGAGCTTGGCGGCGTTCGGATGTCGAGCCCCCTTCCTGACCAGGTACATCACATTTCTCCTCGGAGTCAGGTCTTCGAAAAAGGATACCTCGATCGGAGCGCTCGGATCGCTCGCCTTCTGCTCGATATAGATATCCGTGTTGCCGTAGGTAAACTTCAGATCGCCCAGCATGACTCGTTGAGCCGCCGCATCGTAAACGAGAACATCCCTTTTGTTCCTCCCCCAGGATCGTATGACGTCAAGCAATTCGTCCTTTTCGTATTTGAGGAGCCCCATCAGACTTAGCGAGGTAAAAGGGGGCACGGAAAAAGCCGCCTTGTATTTTGGATCCCCCATCTGTTTCCAGGTCTTGGGAAGTTCCGCTTCCGATATTGTTTTCGGGTTGTAAAGAATCGCCGCCGTGCGGGTAGACCAAAGAAACCCGTAACCCGCCAGGTTGTGAGGACTGACTTTATCTTTCACTTTGGCGGCCTCGGGAGCCGCCTCCGCCAAAAGCGACTCCCAGTTCGCAATAGGCTCGACACCGCCGGCTTCTTTGAGACTGAGGACATTCTCGTCGGTGCCCTGCATGAGATCGTACGTAGGAGGGATACCGACCTTGCTCTCCGTCACCGCTTGATTGAACTTCTGAGACTCCTGACCCGCGAGATCCGCATTGATCTTGAGCTCCAGCCCGAACCGACGTTTGAAAGCGTCGGTGAGATCTTTCCCTCCCTGCTCCCCTCCGACCGATGAGCTGATCATGAGGTCTAACTGGCCTTCCTTGCGCGCTCCATCGATGAGCCGCTGCAATGCGGCGGACTTCTGGGCGAGCGCAGGCGCCGCTGCGACCGTGATCGAGATAAAAAGCACGACGGCCGAAAACCTTTTCACTTTTTTCCTCTTCCAGGCAGGTTCTCTCATTTGTGAAACCGCATTTCGGATAGTGAAAATGGCTGCGCGGCCACATTTATCTCTCGCTCACAGCCTTGTCAAGTCCCGTTTGGAATTTTTCGCGGGGAGTGAAGCGCTTGAGATGTCGCGAGCGAATCTGATAGGGAGAATCAACTTTGCGCGACGGAGGGCCAACCATGCCACGGATCAAAATCATTTCTACGGGCGGAACCATCGTGAACACCACGAAGGGATTGATCGGCGTCGAGGAACTCTTAAAAGATATTCCACAAGCCAGGGAATGGGCGGAGTTTGACATCGACGAGGTGACCCGGATCAGAAGTGGATCGATTCGTCTCGATCAATGGATGGAAATTGCCCGCTCGGTCAACCAGGCCGCCAACGATCCGGCGATCGACGGCGTGATCCTCACGCACGGCACTTTTACCCTTGAAGAGACTGTCTACTTTTTGCATCTGTGCGTGCCGATCTCCAAGCCGATGGTCTGCGTCGCTTCGCAGCGGACGCATGCCTCGGTCGGCAACGACGGAGACCGAAATTTTCTTGACGCCGTCCGAGTGGCGCTCTCGCCCGACGCCGGAGAGAAAGGAGTTCTCGTCGTTCTTCACGAGGAGATTCATTCCGCCCGAGATGTCGTCAAGACCAATCAACGGCCGGGAGGATTCGTCTCGCGAGCTCATGGCCTACTGGGCCACGTCGAAAATGATCAGGTCAGTTTTTACCACGCGCCCATGCGCCGGCACACTTTCCGGTCGGAATTCGACATTCGCCGGATTACCGAGCTTCCGCGAGTGGACGTTATCGCCGCGTACGTGGGCGCGGATGCCGCCGCGGCGCGAGCGTTCGTCAACGCGGGCGCGCGAGGACTGGTGGTCCATGGCTATGCGTTCAACGGCAATCCGGCGATCGATCAAAGGGAAGAGCTGAAGCGCATTGCGGCCTCAGGAACTCCGGTAGTGCTCTCGAGCCGCGGCGGATGGGGACGCGTGCCGGCGAGCTCAGACGACGGTTTCGTTCGAGGAGACACTTTGCCCGCGCATAAAGCGCGCATCTTATTGATGCTGGGGTTGACTCAAACCTCCGACCCGCGTGAGATCCAGCGAATGTTCAACGAATATTAGCCCGGATTATTCACTTATGAGGGCAATCGAGCGGCAAGCCCTCCGGAGCGACGGCAATGGGCGGTCGCGCAACTTACTTTCCGTCCTTCTGCGCCCGGGCGACCGCATTGGCATACTCTTTTCCCTCTTTGGACTCGAACCATTGGAATTTCGCCACAGTCTCCGGACTGTCAAACCAGCTCCAGACTTTAATGTTGCGATCCTTCAAGACCTTCGCGATTTTCTGGGAGATGGGGCCTTTGCTCAAAACCAAGTTTTCGATGTACGCGTGCCGCTCAAAAATCTCATTCGCCTCGGCGCTGGTGGCCCATAAAGCAAATAACTTTGCCGCGTTGGGATGCTTCGCGCCTTTCCTGACCACGTACAGGACCTGTCTCATGGTCGTCAAATCCTCAAGGAAGGTCTCTTCTATCGGGGCGCTCGGATCCCTCAGTTTTTGGTCGAAATAGATGTCCGCGTTGCCATAAAAAAACTTGAGATCCCCAAGCAGCATGCGTTGAGCGGCCGCATCATAGGTGAAAACCTGGCGCTTGTTTCTGCCCAACGCCCGCACGATCTCGAGCCACTCATTCTTGTCGTATTTAAGAATCCCCATCAGGAGCGCCGAGATCCACGGAGGCATCGAGAAGGCGCCGCGGTACTTCGGATCTCCCATCTGCTTCCATGTCTTCGGAAGCTCGGCTTCGGAAATGAGCTTGGGGTTGTACAACAGGGCAACGGTCCTCGTGGACCAGAGAAAACCCCACCCGGCGAGAGTCTCCGGACTCACCTTCTCTTTGATTTTAAATGCTTCGGGCACGGCCTCGGCCAAAACCGCCTGCCAGTTTTCCACCCGCTCTGCGCCGCCCACGTCCATCAAGCTCAAAACGTTCGCCGCCTCGCCCTGCATAAGATCAAAGGTGGGAGGGATACCGCTCTTCGCCTCGGCCACGGCACGGTTGAACTTCTGCGATTCCTGGCCGGAAAGATCCGGGCTGATATTGAGCGTGTCCAATCCGAAGCGCTTCTTGAAAACAGCAATCAGCTCGCGCGCGCCTTTCTCTCCGGCGGACGAAGTGATCATGACATCGAGCTGGCCTTCCTTGCGCGCCCCATCGATGAGGTCCTGGAGCATTTTTTTTCCGTCCGCCGATGCGGCTTGCGCCGAGGAATGCGTCGCAAACAAGAAGAACAGAGAAACAAGCAAAGACCGGCAAATCAAAGTCCGGCGCTCTACCATTTTGGCCTCCTATGAGTATTCAGTTTCGTCATCACGCGCGGCTCGGATCGCGTTTCACAAAGCGAACCCGCGTTTCGGTATTTGTTTTATCGCGTCGGCAAGACCGATGTCAAGCCGGCTTCGATCGCAGGCTGTTGACGGAGATCTCCGGCATCGGAGGAGAAGCGGAGCAGGACTCGTTTATTTGCGTCGATAGCGTTCCATGGCCGGATTTACTTTGATTTTCTTTCCGTCTTCCCAGAGATAAAAACCCTTGCTGTTTTTCATGCCGAGAAATCCCGCCGCAACGAGCTTGCGGAGCAGATCCGGGGCCTTGTACCTCGGCCCGAGGTCCGTTTCCAGAACCTCGGCGATCGAGAGCGTGGTATCGAGGCCGACGTAGTCCAAAGTCGTGATCGGCCCCATTTTTTGGCCCAGGCACAGCGTGGTTTTGTCGGCATTCTCGCAGTCCATCACGCCCTCTTCGACGACCCGGACCGCTTCGATAAGAAAGGGAACAAACATGTGGTTGATGCCAAAACCCGCCTTGTCTTCAGCGAAAATCGGCTCTTTGCCGAGCTCGCGGCTGAAGTCGGTAACTCGATTGTACGTCTCATCGGAGGTGAGCAGGCCGCGTATCAGCTCGCACCCGGGCTGCACCGGCACGGGATTCATAAAGTGCATGCCCATAAATTTTTCCGGCAGAGCGTAGACGGAAGCCAGGCGGGTGATCGAGATCGAGGACGTGTTCGAAACGAGAAGCTTTCGGTAGCCTGACTCGGCGAGCGAGGCGATGACATTTTTTTTGACGACCTCGTTCTCGACAGCTGCCTCGATCACGATGTCGGCGGCCAGGAAATCTCTCGAATTCAAAGAGCACGTGATCGCCGCCAAGGTCTTACTCTGCTGATCGGCGGAGATCCCTCTGCTCCCCGAGGATTTTTCGTAGGCCTCGATCAAACGTCCGAGGCTCTCCCGGATGCGCTCCAGGCCCTTCTGCAAAATGACTTCATTGACGTCGCTTAGCGTGACTTCGAACCCGCGCATCGCCGCAACCTGTGCGATGCCGCTGCCCATCAATCCTGCACCTATGACGCCGACTTTTTTGATTTCGGAACCCATCGTCAACACCTCACGCGTTTTCGCCGTTGTCAGATCGGCCCGACCAAACTCGTTCTACCCTGTACGGCAACGCCACTCCAAGAGCCGCCTGTCGAGCTGGCGCCTGACCCAACCCTGCGGAGAGGACATTCCCCATGATGACCTCGTCGACCTCTTCCCCGCTCAGATTGATTCGATTCAAGCTCTCTGCAATTGTGACACTCCTGAGCTTCGTAGCCGACAGTGGGCCGAGAGAACCGCTGAAACTGCCAATAGAGGTACGAACGGCACTGACGATACCAGCTTCCTTTACATTTCCCCGCTTTCCGTTCAAGGAGCAGCGTGCGAGATCGCCGCTCGGCATCTGGAAAAGCTAACGACCGGGAAAAATCTCCGCAGGTATGAAGAGGGAGTTAGAAAACCGATTCCGTGTGCAGGGAGCGCAGGTCGCCGCTTGATGACCCGTCGGTCGGGGAGGCCTCCAGCTGGAGGCTAGCATTATTCCTATGAATTTTCCTGCCCTCGTCGCCACGGACAGAACCACCACCATTTCGTTTTCCTAGGGGCCTCTGAGGGAAGAATGGACGGGGTATGATCGTGATTTGTCGATAGATCCTCCATCGAGCGGAATGTATCCGGCAAAAATTCACGGCCCTCCAATAACGTGCTAGATACCAACCCAAACCACCAGGGGATCCTCGCGGATTCGTTTTTTCTTTTCAACTGTTGCTCCGCAATGCGTCTTCAAATGTGAGAAGAGCTGTGAAAAGATTAACTCAACGTTTCCATGCCTGTCAACAGGTCTTCATTAGCATCCGGCTGTCGGCACGTTAAGCATTTGATTTTACAAAGACAGAAGGTAAGGTGCTTCACCGGAAGTTTGATTGTTGTCGTGATCCAACTGTACTACCCCACTTAATTTTGGATAGGTTGTTTCTTGTTCTTGACGATCCATTCCGCATAGAACTCGGCTGGTAAGCGCATCTCCAGGGCGCTGTGGGGGGGGCTTGCTGATTGTAGTGTTCGATCCACTGCGGCACTTGGCATCTCACCACCGCTAATGTATCCAGGCATGGCTAATAAACGTAGTCTCTCTTGAAGCTCCCGAAGAACACCTCCGCCAGCTTCTGCTCGGCAGGCCACCGACGCTTCCGACCACCTCATTTATACCTGTCCGAATCCTAAGTGGAGCACGACAAGAGCAAACCGGACCGAATTCCCATGCCACGGGGCTATTTCCTGGGCGAACCCTGATCGTGAAGGACAGGGGAAATCGAAGATTCATACTCAACGAGCCCAGCAAGTTTACTCAGGGTCTGATCTGTAGGTCTTCTACTTTTGCCCTGCTCTAGCTTCGCCAAGGTGCTTTCATTAAGGCCGGTAAGTGTCGCCGCCTGCTTCCGCGATAGACCGAGGAGCTTCCGGCCAGCCTTCAAGCTTTCGGCTAATGATTTGCCGGCAACGATAGGTTTATATCCGACGAACCTTAAGATTTTTGGCACGTGCCGGTTGGGTGGTCGGGTTGCATGGCGCTCCCAGTTGTAAATGGTTGCCTCGGACACTCCGATTTGCTCCGCAGCTTGTCTTTGGAACAGCCCGAGATCGAGTCTCCGCTTGCGAATATAGTCGCCTAATGTCTTGAGTTCACGAGGATATTGGGGATGCTTGGGTTTTTGTCCGGTTAGGGTCAGGTGGCAAAAAGGTAACGCATCCCTGCCCGTGCGGATTTTTTACCGACCCGCAAAAAGAATGCGGCTGCACGCCGCCGCAGATCCAGCGCTATCGCTCCAAAGTTTCCGGCCCGCTGCTCGACCGCATCGACATTCAAGTCGAAGTTCCGGCGCTGCGCTATCAGGAGCTTGCGAGCAAAGACGCGGGCGAGCCGTCTTCAGCCATTCGTCAGAGAGTCAATGCCGCGCGTCAAATCCAGCTCGCGCGCTTTCAAAAAAGAAATCTGCACGCCAACGCGCAGATGGGCACGAGAGACATCAAGAAATATTGCGCCGTGAAGCCGGAAGCGGAAAAACTTCTCGAAGTCGCGATCAATAAACTAGGACTCAGCGCCCGCGCCTACAGCCGCGTCCTCAAAGTCAGCCGCACCATCGCCGATCTGGAAGGCTCCGAAGACATCCAGCCGTCGCACGTGTCAGAAGCGATTCAATATCGGAGTTTGGATCGGAGATTGTAGTCAGCGCTCCCCTGCCACGTACTGAGTTTACTGGGATAATTCGGACGCTCAAGTTTTTGGGTCTCTAAGGCTCATCCTCACGAAGCGCGCGAACCATCCGACAATGTCGGGAAACCGCCAGGCGAAGAAAAATAAATAAACTGGCACCAGAAGAAAGAAGAGCACAACCGACGTGGTGATGCCGATAACGCGGCCCAACACGCCGAAAAAGCGGCCCGTCCCCGTAAACAGCGTCTGAAACGTGGGGATGGGATCCTTCCTGATCGCTTCGCCTACCTTCGCGATCTGCGCGGGCAGATCGCCCATGCGAAGATCGGTATTGTTTGGATAAGCGATCGATATAGCCGGGGAGATTTTGTACGAAACTGACCGCCTGCCTCGCCAAAATCGGACCAAGCCACGCGACCATAACGATCGCGGTTACAGCAAAAATGACCAGGAGCAGCAACCTAGTCATTAGCCACGGCATACGCCAATGGCGCTCGGCCCAGTCGATCACCGGGTCAAAAAGATAGGCCAGACCGAGGCTGATGAGAATCGGCGCAAAGACGTCGCGCAGATAATAGACCAGAAAGAGTGCGACGACTGCGAGAGTAAGCGAGAAAAGGTCCCGGACCGCGGTGATTTCCCAGAGATGGCGATCATGGCCGGACTCTTCCTCCAGGCAATCGCCACCGGGGATTCTTTTTCCCCTTCTATTCACGACTGGAGCGGACGAGCTCACCGGCCTGGAGCGCTCTGGCTTGCTCACGCGAGGCATAGATCTGACAGCGTTGCTGGGGCGGCTTCAGCCCCTTGTCGTCCACGTTCCCCCGGTGCATCTCCATTTCGGCGGCGACCTGTGTAAACCTATCCTAACGCAGTCTGTCCCGAGGCGGCTGCTGGTTTTCGGTGCTACGGCGACGCGGTGGCGGCTGAACGCCCGTGCCACAAACATTAACCATTTCGCCTCCAAGCCATCCGGAAACGGCGAGAAGAATAACCCCAAGGATCGAGAGCGCAATAGGAAGAGGATCTCCAGGAAGACTGGTCGCGCGGCGATATAAATTGACGGTGAAGATCGCGATGACCATAAAATTTAGAATCAAGTGATACACGCCGATCTTCCAAACTTTAGAATCGGAAGTCGATAGTAAGTCGAAAAATCCAGGTATCGCCGCCAAAAGAGCGCCAACCAATCCGCCCGCCATCGTGTAGAAGGCGAGATCATTCCATAGGGTTGTTCTTAAACCCGTAACTAAAACGAGATCGTTGATAAGAGAAAAAATCCATAAACCGATGGGAAAGACCACCAACATCGGATGGATCGGATGCTTAGCAATGGCCGCGGCAGTGCTCACAGCGATCTTCTTTTATGCATTATAGAGCTAAGAGCCGACGGTGGGAGCTTTAGGCTCCCACCGCTTGGCCTTCCGCACCCGGCTATTCCTTTCCTTGCTGCCGACCTGGGCAGGCTCTTTCGTGCTCACGAAGCTCGCTTTCCGATTTAAAGGTCTTGCCGCACGAGCTACACTTTAGCTGATCCTCTTGGGGATTCTCCTTTGCCATGCTATTCACCTCCTTTCCTGATGAATTGAATTTAGACGTTTCAGGTTTCATGAACGAGTAAGACGGCCCCATATCTTCAATATGGTTTCTCACCGTAAAAGGAATGAATCTCAGATCCATACTTACGGTCGGCCAGATTCGGCCAATTATTATTATCGAAGCCCGGAGCCATTTTGAGTCGCTCTTTAGCCACGTTAAGTACTAAGACATCCTTGTCACGATCCATTCTCAAAGCTTTCCAAGGCACGGCAAAGAGCTTATCACCCATTCCCAAAAAGCCTCCGAAAGAAACGACCGCATAAGCGATGCGGGCTTGTTCTGGATCGATCACAAGTTCTTTGATTTCCCCCAGATTCTCTCCTTCGGGATTCTTTACATTTTTGCCGATTAAATTACTGGCCTTTAATACGCCAGGTTCTTTTCCGCTAGATAAGTTTTGTTGCTTTGCTTTCTTCTCCTGTCCACCACCAGGTCCAACTGTCACAAGAGAGCTAAAACCCAGCATCAAAATCAATGCCAGTATTTTCCCCATATTTTTCATAAAATCCTCCTTTAAGGCTGACCAAAATAGAATTCGGACTTGCATTTACCGGGTGCTCGCATCGGGTGGCGCTCGTTGGTGGTTATTCCTTTGGATATCCTCCATCACGAGTTGTTAGAGCAATGCTTATGCCAAAAGGTGTTTATCTGTACCTTTGCATTTTCATCCTTCCCTTCTATCGGGCTACTTTCGACGGGATATATATTTGACCGATCCGCAAAGGATGCGCCAACGAGAAGCTTGACTGACAAAATACCAGCCTTCACTTCTTCATTGCCTCTGCAGGCTTCATCTTTTTCTCTGATATCTTTGTTGTCGCTCGCGTAAAGATAAGGAGCGCGACCGGTTTGTTGCAAAATTTGTATCGCCAAGGAGACAAGCGTATCGATGGTTGGACAATTTGGCGGGGATACGAAAAGGCGATGCGCCGCTTGGTTCGTGCACTAAAAAAGATTGAAAATGCCGACGCGCGGTGTCCGGATATATAAACAGAGGAGACTGGCTAACGCTTTAGGAAGAATTACAAGCGGGAGTAAGTAAGCAGGAGCTCGAGCGGCAATCCGCGCCAGAAAAAGGAGTACCAAGGAAAACATGCCAAACGATGAATCAATGAGTGTTACGACGTTAATGAGGGCACGCATAAGTGACACCTTGCGATGATCGAAACGACAACAGAAATGGTAGGTTGCAACTGTTCCGCGCAGGACAAAGTATATTCTGCACCTGGTTGCACGAATAGGTGAATTCCCTTATTGACAACTACCATATCTCTTAGTAAAAAGTGTCTTTGCTGACGGAGGAAATGGAGAGATGAAACACGGAACCATGGAGCGGAAAATTCAGGTCGCACAGCATCGCCTGGAATCTTTGTGGCAACGTATCCAGAAATCGCCCGAACCACAGAAAGAGTTATTTGCGGAGACCCTTCAAGAACTCGGCCTAGCTCTCGAAGAACTACAACTATCCCAAGAGGAGTTGCGCCAGCGGAACAAAGAACTGGCCAGCACATCCCAGGCGTTGGCTAGAGAGCGACAGCATTATACCGAGTTGTCGGACCACGCCCCGGACGGCTACTTGGTGACAGACCCCGAGGGAGTCATCCGCGAGGCTAATCGCGCCGCAGGGGCCCTGCTCCAGGTGCGCCACAAGTTTCTCATCGGCAAACCACTCTCCCTCTATGTCGCCGCAGAACAGCGCAAGGACCTTTGTGACCTGCTGACCCGCTTGTCCCAGAAAAAGGAAAAGGAAGTAAGGGAGTGGGGGATGCTTATGGCGCCGCGTGAAGGCCCGCCCTTCCCTGCCGCGGTGACTATCACTACGATCCACGACGGTCAATCCGATTGGTCTTCTGAATCCTTAACGGGCTCATTGATCGGCCTGCGCTGGCTTGTACGTGACATCACAAATCGTGTCGTTCAGACAGAGAACGTGCGGCGCCAGAGCGAGGAGCAATTCCGCTTGCTAGTAGAGGGATTCAAAGACTATGCCATCTTCATGTTAGATCCCGAGGGAGTTATCGTCAGTTGGAACACGGGGGCGGAACGGATCAAGGGTTATCGGCCAGAAGAAATCCTTGGCAAGCACTTTTCCTGTTTTTATTCCCCGCAAGACATGGAGCTCGGCAAGCCCCAACGAGGCCTAGAGGCAGCTGCCGCCGAAGGCCGGTTTGCAGATGAGGGCTGGCGTTTACGCAAGGACGGATCCCTTTTCTGGGCCAGCGTCGTCATAACGGCATTGCGAGACGAGTCGGGAAGCCTACGCGGCTTCTCAAAAGTCACGCGCGATATCACAGAGCGGAAGAATACCGAGGATAAATTGCGTAGGCAAGCAGAGCTTTTGGATCTGGTCCATGATGCGATCATCGTAAGAGACCTGGAGAACAGGGTTGTCTTTTGGAACTCCGCCGCGCAGCAAACCTACGGCTGGACAGCTGATGAAGCGCTGGGGAAAGAGGTTCACATTTTACTCCAAACAGTATTCCCTCAGCCTTTAGAAATCATCAAGGCTACAGTTCTTCGAAATGGAAGTTGGGAAGGTGAAGTGATCCACACCCGACGCGACGGCGAACGTATCGTCGTGGAAAGCTGTTGGGTATTGCAGAAGAGCCGAGATGGCTTCCCGATAGCGATTCTAACCATCAATAGGGATATCTCCGATCGTAAGCGGGCCGAGAAACAAATTCGAGAGAATCTCCACCGCATCACCGCCCTGCGTGATATCAACGTTGCCATTACGTCAACTCTGGATCTGCAATCGGTGCTGAGCCTTTTGCTGGAGAAACTCGAAGACTTTTTTCCCTATCCGACAGCGATGACGGTCAGGTTATTCAACCGGGAAACCGGCGAGCTGGAGCGTTTATTCTGCCGGAATATCGACCCGGCGGAATGGAAAGCCGGCGCACAAAGCTCACCCGGCGGTCGGGACCAAGAGGCGATCCGGATTAAGGCTCCTGTGGTCGTCCGTAATGTTCAACTCGACCCGCGCTCCCACAGACCCGACTTCTACAGCCGCATGGGCCTGGTATCTTCTCTTGCCGTTCTGTTGAGCGTTAAGGAAGACGTCCGGGGAATCCTGTCCTTATACACCCGGGAGGAACACGAATTCAGTGGAGAAGAAATCGAGTTCCTTTCTTCCCTGGCAGTTCAGGCGGCCATAGCCATTCACAACACCCGGCTCTACGAGCAGCTCATAAAACAGGCGGTCGAACTGGAGAGAGCCCACGACGAGTTGGAAGAGCGAGTGCGTGAGCGAACGTTTGAGCTGGCCAGGACAAACGACGCTCTCAAGACCGAGATCTCGGAACGCAAGCGGGTCGAGGAGCAACTGCGCGAGAGCGAGCGTCAATTGAGCAATCTCGCCAAAGGTTTGGAGCAGCAGCTCATCGCCTCGGACCGGCTGGTTTCGGTCGGCGAGCTGGCGGCGTCGATCGCCCATGAATTCAACAACCCGCTGCAGATCATCCTGGGCTTTACACAGGAGGTTCTCAGTGAGCTGAACCCCGCTCAACCTCACTACGAAATCTTAAAGATTGTTGAGACGGCAACCCACCGATGCGGGGAGATTATTAGAAATCTCTTGGATTTTGCCCGTCCGGACCATGATCTATCATTGTCGGTGGTTGAACCTATCATCCGGAACAGTATTAAATTAACTCTCGCCCACCTGGAGAAGTCAAAAATCAAAGTCGAGATCGATGCCCAGCCTGATCTACCCGAGATTTACGCAAACCCTACCCAACTGCAACAGGTGTTGATAAATCTCTTTTTTAACGCCGCAGATGCAATGCCCAAAGGCGGGACGCTGACTATTCGGGCGGCGGCTAATCCTGCGTCCTCGGTCCAGGCTGATGAAAACCGCGAGGCAAGTCGCCAGGAGTTGACTATTGCGGTGTCTGATACGGGCACGGGTATACATCGCGAGGCGCTGCCTAACATCTTCCGCCCTTTCTTCACTACGAAGAAAAAGAAAGGTATGGGGCTGGGACTATCAATCTGCGAACGGATCATGAAGTCCCATGGCGGCAGAGTCACCGTGGACAGCGCGCGGGGGAAAGGCACCACCTTCTATCTTCATTTCCCTATGATGGAGGCAAGAGACTATGGACGAGCCTCATGAACGGATCCTCATCGTAGACGATGAACAGAACGTCCTGGCCCTTTTTAGGAGGATCCTGCAAAAGGAGGGGTACGAGGTTGAGTGCGCCTCCTCCGGCGAAAACGCGCTGAAGAAGCTGGAGGCGGAATGGTTCGACTTGGTTATCACGGATTTGAAGATGCCGGGGATGGACGGGTTGGAGTTGTTGAAAAAGGGGAAGGCGGCGAACCCGGGCATGTCATTTATCATGCTAACGGCTTTCGGAACAATTCATTCGGCCGTGACAGCTATGAAGGAAGGAGCCTATGATTACCTTATCAAACCCATCGATACTGAAGAACTCAAGATCGTGGTGCAAAAAGCCCTGGAGCTGCATCGGCTTACCCGCGAGTTGGAGCGCCTGCGAAGCCAACTGGATCTCGATCCGGACTTTCAACAAATCGTCGGCCATAGCGAGCCGATGCGGGGCGTTTTCCGCCTGATCAAGATGGTGGCCAACAGCAATGCCACGGTTCTCGTTCAAGGGGAATCTGGCACGGGTAAGGAACTGATAGCCAGAGCCCTGCACTACCACAGCCAAAGGAATAATCGGCCCTTTGTCGCTATCAATTGCGCCGCTCTGCCGGAGACCTTACTCGAGAGCGAGCTTTTCGGGCATGTGCGCGGCGCCTTTACAGGGGCCATCTGCAATAAAAAGGGCCTCTTTGAGGAAGCTCATGAGGGAACGCTCCTGCTCGACGAAATCGGAGATACCACCACGGCCTTTCAGTCCAAACTATTGAGAGTCCTCCAAGAGAATGAAATTCGGCCGTTGGGGAGCAATAAGAGTATCAATATCGACGTCAGGGTAATCGTCGCAACGAATAAGGATCTCAAGAACCAGGTGGAGAGGCAGGCTTTCCGTGCGGATCTCTTCTACCGCCTTAACGTAGTGCCGATCGTTATCCCGCCTCTGAGAAATCGAAGAGAGGACATACCACTTTTAGTCAACCACCTCATCAGTAAACACTGTAAGCGGAATCGGCTGGAGCCGAAAGGAATCTCCCCAAACGCTCTAAGACTCTTGCTAGATCATTCTTGGCCTGGAAATGTGAGAGAGCTGGAGAACGTCATCGAGCGCGCCGTGCTGATCAATCCAGGTCCTGAGATTAATACCGATTCCCTGTTCACTAGTCCGGTCGCAGTAGACGAATCTCCGATATCCCTGCGTCAGGCAACGAACGGGGCTAGGGAAATCGTAGAGAGGGAAAAAATTGCCCACGCATTAGAAAGGGCAAAAGGTAATCGATCCGAAGCTGCAAAGCTGCTAGGTATTAGCCGATCCGCGCTCTATAATAAGCTTAGGGTCCTAGACCTCGCTCACTGATCGACCGACCTGGAACGCGGCTGTCTATTCCGGTAGACACTGTCCACAGCAACACACATTCAAGGGAATTGCCGGCCTAGTTTTATCCTATAGTTCTGCTCCTATCGGGCATTCAAAACATATTTTTTTGGTGGCATAGGAATTGCGCTACTAACTCAAGGAGCGCATTAGCCGTAAGAGGCCAATGCCTTGGAAGTTTCTTGGAGAGCAGGCCGCTCAACCCGAGCCAGAGGGCTCAGAAGGAGGAAAATCCAAAATGGCGAACCTTGTGATAGCGACCTGCCGTAGATGTGGAAAAGAAATTAACCTAAGAAGCGTCATGACCTACAGGGTCCTGCAAGATTATCGAATAGTCTGTAAGGAGTGTACAAGAGTAGTAGAAACTCCTTTGATTGACTCAGAAAGGAAAAGAAACACGACCACCGGTTCGAATAAGAAAGAGGGACCGCAAAGCGAGACAGAAAGATTATAACCTTACCTTGAGTGAGGACTAGAAAACCCCCGTGAATATGAGGGTGCGGGTTTTTGGGAGGAGCGGCGGTAGGAAGCCTCGCGACAGGAGGAGCATACGAATATAACGCCAATCGACAGATGGATATGCTTGAGGAGAATCTTAGAAACGACAGAATATCACGTCAAGAATATGAATCACGGAAAAAGCAAATAGAGACTGGCTCTATCATTTATTAGCGGTCCCCCATCCCGGAGGATTTGTAATAAAGAGAACCGCTAACCCAGAGGCAGATAATTGACTATGTAACAGATGAACAAGACGATGGAGGACAACCCTATGAACCAAGAAATATTTGCGGGCCAGTGGAAGCAAATGCGCGGCGTGGTGAAATCGTGGTGGGGCAAACTTGCCGATGATGACTTCGACAAGATCGGGGGGCAGAAAGACAAACTGATCGGCTTGATACAAGAGAAATACGGATCTACTCGCGATCAGGCCCAGCAAGAGGTTGAGCTGCGCTTAAAAGAATATAGCGACAAAATGGCCAGTCGCAGCGGCAGCGGAATACCGGAGCCAAGTGAAACTGTCGGCAGCATGACGGCCAAGGCACAGGAGGTCGGCGCGACTGCTGGACGCAAGGCCAGCGAGGCTGCAATAGTCGTTGGTGAGAAGATAGGATCGCTGGCGAGCGTGATTCGGAAAAATGCTCCGCACGAAGGCGCGATCGCCAGAGCTGCAACAGCAGTAGCGGGTGGGCTGGAATCGGCGAGCTCTTATTTACAAGAAAAAAAATTCGCAGAGCTGGCAAAAGACCTAACCTCCTTGGTTCGCAGCTACCCCGTCCAATCGATTTTGGTCGGGGTCGGCCTTGGCTATTTATTGGCGCGAAGCACGAAACGGTAACCCACCGGTAACGCATGGACAACAAGTCGCAACACGCCTCTGAGCCGAGCATAGTAGCTCTGCTTGGAGGCATTATTAACGATGCCAAGAGTTTGCTGGCACTAGGAATGGCGCTGGGAAAGCTAGAAGTGCAGGACCAACTGCGCAAAGGCAAAACCGCCGCGATAACACTGGGCATCGCGATAGGGATTGTCGCGGTCGGTGGACTGTTGCTGATGCACATGCTTGTCCAGGCGCTGGCGGCATTCACGGAGATTCCACTCTGGGGGTGCTTCGGCATAGTTGGAACCGCGCTTGTCGCTATCGGCGGGGTGCTGCTCGCCATCGGCAAAACCAAAGCAGAGGAACTCGACGTGGTGCCCCAACAACGGTAGAGACAATGAAGGAGAATGCGCAATGGCTCGCAAGGCGGACGACATCCGACAAGACATAAAAGGCACCCGCCAAGACATCCACGACACCCGTTTGGCAATGACGGAGAAGCTAGAAATGATGGAAGAGCGTGCACGGCAGACCATTGAAGGCGTACAATCATCGGTGGAAGATATCGTGCAGAAAGTGAAAGGGACGGTGGACACGACCGTCGAAGGGGTGAAGCGTAACTTTGATCTACGCTATCAAGTGGACCGGCATCCGTGGCTAGTGTTTGGCGGGTCACTCGTCGTGGGCTATATGCTCGGAAGCCGGCGTGGCGGCCGAATGTCTTCTTCTTTCTCCACAAATGGTGCAGCGTTCTCTCTCAAAATCATAGTCGTTGGCGCTGTGATGAGCACGCTGCGGGAAATGCTCAAGCGGGCCCTGCTGGCGCCAGCCGCACAAGTCAATAACGCAATGACCAAGCCGGGGCGTCAGCCCATCGATAGGCCGGAGCAGAATCCGGCACCAATTTCCAGTTCAAAAGTAAAAGGACAACCAATTCGGATAGAGCCTTGAGGGTGAAAACCTCTCGCGGGTGAAGCAGACAGAGAATCAAAAACGTTACCGGTTGGTTCGACGACTCTTAGGAAGGCGAAAGCTTTCTCGAACCCGAGACGCGTGGAAGGAGAGTTATGCAGTTTTTTAAAGAAGAGAAAGGTAAGATCGGTTGGATCCTGCTATGGGCGATAGGAGTGCCCATACCTGTGTTAGTCGTTTTCTTTCTGTTGCGTGGTTGCACGTAACGGAAACGATTGGCCTTAGTTAAAAGAAAGCCAGATAGAAGGAGGTACGTATGCGGCAGGTATTAAAGTCTTTTGTAGTTATGGTGTTGATTCTCTCGCTCGCTGGCTGCCAAGCTATGACAGGCAGAACCGCCGGGCAGAACATTGATGATGCCGCCATTACGGCTTCAGTGAAGTCAAAACTTGCGGCGGATAAGATTTCGAGTCTCACACGGGTGGACGTCGATACCACCAGCGGCACCGTTTACCTAAACGGTGTAGTCGAATCTGCTGATCAGAAGGCACGGGCCGGGCAACTCGCATCGCAGGCAAGCGGCGTCAATAACGTAGTCAATAACCTTCAAGTCCAAAAAAAATAGCACGACTTCAGTTAATTTTTGGGCCAGCAGGCTACTGGCATTTTTCGTTAAGTGGTACGGCTTATAATGTTAGCCCAAAATGCACAGAGACTCTCGCTTGAGACCCACAATAAGTTAGAAAAAGAGGATTTCAATGGGTAAAGGCAAACAGAAAGACAATAATGACAAGGTAAATGACTTGGCGAGATTTCGTGAAGACGGCTCGGGGGAATACCTCACCACTAATCAGGGTTTACGCATTAATGACGATCAGAACTCACTCAAAGGAGGCTCTCGCGGGCCGTCGTTATTGGAAGATTTCATCCTCCGTGAGAAAATCACGCACTTCGACCACGAACGCATTCCCGAACGGGTCGTTCACGCGCGCGGCGCGGCGGCTCACGGTTATTTCCAAGTATACAAATCCCTGGCCCCCTACACAAAAGCCAAGTTTCTCCAAGACCCGTCAGTCAAGACGCCGGTCTTCGTGCGCTTCTCTACCGTAGTCGGGTCGCGTGGTTCAACCGACCTGGCGCGTGATGTGCGCGGATTCGCCGTTAAGTTCTATACCGAAGAGGGCAACTATGATCTGGTCGGCAATAACATTCCCGTTTTCTTCATTCAAGACGCGGTCAAATTTCCCGATCTTATCCATGCCGTCAAGCCGGAACCGCAACACGAAATGCCCCAGGCGGCGTCAGCGCACGACACCTTCTGGGACTTCATTTCATTGATGCCGGAAACCATGCACATGATTATGTGGGTGATGTCCGATCGCGCCATTCCGCGAAGTTTCCGCATGATGGAAGGCTTCGGCGTCCACACGTTCCGCTTCATCAATGAAAAAGGCAAAGCGCGTTTTGTAAAGTTTCACTGGAAGCCCCTACTTGGCGTTCACTCGGTGGTTTGGGATGAAGCGCAGAAGATTTCCGGTCAAGACCCGGACTTTCTCCGACGCGACCTGTGGGAAGCAATCGAGAACGGCGATTATCCTGAATGGGAATTCGGCGTCCAGATCATTGAGGAAGAGGACGAGCACAAGTTCGACTTCGATTTGCTAGACGCAACTAAAATCATTCCTGAGGAATTGGTTCCCGTCAAACGCATCGGCAAGTTGACCCTTAACCGCAACCCCGACAACTTTTTCGCCGAGACGGAGCAGGTCGCTTTTCATCCGGGCCACATTGTGCCCGGAATTGACTTCACTAATGATCCGCTCCTGCAGGGCCGGCTTTTCTCTTATACGGATACGCAACTGATTCGCTTGGGCGGCCCCAACTTTCACGAGATTCCGATCAACCGTCCCTTGGCGCCCGTTCACAACAATCAACGCGACGCCCATATGCGTCAAACGATCAATCGCGGCCGCGTCAGTTATCAGCCGAATTCGATTGGCGGGGGCTGTCCCATGCAATCGAAAGAAAGCACGGGCGGCTTTGTCAGCTACGCCGAACATATTGACGCCCCGAAGGTTCGGGAGCGGAGTGAAAGGTTCTTCGATCATTTCAGCCAGGCGGCGCTTTTTTGGAACAGTCAATCCGATCCGGAGAAAGAACATATCGTGCAGGCCTTGCGGTTCGAATTAGGCAAGGTGGAAGTCACAGACATCAGAAAACGGATGGTCGGAATGCTTGCTCATGTTGACAAAACTTTGGCCAGCCGTGTCGCCCAAGGTCTCGGCATCAGCGTCGCAGGGAAGCTGGACACTCCTTTGAACATGAGTGTGCCGGCAGACGGCAATGTAAAGCAGTTTCAACCAAAGCCAGCAAATACATCAATCGGCAACTCGCCTGCCCTGAGTATGGCGAACACCGTCAAGGACAGCATCAAAACCCGCAAGGTAGCCGTCCTCACCGCTGACGGATTCGATGACTCCGCTCTTTCCAACATGAAGCAAGCGTTGACGGCAGCCGGAGGCCAGGCCAAGGTCGTCGCACCGAGACTCGGATTTTTGACGAGCGCGAAGGGCGCTGAAGTCAAAATAGATTTCAGTTTGCTCACAGCCAGTTCAGTCATGTTCGATGCTGTTTATATCCCTGGAGGAGAAAAGAGCGTTGAAGCTCTCAAGAGTGAGGCTTCCGCTCTCCACTTCGTTAAAGAGGCGTACAAACATTGCAAGACGATTGCTGCAAGCGGCGCAGGGATCGAGTTAGTACGCGCGCCTTATGTCGGCGCGGACACGGCCAAGAATGACGCCGAAGGAAATCAACTCATTGCAGAAGAGGGAGTCATCATCGGTCACGACGCTCAAGCTGCAAAAGTTGCGTCGGAATTCATCAAAGCTATCGCTCGACATCGCCATTGGAGCCGAGAGATGAAAGGCCAAGTGCCAGCTTGATCCCTCGTCGCAAATGGCCAGTCGGAAAAACGTCGTCGGATTCGGAAAAAGGTCATGAAGCATCATAACATTAACAGGAGGGGACAATGAAAACGGATCAGTTGATTCAGCTTCTTTATGAGGCATTAGAAACCGAGATGGGCGGTGTGAAGGTCTATGAGACGGCAATACGCTGCGCCGTGAACGAGGACCTCAAAGAAGAGTGGAAAAAATACCTGGATCAGACCCGTAGGCATGAAGAAATCCTCCGGGAACTTTTGGGAAAGTTACAGCTGGACCCCGAGTTGGAAACTCCAGGACGCCACGTCGTGCGTCATATCGGAGAGTCGCTGGTGAAGGCTATGGATATGGCGCTGGTATCCGGCAAGCCCGAAGCCGCCCAAATAGTCGCTGCCGAGTGCGTGGTCGAAGCTGAGACCAAGGACCACTTGAACTGGGAGCTGATTGGCGAGGTAGCCAAAAAAATCAAAGGAGAAAAGGGGAAAGCCCTGAAGGAGGCCCACGAGCAGGTGGAGCCAGAGGAGGACGAGCACCTCTATCATACTACGGGCTGGAGCCGGGAATTGTGGATCCAGTCCCTGGGCTTGCCCGCTGTAATTCCTCCGCCAGAGGAAGAAAAGGATGTTAAGTCAGCAATCGGCGCTGCTCGCGCCAAGCAGAGTCGCACGGAAATGCTGTAAGGTTCGGCGCGCGTTTGTTATAGACAACTGCAGGCTTTTCGTGTTCGCTTGTCTTTGAGAAGCTGGCATAAGATGGCGTTTTAAAGTCCCATGACAGGTATGAAAGGAGATATTATATGGAAACTGATACAAAGAGCCCGACCAGTCGATCGAGCCCGACCGAGGACGAATTCACAAAAAATGTGGAGAAGTACACAGCGCAGATACCTTCTTCCGCGTTTCTCGGCGTCGCCATTGGCTCAATGGCGCTTTCACTCGCGTTCCAGTTGATGGGACGGGGCAAGTGGGGAAATTTCATTGCGCAATGGGTTCCTACATGGCTAATCATCGGGGTGTACAACAAACTGGTGAAGCTCGAAGGGCATGATCATATCGATACACCAAGGAGGTCTTTCTAGTGGGTATTATAGGATGGATTCTGTTTGGACTTGTCGTTGGGATTGTGGCCAAGTTCATGACGCCGGGCCGTGATCCAGGGGGATTCGTTGTTACCATTCTTCTGGGAATCGCGGGAGCGCTTGCCGGCGGTTTCATCGGCCGCGCTCTCGGCATATTTGGAGAAGGCGACCCGGTCGGTTTTGCAATGGCCGTCATCGGGTCGATTGTATTGCTCCTACTTTACCGGCTCGTAGCAGGCCGCCGTCGGTTTGCGTAAGGATCGGCTCGCTTTCTTTGCTAGGGAAGGTGGACAAGCGATCCCTACAGCGGAACGTTGAACAATCGCCTGGTAAAAAGTATCAGTTCGAGAAGACGACCGCTCTATCTTTTATCTAGCGTTGCTAGCGATAGGGTGTACCAGCGACGGATCTAAAAGTGATCCTCGCCGTGAACCGCCGACGTTGGTCGGCGCTGGTCAGCCTCGCTCGAACCACACAAGTTTCTCCAAGACCTGTCAGTCAAGACGCCGGTCTTCGTGCGCTTCGCGACTGTCGTTGACTTGCCCCCCTAAATTTGGACCATTGCGAAAGTAAGCCCTCCAGACCTTGTTTAAGCACGCCTTGGCAAGGCCCCATTTTAGACTATATAAAGTCTATATGAAGACTCTGACAACCACTGACGCGAAAAAAAACCTCAGCCGCTGGCTGAGCGCCGCAGCCCGTGGCGAAGATGTCGGTATCGTCTGTGGGGCGGATATTATAGCCCTGCGTAAAGTGGAGGTGGAATCAACCGACTACGCCCAGCGCGAATATGCGGCGACCCCCGATCAGGTAGCGGCTTTGGAAAAAGCTACGGACGCACGTTACCGGAAGCTCAAGCGCTCTGGAAAACTCGTCACCGTCACGGCTGAACAACTGGGAAAATTGCTAGCCTAAGCTTCTCTCCATCGACCCCGGCGTGTTCCGACGGCTGCGAGATCTGCCCAAAAGCGAAAGAGTAGAGTGCCTGTTGGCGTTGTGCGACTTGGCTGAAAGCTTCGGACGACCTCACGTCCACAGCGGCCTTGGCATTCGCAAATTGGGCAATAAGCTGTTTGAATGTCGCGGAAGTATTGCATTGCGTTTCATCTTCCAAGACCGTCCGACCGATCTTTTCGTCTCATTCTTAGGCAACCACGATGAAATCAAAGCGTTGCTGAGAGGCGGGAAATATCGCTAACCCTGATCGCTGACCTGGCAGGCTCCAAAGAAATCCAGGCTGTAGCCATCGTGGATACATGAGTCTTTTTTATCATGTAAAAACGACTTTGCAAGGCCGATTTGATGATCTACAGCCCGGCCGGCAGAACGACTCCTAATTCGAATTTCCCGGCAATGGCAGCGCCTATCTCAAATTGAGGATCGGCTGCGGAACGGTTGATCCAAAACTCAAATTTGACCCGAGCCTTGATTAGCCGGGCGGCACTTGCAGAACCGCGGGGTTGATTCGATCCGCCCGAGCCTACAGCCGCGTCCTCAAAGTCGCCCGCACCATCGCCGATCTGGAAGGCTCCGAAGAAATCCGTCCGGTTCAAATCTCCGAGGTGATATTTGGATATGGGCAACCAAAGCTGCCCTCACCGCCGCTTTGCTGTCGCCGCCTTGCGGCCGGAGAGCGCCTTCACCTTCTTCACCAGATTCGGCAGGTTCGTCAGCTCGGCGTAGGTTTTTTTGAACTCCGCCAGCGGCCGCGCGGGTGTGCCCCACATGGTGAGCCCGCGGCGCACTATTTTCCCGGTGGGAATTCCCGCCTGCGCGCCGATGATCGCTCGATCCTCGATGCGCACCGCGTTGCCGACGCCGACCTGGCCGCCGATCACGACGTAATCGCCGATCTCGGAGCTGCCGGCGATGCCGGTCTGCGCCGCGATCACGCAGTGGCGGCCGACACGCACGTTGTGGCCGATTTGCACCAGGTTATCGATCTTGGTGCCCTGGCCGATGACGGTGTTTTCCAGCGCGCCGCGGTCGATCGTCGTATTGCTGCCGATCTCGACGTCGTCCTCGATGATCACCAGTCCGATCTGCGGAAATTTATGATGCCGGCCGTCGGCGAATACGTAGCCGAACCCGTCCGAGCCTATAACGGACCCGCTGTGAATCGCTACCCGATCGGCGATGCGCGCTGAATAAACCGAGACACGGGGGCGTAGAATGCAATCGGCGCCGATCGCGACCCCGTTGCCGAGAAAAACTCCCGCTCCGATCGATGTTCGAGCCCCTATGGTGACTTGATCTTCGATCACCGCGTGCGCGCCGACCGCTGCGTCGCCTGCCAGGCGGGCGCCCGAAGATACGACGGCCGTGGGGTGAATGCCGGAGTTAACCGGCGCTTTCGGCAGCAGCGCGGCGGCGGCACGAATCAAGGCCAGCTTTGGATGTTTGACGGCGATCGTTGTGCGGCCGGAGACCGCGCTTCCTTCGGCCACGAGAATACAACCCGCCGATGAGCGCCCGGCGAGGGCGAGCGCGCGGGCGCCTTCGGCAAAGGTTAAGTCTCCTGCCGCCGCGTTTTCCAGTCCCGCTACGCCAAGGACTTCTCTCGTCCCATCCCCCTTTAATTTTCCACCGAGCAAACGCGCGATCTCTTCGACCTTCATCTTATTCTCCTATGTTATTTGGCAATCGAAGCATCCCAACGATATCCCAGTTTGTCTCGGTGAACAAACCGGCGGCCCGTATGCAACTCCTAACTGACACAGAGCCCGCCGGGACTCGTTCATTTGAAAGTGCCCCGAGAAGCTGCTAGACATGCCGTAGACATTTCGTGGAGATGGAGTTCTCCGTTTAACCGCCCACAGGCTGATAACGCCTACTTTCATTCCGGAGGTAGAGTTATGGAACAGCTCTGGTGGGACGCCTCAGTCTGGATCGCTCTCGCCCTGATATCCAGCCTAGTTTCTCTCCGAATCGGTATCTCCGCCGCTCTTGTCGAGCTGATCGTAGGAATACTTGCCGGGAACTCTTTTCATCTGCAAGTTTCCGAGTGGATTAATTTCCTCGCCAGTTTTGGCGCTATCATCCTCACGTTTCTCGCCGGCGCCGAGCTTGAAAGCCAGACCTTAAAAAGATTTTGGAAAGAAAGCCTCGTTCTTGGAATCATAGGTTTCTTTGCCCCGTTCGCTTTGTCATGGGCGGCAGCTCAGTTTCTCCTCGGTTGGGATCTCAGAGCATCCCAAATCGCTGGAATCGCCATGTCCACGACATCGGTCGCGGTGGTCTACGCCGTCATGGTGGAGACCGGGCTTAACGAGACTGCCATTGGGAAGCTGATCCTGGCCGCCTGCTTTGTGGACGATCTTGGAACCGTGATTGCCCTCGGGCTGCTCTTTACCAGCTTCGGAGTTTGGTTCTGGATCTTTATTGTTGTAACGGTTCTTGCGCTTCTACTTCTGCCGAAAATTACGCCCTTCTACCTTAAGCGAGTCAACGCGCATTCGAGCGAACCCGAGGTCAAGTACATCTATCTTGTCCTTCTCGTTCTCGCGTATTTGGCCGTGCGGGGCGGCAGCGAGGGCGTGTTGCCGGCCTATCTGGTCGGCATGGTGCTAGCCGACACCTTCCTCGCAAACAAAGAACTCATCAGGCGAATGCGCGCGACCACGTTCGCCTTGCTCACGCCGTTCTACTTTCTCAAGGCCGGAAGCCTGGTGGATGTGAGAGCCGTGCTCACAGCTTTTGGCTTAGTCATCGTGTTCTTCTCGGCGAAGAGCCTGGCGAAATTTTTCGGTCTGTACCCGGCAGGGGTATGGTTCCGATTCACCACAAAGATCAATCTATATATCACGCTGATGATGAGCACGGGTCTTACGTTTGGAACTATTTCCGCCCTTTACGGGTTCACGCACGGAATCATCAACCGGGACCAGTACTCCATCTTAGTCGTTGTTGTTATCTTAACCGCCATTATTCCGACACTCATAGCTCAGACCTTCTTCGAGCCCAAAGGAAAAGAACGCGAGGCTTTGTTTACGGAAAAAGGAGGAAAAGAAAATGTTTAAGAAAATACTGCTGGCCTACGATGGGTCTGAAGGCGCCAAGCTCGCTTTGACCAAAGTTGCGGAGATGGCCAAGACTGCGGCGGCCGAGCTTCATCTTCTGGCAGTCGGCAGAATCCCGGAATATGCGGAGACGGTGAGTGAGGTGGAAGAGGCGAGAGAGCAGGCTAAGGGATTTTATTCAAAGATTATGGAAGAAGCCGCTGCAAGCTTGCGGCAAAGAGGTCTTTCTTCAACGGTCCATATAGACTATGGCAAGCCCGCCGATGTTATTCTAAGGATTGCAGAGGAGTGGGGCGCTGATCTCATCGCAATCGGGACAAACCCTCACTCCGCTCTGAGGAGACGAGTTCTCGGCGCCACTGTAGACAAAGTCGTAGACCACGCGCACTGCTCCGTATTGGTTGTGAGAGACGGCAGTTGATTTTGTTCGGCGGAATCAGCCCCCTCGACAGCAATAGTAAATCACCGCGGCCTATTTCGCCCGCGCGACCGGCGGCATCCGGAATTGAACTCCTTCTTTCACCACCTCGGCCTCGTACATCGCGCGGATCTCCGGCGGCTCGTCCTCGTGTTCGAGCATGTGGCCGCCGTCGCGCTCGCTGACTGAAGGAAGCCAGTTGACGCCGATGCCGCGCAGCCCGCGGCGGAGAGCGAGATGGCGCGCGGCGTCGCGGCTGGTCGTGAAGTGGTGGTGATACCAGCCTTCGGGCGGAACCAGCAGACTCCCCTTCTGCCAATCGACGCGCACGAATTTTCCGCCGGGCGGCCACATCAAGCTGTATCCCTTGCCGCCGAGCACGATCACCTGCGCGCCCGCGTGATGGCGGTGCGCCTTTTTGTAGGTGCCGGACTTGATCGCCATGATGTGGCCGACCATGGAATTACCCGAAAGATGAATGCCGAGACGGCTGAAGCCAATGCCGCGCTCGGGATGATCGTTCAGCGGCACGGCGTAAACGTCGGGAATAAAATTTACCGCCTTGTCTTCGAGGTCGCTGGGCTTGAACTCGCTGCTGAAAAAATCGCGCTGGCCGCTGAAGCGATTGGTAAAATCGAATGGCGCGTCGAAAATAAATTCGGCCGACTTGTAGATATTGAAAATCACCGGCGCGTTGTTTACCGCCACGAACCGCACCGGCTCAGACGACGAGCCGTTGAAATGCTGGTGCCGCGCGTTGAGCGGCGGCGAGAAGAGGCTCCCGGCCTGCCATTCGAGCGTAACCGCCGGCCCGCTCCCGTCGCTCCAAAACTGCGTCCCGCCGCGTCCTTCCAGAATTAAAACTTGCTCTTCGTAAAGATGACGGATCGGCCGCAAGCTTTTCCCCGGCGGAATCTCCGCGACCATCGCGCCGACGAATCCCTGCGATCCTTCGAGGTGGCAGTAGGCCGCCGGCCCGCCGAGCCGCTCCCAGTGAGAAAGCGGCAGCGCGCGCAGGTCCTCGACGCCGTAGCCCGTCGCAACCGGCAATCCCTCGCTGTCGCACCATTCCAAGAACGGCGATTTTTTTAACGCTCTCTGCTTGGACAAGTTTTCCATCTTGTCTCTCCTTGCTTTAAGCAGTCCAATAATAAGTTCGGGAAGAAAGCGCAAGCCACAACCACCGCGCCGAACCACCGCACTAACGCGCGTTGGCTCTCTTCGGCTTTTGCGGGAGAAAATAATAAAAAAGTGTCGAGGTGAGGAACAACGAGATTACCGAGGTGAGCGCCAGTCCGAGATCGGCGCCGAAGAAGCTGGCGAAAATACCCATGACCAACGAGCCGACCGACCGCATTCCCTGGTCCATGACGAATACGCTCATGACCCGGCCCAAGAGCGCGTTCGGCACGTCCATTTGGATGATCAGGCGGCTGACGGTGCGGAAGGCGATCTGCCCGCCGCCGACGAGTCCCAGAAGAACGGCGGAGAGCCAGAAATTGTGCGAGAAACAAAACAGGATGAGAAAAACCGGAGTCAGAGCGGTGGTCACCCAGAGCATGGTTTCTTTGCGCCACCGCTCGGCGGCGCTGCCCAAGAAGAACAACGATGCGACCGCGCCCAGCCCGGGAGCGGCCATCAAAATTCCCAATCCTTCGGGCCCGACTTCGAGCATCTCCGTGGCGAATATCGGGAGAAAACGCTGGTAGGTGCCGACGAAAATACTGAGAATGTACGCCGCCGCGATGCTGCTCAAGATCACCGGCGCGTGCCGTATATAGCGGAAGCCCTCCTGAACCTCGTGGAGCAGCCCATGCTCGCCCCTGACGACCTCTGCCGGAGAAAGACGGACGAAGAGAAGTCCCAGGCCGGCGAGAATCAAAGTGACGCCGTAAATCAGGAAACAGCCTCCGACGCCGAGCCAGAGGATGAGAACTCCGCCCACGGATGGGCCGATGATGCGCGCGAAGTTGAACTCCATGGAGAAAAGCGCGATCGCGCTCATGAGCGCGTGGTCCGGGACCAGCTCGCGGACGAGCGATTGGGACGCCGAGGGGTTGATGCTTCGAACGACGGAAGAGACGATCTGAAAAACGAGAAGGTGCCAGAACGCCAGAGTCCCCGAGAAATACAACGCGATGAAAACAAAGATCGGCACCGCGGTGAGATACTGGATGAGAATCACCACGCGCAAACGGTTGTAGCGGTCGACCAGCGCGCCGCCGACCGCGCTCAGGACCAACCGCGGCCCGGCCTCGCAGACGCCCAGGATCCCCAGCGCGAGGGCCGACTTGGTGATCTCGTAGGCGATCCAGTAGAGCGCCACCTCCTGAATGAATTGCCCGATGGACGAAACAAAATCGCAGGAGAGGAAGACGGCGTAATTTTTGTGAGTGAGGGGGCGAAAAACGCGAAGCAGTTGATGTTCCTCCCGGGGCGTTGCTCGATCCAGGAATTTTATACCGTGTGATCGCTCTCGGTTACAACCGTTCAGCAAAGTCCGTCAATCAGGCGGGTCAAAAAGGTCCCAGCGAAGTAGATGGGCCTTTGTGGCCGGCCTGCGGGGCTTGACAGAAATTGGGCGTGGGGAATAGAAGATAAATGCCATCGCACCTTACGAAAGCGGCAGCATAGAGCCGCTCCATTTAGAAGGAGGCTGAGATGAACCGGCGACAAAAACTTTTGCTCGCGGGACTGACGGCGCTACTGCTGATAACTGCGCAGGCGCGGCCTGCCGAAGCGCAGACGCGCGTTTCCATCGGCGTCACCGAAACGATGGAAACCTACAACCCGTACGGCGACAGCGTCTCGCTGCTCTACGGCATCTGGTGCCAGGTCATGGGGTGTCTCGGCACCTACGATTTCGACAAGGGCGATTACGTCGGGATGCTGGCCGAGCGTTGGGAGGTCAAAGACCCGAACACCTGGATTTTTTACCTGCGCAAAGATATCCGCTGGCACGACGGCTCGCCTTTCACGGCCGACGACGTGGTTCACTCTTTCAATCGCGCCAGAAACGATCCACAGAGCAAGCAGACGCAGAACATCGCTCCGATCGCCTCGGCCGCGGCGGTGGACAAATATACCGTCCGCTTCACGACCAAGCAGCCCACCGCTCCCCTGCTCGAATATCTCTTCGACCGCCTGATCATCACGAACAAGGCGGTGTACGAAAAATACGGCGTAGAGGCCGACCGGAAATATCCCATCGGCGCCGGTCCCTATAAATTCAAGGAGCTCGTGCCCGGCCAGCATTTCGTGATTGCGAAAAATCCAGACTATCCGGGAATGAAGCAGTTGACGCAGGCGCCGGACGAGGTCATCTACCGCGTCATGCGCGAGGACGAGCAGAGAGTCACCGCGCTCTTGAACGGTGAAATCCAGATCGCCCAGTTCATTCCTCCGCACCTGCGCAAGCGCGTCGAGAGCGATCCCAACGCAAAAGCTACGACGGTGGATTCCGTCGAGATCATGTTCCTCGCGATGCAGCCCAAGCCACCCTTCGACAAGAAGGAAGTGCGCCAGGCGGTCTGCCACGCGATCGACCGGGATCGGATCATTGCAACCCTACTCCAAGGCCTCGCCGCGCGGCTCGACGGCCCAATCGGACCGGGTCAATATGGTTACGATCCGAACCTGAAGCCCAAGTACGATTACAGCCTCGAGAAATCACGCAAGCTCTTGGCCCAAGCCGGCTACCCCAACGGCGTGGACGTGGAACTTCAAACGCCGGTCGGGCGCTACACGCTGGATAAACAACTCAACGAGGCGATCGTACAGATGCTCAACGGCGCGGGCTTCCGCGCCAAGCTGCTTACGCCGGAGTGGGCGACGCTCTGGTCCAACGTCCAGGCCGGGAAGACGCCCTTCTATTACATGGGCCGAGGATCGATCGTCGATCCCAGTGTGGCGCTGTCCCAATATTTCGAGACCGGAGGCTCGCCGCGCATCGGCTACTCGAACCCAAAGTTCGACAAGCTACTCGCCACCGAGCGGCAGACCTTCGATCCCGCGAAGCGGCGCAAGGTGCTCGCCGAAGCGATGAGTCTCCTCACCGACGACGCGCCCGCCTGCTTCCTGTGGCGCCATAAGATGATCTACGGCATGGCAAAAAATATCGACTACAAGCCGACGCCGAGCGGCCGCATCTTCGGCGAAGATATCCGAGTGCTCAAATAGAGCGGATGTCTACGCGCGGCGCCGGCGGATAGCCGCGGAAAGGAGACATCATCGCCGTCTATCTGCTCCAACGGTTGTTCGGCACGCTGCCGGTGCTGCTTCTGATCACGCTGCTCGTCTTCGTTCTGCTCCATGCCGCGCCCGGCGACCCGGCGACGATGCTTCTCGGCCAGGAGAACACGGCCGCCGACCTCGCCGAAGCGAAGCGACGCTGGGGACTGGATCAGCCGGTTCACGTCCAATACGTCAAATTCGTCCTTGCCGCGGCTACCGGCGATCTCGGCAAGTCTTTTCGCTTCTCGGCCCCGGTCAAAGAGGTCATCGCGGAGCGATTGCCGGCGACCATCGAGCTTGCGGCGTTTTCGATTTTGATCGCCGTCGTCTGCGCCATCCCGCTCGGCGTTTGCGCCGGCGCGCGGCCCAACTCGTGGATCGACAACGTCGGGACAAGCTTCGGGCTCTTCGGCATCAGCATGCCGAACTTCTGGCTCGGCATCATGCTGATCCTTCTCCTCGCGGGAAACTTCCACCTGGTTCCCTCCGGCGGCCGCAGCACCTACGGCATCGCCGGGCCCTCACAAACCGGTTTTTACTTTCTCGACAGCGTCATGCAGCGAAACTGGGCCGCTCTCAAAGACGCGTTTCTGCACGTGCTGATGCCCGCGCTCGCGCTCGGGGTCAACATGATCGGAATCCTGATGCGAGTCACGCGCTCATCGGTCCTGGAAACGGCGACCGAAGAATACGTCGTCACGGCCCGCGCCAAGGGGCTGGCGGAACGGATCGTTCTTTGGCGTCATATACTCAGCAACGCGCTGATCCCGATCATCACGGTCGTCGGTCTGGAGCTCGGGACTCTTCTCAGCGGCTCGATCATCGTGGAGACGGTGTTTGCCTGGCCGGGAGTCGGCAGCTTGCTGATCACCGGCGTCACGTCGCGGGATTACCCATTGGTCACGGGTCTCGTGCTCATGTATACCGTCGCTTTTGTCACGATCAATCTCATTATCGACGCCCTCTATGCTTTCATCGATCCCAGAATCCGCTACTAGCGCCGCGACCCGCGCCGTTCCGAAAAGCAACGAGCGCTCGCGGGCTCGGCGGCGTCCGTGGATGCAGCCGAAATTCGTCGTCGGCGCATCGATCGTTTGCGTCCTGACGGTCGTCGGCGTTCTAAGCCCGTGGCTCGCGCCGTACGATCCGGGCAAGCAAACACTCGAAGCCGCTCTCAAAGCGCCGCAATGGTTCGGCGGCGCGCATTTCCTCGGGACCGATAGCCTCGGCCGCGACATCTTGAGCCGCGTCATCTACGGCGCGCGCGTCTCTCTGCTCGTCGCCTTCGCGGTCGTGCTCATCTCCGGCTTCGTCGGAATATCGCTGGGCGCGATATCGGGTTACTTCGGCGGCAAGATCGATTTCACCATCCAGAAAATGGTCGAAGTCGTCTGGGCTTTTCCAGCACTTTTGCTCGCGATCACCATCCTCGCCTTTCTCGGCCAGGGTCTGTTCAATTTGATTCTAGCGCTGGTGGCCCAGCGCTGGATTCAGTACTGCCGCGTCGTGCGGGGCCAGACGCTGGCGCTTAGAGGCCGCGACTTCGTGACGGCAACCCGCGCGCTCGGCGCCAGCGATCAGCGCATCATCCGCCGCCACATTCTTCCCAATCTGATCCAGATCTCGCTCGTCATAGGCACCTTTTCCATGGCCTCGGCCATTATCTCGGAGGCGAGTCTCAGTTTTCTCGGCCTCGGAGTTCCACCGGAGATTCCCACCTGGGGCACGATGCTCGCCGACAGCCGCAGCTACATCAGCACCGCCTGGTGGCTCGCGCTCTTTCCCGGTCTGTGCATCTTCTTGACCGTTCTCGGCATCAACCTGCTCGGCGACGCGATAAGAGATCTGTTGGACCCGCGGCTCAAACGGACGGTCAAGGCTTAGTGAAGCCGCTTTCCCGGGACAGTTTCGTTCCTCTATTCATTCATGTAAGTTAGAGTGATGCGTCGCACCAAAATCGTCTGCACGATCGGACCCGCGAGCCAATCCGAAAAAATTTTAACCGGGTTGATTCAAGCCGGGATGGACGTGGCCCGGCTGAACTTCAGCCACGGCGACTACGGCTTTCACGAAAGAACCATCCAGAGAATTCGCCGCATCGCCCGGCGGCTCGGGAAACCGGTCGCCATCCTGCAGGACCTCCAGGGACCGAAGATTCGCATCGGCGCGATCGAAAGAGACCGGGCCAGGCTGCAAACCGGACGGCGCTTCGCGCTCACGACGCGAAAGATTTTGGGCGACAGCCGGATCGTCTCGGTCAATTTCAGGCGGCTCCATCGGGTGATCAAAAAAGGCGACCGCATCCTGCTGGGCGACGGCGAGATCGAGCTGGCGGCCGTGAGCGTCAAGCCGGAGGAAGTCGTTTGCAAGATCATCGTCGGCGGCGTTCTTACCTCGCACAAGGGCATCCACTTTCCCCAGGGCAGCCTGCGCCTCCCGTCGCTCACGCCGAAAGACCGGCGCGATCTGGCGTTCGGCGTCGCGCACGGCGTGGACCTCATCGCTCTTTCTTTTGTGCGGCGACCGAGCGATATCGTCGTCGCGCGCCGCGAGATTCAAAAAAGAGGCGCGCGCATTCCGCTCGTCGCCAAGATCGAGAAACACGAGGCGCTGGAGCACATCGACTCGATCCTCGAAGAAGTGGACGCGATCATGGTGGCGCGCGGGGACCTGGGGCTGGAAACCGCGCTCGAAAGAATCCCGGCGCTGCAAAAAATGATGATCCGCAAGGCGAACCGGCTGGGCAAGCCGGTCATCACCGCGACCCAGATGCTGCGCTCGATGGTGCAGAATCCGCGCCCGAGCCGCGCGGAAGTCGCGGACATCGCCAACGCGGTCCTCGACGGCACGGACGCGCTGATGCTTTCGGAAGAATCGGCCGTCGGCCTCTATCCTATTCAAGCCGTGAAGACAATGGCGCAAGTCGCGGTGGAAACCGAGAAGATCCTGGAGCCGAGATTTCAATTCGACGGGCTCAACAACAGCGTTCCCGAGGCGATCAGCCACGCCGCGGTCTCGCTGGCGCGCGACCTTCAGGTCAAAGCTTTTTTAATTCCGACCACGTCGGGGAGCACCGTGCGCATGATCGCGCGCTACCGCCCGACCCAGCCGCTGATCGCGATCACACCCGAGCCGGGGACCGTCAAGGCGCTCTGCCTCGTCTGGGGCGTCCATCCCGTTTTGATTCCTTCGTACCGCAGCACCGACGCGATGCTGCGCCTGGCGCAGAAAAAAGCGCTGGCCTCGGGATACGTCAAAAGAGGAGATCTGGTAGCCATCACCGCCGGGCTGCCGCTCCATATCGCGGGCACGACGAACCTCATCACGGTGCAAAAGATCGAATAAAAAAGATTGGAGTACTGGAGTGCTGGAGTATTGGAAAATCGGAGCATAGGGTTCTTAAACCCATCACTCCATGACTCCACTACTCCATCACCCCATTCTTATTTTCCTTTGCGTTTTTTGATTTCTTCGATGAGCTGAGGCACGACTTTGAAGACGTCGCCGACGATACCGAGGTCGGCAAACTGAAAGATCGGCGCCTCGGGATCTTTGTTGATCGCGATGATCGTCTTGGAAGTCTTCATTCCCGACAAATGCTGCACGGCGCCGGAAATGCCGCAAGCGAAGTAAAGGTCTGGCTTCACCGTTTTACCCGTCTGTCCCACTTGCATGGAATAGGGCACCCAACCCGCATCGACCGCGGCCCGCGTCGCGCCGACCGCGCCGCCGAGCAAATCGGCCAGATCCTTCAACATCGTAAAATTTTCCTCGCCTTTGAGCCCGCGTCCGCCGGAGACAATCACTTTGGCGCCTTCGAGTTGCGGCCCTTCTTGCTTCACGGTTACGCGCTCTTTCATGTGGACTTTGCGCAGCGCTTCGCCGGAAGCTGCGGGCACCTCTTCGACCGACAGCGATTGTTCATTGGCTTTCGGCTCGAAAGACTTCGGCCTGACCAACAAGAGCTTGGTACCCTGACTGAGCAGCGTGCTGGTATTCTGGTAGCTCGCGCCTAACGCGGGAATGGTCGCTTCCACGCTGCCGTCTTTCAAGACGAAATCACCGACATCCGCGATGGCGCCCGAGTCCAGCCTGGCGCTGAGCGCCGCAGCCAGGTCGCGCCCCGCGAAGCTCGATGCGAAGAGCATCACAGGAGGATTGTATTTCTGAATCAGCCCCGCGACGGTCTCTACGGCCGGTAGAGTCAAATATTCTCCGTAGACCGGATCCGCCGACCGGTAGACTTTACTTGCGCCGTAATGGGCCAGCGTCGGCGCGGCATCGTCCTGCGCAGGGCCGAGGAGCACCGCCTCCGCCTTACCCACTTCTGCCGCCTTGGTCAGCATCTCCAACGTGGTTGGAGTGATTTTACCATCGACGACTTCGGCGTATACCCAAATCAGTTCAGCCATTTAGAGAACCTCAATGGAAAATGCAAAGCGCAAATTGAAAAATACAAAATTTAATCAGAAGAGATGGACCTTCAGAATCTTGTTCAGACATTTTGACTTTTGCATTTTGCAATTTTCATTTTGCCTTGTTGTGCTTAGATGATTTTTAGCTCCGCCAAAAATTCCGCGATCTGGGTGCCGCCCTGCCCTTCGTCGGTAATGAGTTGACCCCCCTGCCGCTTCGGCGGCCGGCCCACGGTCAGAACTTTTTCCTTGGCGCCGGACTCGCCGATCTGATCCGGCCCGAGCCCGAGATCCGCTGCCGTGTAGATTTTGATCTCCTTTTTCTTCGCCGACATGATCCCTTTGAGCTGAGGATAGCGCGGCTCGTTGATTCCGCTCGTCGTGGTCACGAGCGCGGGTAACGTCGCCTCCACCACGTCGTAGCCGCTCTCACTTTGCCGCTTGATGGTAAGCTTGTTGCCGTCCACGCTCACCTCCTTGGCGAAGGTCACGGCGGGAACCCCGAGGAAGTGGGCCACTTGACCCGGCACGATGCCGGAATAGCTGTCGCTGCTCTCCGTGCCGCAGATCACGAGATCGAACGGCTGTTTCTTGATGGCCGCCGCCAACACCTTGGCGGTTCCGAGAGTATCCGAGCCGGCGACGGCGTCGTCGAGGATGTGCACTGCGGAGGCGGCGCCCATGGCCAGCGCGCTGCGAATGCCGATCGTCGCATCGCTGATGCCCATCGTAACGAGGGTCACCGTGCCGCCATGCTTCTCGGTCAGGCGCAAGGCTTCTTCAACGGCGCTGGCGGCCGCAGGGTCGAGCTCGTGCGGCACTCCCTTGCGCACCATACGCTTGGTCGATGGATCGATTTCGATCGTCACCGAGCTGGCGGGAATGACCTTGCCGCAGACGACGATGTTCAAAGCTACTTCTCCTTAGGATAAAACTAGAACGTGCTTCGACGGGCTCAGCACGAACGGAAAAAATTCGACGACTTCAGCTTCCACTCCGTTCGCCCTGACCCCTCGACAGGCTCGGGACTAAAGGCTGTCGAGGGGCCTGCCCTGAGGCCCCTCGAAGGGTCGAAGGGTGAACGTTGATCGCAGCGCCCGGCCCGATACGACGAAGGCGCCCGAGGATCAAGGCGCCTTCTATAAAAGACTAACGGACCGGCCGGAATGCGCAGAGCAGCAGCTTACGAAAGCCACTCCTTGACGTCGCCTTCCATCACCACACCGAGAATTTCTTCGCAGTCCGCGATCGCCTTATCGACGACTTTGGGATCGTCTTTCAGGTGTGGCAGGGCGGAACTCACGGCTCCCTTCAGGGCTTGGATAAATTCTTTGAACTGCTGATCTAAAGCGTCCGTGTTGGCTGCTGGTTGCATGATCATTCTCCTGATTAGGTATAGAGACGGCCCTTCATGGGATCGGGGAGCGTAAGACCCATTTTCACAATCAGGGCATCGATCTCATCCTTATATTGCTGGCGCGCCACCGCATTCTGCCGCCGCTTCAAGCCCCAGTGCATGTAGCGCTCGGAACGGTAAGATTTCGAATTGCCGAACATGTCGAGGCCTTTGACGTACCAGAAATCCACCGCCCTTTGAATCCGTTCTTTGTACTCGCCGCCTTTTGCCGCAAACTCCGCCGACAGGTTGGTGCCGAAGTCGACGTGCCCTTCTTCCTCCCGGATAATGTCGGGGTCCTCGACGACGCGGGCAAGCGGCAGGTAGGTGCAGTCCAGGAATTCCTCGAGCTGAAAACGGCCCACGCGGTCGACCAAGAAACCGAAAACGGCATAATCTTCCCACGTCGTGATCTGGCCGCGAAAGGCTTCGACGTATCGCTCTTGATTGGGCCGGCTGAGCGTATAGGAAACATCGACCCCGACGTCGCCGGCGAGCTTGGCCATTTTTCTGAAATGGTCCATCTCCTCGGCCGCCGTTCGGGCGACGATCAACTGATCCAGTTTCGTCGGCGCATTGGGCAAGATGTCCTTGACGTAGAGATTCGGCCCGCCGATCTCGCAATCCGCTTGAATGGCCAGGACGCGCCGTATCAGGTCCTGGTATTCGGGGTCCGTCTTCTCGAAATCTTTAACCTCGACCTTGTCCGTGAACATCGTAGCTACCTCCGCGTCCAAGATTTTCTAACGATCGTTCTAAAAAGTCCTTAACATAAAGAGCAGCGCGAAATCAATAGCCTTGCACAAGCTTCTCTTTACTTAGTGTGACTTTGACACTAAACTTGGTTTTATCCGCATCGAAACGAGACGCCGCCGTGGAACATTGCCCCGACCTCGCCCTGCTCACCGACCTCTACCAGCTCACGATGGCGCAGAGTTATCTCCAGAGCGGCAGGCTCGAGCCCGCGACCTTCAGCCTATTCGTCCGCGCCTATCCGCCCAACCGCGGCTACTTCGTCGCCGCGGGCTTGAAAGACGTGCTCGATTTTCTCGAAGGCTTTTCTTTCAGCCGCGAAGCGATCGACTATCTCCATTCCACCGGCCTGTTCGCCTCCAACTTTCTCGACTACCTGCGGCAGCTCCGCTTCACCGGAGAAGTCTGGGCGGTTCCCGAGGGCCGTATCTTTTTCAAGGATGAGCCGATTCTCGAGATCACCGCGCCGATCGTCGAGGCGCAAATCGCGGAGACCTTCGCCATCAACCAGATCCATCTTCAGTCTTTGATCGCGACCAAGGCGTCGCGCTGCGTTCACGCCGCCCGCGGCCGGAGAATCGTGGATTTCTCGCTGCGGCGGACGCACGGAATCGACGCGGGCGTCAAGGTCGCGCGCGCGAGTTACCTCGCCGGCTTTGCCGGCACCAGCAACGTTCTCGCCGGAAAGAAGTACGGCATCCCCGTGGTCGGAACGATGGCCCATTCTTTCGTTTCGAGCTTCGAGCGCGAGATCGAGGCTTTCCGCGCGTTCGTTAAAAGCTTTCCGGAGAACTCGATTTTGCTGATCGACACCTACGACACGATCGCAGGCGCGCGCAAAGCGGTGGAGGTCGCGCGCGAGATGGCGGCGCGCGGCGGGAAGCTCCGCGGCGTCCGCATCGACAGCGGCGATCTCGCCGCGCTCGCGCACGCGGTCCGAAAAATATTCGACGAAGCGGGATTCCGCGACGTGAAAATCATCGGCAGCGGCGGCCTGGACGAATACGATCTGGCCGGGTTCTCCGACGCCGGCGTCCCCTACGACAGCTACGGAGTCGGCACCCGGATGGGCGTTTCCGCCGATCAGCCATGGCTGGACATGGCTTACAAGCTCGTGCAGCAGAACGGCAGGCCGGTGCTGAAACTCAGCTCGGGCAAGTCCTACTACCCGGGACGGAAACAGATCTTTCGCCTGCAGGACGGCGGCCGCAAGCTCAAGAAAGACGTGCTCGCGCTCCGCGACGAGACGCTCCCCGGCGGCGAGCCGCTGCTCGAAAAAGTAATGAAAGACGGGAAGACGCCGGGCGCCTATCCTTCGCTGAATGATATTCGCGCGCGGTTTCTCGCGGAGTTTGAGCGGCTCGACGAAAAATTCCGGGCGATTCGCGATCCCGCGGTGTATCCCGTTGAAATCAGCCCCCGGCTCATGCGCCTGAACGAAGAGGCCTCCCGCCGGATAACGCAAGCCGAGCTCCAACCCGGCGTCCGGCGCGCGTCGGGCCAAGGCTGAGCGAGTCCGAGCCCGTTCCCTTGACAGTCCGCAGCGGGCACTATAGGACTCGCACTGTGAAGCGCACCGTTGCGAGCTGCGGGATTTTGGCCCTGTCGCTGCTCGCTTTCAGTTCACCCTCGATCGCCCAGGGAAAGCCGGAGAAGGAACGCATTCGCATCGGTTACGCCGCGCGCGCCGTGGTGCACTCGATTCCTTACGTGACCAAAGAGGCGGGATTTTTCCGCGAGGAAGGACTTCAGGTGGAAGTTGTGAGAACGGCCGGCAACGTCGCGCCGATGACGCTCGTTTCGGGCGACGTGGAGTTTTCCATCATGTCGGCGTTTCTGCTCCTGCCGGCGGCGGTCCAGGAGCGTGACCTTGTGATGCTGGCCGGCTTCACGCGCTATGCCTCGATGTATTTGGTCGCGCGGCCGGAAATTTCGACCGCGAACGATCTCCGAGGGAAAATCGTCGGCCTGCAGCGTCCCGGCGACGCCTACGAAAAAAACGCCCGCGTCGCGCTGCGCCACCTGGGACTCGACCCGGACAAGGACGTGAAATTTCTTTATCTCGGAAGCAACGAAGTGATGTGGACATCGCTGAACGCACGCCGGGTCGGCGCCACGATGCTGACGCCGCCGAGCACGCTGTTCGCGCGTAAAAGCGGTATGAATTTTCTCGTCAATCTCTCGGATCTAAAGATCGAGTACCAGGGATCGAGCCTGACCGCGCGAAGATCGTTCCTCAAAGAAAATCCAAACGTCGCGCTCCGCGCGGTGCGCGCCATAGTCCGCGGAATTCACTTTTTCAAAACGCGAAAAGAAGAGACTCTGCGCATCCTGGCGAAATTTTTCGGCACCACCGACCGGGATGCGCTCGAAGAATCGTGGAACTATGCTTCCGACGTGCCGACTAAACCTTACGCCTCCGAAAGCGCGGTCCAAGCGGTCATCAACCACCTGGTCGAGTTGAATTCGCGCATCGGCCAGCGCAAGGCCGCCGAGTTTATCGACTCGGGCCCGCTCGCGGAATTGGATCGGGCCGGCTACATCGATCGGCTTTACGCAAAATAATAAAAGAAAGGGTCGCAAACTAAGCGCGCCAACAACTATGCCATTCGCCAAACTCGATCTTTCACCCAAAGTGCTCGAAGGCGTTCGCGCCGCGGGCTACACCGATCCTACTCCGATCCAGCTTCGCGCCATCCCGATCGTCATGGAGGGACGCGACCTCATCGGCTGCGCGCAGACCGGCACCGGGAAGACCGCCGCCTTTGCGCTGCCGATACTCTCCCGACTCGGGCAGCACGGCGCGCTGCGCTCGCTCGTGCTCGAGCCCACGCGCGAGCTTGCGGCGCAGGTCGAGACCGCCATCCGCGATTACGGCCGCTTCACCAACCTGCGCACCACGGTCGTCTTCGGCGGCACCGGCTACGGCCGGCAAGACGAGACGCTCAGGAAAGGCGTGGACATCCTCGTCGCGACGCCGGGCCGCTTGCTCGATCAGATGCAGCGCGGCATGATTCGGCTCGACAAGATCGAGATCCTCGTCCTGGACGAAGCGGACCGCATGCTCGATATGGGTTTTATGCCCGACGTGCGCCGCATTCTCGAGCGCTGCCCGCGCACGCGCCAGACGATGCTGTTTTCCGCGACGATCCCGCCCGAGATCGAGCAGCTTTGCAAGTGGGCAATGCGAACTCCCGAGACCATCGAGATCGGACAGCGCCGCGCGCCCGCCGAGACCGTGACGCACGCGCTCTATCCCGTCGCCAGCGATCAGAAGCAGGATCTCCTGGAGGAGCTTTTACGGCGCACCGAATACAACCAGGTGCTGATCTTCTGCCGCACCAAGGACCGCGCCGACCGCGTCGCGCGCAAGCTCAACCAGGAAGGCCATGCCGTCGCCGTGCTGCACTCCAACCGCACGCAGCGCGAGCGCGAGCAGGCGTTGAACGGTTTTCGCAACGGCCGTTATGAAGTCATGGTCGCCACCGACATCGCCGCGCGCGGCATCGACGTCGAGCAGATCAGCCACGTCATCAACTTCGACGTGCCGCACCATCCCGAGGACTACGTCCACCGCATCGGCCGCACGGGCCGCGCGCTCGCCGCGGGCGACGCCTTCACCATCGTGATCGCCGAAGACCTGCAAGATATCGCCGCCATCGAGCACTTCATCGGCCAGAAGATTCCCCGCGTCAAGCTCGAAGGATTTCCTTACAAGTACACGCGCCTGCTCGAAGCGGCCCCGCCGCCGCCCTTCGGCGCACGCTCCCGCCGCAAAAGCCGGTGGTAGACAAGCCGCCTGCTCGATCGGAATAGCCGTCCAATTTCTCGCCGCTACTTGCGGCGACAATTTCAATGATATTGGATTGAGGGAAGTACGCGATCATGAATCACGTCGTCGTCAAGACGTTAAAGCAAACGAAGCGACTGATCGTCATCGTCGTTGGCTTCACCGTCCTTGCGATCGGGATCGCGATGATCGCCTTGCCCGGCCCGGCCTTTATCGTCATTCCGCTCGGCCTGGCTATTCTCGAGAGCGAATTTGTCTGGGCCAGGCGGCTGCTCAGTAAAATAAAAAGTAAAATTTCGAATGCAAAATAACGAAGACGGGAACCGGCGCCGCGATGATGCGGATTGATTGAGACCTGAGATATTCGACCATTAATAATAAAAAATGTCAGGGTCTCCGTAAGATGCCTTGTTACCTGAGATACTTGTGCCGATAATGGTACTGTAGCCGGCTTCAAGGAGCCCGCCACCGATGAGGGCCGTATTTTTCGTGACCGTGCCGCCCGAGAGGTACAGATACCCCGGGTTATAGTTAAGAATGCCGCCGCCCAGTCCACCATAGAAATAGGTGTACGTTTAGCTGCCATAGCGGCAAGTATGGCTGGAAATAATTCATGCAAGCTCCTTATTTTCCAACGCCACTACCACCCTTCCAGTTTTGGTTTTGAAGTTTCGAGTCTCACGCACCGGCCATTCCCGGTCTTTCAGCGCCTGCGCGACGCGCTCCATCACGCCCAGCCAATCGTCGAGCGCGGTCTGGCGGAAAAGGCGCATCGTCGGATACCACGGCGTGGTCTCGCCCTCCAAACCCCAGCGCCAATCCACCACCTCGCTCAGCAGCGTCCAGACCGGTTTACCCAAAGCGCCGGCGACGTGCGCGACCGAAGTATCGACGCTGATGACTAAATCCAACTGCTCGACGATCACGGCCAGATCGCCGAAGTCGCCGAGCTTGGGATCGAGATCCTGCACCTGAAGCTCGGTCGGAAGATCGGCCAAATCCCGCGCGCGTTCTCCTTTCTGCAAGCCGTAGAACGCGATGCCCGGAGTTTGGAGAACCGGCAGAAATTCTTTCAATGAAACGGAGCGATGACGATCGTTGCGATGCGTCGCGCTGCCGGCCCAGACGATGCCGACCTTGGGACAAGACGACTCGGGAAGGACGAGCGCCGGATTATCTTTGCGCCGGCGGATGGCCGAGACATCGATGTACGGCGTATCGGCCGGAATATTTTCTCGCGTCGCGCCGAAAATACGCGGCAGGCTAAGCAGCGGGATATGGGCGTCGAATTCCGCGACGCCGGTCTGTCCCGGCGCGCGGATCTGCGCGATGCCGGGGATAGCGGCGAAGATCGGCGTCAAATCGGCGGTGCACACCAGGACGAGCTTGCCGCAGCGCGCGGCGGCCTGCGGAATGTAGCGCGCGAACTGAATCGCGTCGCCCGCGCCCTGCTCGGTATGGACGAGCAGCGTCTTCTCCGGGATCGGAGTGCCGTCCCATTTGGGATGCGGACAGCGGAACGGAGTGAACTGTCCCGTGTGCCAGCGCCACTCGTATTCGACAAGTCCGCGCGCGTAATCGCCGACCAGCAGCAGATTCATGCCGAGATTAAAATGGGCTTGAGCATAATTCGGCTGCAGCTCGATCGCGCGCTCGTAATAGGGAATCGCCTTGTGCGGCTGCCGCTGCCGGCTGATGATGTATCCCAGACCGTTGTATGCCTCGGCGCGCTCGGGCTCGGCCTGAACGACTTTCTCCAGGCAGGCGGCCGCCTCCTCGCACTGCTCCGCGTCGCCGAGCGCGATGCCCAAATTATAGAGCGCGTTGGGAAACTCGGGTTGGATGGCGACGCAACGCCTGTAGGCGGCGATCGCCTCGTCGAGCTTTCCTTTCCGGTAAAACTCGTTGCCGCGCTGGAAATGAAAACCCGGCGAGCGCGCCAGCTCTTCTTCGGTCGGCAGAATAACCTGCGCCAGCGCTTCGTCCGGCAGCACGTAGGATTGCGCGAGCCGCGGGTCGTTCCATTCCAACACCTCGGGAAAACGGATTCCTTGCAGCGCCTGGACGGCGAAGATCTCCTGCACGCCGGCCTCGAAGCGGAGAAAGCCGACGGTTTGCCCGGTTTCGATATTGACGACCCAGACTCCGCACGTGCGCTCGCGCAGCCGCTGGACCAAAGGGATGCCGCTGAAGACCGCGCTCTCGCGCACCTGCGAGAGGCCGATGAAGGCGAGCGGCCCGACGAAGTCTATTCCGCGGGTGAAACCCGGCACTTGCGCCACCGTGCGCCACGAGTGCCGCTCGAGATCCACCTCGGCCAAACTTCCCTCGCCGGATTCCAGCACCCACAACTTATCTCGATACCAGCGCGGCGAGTGCGGCATCGAGAGACCGCGCAGCAAAATCTCGTTCGTCTCGATATCCATCAACAGGCCGCCTCTGGCCTTGTTCGCGCGCCAGCCGCCGGGCGTGTCGGTCTCGCCCAGAGCGGTGACGTATTTCGGGCGGCCATCGACCATCGCGAGGCCGTTCAAGTGGCAGCGGTCCTCGGGCGCGAGGCCGCTCAAGAACGGCGGGCGCCAGCGGGGATAAAAGCTGTGGTCCCGGTCGAGCGTGCAGAGACAGCAGAAACGGGTGTTGACGATCCACAACTCGTTGTCGCGGTCCCAGGCGAGCTCGTGGATGTCGATGTCGCCGGTCACGTGAATACGCCGGGGAATATAGCAGCCGTCGTGCTTGCCGGGCGGCTCGAGCTTCACGGCCACCGCGGGCATGTTGCGGTATTCCCAAACCGTATTCGAGCCGCCGATCGTCAGGCGCGAGTGATCGGCGGCGATGCCCATCGGCTTGGCGAACGTGCGGAAATGGGTGTTGATCGTGCCGTTGTCGTTGCGGACGACGATCGCTTTGCCGGCCTGGTAGGTGGAAACGACGAGACTGATTCCGAGCCGGTCCAAGAGAGCGGGAAGATTCGCGGTGTGTACGCTGCGCAACTCAGCGTCGGGAGACAATGGCGGGGCTTCAGACATAGCGCTACGAATCTGCGCTACATAATCTCTAGTGTAAGAGTCGTTGTCAAATGCTCACATTACCGGTGGTTTGAAAGGAAAATGCCAGAAAAAACGCACCGGCGAAATTACGGCTCTTTTTCGAAAGAACCGATGTCGCAGAGTGTCCCCTGCGGCCGCAACACGCCGCGCTGGTCGCCTGCGGGACAGTCGCCATCGGCCGGCGCCGCGTCGATCGCCGGACTGCCGGTAACAAGCGCATGCGTCTGCGTCGGGCCGCCGTTGGCGGCGAGAGGCACCAGGATAGCGCTGATGAACACGCCCGATCCTGGAACGATGTCGCTGGCTCCCGGCGAAAAACCGCGGACACCGTCGTAGTTGTTGGTGCCGAAGAGATTGTAATTGTCCCTCGTCACCGTGCCGGAGAAGCGGTCGATCTCGCGGCCGAAGAACGCCTGATTGCCGGATATGAGACTGCGCTTAAGCGTAAGATCGCGCGCGGTGAATATTCCGCCGCCGTCGCCGGCGTTGTTTCTCGCGATCGTGCTGTTGGAAACAGTCAGCGTCGCCCGGTTGTAAACCCCGCCGCCTACCGCTGCTTTATTGCCGGATATGGTGCTGTTCTCGACCAGCGTCTCGCTCGACCGATCGTAGATGCCGCCGCCATAGCCGAAAAATCCCGTCTTGTTGCCGGATATCGTGCTGTAAGTGATCGTGGCGGCGCTGTCGCGATTATGCATTCCGGCGCCGTCGCGGCCGGAAGTATTTTTGGAAATCGTGCTGTACGCGATGTCGAGGGTACCTGCATATTCGTAAATGCCGCCGCCGTCGACGATCGCCTTGTTGCCGGTGATCGTGCTGTTGGTGATGCTGACGGCGCCGCTGTAATCGTACACTCCGCCGCCGTAGCCGGCTGTATTCTTCGAAACGGTGCTGCCGTCGATGTTGAGGACGGCGGCCGCGCCATTGAATACGCCACCACCCAAGTTGGCTTTGCTCCCGGTGATGGTGCTGTCGTTGATGGTGAGAGTGCCGTAGTTAAATATCGCGCCGCCATGATTCTGCGACCCGCCGCTCACGGTCACATTCGACAGGGTGAGATCCCCGGAACTTTCCACCGCAATCAGACGAAACGACGCGCCTTTTTTACCGGCGATCTTGCCGCCGTTTCCCTCAATGGTGATTTCGCTTGTAATGGTCGGCAACCCTGTGGCGCCAAAATAGTTGGTGAACTTGTTTGTGACCGTATGCTTGCTCGCCGCCGGCAGTTGAATGACGTCGGCGCCGCTGCCCGCCACGCAGTCGGAGTGAGTCGCCGCGTCATCGTTCGCATTGATGATCGCCTCGATCAGCGAGCATTGCCCGTCCGACTTGATCTTTGGAACATTGGTGTCAACGGTGATCGTCGCCGCGTGACCTACTCCATGTCCCAATGCAAGCAACAACGCCGCTCCGGCCAACGTGCGCGCGAGTTTGTGTTGCAGAGCGATTCCATTGCCACGCTGCATCCACTCCGGCAAAACCGCCGCCAGTTCTGGCGAGCGCGCCAGTTGACGCTGCAGCGCGCGGCGAGCGCCACGCGGCAACTCGCGCAACTCGGCGTAGCAAAGCGCGAAGCGCGGGAACAGCTCGTTTGCGGCGTGGGTGAGCGCCTCCGCTAAAGACGAATTTTCCGCCGCTTGCGAGACCTGCGAGTCCCACGCAGCGAGTACCGTCTCGTCTGGCGGAAGTGACAATGGTCTGAAATAGTTCATGGGTGCCCCCTAATATCTAGCGAATCCGACCTTCTGCGTCAGGTTGGGAAACAATGAGACCGGTACGAGTGGGCCAAAAGGCAGGTATCGACGCGTGGATGTTGCACACGCTACATGGGACATAATGGTAAAACCCCAAAAACGTAAACGGGCAGCACTCGGTTAGACGCGGATCTCAGAAAAAGGTTTACAGACGCGAAAATACGGAGGGTTTGTTGAGAAGTCGAGCCGCCCTACGCAGTCTGCATATGGACTTAACCTTCGCCGGGTATTCACCGCATTGAACAACCCGTGCCGGGAAATTAGGATACCGATCGTCCTTTTCTTAAGACTCCACTCTAGGGCATCTAATTTTTGATCAGTATTTTACAAACCCCTGTCCTGCCCGCATGCCCTACGGCGTCGAGCGCTCCACTCAGCGGATAAATCTTTTCGATCATCGGCGTGACGGCGATTTTTTTCTGCGCGAGCGCGTCGAGTGCCGGAGGAAAGACGCCGCAGCGGGAGCCGATGACGGTGATCTCGTTGACGACAAGCGGCGAGAGCGGAGAATTCTTTAGCCGCCTCAACCCGATCCTGTCGGACGGCTGATGGAGGGGACAGCCATTTCATCATTTAAGCGCTACCCCGAGCTTGTTCCCAAATTGAGAACGGGGTAGTTGGTTTACATTCGGTTTCTCGGCACCCAAGCGGAGTACGACAAGATCAACGCAGAGGAGATTTGACATGACGATTAAACCGATCAAAACAGAGCGCGATTACCAGAAGGCGCTTAAGGAGATCAAGAGACTCTGGGATACCAAACCGAACAGCCCCAAGGGAGATCGATTGGAGGTGCTGGTTACTTTAGTCGAGGCGTATGAGCGGAAGCATTACAAGATTGAGCCCCCCGATCCAGTTGAGGCCATAAAGTTCCGCATGGAACAGCTTGGGCTCAAGGCGTCGGACCTCGCTAAAATTCTGGGCGGCCGAAGCCGCGTGTCGGAAGTTCTCAACCGGAAAAGGAAACTCACAGTTGATATGATGCGCTCGTTACGGAAGCGCTTGGACATCCCCGCCGAATCGTTGCTGGCCTAAGCAGAACTCAGTCCTGCGGTTGACGCCGCCAACGCGGCGCACCAGAGCCTCGCTGTTAAGACCTCAGCAAAATTTTTCGTGCTCCCGCCTTCCCCGCGTGGGCGACCGCCTCGATTCCTTCACTTAACGGGTAGACCTTCTCGATCATCGGCGTGACGGCGATTTTTTTCTGCGCGAGCGCGTCGAGTGCCGGAGGAAAGACGCCGCAGCGGGAGCCGATGACGGTGATCTCGTTGATCACGACGGGAGCGAGGGAAAGCCTGTGCTCTTCGGCGCAAGTGCTTTTGAGCACGAGCGTGCCGCGCGGGCGTACGGCGCTGAGCGCCGTCTCCAGACCGGAGCTTGAGCCGGTCGCCTCGACGACGATATCCGCCGATTGCGGCTTCCAGTCGGCGAGCAATACCGTGCGGACGCCCGCTGCCTTCGCTAGCCGCAGTTTGTCGGGATGTTTGCCGACGAGCGTCACGCGCGCGCCCGTGAGCGCAACGACTTGCGCGCAGAGGAGACCCAGCTTGCCGTCGCCGAAAACCAGAACCTCGCGCGTGAAGTCGATCTCGACCTGTTCGAGGATTTCAAACGCCGCGGCCAGCGGCTCGGTAAAAACCGCCTCTTCGTCGGAGACACCGTCGGGGACCAGGTGAAGATTTCGCGCCGGCACGGCCACGGCTTCGGCGAAGCAGCCGTCCGCGCCGAGAATTCCCATGACTTGTCGCTTGGCGCAGTGGCGGCCCAGCCCGCGCCGGCAAAACTCGCAGCGGCCGCAGGCGAAGTTGATCTCGCCGACGACGCGCTTGCCCATGAACGCGGGCGGCCCTTCGACCGCCTCGCCGACGAACTCGTGGCCCGGCACGCCGCGAAATCCCATGTAGCCTTTGAATATCTGTAAATCGGTGGAGCAGATGCCGGCGAGACGCACGCGCACGAGCGCCTGATCGCGCACCGGCTCCGGCGACGGCTGCGACGCTTTGAGCGTTAACTTCTGCCCGTCCCAGTAAAGAGCTTTCATGGTTCCAAAAACTGCTTTCCTTGGCGTGCTTTGCGTCTTTGCGCGAGTCGTGTGGTGTTCCTTCGAGACCTTCGTGTCCTTCGTGGTTAAAATCGTCTCACCACGAAGAGCACGAAGTTTGATGCCTCCTGCTTGCTGAATCCTACCGCGACCACTTCGTCCGTAGCTTCGGCAACTCCTCGCCGTCGACGAAAATCGTCGTCTCGCGCTCTTGAAAGAAGCAGACGAGACCTTTGATCTTCGGACACTCGGGAATCGGATCGAGATAGCTCCAGGCGAGGTCCGGAAAGACTTTGCCGCCGATCTCGACCGACCAATAAGACGCGATGCCTTTATAAGGACAACGCGAGCTGGTCTCGCTCGACGCCAAAAAATTCTGCCGGATGTCTTCGAGCGGAATGTAGTAGCGGGTGGGATGGCCGGTCTCGAAGAGAAGCCGCGGCCGGCGCGTATCGGCAACCGTTTCTCCGGCGACCGCGACGCGCACGTGCCGCGAGCTTTGCAGCACGTCGACGCGCTTGTACGGATCGCGCGGATGGACGAATATTTCTTCCTCTTCTTCGCGCCACGCGTCCATCAGATTCCATTGAAAGGCGAAATAGCCCCGGATTGCCGACGCCGGCGCCGGCGGGTCGAGATAACTCCAGGCTGCGTTTTCCGCGGCCTTTAAGCCCACGTGGATGGTCCAGTAAGAAGCGTCGCCTTTATAGGGACAATGAGTTCGATGAGCCGTGGAATGCATGAAGTCGATGCTAACGTCTTCGCGGGGGAAATAATAAACCGGCAAGCACTTGCGCTCGCGAAGCAGCAGCGCGCGCTTGCTGTCGGCGATCGTCTCGCCGCCGAAATCGACGCGCACGCGCCGCGGACTCTGTTCGATGTGGATCCAGTGATCCGAATCTGCGACAGCGGCGTCCTGCGGCCACTCGGGAACCATCGATCCCTCGCCGGGAACCGTCTGAAGCGGCTTTGCGCGGTCGGACATGATTAATTTTCTTCGCGAAGCGCTTCACCCTTCGCGACGGAGACCGCCGTCTTCGACAGTGCGACGGGGCTCGGGCGGTCCGACGCGCTGTCGCCGGCGTAAATCCAGCGGACGATCCCAGCGCGATCGACGACGAACGTGACGGGATGCGAGATGAGTCCGGCCCAGTGGCCTTCGTTCGCGACGCCGGCCGCGCGGATCAATTCCGCTTTAGGATCCGAGAGGAGGCGGAGCGGATAAGGATCGAGAGGAATGTGCGGCCGGTCTTCCCGGCAGTCGCGCGTCACGCGCTCGATGAATTTTCTTCCCTCTTCCGCCGGCTCGACGCTGACGCCGAGGATCTGGATCTTCTCGGGAACGTATCTCTCAGCTTCGTAAACGAAGGCCGTCACCTGGGCCCGGCACCACGGTCACCAGCGTCCGCGATAGAAAAAGACGACGGTCGCGGGAGCGCGGGAAAATATTTTTGGCAGCTCGACGGTCGCGCCGTCGATATCATCGAGCCTGGCGGAAGGAAATTTGTCGCCTATCTCCGGTCGGGGCATAAGATCACGCGCCGCGCAGCGCCGCCAGCACTTTCTCCGCGGTGATCGGCAAGGAATGGATTCTCACTCCCACCGCGTCCTCGACGGCGTTGGCGATCGCCGCCGCCACCGGAATGTTGGCGGTCTCGCCGATCGGCATGCTGTTGTACGGCCCGGCGCCCTTGGACTTTTCCATCACCAACGTTTTGAACGCGGGCACGTCTTTGATCGTGGGAATTTTGTAATCGCCGAAGTGGGTCGTCGTCACCTTGCCGTCGGAGATCATCAGATGCTCCATCAAGGCGTAGCCGATGCCCATCATCGCGCCGCCTTCGATCTGCCCCTGGTGCATGAGCGGGTTGATGACCGTTCCGGTGTTGTGCGTCGAGGTGAATTTTCTGAGCTTCACCTGTCCGGTCTCGGGATCGACTTCCACTTCCGCAACCTGCGCGCACATCGAAGCCTCGTGAACTTTCGAGGTGTCGCTGTAGGCCGCCTCGACCGCGATCGGCGATCCTTTCGCTCTGACCAGCTCGGCATAGCTCACGCGCCGCCCGCCGCGCCTGGGCATCACGCCGCCCTTGGCGAGCGCGATTTGATCCGGAGTGGTCTTCCATTGCTCCGCGGCAACTCTCTTGATCTCTTCGACGGCCTTGACGGCCGCCCGGTAGGCGGCGTTGCCGTAAACGCGCGTCGCCCGGCTGCCGCCGACGCCGGTGTCCTTCGTGCCGGTCTTGGTATCGAGAATTTCGACTTTGATCTGACTGAGAGGAACTTCCAACTCCTGCCCGATGATCTCGCATAGGAGCGTGTAGGTTCCCGCGCCCTGATCGAGCATCGCCGAAGAGATCGTCATCATGCCTTGTTCGTCGATCTTGATGGCCACGGTGCCCGAGCCGCCGTTCGGCGTCCATTGAACCAGCGCGACGCCGCGGCCGACGTTCTTCGGCTTGGGTTTGTAAAAGCCCGCTTCTTTGAGCGCGCGCCGGAGCGTTTCTTCGGTCTTGATGTAATCGACCTTCTCGCCCGTCGGATCCAGGTCGCCGTCGCGCATCAAATTTTTCTGCCGGAACTTGATCCGGTCCATGCCGAGCTTCTTTGCGACGAGATCGAGCTGGCTCTCGTTGGCGAAAAATCCCTGCGGATCTCCCGGCGCGCGCATGTGGCCGCACGGAATCTTGTTCGTGTAGACCATGTGCTCCTCGATGAGCACGTGCGGGATTTTATACGGCCCGGCGGAAATATGCGGCCCGCCCAGAAAGGCGTTGGGTTTGAATGCGCCGTAGGCGCCGCTGTCGAAAATAAAATGCATGTGATGCGCGACGATCGTGCCGTCTTTCTTGACGCCGGTTTTTACCCGGACGATCGAGGCGTGGCGCGGATTTCCCGCGACGAACTCTTCGTCGTAGTCCATCACCATCTTCACCGGCCGCCCGCTCTTCTTCGACATGAAGTAAACCAGCGCGACGTCCATGAAGTCGCCCTTGCCGCCGAAGTCGCCGCCGATATAGCAGGGATGCACGACGAGCTTCTGGGAATCGATCCGCGCCGCGTTGGCGACCTGCTCGCGCAGGCCATACGGCACTTTGCTGCACGCCCAAATTTCCGCCGAGCCGTCCGGCGCCGTCTTGACCACGCACGAATGCGGCTCGATGTAGGCTTGATGGACCGGGTTGGTGAAGAAGGTATTCTCGACGACGACGTCCGCCTGGCGAAAGCCCTCCTGAATATCCCCCTTCTTCCACGTGACATAGATGAAGTCGTTGGTCGCCGCTTCCAGCTTGTTGGGCAAACCTTTGTAGCCCGGCACGTCGGGATGAATAATCGGCGCGGAAGGCTCCATCGCCTTCTCTGGGTCCAGCACCGGCTCCCATTCTTCGTATTCCACCTCGATGAGATTCACCGCTTCCTCGGCGGTATGCTCGTCGTCCGCCGCGACCGCGGCGACTTTCTCGCCGATGAAGCGGACGAGGCCGTCGGCGAGGATCGGCATGTCGTAGAGCTTTCGGCCGATCTTGAGGCCGGTCACGTCTTCTCCGGTGAGGACCGCGTGAACGCCCGGCAGCTCCAGCGCGCGGCTCGCGTCGATGCGCTTGATGCGCCCGTAGGGAATCGGACTGCGCAGAACTTTGCCCCAGAGCATTCCGGGCAGAGTCACGTCCACGGCGTAGACCGCTTTGCCGGTTACTTTGTCTTCGCCCTCGACGCGCGGCGTCGGATTGCCTACGACTTTTTTTTGCGCCATTACCCCACCTCTTCAGTGCGCGGATTAATAGGGTTGGCTCCCCGGGAGGGACTCGAACCCCCGACCTAGTGATTAACAGTCACCCGCTCTACCAACTGAGCTTCAGCCGAATCCGCCGAAGGCGGACCCGCCTCCGGCGGGGGGCTGATGAGCCCCAGGCTCAACCGGGGAAGCGATTAAGGAACTCCAACAAAAACTTCTCAGGTGCCAGATGCATGACCATTCTTATCTTTTCTGTACCTTGTCAAAGCTAAGAATCTGGCTCCCCGGGAGGGACTCGAACCCCCGACCTAGTGATTAACAGTCACCCGCTC
>CAYOJC010000002.1:103227-125306 GCA_964404195.1 uncultured Syntrophobacteraceae bacterium
TACCAACTGAGCTACCGGGGAAGCAACGCAAAATATGCCACAACCGTGTTGTATTTTACAGTATCCGTGAACCTGGTTGAAAGGAGCGAACATTGTCCCTTAGCTACGGAACATCGCGTCCAACACCTGCCGCCCCTGGCCTGACTTTAGAAATCGTTCGCGCTTGCGGGCCGTTGTAGAATCAGGAAATGACTCTACATGAAGCAAGGCGAAAGGTCCATTCTGTCGCGTCCCTTGAGTGTTTCCGCTGTTGTGCTCTTTTAATCGTCGTAAAGGATCTTTGCCGGTATAACCGACATACCGTTTGTTGTTTTTCGCACTTCGTAAAACGTACACGTAAAAAACGCCGTGTCTCATCTACTCCAATTCGTCTCGATTTCCGCTTAGGCTAACCGGGGAAACAATTTACGAACTTGATTTAACTAACACACGGAACACTCAAATTCCAGGCGATTTCTTTTCCAGGGACCTTATTTCCGCCAGCATCTTTTCCTGATGCGTCGCCGGCCAGTAGACGCGCCGGCACTCGCGGCAGAATGAGAATTTTTCCTGCGTGTCGAAAACGTAAGGCGGCACCTTGCCTTTGACTTCCCCTTTCGCTATCGGCTCGAAGCGCGTGTTGCATTCGACGCAGCGGGTAAACGCATCCTTCAGCGGGTCCAGCGAAAATTCCTCGATCACCTGCCGAAGCTGCTCGCGGAAACGGTCGCTGCGGATCAAAAGGTAAGCCGGAGGATTTTTTCTGCCGATCCGGCGATCGCGCGTGAGGATGATCCGGTTGTCGCGCCGCGCGGCGCGGATCAGCCCGGCGCCGCACAAATCCGGGCCGTAGGTCACGTCCTGCCCGATGATCCGCAGCCATCGGGCTAGCCTGCCCACCATCTTGTCGGCGACGAATTGCATAAAAATTTGTAGGGGCGACCCTGTGTGGTCGCCCAAAAGCCGGGCAGGCACGCGGGCCTGCCCCTACAATGACACGTTGTTCAGATCAAATTGAACCACAACACGACAACTTCCTACGATACTTTTTTCCCCGGCACTAGTATATAATTTGCCGCGGATGAATTTGAAGAGAGCCGCCGGCGTCGCCATCGTCATTTTCTGGTGCTTCATGAATTTCCTTCTCTTGAAGAGCCAGCTTGCGGCGCCGCCGCCCCCCGTCACCCTCGCGGCCGTCAGCTCGATCACCGAGCCGCTCGAAGAATGGTGGGGAGTTTACTTTCGCGGCGAAAAGATCGGCTACTCGAGCCAGAAAATAACTCCCGAGCCCGGCGGATACAACGTGCAAAGCTCTTCGGTTCTGCGGCTCAATTTGCTGGAGACGACGCAAACCGTCGCGAGCCGGCTCGACATGAGCGCGAACGCGAAGTGGGCGATGAAGCGGTTCGACTTCCACCTCGACGCGAACAACGTTCGCTTCAGCGCCCGGGGAGCATTGGCCGCCGGCAAGCTGCGCGTGGAAGTGAACTCCGGCGGCGAGAAAACGGAGGTGGAGCTCGCGATGCGCCAGCCGCCCTATCTGCTCGCGGCGCTCAAGCCGTACATCGTCACTCAGGATCTGGAGCCGGGGAAAGACCACCTGTTTCCGACTTTCGATCCCGCGACGCTGTCGCAGCAGCTCACCACGGTGACCATCGAGGGACGCGAGCGCATACGAATCGCCGGGAAAATGGAGCCGGCGATCCGTCTGCGGCAGCAGTTCAAAGGCATCTCGGTGATCTCCTGGATCGACGGCGCCGGCAGAACGCTGAAGGAAGAAAGCCCCACCGGACTTTCGCTGGTCCAAGAGACCGCCGGAGAAGCTGCGGCGATTCCCGGAGGAAGGTCCCTGTCGCTCGATCTCCTCGCGCAGACCTCGGTGCCCGTGTCCGTTCTCATTCCCGATCCGGGACGGAAAGAATTTTTGCGCTTAAGACTTTCAGGTTTCGTCCTCGATAATTTTCCGCTCGACGGCGGCCGCCAGCGGCTCTATCGGGATATTCTGGAAATCAAGCGCGAGGAACTCGCCGGCATCCGCTCTTATAAAATTCCGGCAAACAGAGAGAGATACGCCTCCTATCTTCAGCCCACGCCGTTTGTCCAAAGCAATCACCCGAAGATTCGCGCGCTGGCCCGGACAATCGTCGGAAAAGAGCGCGACGCGGTCAAAGCCGCCGCGCGCATCAAAGATTGGGTCTACCGCGAGCTTGCCAAGGAGCCGACCGTGAGCATCCCGAACGCGCTGGACGTTTTGCAAACCAAAAAAGGCGACTGCAACGAGCACGCCGTGCTTTTCAGCGCGCTCGCCCGCGCCGCGGGCATCCCGGCGAAAACCGTGGTCGGCGTGGTCTATCTGCGCGGCGCATTTTATTACCACGCATGGTCCGAGGTCTGGCTCGGCGACTGGGTTTCGCTCGACCCGGTTCTCAACCAATTTCCGGCCGACGTTACGCACGTCAAATTTCTCGAAGGCGACATCGACCGGCAGGTCGATATTCTCCAGTTGATCGGCAATTTGAAGATCAAGGTGATGGAAGCATCGTAAGAAGGCGAGAGGCGAAAGGCGTGAGGCATGAGGTAGGGGCGGTTCGCGAACCGCCCCTACTAGCGCCTGTTGCCTCTCGCCTCTCGCCTCTCGCCTATTGAACTAACATGATTCGCGTCGAAAATCTTACCAAGCATTACGGCAAACTCGCGGCAGTGGACTCTCTCAACCTGGAGATTCCCGCCGGCGAGATCTTCGGTTTTCTCGGGCCCAACGGCGCCGGCAAGACCACCACGATTAAAACCATGATGGGAATCCTGCGCGCGAGCGCGGGCCGCGTCCTTCTGGGAGGTTTCGACGTCGAGCGCGAGCCGGAGAAGGCCAAAGCAATTACCGGATATATTCCCGACCGGCCGTTTATCTACGAGAAATTGACCGGCGGTGAGTTTCTCAAATTCGTCGGCGCCCTGCACCGCGTAGAGCCGGAGTTGCTGGAACAGCGAACGGCCGAGCTGCTTGAGACCTTCGATCTTTCCCCATGGAGGGAAGAGTTGGTCGAAAGCTACTCGCTTGGTATGAAGCAGCGCCTGGTACTCTCGGCGGCGCTCCTTCACGAGCCCAGGATTCTCATCGTCGATGAGCCCATGGTCGGCATCGACCCCCGCGGCGCGCGCAAGCTCAAGGACCTATTTATATCTCTGGCAAAGACCGGAGTCGCGCTCTTCCTTTCCACCCACAGCGTCGGCGTCGCCGAAGAGCTCTGCCGCAGAGTGGGGATCATTCACAAAGGAAAGCTCATCGCGTGCGGCACTATGGCCGAGCTCAGAACGCTCGCGAAAGTCGATGACGGCAACCTGGAAAGCGCTTTCCTCGAGCTCACGAGAGACGGCACAGAATAATGGTGAATCATGCAGCCTAATACTTCGTCCGTCATTCTCGTGACAACCTGTCCTGAGCACAGCCGAAGGACGGGAATCCAGTAAGAGGGCGCGATGAATCGCGCCCCTACAATGCCTGGACTTTTTAAAATTGACTCCATGGATTCTTTTTTCATTCTGCTTTCCCCGATCGTTCTCTCCTGGAAAAACGAATTGTTCCGCAGAGAGAAAGGCAGTTGGCTCCGCCGCCTGTTTCTTCTCTGTCTCGCCGCCGGCTTTTTGCTGGGAACCTATTGGGTCGTGCGGCGCGTGCTCCTCTACTTTCACAGCGTCCACGGACTCGGACCGGCGCTCGCCTTTCAGCTTCTGCTGATCATCCTGATGACGTTCCTGTCCATGCTTCTGTTCAGCAATCTCATCACCGCCCTGTCGGCTTTTTTTCTCGCGAGCGACCTCCCCCTCTTGCTTTCCGCGCCCACGTCGCCGGGTCATTTTTTCGCCGCGCGCCTGACGAGCACGACGATCAATTCGTCCTGGATGGTTTTGTTCTTCACCCTTCCCATACTCGCCGCCTACGACACGGTCTTCCGCGGCGGACCGCTTTTTTATTTGTGGGTCGGCCTCGTCCTACCGCTTTTTCTCGTCATCCCCGCGGCGACTGGAGTGCTCGTCACCCACCTGCTGGTCTATTTTCTCCCGGCGCGCAGAATCCGCGACGTGCTCTTCTTCATCGGTCTGTTCGCCTTCATCATTTTGTACTTGCTCTTCCGCTTCTCCCGGCCCGAGGATCTGGTCCGTCCGGAAAGTTTCGGCTTCTTTGCCCAGTATCTCACCGCGATGGAAACGCCCTCGGCGCCGTATCTGCCGAGCAGTTGGTCGGCGGAGATTCTAGGCGCGGCGCTGTTCAAAAGACCGGCGGACCTGTGGCTCTTTTATCCGTTGCTCGCGAGCTACGCCCTGTTTCTACCGTGGGTGGCGGGTTGGATTTCGTCAGCCGTCCATCTCTCCGCGTGGTCCAAGGCGCAGGAGTCGAGGCAGGGGCGGCGAAAAACTCGCTTGCTCGACGCGCTTCTCCATGCGCTAACGCGTCCGTTTCCGAAAACCGCCCAGGCGATCGCGCAGAAAGACATCAAGAGCTTTCTCCGCGACACGACCCAGTGGTCGCAGCTTTTTCTCCTAGTCGCGCTGATCGTCGTTTATATCTACAACTTCAAGGTGCTGCCGCTCGACCGCTCGCCGATTCCGGCCGCCACGCTGCGCACCATAGTCTCTTTCGCCAATCTCGGCCTCGCGGGCTTCGTCTTGAGCGCCGTCGCGGTCCGGTTCGCTTTTCCCGCCGTCAGCCTGGAAGGAAAAGCGCTCTGGGTTCTGCAATCGTCTCCCATCGCGCTCCGCTCCGTGCTCCGGAGCAAGTTCTGGCTGAATTTAATTCCGCTGCTCGTCCTCGGCGAGCTGCTGATTTTTTTTAGCAACAAGTTTTTGCGCGTCCCGGACTGGATGATGGCGCTCTCCCTCGTCACCATTTTTCTGATGACGTTCGGCATCACCGCGATCGGCGTCGGCGTCGGCGCGATGCATCCGAAATTCGACTACGATCACGCGGCGCAAATCCCAACGAGCTTCGGCGGGGTGTTGTCCATGATTCTGAGCGTCGCGTTCGTGGGACTCTGCGTGATGATCGAGGCCTGGCCGGTTTACCTGATCGCCGCGCGGGCGCTCAAGCCGGACGCCGCCCCGCCGGGCCTGTGGGCGCTCGCGCCGCCGGTCGCGCTCGTCGCCGCGCTCACGGCCGCGGCGGTCGTCACCTCGATCAAGCTGGGTTTAAAAAGTCTGGAGAGTATGCGAGATTAAGTGGAGTCGTTCATATCTCACGGAGAAATCCATGCAACTCGCGCACGCCCTCTTCGAGCCTTCCGGCGAAGGTCCGCACCCGACAATTCTAGCGCTCCACGGCTGGGGCGCAAACGCGCAGGACCTCCTCGGACTTGCGCCGCATTTGTGCGGCGGGCATTTTCTCGTGATCTGCCCGCAAGGGCCGCTCGAAGTTCCGCTCGGTGGCCGCGCGGTCGGATACGGCTGGTTTCCGCTCACGATGGACCGCCCGCCCGATCTGCCGGCCATCCTCGCCGCCAGAGACCGGTTGCGCGCCTTTTTAGACGCGGCGCTCGAGCGCTATCCGATCGACCGAAAAAAAATCGTCGCACTGGGATTCAGCCAGGGCGGCGTGATGGCCTACGGCCTCGCGCTCGCCGAGCCCGAGCGCTTTGCCGCGGTCGCCGTGCTGAGCTCCTGGCTGCCGAAGGAGCTGGTGAGTCTCTTCTCGACCAAAGACACGAACGGCCTTCCCCCGATGCTGGTGCAACACGGCTCGCTGGACGAGCTGATCGAGCTTGCGCGCGCGAGAGAATCGATCGAGATCCTGCGCGGCATCGCTCCGCAAGTCACCTATCGCGAATACGACATGGGCCACGAGATCAGCCCGCAGAGCCTCGCCGAGCTTTCGGCCTGGCTCGAAGAGAAAGTTCTCACGCCGCTCGGTGGCGACGCGCCGTAGCCGGTTGTTGAAAATATGGTTTTCATGCTTCGACAGGCTCAGCATGAACGGGAAATCAACAACGATCCCAGGCTTTCTCCGTTCGCCCTGAGCCCTTCGACAAACCAGCCGTTTGTCCTGAGCTTGTCGAAGGAACGAACGGTGCTCAGGACAGGCATGTCGAAGGGTGAACGGAGAGATCCAGGAGAGATTTTATGAAATTCGGAGTGATTTTTCCGCAGACCGAGATCGGCGCCGATCCTTCCGGCGTTCGCGACTTCGCGCAGGCCGTGGAGTCGCTGGGATACGATCACATCATCCCCTACGATCACGTCGTCGGCGCCAATCCCGCGAGCCGTCCCGGCTGGAACGCTCCCTACACCCATAAGGATATGTTCCATGAGCCGTTCGTCTTGTTCGGCTATCTCGCCGCGGTGACAAAAAAAATCGGGCTGGCGAGCGGCGTCATCATTCTCCCGCAGAGACAAACCGTTCTGGTCGCCAAGCAAGCCGCGGCGGTGGACGTGCTGAGCGGAGGGCGGCTTCGCCTGGGCATCGGCATCGGCTGGAATCCGGTGGAGTACGAAGCGCTGGGAGCGGATTTTAAGAATAGAGGCGCGCGTTCGGAAGAACAAATCGAGGTGCTGCGCGCGCTGTGGACCAAAGAGCTGGTGACGTTCAAGGGCCGGTGGCATACGATCACCGACGCCGGCATCAACCCGCTGCCGGTTCAGCGGCCGATCCCGATTTGGCTCGGCGGCGGCGCGGAGCCGGTGCTGCGAAGAGTCGGCCGTCTCGGCGACGGCTGGTTCCCGCTGGCCGAGCCGGGCGACAAAGTGCGGTCGATGATCGAGAGAATACGCTCCTACGCGAAAGAAGCCGGACGCGATCCTTCAGCTATCGGCATCGAAGGGCGCGTGTCCGTCGCGGACGGATCTCGAGAGAAGTGGTTGCAAGCGATTTCTCAATGGAAAGAGCTGGGGGCGACGCACGTGTCGGTGAACACGATGAAGGCGGGTTTTTCAACTCCCTCCGCCCACATTGACGCGATCCGGCGATTCAGGGAAGCGACTGCCGATCTGTGAGTCCTGGTCTTCGAGCTTCTTCGCCAGCGTCCGAACATCTTCATAAGGCTTTCCGCTCCTGACCGCCTTACGAATCGCATCGACCGAGAGCGCCAGATCTTTCCCCGTCGATTGGTACACGGCTTCGAAAAGATCGAGGTCCTTGAGATAGAGAAGATAATTGGCGAGTACGGCGTTGTTCATCTTGGTCTGGGCGAACGATCGGTAGTGATGTTGAGGCCGCTCTTGGATACGCTGCGCCCAGTCTTTCTGGCCGCGCGAAAAAATCTCCTCCCTTAAACGCAACTTCTCTTCTTCGGGCAGGTCTTTCCCATAAAGTTCACGCAAAGAATCGGCCACGCCGCCGATGAAGCGGGAAAACTCGACCTGCTCTTCCCACGCCTGAATCGCTCTCGCATGCTCGGGGCCTCCCTCTCCGTAGCGGTCGCGAAAAAAGAGGACCGCCGCCCGATGGCCGACGAAATTCGCCAGGCTCTCGTTGAAGTCACCGGCGCCGCCGACGTAGAGCGTATTGTGAAAAAGCTCGTGAAAAATAGTTTCGGCAAGCGTCACCCGGTCGTATCGCAGCAAGTGAGCCAACAGCGGATCGTCGAACCAGCCGAGAGTGCTGAAGGCGGGAGAAGTGCGAATAAAAGTGTCGTATCCCTTTTTTTCAAACTCCTGCGCCTCGGCCAGAGCGTCCTGCTGCGAAAAGAAACCTTTGTAAGGCACCCGGCCGACGACGAGAAACCACCAGGTGTACGGAAGGAGGTCGGTTTTCGGCGCGGCTATGAGGATATAGGAAAGATTCGCCCGATCGACGAAGGAATAGGAAGCGTAACTTCCCTTGACGTTGAACTTGAGTTGATCGCGCGCATATTCGCGCACCGCTAGAACGAGCTTGAACTGGTCCCGCGTCTTGGGGTCGAGATCCGGCTTTTGCAGCGCGGTCTCGATCGGCTCCCGCCGCCAGAGGATTTTCCCCTCTTCGTAGGCCGCTTGCATCACGTAGGCCGGCGAGCACCCGACGAAAATAAAGCCACAGAGCAGGAAAAGAGAAAACAGAAATCTTCGGTTGGATGACCTGAACCTTCTCACGACGAGTTATCCTTACATCAAATTACCACAAAAAGAGCATTTAGGAAAAACCCCGAGGCCGCCAGCGTAGCGGCAATTCTACGCGCGGATCAGTGGACCTTAGACTCATAGGGTGGTATGAAGTATCATCATACCGGGAGGTGAACCATGGGAAGGTCCAAAGTCGCGATCTCTTTAGATGAGTCCACCCTTAATCGTCTCGACAAACTGGTTCGGAAACAAGTCTTTCCCAATCGCAGTCAGGCCATTGAGGAAGCGGTTGCGGAAAAACTTGCCCGGCTCGAGAAAAGCCGTCTAGCCGAAGAGTGTGCCAAATTGGATCCGGCATTTGAGAAGGCGTTTGCGGAAGAGGGCCTTTCCGAGGATCTAGCAGAATGGCCCGAATACTAAGAGGCGAAATCCGCTGGGCCGACTTGAATCCCACACGGGGCCGTGAGCAAGCCGGCCTGCGTCCGGTTTTGATCCTGAGTCAGGATGTCTTCAACGAACGGTCCGGAACTGTCATTGCCGTTGCTCTCACGAGCCAACCTCAACGCGCGGGCTTCCCCCTGACACTGGAACTTCATGCCAGAGGGCTTCCGAAAAAATCGTGGGTGAAAATCAGCCAGATTCGAACGCTCGCGGTTGAAAGAATCGGGAAGGTCATTGGAAGGGCGTCTCCGGAAGAAGTCGCTCAGGTTATGGAAGGATTGAACGAGATTATCGGAACCTAAAGATTCCCTAGCAGCGTTATGCTAATTTTTCTAGTAGGACTTCTATTTGCCGCCACTACGGCCGCCTTTGCCGCCGAGGACAAACTTATCAAGCTCGACACGCGACCCGGCGTTTCGGTGTCCGTCTACACCATGAAGCGTGACGGCGCCGCCGCAACCGTTGTCCTTTTGCCCGGCGGAGGCGGCGGGATCGGCCTGAAGGACGGTGTGCCCACGTCGGATAATTTTCTCGTGCGGAGCCGTGACCATTTCGCCGCCCACGGCTTTAACGTTGCGGTGGTCAGCCGGCCTACCGACAAGGAACTGGACTATGAGTTTCGTGTGAGTCCTGCACACATCGAAGATTTGCGGCAAGTCGTGGAGTACTTAAAAACGGATACCGGCCTCCCGGTCTGGCTGGTCGGCACGAGTCGAGGAACCGTTTCAGCCGCGGCTGCGGCGATAACGTTCGGCAACGAGAAGCTGGCGGGTCTCGCGCTTACGTCGAGCGTGACGAGCAACAAGCGAACCGGCGCCGTGCCCGAGCAAAAGCTGGAAGCGATACGGATTCCCGTTCTCGTTTTGCATCACGAAAAGGACGCGTGTTCGGTGACCTTCCCGCGGGGAGTGCGTTGGATCATCGACGGCCTAAGAAATGCGCCGGTAAAAAAACTCATCATGATGAGCGGCGGCGCCGGCGCTTCGGGTGATCCGTGCGAGCCGCTGCACTGGCACGGCTTCATCGGCATGGAGAAAGAGGCCGTGGGTTTGATCGCGGATTGGATCAAAAACCCGAAGCCTTGAGTGGCGGTGACACGTCGGCGACGTTTCTCGTGCTTCAGGGAATCGGCGAGTATGACTTCGTCCCGCTTGTGTAGCAGGCAGTGGAGATTACGCTGAGGGCGGCCGAAATGAGATAACGAATTTCGTCGAAACTTACTCGCCGTGCGGCGTAAGAACTTGCTCTAAGAGTTGCCCAGGATTAAAAGAGCCGTTCACAGGAAGCTTGATCCCTGTCTTCAGATTGGGGAAATGTCTCGTGAAGTCGATAATGGTCATTCCTATGACCTCTCCCGTTTTTGGATGTAACCGTAAAATGAAGTCATCTCCCATTTCTACCGTTTTTGCCTTTTGTGGCTTTCCCACCGAAAGGTAAAGCACATCCGCTTCCCGGTCATAATGAAATTGGATTTCTTTCCGCATAACCTTTATTCACCGCCCTTTTTCTCTATCCCATAGGCGGTCAAGACAAACTTCCTTGCCGCTATTCTCACAGCAACGACGATGTGTGTCAAACCGAACGGCAATCCTTCTACTCGGGCAATATACTTGTATTTCTGCTGGTCGATTGGATCTTGCCGGCGACGGCCTTTGCGAATCGCTTCCAAAACTTGTTCCTGGAATGCTTCAAGCTCAGGATGCCATTCTATAATGTGTTGCCAGCGCTCATCCGTAAGGGTAATGCGATTTCCCCAGCGGTCCGCAACCTGGTTCAATGGCGCCTCTTATGGTCCATGCCTGGGCGACACTTCATCACGCCTTCACTCCCGCGTCCCCCGACCCTACCTTCTCCTCCATCGCGTACTGCAACTGATACAGCCGGTAATAAATTCCCCGCTGCCGCATCAGCTCGGCGTGCGTGCCGACTTCGCGGATCTCGCCGTGGTGAAAGACGATAATTCGATCGGCGTTGCGGATCGTGGAGAGGCGGTGGGCAATGACGAGGCAGGTCCGGCCTTTCATCACCTTTTCCAGCGCGTCCTGAATCAGCAACTCGGTTTCCGTATCCACGCTGGACGTCGCTTCGTCCAAAACCAAAATCTCCGGCTGAAACACCAGCACGCGCGCGAGTGACAGGAGCTGGCGCTGGCCGGTGGAGAAATTGCTGCCGCGCTCGCGCACTTGCGCATCCAGGCCAGCGGGGAGACGATCAAGGAAGCGGTCCACGTTGGCGTATTTCGTCGCCAGGTCGATGCGCTCCCTGGAGATGCCGCTCTCGCCGAGGCAGAGATTGCTCCGAATGTCGCCAGCGAAGAGAAACACATCCTGCAGCACGACGCCGATGTGTCTTCGGAGCGCCTGCAAGTCCCACTCGCGCACGTCGACGCCGCTGACTTTGATCGAGCCGCGCTGGATGTCGTAAAAGCGGCTTAGCAGCTTGATCGTCGTGGTTTTTCCCGAGCCCGTCGCGCCGACGACCGCCACCCGCTCTCCCGGAGCGATGCGGAACGAAACGCCTTTCAGCACCGGATCGTTCTCTTTGTAGCCGAACCAGACGTCTTCGAAGCGGACCTCGCCGCTGAAAGGCTTGGGAACGACCGCCTTGGCGGGGCTCGCGATCGTGACCGGCGTGTCGAGCAGGTGAAAGATGCGCTCGGCCGAAGACATGGCCGACTGCATCACGGTGTATTTCTGGCTGAAGTCGCGCAGCGGGCCGAAGAAGCGGTTGAGGTACTCTTTGAAAGCGACGAGCGTTCCTATGCCGATCGCCCCGTTGAGCGCTTCGCCGCCGCCGTACCAAAGCAACAGGCCGACGCTGATCGAGCCCGCGGCCTCGACCATGGAATGGAGCGACGCCTCGTAGATGTTGGACATCTGGTTGGCGTCCCGATGGGCGGAGTTCAGCACGTCGAAATCCCGGTAACTTTTTTCCTCGCGGACAAAAAGCTGGATCACGGCCATGCCCGAGATCGCCTCTCCGAGATAGGCGTTAATGCGCGCGATCCGCTCGCGGATCAAGCGGTAGGTCTGCCGCGCCTTGTGGCGGAAAAAATTGATCGCCAGAATCATCGGCGGAATCAGCGCCAGCGAGACCAGCGCCAGTTTCACGTTCAGATAAAACATGATCGCGACGATCCAGCTCAACATGACGAAGTCCGAGATCAGCGTCATCGCGCCGGCCGCGAACATCTCCTGGAGGACGTCCACGTCGCTGGTCATGCGCGTCACCAGACGGCCCACCGGATTGCGGTCGAAATAGCTCATGGGAAGTTTCTGCACGTGGGAGAAGATCGCCACGCGCATGTCGGCCAGCGCTCGCTGCGCGACCAGCATCGTGATGTAGTAGTGAAAGTAAGCGACCGCGGTCTCCCCGGCGACCGCGCCGAGGAACAACAACGCTACTCCCTGGAGTCCCCACACGTCGCCGCCGGAGATGTAGCGATCGATCGCCACCTTCATCAGATAGGGTTGGGCAAGTCCGAAGACCTGCAAGAACGGCAGCATGAGCATCGCCAGCCAGAAGAGCCGTTTGTACGGGACGACGAAGCGCCACAGCCGCCGTAGCAGGCGGACGTCGTAGGCCTTGCCGAAAATTTCTTCCTGGTGCGCGACGACCAGCGCCGGCGAATCGGCCTGCGCTCTTTTGCCGCCGTTCGATGAGTTGTTTGGGATTTTCGGTTCAGCCATTTTTGGTTTTGAATTTAATTCAAAATTCATAATTCAAAATTATTTTCAAATCTGCTCCAGCTCTTCCGAGAGCTGCTGCTGGCGATAGAGGTCGGCGTAGACGCCGCCCTTCAGAACCAGCTCCCGGTGCGTGCCGCGCTCGATGATCCGGCCCTCGTCGAGCACCAGAATCTCGTCCGCTTCTTTGACCGCCGAGATCCGGTGCGAGATGATCACGCAACTCTTCTCCTTGAAAACCGACTTGAGCCGCTTGAGAATCTGGTCCTCGGTTTCGGCGTCCACGCTGGAGAGACAATCGTCCAGAATGAGAAACGGCGCATCGAGAAGCAGCGCCCGCGCCAGGGTGGCGCGCTGCTTTTGCCCGCCTGAAAGCATGATCCCGCGCTCGCCTACGACTGTCCCGGACCCTTCGGGAAAGATCGCCACGTCCCGATCCAACCGCGTCAGGGCGATCGCATTTTCGACCTCCTCGTCGGAGATTTCGTCCCTGCCGAATTCCAGGTTTCGCTTCAGTGAAGTGGAAAAAAGAAACGGATCCTGCGGCACGTAGGCCATTGTCCGGCGCAGCTCGGCGAGCGAGATCGCGCGGATGTCCCGGCCGCCGAAGCGGATTTCTCCCGACGACACGTCGTAGAGGCGGGGAATGAGCTGCGCTAGCGTGCTCTTGCCGGCGCCGGTCCGGCCCACGATCGCGACCGTCCGCCCGCGCGGCACGGAAAAACTAATTTCTTTCAAAGTCGCCTGGCCCAAACTCCCATTGCCCTTGGCGTCGTAGGAGAAAGAGACGTTGCGGAACTCGACGCCGCCGTCCGCGTCCGCCGGCGCGAGCGGCCGATCCGGCGTGACGATCTCCGGCTGCACTTTGAAAATCTCTTCCAGCCGCTCCATGGCGGCGCGGCCCCTTTCGATGAGCGAGATCATCCAGCCGAAGGCCGCGGTCGGCCAGGCCAGCACGTGCAGATAGGCGATGAACGCCACGATGTCGGCGATCAGCATATCTCCGCGCATGACGCGAACTCCGCCGTAGGCCAACACCAACAGGACCGTGAGGCCGCTCATCGCCTGCATGAACGGACCGATCATGCCGCGGAGCTTGGCCAGCTCCATGCTTCTTTCCTGGAACTCGCGGTTGAGCTCGACGAACTGGCCGATCTGATGCTCCTCCTGTGTATAGGCTTTCACTACGTGCATGCCGCTCAAATTTTCCTGAATGTGGCTGCTCAGCTCCGCCATCTGCTGCTGCACCTTGAGCGAGGTTTTCATGATCCTGCCGCGAAACCTGCGCACCGCGTAGACCAGCAGCGGGCCCGGCACGAGGGCCACGAGCGTCAAGCGCGCGTCAATCGAGAACATGAGCACGATCGCGTAGACGAAATAAACCGGCGCGTTGAAAAAATTGAGAATGCCGGGGCCGAGAAGCGTGCGCACCGCGGAGATGTCATTGATCACGCGCGACATCAAGTCGCCGGTCCGCTGCGAATGATAAAATTTGATGGGCAGCCGCTGCAGGTGGGCGAAGAGGTCGTTGCGCAGATCGTACTCGATGTCGCGGCCGGCGTTGAAGATGAACGCTCGTGAAAAAGTGCGGATGATTCCCTGGGCGAAGCCGGCGCCGGCGATCAGCAACGCGTAATAACGAACGTCCGCCAGGGAACCGCCGTTCTCGATGATCTTGACGGCCTCGCGGAGCCACAACGGGATCCACATCACCAGGGTCACCGTGCCCAAGAGACAAATGGAGCCGACGACGTACCGCCGCCAGTAGCGCAGCACGTAGCCCTTGAGCCGTCCCATTCCACCCATAAAAGAAATTTATACGCTACGGGCAAATCGTTCGCAAGGAAAGCGCCGAAATAGCGCGAAACCAACGGCTGCTTGATTTGAACGATTTTACTGAGTAGTTTGCCCACGTGGTAAACGACGAGAACGACCGGCACCGTCGTATCCAGCGCGCGCTGCTCGATTGGTACGATCGGACTCGGCGCGATCTGCCGTGGCGCCGCACGCGCGATCCTTACGCCAAATGGATCGCCGAGACGATGCTCCAGCAGACGCAGGTCCAAACCGTTCTCCCCTACTATCGCCGCTTCCTGAAAGCCTTTCCTTCCATCGGCGCTCTCGACCGCGCGCGACGCGACCGGGTGCTCGCGCTCTGGTCCGGCCTGGGCTACTACCACCGCGCCCTTAACCTGAAACGGGCGGCGGTGGCGATCGTCAATGTCCACGGCGGAAAAATTCCGCGCGACTTCCGGGCGCTCTGCGCCCTGCCGGGAATCGGGGCCTACACCGCCGGCGCATTGATGAGCATGGCCTTCGGCGAGCCGTATCCCGCCGTCGATGGAAACGCCCGGCGCGTGCTCGCGCGGCTCTTTGACGCCGCGACGGAAAAATCGGTGCGCGAGATCGCGGCGCGCCTCGTTGCTATTTCCCGCCCGGGAGATTTCAACCAGGCGCTGATGGATCTGGGCGCGACAGTTTGCCTCCCGCGAGAGCCTCGCTGCCCGCAATGTCCCCTCGCTTCGCGCTGCGCGGCGCGAAAACGTGGGAACATTCAGAACCGCCTCGCGCAGAAGCCCGCCGTCCGAAAGATCGACTGGCCCTTAGCGCTCATCGAAAAGGATGGTAAGATTTTGCTGCGCCGCCGTCCGCGCGGCGGGATCTTGCCGGGGCTCTGGGAACTTCCGGGCGGAGAAAAGAAAAAAACCGAGAGCGTTCGAGCAACGCTCGAACGCCACCTCGACGGCGCGGGCGACCGGGTAAAACTTGAAAACGTCGTGGGCGTGATTCGCCACAGCATCACCAACCGCAGGATTCGCGCGCGCGTTTATCGCTGCGCCTGCGAGAGCCCAGTTTCCGCTCCTGAACCCGGCTGGCGCTGGTTTGCCCTTTCCTCTCTTCACCGGCATCCGCTCTCGTCGTTGAGCTTGAAGGCCGCAAGACTCATCACAAAATCGTGAAGGGCCTTTTCTTCAAGAGCCTTCTCATCTCTATCGTCCTTGGTCTGGCGGTCTACGAGTACGCGAGCCTTCCCGACGTTGCGCCGCTCAGGAAAAACAATCCGCGCTCCACGGCGCTGATGGAGCTGCGCGACCAGGAATATCGCAGCCGGGGAATTCTACCGGGACGCCGGCAGATCTGGGTTCCGTACGACGCGATCTCCGAGCACCTCAAGAAGGCGATTATCATCAGCGAGGACGCCTCGTTTTTCAGCCACAAGGGCGTGGACTTCTACGAGCTGAAGGAAGCGGTCAGGAAAGACTGGGAGACGGGGCGGTTGAAGCGCGGCGGCAGCACGATCACGATGCAGCTCGCGCGCAATCTCTATCTGAGCCCGTCCAAAAATCCGCTGAGAAAAGTGCGCGAGGTCGCGATCGCTTTTCAGCTCGAACGTGCGCTGTCGAAAAGAAGGATCTTCGAGCTGTATCTCAACGTCGTGGAATGGGGCCGCGGCATTTACGGCGCCGAGGCGGCGGCGCGTCATTATCTCGGCAAATCGGCCGCCGCGCTCAATCCCGCGGACGCGGCCACGCTGGCCGGCCTGCTACCGAGCCCACGCAGCCCCGGCGAAAAGAGCCTGCTCCACAGGAGAAATTTGATCTTGTCGCGAATGGCGAGCATCGGCTATATCAGCGCCGCCGACGCGGAGCGCGAAAAGCAGCGGGCGCTGTTCTATCGAGGAGAATAGAGGCCGGACGGGCGCGAAGAATTCATTAACTAACGTAACCTTCGTGGGCCCCGCCTTGTTGTTGCTTCCATTTAACGGCGTAATATAGACTGTTCTCACATACTCAGGAAAGGCAGCACGACGCAGGATGAGTTCTCTCACCTACCGCCACAATCCGATCACCCGCGCGGCCCACTGGGTCAACATGCTGGCGCTCGTGATTCTTTTCATGAGCGGGCTCATGATCTTCAACGCTTATCCTCATCTCCACTGGGGCAGCAAGGCGGAGCCGGACGAGGCGTTTTTCTCCATTTATGCCGTCAACGAAGAAGGCGATATCCGCGCTTATACCCAGCTCTATGGCATACGCGTCGAGACAACTGGCTTTCTGGGATTGCAGAACACTGAGATGGGCCCGATGCCGCGCGCGTTCCCGAGCTGGATTACCATTCCCGGATATTACTGGCTCGCCGGCGGCAGAAGGTGGCACTTCTTCTTTGCCTGGCTCTTCGTGCTGAATGGCCTCGTTTACTTCATCTACAACCGGGCCAACGGCCACGTGGGCAAGTTCATTCTCAAGCCGCGCGACCTGCGCAGCGTTTTTCCCATGACGCTCTACTATCTCCGCCTGCGCAAAACCTCGCCGCAGGAAGGCGAATACAATCCCCTGCAGAAGCTCGCCTACACGGGCGTCTTTTTTATTTTGACGCCGCTCATCATCGCCTCGGGACTCGCCATGTCGCCGCAGTTGAACGTGGCGTTCAACTGGCTGCCGGCGATGTTCGGCGGCCGGCAGTCCGCGCGTAGTATCCATTTCCTGCTGACTTTTTTCTTCGCCTTCTTTACATTCGGACACGTGCTCATGGTCGCGACTACGGGCGTATTCAACAACATGCGCTCGATGATCAGCGGATGGTATCGCGAGAAAAGTTTAAAGGTTGAAGAGTTGCAGGGTTCCAGCGTTAAAGACAAAGACGCCGCTCAGCCGGTAAACGCTGAAACTCTCCAAACTTCGAAGCTTGAAACCCTTAAACCCTGAAACCCTTAAACCCGCGCCGGAAGAAGCAGAGAAAAAGGATTACGCCGATGAAGACAAATAGCTCAGTTGTGTCGCGGAGGAAAATTCTTCTAGGCGCGCTAAACGTCGCCGGCATTCTCCTCCTTTCCGGCTGCGAGAAGCTCTTCAACGGCTTGCAGAAAAATAAAAACTTTCTCTCCGTCCTGGAGTCCGCCGAGAGCTTGAACCGCCGGCTGCTGCGCTTTGTGACGGGCAAAAACCGCCTGGCGCAGGAGTTCGGCGAGAACGACATCTCGACCTTCTTCAAACCCAACGGCAATCCGCCGCCGTTCACGATCGACTACAGGACGAACGCGGCGAGCGGCTGGCCGACCTGGAAACTGGACGTCGCCGGGCTGGTGAAGCGACCGGCGAGCTTTACACTGGACGAGTTGAAGGCGATGCCGGCGCGGACGCAGATCACGCGCCACGACTGCGTCGAAGGCTGGAGCGCGATCGCCAAATGGAAAGGCGTGCCGCTGGCGGAAATCATGCAAAAGGTCGAGCCGGATCAGCGGGCGCGCTACGTCGTCTTTTACTGCATGGACGCCGACGACGACGGAAACTCATTCTACGAGAGCATCGATCTCCGCGACGCCGGCCACCCGCAGACGATCCTCGCCTACGAGATGAACGGCCGGCCGCTGCCGGTGCCGCACGGCGCGCCGCTCCGCCTCAGGGTGGAGACGCAGTTGGGATACAAGATGGCGAAATACATCCGGCGCATCGAATTCGTCGAGAGCTTCGAACAAATAGCCCGAGGCAAAGGCGGCTACTGGGAGGACCGCGGCTACGAATGGTACGCGGGAATTTAACAACGCGAAGGGAGGAAATATCTTGGCAAACAAATGGGACGAGAGAAAAAAGGCGCTCGAAGACGAATATTTCGTCAAGAAGGAAAAAGAGCTGCTCGAGAAGCTCAAGACTAAAGGCGAAGCAGAGAAAAAAACGCAGCTCAAGGAACTCTGCCACATGCGCTGCCCGAAATGTGGCGAGGCATTGAAGGAGCGCAGCTTCCAAAAGATCCAGATCGATCAATGCACGGGCTGCGGCGGCATCTGGCTGGATTCGGGAGAGCTCGAAGAAGTCGCGGGAAGAGAAGAGACGGGTTTTCTGGGCAAGCTCTTTCAGCGGTTATGACGGCTGTTGTCTTCCTTCGTGTGCTTCGTGTCCTTCGTGGTTAAAAGGTTTATCAACACGAAGAGCACGAAGCACCTCAGGGCGCGATGAATCGCGCCCCTACGTTTGGTTTTTATTTTTTCTCTACTATCGCCTATGGCCTACCGCCTACCGCCTTCTTCAACCGCTTCTTCGCGGTAAAATCCCAACGCTTCCATCAACGGGCGGTCGTTCATCGAGAAAAGGATCGCGTCCGCGCGCGATTCGTTGCCGTGATGGTGCGGCGTCCAGAGCGGCACGGTGAAAGAGTCGCCTTTCGACCAGTCGAAGCGCTGGTCGCCGACGACCGTGAATCCCTTCCCTCTGAACGCATGATAGATCGCCGTGCTCGTGTGGCGGTGCGCTTTCGTCGTCTCGCCCGGGCGGAGCATCTGGATCTCGCACGAGAACGTCGGCAGCGTCGGCCCGCCGGTGAGCGGATTGACGTAGCGCAGCAGCAAACCGTCGAACGGATCGCCGGGATTTTCTCCCAGCGCCTTCAATGTTTTCTCCGTGTCCTCCCAGCGGTAGCGGTAAGCCGGCGGCTGCTGCGCGCTTTGTTTAACCCAGCTCGGACGCGCTACACCAAATTCGTAGTGAGAAAAATTCACCGGGCGTGAGATCGGCTGCTGATCGGCGCCGAATATTTCGGCAAAGCCGATCTCCAAGAGACCCATCAGCGGCGCCTCGATGCCGTCGAGCCAGACGATCGGCTCGCTCGATCCGTTGTAATGGTCGTGCCACATCCGGCTCGGCGTCGTGATGAAATCGCCCGGCTCCATCGGGAACACTTCGCCTTCCACGGTGGTTTGCGCGCCGCCGCCTTGAAGGACAAAGCGTATCGCGCCCATCGTGTGCCGGTGCGCGCGCGCGATTTCGCCCGGCTTGACGAGCTGCACGCCGAGCGCGAGCGTGTGCGTGGTGCGGACTTTTCCCGGTGAACGAAACGCGATGAACCTCCTGAGCGAATCGTCCATGCCGAGAATCTCGCCGGCCTCGTTCAGCGCGCCGTAGACGTCGTCCCAGCGCCAGATGCACGGCTCGAACGACGCCTTGGGCTCGAAGGACTCGCTGCGCGGGATGCCCCAGTAACCCACGAGGTTCATCTTCTCCAGCTTGCGATTGAAGTCTTCGATCTTGCTCATCGCGCTCTCCGCTGTGAAACGTAGAAGAAACGGCGCCCGACGTCAATGGTTTTTTTCGGCTGGAATAATCGACTCGTTTACGCTAATGATCCGTTCATGCGTATCTGTTCTCTGCTGCCGAGCGCGACGGAAATCGCCTTCGCTCTCGGCCTAGGCGACGAAGTCGTCGGCGTGACGCACGAATGCGACTACCCGCCGGAAGCAAAAAAGCGGCGCGTCGTCGTGCGCAGCGCGATCGATCCCGACGAACATGCCAGCGGCGAGATCGACCGGCTCGTCCGCGAGCATTTGCAAACGAAGAAAAGCATCTACACGATCGACCTGCCGAGATTTCAAGAGGCCGATCCCGACTTCATCATCACGCAGAGTCTGTGCGACGTCTGCGCGCTCGATTACAACGAAGTGGTCGAGGCGGCGCGCTCGCTCGCGCGCGCGCCCAAGATCGTCACTCTCTCCCCTTCCGATCTATCCGAGGTGTTGAGCGATATTGAGGTCGTCGGGGAGGCCGCCGGGAAAATGCGCGAGGCGGAGGCGCTCGTGACGATTTTGAGACAGCGCATCGAGCGCGTGCGCGTGTGCACTGCCGCCTCCGATCTCCGGCCGCGCGTCGCCTGCATCGAGTGGCTCGATCCGATTTACAACGCCGGCCACTGGGTGCCGGAGATGGTCGAGCTGGCCGGCGGCATCGACGGTCTGGGTGAAAAAAGAGAGCCATCGAAAAAGATCGAATGGGAGACGGTGCGCGCCTTTGCGCCGGAAGTGGTGATTCTATTGCCGTGCGGCTTCGATGTCGCGCGGAGCTTGAAGGAGGCTTCCCTTCTCTCACGGCTGGACGGATGGAATGAATTACCGGCGGTAAAAAGCGGAAGCGTCTACGCCGTCAACGGCTCCGCGTACTTCAATCGCTCCGGGCCGCGGCTCATCGACGGTCTGGAGATTTTGGCTCAGATCATCCATCCGGAAATATTTCCCTGGCAAGCGCCGCCGGAAGCGGCGCAGCGAATAAGTATGGAGTAAGCTGCACGAACGTCCGTGTTTTGTCTTGCCTCCTAAAAAACTTCGTGACCTTCGTGCTCTTCGTGGTGATAAACTTTTTGACCACGAAGGACACGAAGCACACGAAGGAAGAAGCGCAAGGGAAGGAGGCATACCCTACGGAGAAGAAGATGTTTAACGGTGAATTATCCGGCTAGCAGGCTGCTGAAAAAAGAGTTTTCGTGCTTCGACGGGCTCAGCACGAACGGAAAATCTTCATGGTTCGAGTTCCCTCACCATGACCCTGAGGTTAATCGAATGGGTCAACGATTTTAACACCCGTCCCGTTCGCCCTGAGCCTGTCGAAGGGTGAATGGAGAGTTTTTCAGCAGCCGGCTAGATAACCAAACGTGGAATCCGAAACGCCTCCTTCCTCTCACCTGAAAGATATCCTGCGTCTGGCGGTTCCCGCCATGCTGGCGATCGCCAGCGAGCCGGTGTTCATTCTCGCCGACACGGCGATGATCGGCCGCCTCGGCGTGGAGCCGCTCGCGGCGCGCGCGATCGCCTCCTCTTTAATCGGCGGCATCTACTGGGTCTTTGCTTTTCTCATCTTCGGCACCACGACGCTCGTGGGCTACCACCACGGCACCGACGAGCCGGAGATCTGCGGCGAGATCTGCGTCCAGGCGCTTTTCCTCGCCGTTGTCGGAGGACTAGGCGTCGCGGTTCTGGGGATTCTCTTCGCGCCGCAGCTCTATCTATGGATGGGCGCAGGGCCGGACGTTCTGGACCAAGGAACGCTTTACTTCCGCATCCGCATCGCCGGCGCGCCTTTCACTTTCCTTCTTTTCGCTTGCGTCGGCTTTCTGCGCGGCATCCAGGACGCTCGCACGCCCATGCTGATCGCGTTCGCAACCAACGGGCTCAACGGCGTTCTCGATTACGTTTTGATCTACGGCGCTCCCGGCTTCCCCGCCCTGGGACTCAAAGGTGCCGCCATTGCGACGCTCGTTTCACAGATCATGGCCGGCTGCATTTGCCTGGGGATCGTGTTTTTTTCCTCTCACACCGCGCCATACCGGCTCAATCGGTGGCGCCTCGACGCGCGGAGGCTGCTCTCGCTCTCCCGTATCGGGCGCGATCTCGCCCTGCGCACCGGCGCGCTCCGTTTCTCCCTGGTTTTCGCCACCGGCACGGTCGCGCGTATGGGCACGGTGGCTCTGTCGAGCCATGAAATCGCGCTGCAATTATTTTTGCTCTCCTCGGACACGATCGACGGCATCGCCGTCGCCGGGCAAACTCTCGCGGCGAAGCACCTCGGCGCCCGCCGGCCCGACGCGGCTTATCGGATGGGAAAGGTTCTGCTACTCTGCGGCTTGGTCGCCGGCCTGATCTTCGGCGTCGCGTACATCCTGCTGAAGCCAAACCTGATCGCCCTTTTCACTCGTAGCCCGGAAGTCGTCGCGACCCTCGGCGTCGCGATCTTCGTCCTGCTGGCGCTCTTTCAACCCGTCAACGGGGTCGTCTTCGCTTCCGACGGATTTCTCCTCGGCGTCCACGACACGCGCTATCTCATGTGGGCGATGCTCATCGGCGCGCTCGGTATTTTCGTGCCGATCGCCTGGCTGTCCTTACACTATCAGTGGGGGCTTTTGGGCGTATGGATCGGGCTAAGCTTGCTTATGGCCTGGCGCTTGGCGACAAATCTGTATAGATTTTTCAGCAAGCGGTGGATTTCCGGATTTCCCGCAAAATAATTGGGATTTGAGAAGAGTTCCCCATAAAAGTATACTAGTGTAGTGTCTCACAATTACCTTGACCTTCCGTTCGTGGTGAGCCTGTCGAACCATGAACGGAACCCGCTGAAATACCTCGCCCTTCGACATGCTGCTATGTGGATGTCAAGTTGCCGAACACACGAGTCCTCTTATTCTCTTATG
>CAYOJC010000003.1:0-114320 GCA_964404195.1 uncultured Syntrophobacteraceae bacterium
CAGACTCCGTTTCGCCTGTCGAACTTAGGATAAGGTGCCAACAGCGTGAGACACTCCACTAGTAGCGGCATGTCCCTGTGACCTTGCCCTTCGGGCTTGCGCTCTCGGGTTCTTGCCTCGATGCGGGCGCCCTCGTTTTGCCGGCAACCCGACCCCAAAATGATTGGCATTTTTTTATTCTTTGAGATACATTGAATGCTCAATTAGATTATTTCCGTTCCGAGGGAGAGTGCCATGAAGTTGGTCAGTAAGCATAGGTCTTCGTTCCTATTGGTCTTGTTTTGTCTCGGCCTGGTTTTTGTTTTCAGCGGGCAGGTCGTCACGAATGTTTCCGCGATCCCGCGCGAGGACTACGAGACGCTCGAGACCTTCACCAGTATCCTCTCGATCGTCAAAAAGAACTACGTGGACGACGTCAACTCTAAAGATCTCGTCATCGGCGCGATCAATGGGATGTTGACCTCGCTCGATCCGCACAGCGCTTACCTGACGCCCGAGATCTACAAAGATCTCCAGATGGACACGCAGGGAAGGTTTGGCGGACTGGGAATCGAGATCACCGTCCGTAACGGTGTTCTCACCGTGGTCTCTCCGATCGAAGATACGCCTGCTGCCAAAGCCGGGGTCAAGGCCGGCGATCAGATCATCAAGATCGAGGACGATTTCACCAAGGACATGACGCTGGTGGACGCGGTCAAAAAGATGCGCGGGAACAAGGGAACCAAGATCACCATCGCGATCAAGCGTGACGGCGTGGCGGAGCTTTTGACCTTCAACCTCGTGCGCGACATCATCCGGGTGCAAAGCGTGCGCAGCCGGGTGCTCGAAGAAGGCTACGGTTACATCCGGCTGGCCCAGTTTCAGGAGCGCACCGACCGCGACCTGCAAAAGGCGCTGGAAAAACTCACCCAGGAGAAAGGCGGTCTCAAGGGACTGGTGCTCGATATGCGCAACAATCCCGGCGGGCTTTTGACGCAGGCCGTCCGGGTCTCCGACATGTTCTTGGATTCCGGCATGATCGTCTACACCGAAGGGCGGCTGGAAAGTCAGAAGCAGAAATATTTCGCCCACAAGGAAGGCACCTGGAGCAATTTCCCGATCGTGGTACTGGTGAACGGCGGCAGCGCGAGCGCGTCCGAGATCGTGGCCGGCGCGCTGCAGGATCACAAGCGGGCGGTCATTCTCGGAACCAAGACGTTCGGCAAGGGCTCGGTCCAGACGATTCTGCCGCTCGACGACAACTCGGCGCTCCGCCTGACGACGGCGCGTTATTTCACGCCCAAAGGCCGCTCGATTCAGGCGACCGGCATCGCGCCCGACATCGTGATCGAAAATCCTTCGACGCCGGCGGAGGCGAAGGCCGAGGAAAAAAGCCGGGCGCTGAGCCTCAGAGAAGAAAATTTGCCCGGCCACCTCCAAAACCAGCAGCTTATGCAGGAGCTGAAGGAACAGAAAGAGCAAAAAGAAAAAGAGCTGAAGGACAAAGAGCAGCCGAAGAGCCTCGATAAGGACAAGGACAGCGAGAAAACGGCGCCGCAGAGCGGCGGCGAGAATACGGAAAACGACGTCCAGTTGCGGCGCGCCCTGGAGATGTTGAAAGGGTGGGACGTCTTCAAGCAACTGGTGCTGCAGAAACAAGCCGGGTAGGGGAGAAACACAGTGCAAAGATCAAAATGCAAATTGCAAAATGAGGGATAGACAAGCGTTCTGACTTTTGCACTTTGCAATTTTCATTTTAATTAGCCCTCCCCCGGAGGGCTAATCGTTTATAGTGTCCCCATGGGACAAGGAAAAAGGGAAAGCGACCTGCCGCTCTTCTCCGACGAGCTACGCGCCTGCCTCACCGTCAGCGAGCTCAGCCAGATCATCAAAGGCACTCTCGAGCGCGAGCTCGAAGAGGCGTGGGTGGTGGGCGAGATCTCCAATTTTCGCGTGCCGCCCTCCGGCCATCTCTATTTCACGCTCAAAGACGACAAGAGCCAGATCGGTGTCGTCATGTTCCGGCGCCAGGGCACGCGTCTCGCGTTTCAACCCGAGGACGGCATGGAGGTGCTCTGCTTCGGCCGCGTGAGTCTCTACGCCGCGCGCGGCGACCTGCAACTCTACGTCGAGATCATGGAGCCCAGGGGCAAGGGCGCGCTCTATCTTGCCTTCGAACAATTAAAGAAGCGCCTCGGCGCGGAAGGACTCTTCGCCGCGGAGAGAAAAAGGCCGCTGCCGTTTTTGCCCTGCTCGATCGGCATCGTCACCTCGCTCCACGGCGCGGCGTTGCGCGACATGCTGCGCATTCTCAACGACCGTTTTCCCGAGCGGCGGGTGATCGTCCGGCCGGTCAAAGTGCAGGGAGAGGGAGCGGCGGCCGAGATCGCGCAGGGCATCGCCGAGCTCGGCCGCTCCGGGCTCGTCGAAGTCATGATCGTCGGCCGCGGCGGCGGATCGATCGAAGACCTGTGGGCCTTCAACGAAGAAATAGTCGCGCGGGCGATTTTTGCGGCGCCGGTCCCGGTCATCTCCGCGGTCGGCCACGAGGTGGACTTCACCATAGCGGACTTTGTCGCCGATCACCGCGCGCCGACGCCGACGGCGGCGGCGGAGATGGTCGTGGCGCGGAGAGAAGATCTCATCGAGCAGGTCCGCGTGCTCGGCGGGCGTTTCCTCCGCTGCATTCAAAGCAAAATCGAAACCGAGCGCGACGCGCTCGGAAGTTTGGCGCGGCGCTTGAGCGATCCGCGCCGCCGGCTCCGGGAAAATCAGATGCTCCTGGACGAACTCTCGCTTAGCTTGTGGCGCCGTTTTCAAGATAGACTCGCGCGCGCGCGGCAGCGGCTGGCGCACGGCTCGGAGCGGCTCGGCGGCCTGAGTCCGCTCGCCGTCCTGGAGCGCGGCTATAGCATCGCGCACAAAGTGCCCGAGGGCTCGATCGTGAAAGACAGCGCCACGGTCGCCGTCGGCGACCGGCTACGGGTCACCTTCGCGCGCGGGAAAGCGCTCTGCACGATCGAAGAGAAGGAATGAAACAGACGGCGATTCTCGCTGTTGTCGTATGGCTCCTCGCCGTTGACGTTCTTGCCGGCGAGCCCCAGTTGGTTCTTAGCCTGGAGCCTGTGGAAGTTTCTCAAGGAGGGATTCTCCAGATCAAGGCTTGGGGCAAGGATATCGCGGCGGCAAGAGCGATATTTTCCGATCGCGATTTGTTGCTTGTTCGCGAGCGGGACGGCGTCTTTTCCGCTTTCTGGGGCGTGGACCTGGAAGAGCGCCCCCGAGTTTTGGACTTCGCGGTGGAAATAAGGACCAGCAGCGAAGAAAAATGGGCGAAGCGGTTGACGGCTTACGTCAAAGCTAAGGAATTTCCCACGGAAACGATTTCGGTTCCGCCGGCTTCGGATACTTTCGATAGCGCGACGTTAAAGCGCATCGAGAAGGAACAAGCGGTATTGGAACGTCTTTGGAAAATTCACAGCGCAAATCGTCTATGGGAGGGCGTCTTCGCCGCTCCGGTTCCCGGAGGCATCAGCTCTCAGTTCGGCTTCCGCCGGGTGATCAACGGCCTGGCCCGCGCGCCGCACACTGGCGTGGACTTGAGGGCCGCGTTAGGCGCTGAAGTTATGGCGGCAAACAGCGGCCGCGTCGTGCTCAAAGACGACTTTTTCTTCGGCGGCAAGAGTCTGGTCCTGGATCACGGCGGCGGACTTTACACCATGTACTTTCACCTCTCCGAATTTCGCGCTGAGAAAAATGCCCAGGTCCGCAAAGGCGAGGTGATCGGTCTCGCCGGCATGACCGGGCGCGTCACCGGCCCGCATTTGCACTGGGCCGCGCGCCTGAACGGCGCGAGAATCGATCCGATGGAGCTGTTGGCACTACAAGAAGGCGAAAGGCGAGAGGCAACAGGCGAGAGACAAGAAAAAGAAAGCAAAATGCATTAGGAAATAATCGAAATGGCAAAAAAAGAGCAGGAAAAAAAGAAATTCGAACAGGCGCTTGAAGAGTTGGAGAAAGTCGTCGAGCGGCTGGAATCGGGGGAGCTTTCGCTGGAGGACTCGCTCGCGGCCTTCGAAGAAGGCATTGGGCTGGTGAAATTCTGCAACCAGAAGCTGACCGAAGTCGAGAAGAAAATCGAGCTGTTGGTAAAAGACAAGGACGGCAAGCTCCAACTCCGGGCTATGGATGAAGGGGCGGACGAAGAGCCGGAGGACGAGTAACCTTGAGCGGCGTGTCCACGTTCGACATCGAAAATTATTTGAAAGAGCGCCGGGCCCTGATTGACCGCAGCCTCGACCGTTACCTCAAAGAATCCAAAGAGCGCCCGAAGACGATTCATAAGGCGATGCGCTACGGGCTTTTCTCCGGCGGCAAGCGGCTGCGTCCGATATTAACGCTTGCGGCCGGGGAATTGTTCGGCGGGCGGCAAAAGGCGCTGCTGCCTTTCGCTTGCGCGCTGGAGATGATCCACGTCTATTCGCTGATCCACGACGATCTTCCCGCGCTCGACGACGACGATCTCCGAAGGGGAGAGCCGGCCAATCACAAAATGTTCGGCGAAGGCATCGCGCTGTTGGCCGGGGACGCGCTGCTCACCGAAGCGTTTCACCTGATGAGCCGGCCGCAAGTTGCGCGCTTGCTCGATCCGGGCGCGATCCTGGAGCTGATTCATGAAATCTCCCGCGCCGCCGGCGTCGGCGGCATGGTTGGAGGCCAGGCCGTCGATCTCGAGGCGGAGGGGCGGGAGGTGGACGTCGCCACCATCGAGTACATTCACGTTCTGAAGACCGGCGCGCTGATTCTCGCTTCGGTCCGGATCGGCGCGACGATCGCCGGCGCGGCGCCCAAAGAAATGCGCCAAGTAACCCGCTACGCGAGGTTATTGGGGTTGGCATTTCAGATTGCGGATGACATCATGGACATGGCCGACCACGCGGGCGGCGACGGTAAAGGGGGGAAAAAAGCGACGTATCCCGCGGTAGTCGGAATCGCCGCGGCCAAGAATCGGGCGCGCGAGCTGCTCAGCCAGTGCTTGAAGGAAATCGAGGTTTTTGGTAAAAACGCAGACCCACTCAGAGGAATCGCGCGCATCATTGTGGAACGAGCCTTATAGAAAACACCAGTAGGGGCGGTTCGCGAACCGCCCCTACGAATTTTTTATGTCCAAGCTGCTTGACTCGATTCATACGCCGGAAGATCTCCGGAAGCTTTCCCTCGAGGAGCTTCCCGCTCTGGCCGAAGAGGTGCGCGAGGAGATTCTTTCGGTCGTCTCGGAAGTCGGCGGCCATCTCGCGTCCACTCTGGGCGCGGTGGAGTTGACGCTCGCGCTTCACTATGCCTTCGATACTCCGCGCGACCGAATCGTGTGGGATACCGGCCACCAGGGTTACGCGCACAAACTGATCTGCGGTCGGCGGGAGAGGCTCTCCACGATTCGACAGCTCGGCGGCCTCAGCGGATTTTTGAGCCGCGAGGAGAGCGAATACGATGTTTTCGGCGCCGGCCACGCGGGCACGTCGGTCTCGGCGGCGCTGGGAATGGTCGCGGCAAAATCGCTCAGCGGCGCAAACCATAAAGTAGTATCGGTGATCAGCGACGGCGGCCTGAGCGCCGGCCTGACTTTCGAGGGACTCAATCAGGCCGGGCATCTCGGGAAAGACCTGATCGTGGTGCTGAACGACAACGAGATCTTCATCGATCCGCGCGTCGGCGCGTTCTCTTCCTTCCTCAGCAAACAACTGACCACCGACGTGGCGGTCCGTCTGCAACACAACCTCGGCCATCTCGTGCGCACCTTGCCCAAAGTGGGTGAAAACCTTTATCACGTCGCGCGCAAGCTCAAAGAATCGTTTCTCGGTCTGGTGACGCCGGGTTTTCTCTTCGAAGCGCTGGGCTTCCAATACGTCGGTCCGATCGACGGATACGATATGGCGGAGATGATCCAAACTTTTTACAACGTCAAAAAAATCGACCATCCGACGTTGATCCACGTCATCACCCGGAAAGGAAAAGGATACAAGCCGGCCGAGCAGGACCCGATCAAGTACCACAGCGTGACGCCCTTTCACGTGCTCACCGGCAAAGCGAAGAAAGAGAAGGGGCCGATTCCGAGTTACACCGACGTCTTTGCCGAAGCGTTAATCCGCCTGGCCAAAGAAAATCCGAAGGTCGTCGGCATCACGGCGGCGATGGGCAGCGGCACCGGCATCGACAAATTTTCCCGCGAGCTACCGGACCGCTCCTACGACGTCGGCATCGCGGAGCAGCACGCCGTGACCTTCGCCGCCGGAATGGCGACCGAGGGCTGGATTCCGGTCGTGGCGATTTATTCGACTTTTCTCCAGCGCGGCTACGATGAAATCCTCCACGACGTGTGCTTGCAGAATCTCCACGTCGTTTTCGCCCTGGACCGCGGCGGCCTGGTCGGCGCCGACGGCCCGACGCACCACGGAGTGTTCGACTTCGCTTACTTGAGGCCGATTCCCAACATGGTCGTGATGGCGCCGAAGGACGAAAACGAGCTTCGGCGGATGCTCAAAACCGCGATCGATCACGAGGGGCCGATCGCGCTTCGTTATCCGCGCGGCGAGGGTTGGGGCGTGGAAATGGAAAAAGAGATCCGCCCGTTGGAAATAGGCAAGGGCGAGCTGCTCCGCGATGGAAAAGACATCGCCATCATCGCCATCGGCAACATGGTCGTGCCGGCGCTCAAAGCCTCTCAGGACCTCGCCCAGTTGGGCATCGACGCGGCCGTCGTCAACGCGCGTTTTGTCAAGCCGCTCGACCGCGAGCTTTTGCTCGACGTCCTGGCGCGGATTCCGCGCGCCATCACCGTCGAGGACAACGTCGTTCAGGGTGGTTTCGGCAGCGCGATCGCGGAGCTTTTGGCCGACGAAGGAATGACGGGAGTCAGCCTGCGGCGCCTGGGCGTTCCGGACCGCTTCATTCCCCACGGGACGCAGGATGAGCTGAGAAAAATTTGCGGCATCGACAAGGATGCCATCGCGCAGGCGGCTCTCCGCTTGGTCCGGGGAGAGAAGAAGAAAAAAAAGGAGGGATGGGAAAGAGGGAGCGGTTAGATAAGCTGCTGGTCGAGCGCGGGCTGGTCGCCAGCCGCGAAGAAGGGCGCCGGCGGATTCTCGCGGGCGAGGTTCTGGTCGACGATCGGCCGTTCGCCAAAGCCGGCAGCTTGATCGATGCGGATTCTCCGATCCGGCTGAGAGGCAAGGCTCTTCCCTACGCGAGCCGCGGCGGCGTCAAGCTGGAAGGAGCTCTCAGACATTTTCGCATCGACGTCAAAGACAAGATTGTCCTCGACGCGGGCGCTTCGACCGGCGGCTTTACCGACTGTCTGCTCGCCTTCGGCGCCCGCCGCGTCTACGCGGTGGACGTAGGCTACGGTCAGCTCGACTGGAAACTCAGAAACGATCCGCGGGTCGTCGTCCTGGAAAAAACGAACATTCGTTATCTCGAAGCCGGCCGGCTTCCCAAACCTCCTGAGTTTGCCGCGATCGACGTCTCTTTCATCTCCCTCCGTTTGGTCCTGCCGCAAGTTCGAAGCCTCCTCATCTCGAAGGGCGAGATCGTAGCCTTGATTAAACCGCAGTTCGAGGTAGGCAAGGGTAAGGTTGGAAAAGGCGGCGTCGTGCGCCGGCCCGAGGAACACGGGAGAGTGATCGAAGAAATCAAACAAGCGGCGGGCGCGCTCGACCTCGAAGTGATCGGCGTCGCCGAGTCGCCGCTCGTGGGGCCGAAAGGCAACAAGGAATTTTTTATTTATCTCCGGAAGAGCGATTGAATCATGGTTTCTTTTATCCGAGTAGCGCACCGCGGCAGCTCCGGCTCGTACCCGGAGAACACCCGGATCGCGCTGGAGAAGGCGCTCGAGGCCGGTGTGGAGATGGTCGAGGTCGATTGTCAGCTCTCGAAGGACGGCGCCATCGTCGTCATTCACGACGAGCGGCTCCAGCGCACCGCGCGCGCGAAAGGTTTCGTTCGGGGAAAAACTCTGAGCGAGCTCAAGAAGCTCGACGTCGGCGCCTGGTTCAAGAAGTCGTTCAAAGGCGAGCGGATTCTCACTCTCGAAGAGGTCTTGCAGATCCTGGGCGGCAAGGTCGAGATCAATGTGGATATCAAGTCCAACCGGCAGATCGCTTCGGGAATCGAGCTCAAGCTGCTCTTTATCTTGAGCCACTACGATTATTTGGAGCGCTGCGTTATCTCATCATTCGATTATCGAGTGCTCCGGCGCATACGCGAATTGGGTCCGGACTCCCGAATCGGAATTCTCCACGGCAAGGAAATCAAAGAGAACCCGTTTCAACTGGCGCGAGAGATCGGCGCCGAGTCGCTGCACATCCAGAAAGAATTGGCCACGCCGCCGGTGCTGGAGCGCGCGGCGGAGCTCGGCCTCAAAACTTTGGTGTGGACCGTCAACGACCTGCGCGAGATGGAAAAATTCCTCGCCCTCGGCGTGGACGGGATCATCTCCGATTTTCCCGAGAAGTTTTGGAAGATCAGGCAGAAGAGGAAGTGAAGTTTCGTTTTTACGGCCCCACGACCGCCAGCGCGTAGCCGTCGGGCGGCAGATAGCGGTAAGCGAATTTAAGAATATCGACCGCGCTGACTTTCTGAATTTCTAGCTGGTAGCGCTTCGAATAGTCCGCGCCGAAGCCGAACAGCTCGTTGTCGGCCAGATCGGCGGCTTTGGCGGCGGGGGTCTGCCGGTCGATCCGGTATTGTCCGATCAAATAATTTTTCGCCCGCTCGAATTCGTCGGGGAGAACTTCTTCCTCGCGCAGCCGCTTGAGCGCCGCCAGCATTTCTTGCTTGATTTTCTCCACGTTTGCCGGGTCCGTGGCGGCGTAAACGCCGAACGCGCCTTGCAGCGGATCGTCCAGTGAAAAAGCGCCCACGGAGTACGCGAGGCCCTGTTGGTCTCGGAGATCGACGAAAAGCCGGCCGCCGATGCGCGAAAGAATCGCCTCGATCACTTTCATCGTGAAATAGCCCGCCGCTCCTTTGGCGGGTGCCTGAAAGCCCATGACCACCTGGGTCTGGGCGGTTTTGCTCGTTCTTTTCGCCGCGCGCAGCTCGCGCCGGCCGTTCTCGGCCGGCGGCAGATCGAGGGTCGCGCCGTTCCGCCGGAGCGGCGCAAGCCTCGTCCGCAGATAGCGTAAAATGTTTTCACCCTCGACGTCTCCCACCACGCTCACGACCATCCGCTCGGGCGAAAATAATTTTTGGTACTGCGCCACGAGATCTTCCCGGCGAAAGCGCATCACCGGCTCTCTCTGTCCGGACGGGTCGAGACGGTAAGGATGATCGACGAGGAGAGTTTGGTAAAAAAAGCGCAGGGCGCGGTCGCGTCCCCGCTCTTCGCGATTCCCGATGTGGAGCAGGATCTCTTGCCGTTTTTTCTCCAGCTCCCGTTCCGGAAATGCCGGATGAAGCAGGGCGTCCAAGAATATCTCCATCGCGGTTTCCGCGTGCCGGCTCGGGAACGTCCCGCTGAGGCCGACCGTGCTGTTTCCCGACCATCCGCTTAAAGTTCCTCCCATCTCTTCGACGGCGCGGATCAACTGCGGCGACGACCACTGTGGCGTCCCCTGGGTCAGCATCTGGGCGATGAAATGACCGATGCCGTTGCTCCTCTCATTCTCGACCGCCAGTCCGCCGATCACTCCCGCGTGCACGGCGACGACGGGCAGGCGGTGATCTTCCTCGATAACGATTCTAAGGCCGTTGTCCAACGTGGCCGCAAGAACTCCATCTTGCGGTTGGGTCATCGGCGCCGGTGGTTCCAAAGAGCGGCTCAAAGCGGCGATCTTTCCGGCGTCGGGAACGTCGGCGGTTCCCTCGGGAACCAATAAGGCTACCGACAAGGCTTCGGTCTTGAAAAAACTTTGCGCCACGGTCCTCAAACTCTCCGCATCGAACCGGCGCAGGTTTTTCAGATATTCTTCCGCATAATCGGCGTCGCGATAAATCGAAGCGAAATTTCCCAACTGGCGCGCTTGGCCGTCCAAAGTTTCCCTGGCTCGAACCAGGGCGCGCTCAAAATTTGTGTGGGCGCGGTCGAGTTCCCAGGGAGCGACCCGTTCGCGGCGCAGGCGGTAGATCTCCTGGAGAATCGCCGCTATCGCATCCATCAGCTTATTCGCTTCGACTTGCGCCTCGACGATGAACAGGCCGGGGTCCTTGGTCGAGAAAGTCGAAGCCGAGATCGAATTCACCAGCCCGCGGGAGACTTTGATTTTCTCCGCGAAACGGGAACTTTCCCCGCGGCCCAAAATAAACGCCAGGAGATCCAGCGCCGGAGATTCTTTATCGCTTGCGGCCGGTATGGGAAAGCCGATCATCAAGCGGGATTGCGTGACCGGTCCTCGGAGAACGTTGAGCCGCGGTCGATCTTGGACCGGCTCCGCGGGAAGACGCCGCTCCGGAGGCGCGCCCGCCGGCAACGCCGCAAAAATCCCCTGGATATCTTCTTTGAGCCTGTCGGTCGAAAAATCTCCGGTCGCGATTAGAATCATGTTCTTGGCCGTGTACCAGCGGCGATAAAAGCCGCTCACGATCTCCGGAGTGATGCGATGCAAATTCTCCAGAGTGCCGATTATGGACCGGCCGTACGGATGGACGCGGTAGGCCATGCTGAAAAGGGCGTTGGTCAATTGCGCGCGGGGGCTGTCCTCGCCCTGTTTCCACTCCGCCTGCACCACCTGCGCCTCTTTTTCCAGCAGAGCCTTATCGAGGCGGGGCAACTGTACGATCTCGGCGAGGGCCGCGAGGCCGCCCGCGGCGCGCGCGGCCGGCAAAACCATGTGATAGACCGTATGGTCGCGCGAGGTAAAGCCGTTGATCGTTCCGCCCAGCTTCTCCACCTGCGCGGCGATTTTTCCGGCGCCGCTCCCGGCCGAGCCGCGGAAGAGAACGTGTTCCAGCAGGTGGGCCACGCCGATTTCCTCCGCGCTTTCATTCGCGCTGCCGGCTTCGACCCAGAGCTGGAGAGCGGCCAAGGGCGCGAAGGATTCCCGGCGCACGCCGACGCGCAGCCCGTTCTGAAGCGTGAACGACTCCGTGGAATCGTCGGCGGCGAGACTCGCCCGGCAAAAAATAGCAAGCAGCGATAGGATGAGAAATGCCGGCGCGCCGGAGCGGAAGGATATTTTTGCAAGCGGGAGGTTCACGTGTGAAACGATGCGGCCCATCGTACATGGGTCGGGAAATCGCGTCAAGTTGGCGCTCTTTAGCTTGACTTGGAATGCGAATCGGATAAAATCGTTGAGTTGGGAAGAGGCGGTGGTTGCGGTGGGAGTGGGGGGTGATCCATACACTATGACGGGAATACGAGTTCGAGATAACGAGTCCATCGAGAGCGCCATTCGGCGCTTTAAAAAACTGTGCGAGAAGGCCGGTATTCTGGCCGAGCTGCGCAAGCGAGAGCACTACGAGAAACCCAGCGTCAAGCGCAAGAAGAAGGCGATCGCGGCAAAAAAGAGAGCCTTGCGCCGCGCGCGGAGCCACTATTTTTAAACTCTAGCGGGCGCTGCGTCACGAGAGTGGGACTCAAATCTGAAATTCAGGACGGGATGAAAGCCGCCATGAAGAGCGGCGATCGCGTCGTTCTGTCCACCCTCCGGCTTTTGTTGTCGGCTCTCCATAACGAAGAAATCAAGCAGCGCCGGGAGCTCAGCACGGATGAGATTCTCAAGACCGTGGCCACGCTTTGCAAGCAGCGGCAAGAGTCGATCGAGTTCTTTCGCAAAGGGGGAAGGACCGATCTCTTGCAGCAGGAGGAGGCGGAGCTCGCGGTCCTGCGCCGCTTTCTGCCCGAAGCGCTGAGCGAGGAAGAGGTCCGCGCGCTGATCTTGAGTTCCATTGACGAGGTCGGAGCGAAAGGCGTCCAGGACCTGGGCCGGGTCATGAAGCAGCTCATGCCCAAAGTTACGGGCCGCAGCGACGGCAAGCGAGTGAGCGAGCTGGCCAAAGAGATATTGAGCGGAACGTAACGCGCGAACCTCTTGACCCGGATGCCGCGCGATCGTCGTCACTGTTGGACGTACGGTGAATATCGTCGATGCGATCCTGCTTGTCCTGCTCGCGCTTTTTGCGTTGCGAGGATACTTCAAAGGATTTTTCCGCGAGGCGTTTTCTCTATTGGGACTTTTCGTCGGATTGATGGTGGCGGTGCGCTACGAGCAGCCCATCGCCGCGCAGTGGGCGGAGAGCTGGAAATTCTCCTTCATTTTTTTAAGGGCCATCACGTTTGTGGCCCTTTTCTTTTTGACCTATTTCAGCTTAAATTTGATCGGTTGGCTTCTTCATCGCACGGCTTCGCTTACTTTCCTTCAAGGGATCAATCGGATCGGGGGCATCGTGGTGGGAACGGGAAAGGGAGCGGCGATCATGGCCCTGGCGATTTTTTTTCTGACCTCGACGCCGCTGGTTTCGGGAAAGGCGAAGGAGAACATCGGCCATTCGTACCTTGTTCCGGTGTTCATTCAACTGGCCGAGGAACTCGTCCGGTTGAGCAAGGCCAGGCTGCTGGAGCCGAAAGAATCGCGGGCCGGGGAGCGGAAACGGCTTTGAATATTTCTAAACGCGCCCCATGATTCCGGAAGAAAAGATCCTCCAGATCCGCGATCGCGCTTCCATCGTGGAAGTGATCTCGGATTTCCTGACGCTCAAGAAAGCCGGCCGCAACCATCTCGGCCTCTGCCCGTTTCACTCCGAAAAGACTCCGTCTTTCACCGTCAACGAAGAAAAAGGAATTTTTCACTGCTTCGGCTGCGGCGCGGGAGGCAGCGTTTTCCATTTTCTGATGCAGTACGACCAACTGAGCTTCCCCGAGGCGGTGGAGCGCGTCGGCAAGCGTTACGGGATCGTGGTCGAGCGGCTTCAGAATCCGGGAGCGAGAAGAGACGCGGAGCAAAGAGAGTCGCTTTACCGGCTGAACGAGAGGGCCGCGGCCTATTTTCATGAGATCCTGTTCGGCAATGGCGAGGGCAGGCGCGCGCTCGAATATCTCAAGTCGCGCGGCGTCGATGAGCCGACGGCGCGGCGTTTTCATCTCGGCTACGCGCCGCAGGCGGGCCAGGGGCTGGCGGCGTTTTTAAAAAGAGAAGGACTGTCTCTGAAAGACGCGACGCGCCTGGGGCTTTTGAGCGATCGGGGAGAAGAGCGCTACGGAGAAAAATTCTTCGGCCGGCTCATGTTCCCGATCGCCGACGCCGCGGCTAAAATCGTCGGCTTCGGCGGCAGAGTCATCGGACCGGGCATGCCCAAGTACCTCAACTCGGCCGAGACGCCGCTGTTTCACAAGAGCGCAACGCTGTACGGTTTGTCTCAGGCCAAGGAGACGATTCGAGGAAGCGACCGTGTCATCGTCGTGGAAGGATACCTCGACGTCGTCGCCCTGGCGCAATTCGGCGTCACCGACGCGGTGGCGACGCTGGGAACCGCGCTGACGCCGGAGCACGTCCGCATGCTCGGGCGCTACACGAAAAACATCGTCGCCCTGTTCGACGGCGACGAGGCGGGACAAAAAGCGGCGGCCCGGAGCTTTGAGATTTTTATCGAGGGCGGCCTGCTGGGGCGCGGTGCCCGGTTGCCTAAAGAAGAAGACCCGGACACCTTTGTCCGCTCCAAGGGGAAAGAGGCGTTTGAGGACCTTCTCGGTAAGGCGGTTCCTCTTGCAGATTTCTATTTTAACTGGTTAGAAGAACGCTACGGGCGAAGTCTCGAGGGAAAGAGCCAAATCGCCCAGGAGATCAGCCGGGTGCTGGCGAAAGTGCGCAATCCCTTCGAGGCCGATCTGCTGGTCAGGCGGGCCATTGATCTCGGCGTTCGTGAGGATTTACTGCGCAAGGCGCTTCGTTCTGGGGCCGATGGGCGGCAAGCGGCCGCTCCTGCGTCGCCAGTGAAGACGGCGACGTCGGATGCCGGAAAGGACACGGCGGAACAGTCGCTGATTGGGCTCATGCTCCGGTTTCCCTCGATGATACAGCGTGTGGAGCAGGAAGCGGAGTTAGAGCGGTTGGTCAGCCCTCAATGGAACGAGATTCTTCAGGCGATTCTCTCCGAGTGGCGGAAGCGGGACACAGTCGATGGGGCCGGCATCGTCGAGAGATTTTCCCCCGAACGAGCATCTCAGATCGCCAGCTTGATTTTAAAAGCGGAGACGGTCGCCGAAGATGAGGCTGAGAAAATGATGGGTGACCTGCTCGCTTATCTACGCAAGCGTCATCGGCGGAGTCTGGGGCAAGATCTCGGGCGAGCGATACGCGTCGCGGAAGAAAAAAAGGATGAGAAGACCAAAAAGGAAAGGATGATCGAATGGCAAGAGGTCGTCCGAAGAGAGCGATAATTAGCCCGACAGTAAGCCGAGTCCAGACTCGGGAGCCGGGCGGTCACGAGAAGGAGAAATCCGTCTCCGATCCGGTCGTCCAGAATAAGGATATCAAAGAGGTCAAGAAACTGATCGACCTCGGCAAGGAGAAGGGCTATCTCACCTATGACGAGGTCAACGACATGCTCCCGGCCGACATCGTGTCGCCGGATCAGATCGACGACGTCATGTCGCTCTTCGGCGAGATGGACATCGAAGTCGTCGATTCCAATCAAAGAGTGAGTCTGGCGGGCCAGGCCGAGGAGCTTGCGGAGGAAGAGGAGGAGGAGAAAGAGGTCGAAGTCGAGGTGGATGGGGACATTACCGGCAAGACCGGCGACCCGGTCAGGATGTATCTCCGGGAGATGGGAACGGTTTCGCTCCTCAGCCGCGAGGGCGAGGTCGAGATCGCCAAGAAGATCGAACATGGAGAAAAGCAGGTCCTCGTGGAGGTCCTCTCCAGCCCGCTCGCGCTGCGCTACGTTCTCGATCTCGGCCAGAAGCTCGCGGAGCACGAGATCCGGGTGCGGGAGATCATCAAGGAAGAAGGCGAGGAGGAGCCGGAATATCTGGAAGAGGAAGAGGTGCACGAGAAGCGGCTCCTCGATCAGATCGGCAAGCTACGCCGTCTGGCGAGAGAAAGAGAAAAAATCAAGAACAAGCTTGCCGGCAAGAGCCTCTCGGGGCGCAAGCGCAAAGTCTTTGAAGAGGCGCTGGGCAAATTTCAGGAGAAAATTTTTGCCGCGCTGCAGGCGCTGCAGTTGAACCGGCGGCAAACAGAGGCAATCGTCGAGGGGCTCAAAAGGGCGATGGACCAGGTCCGCGCGATGGACCGCAGGATTGCGGAGTTCGAGCGCAGGACGGGCAAGGGCACGAAGCAGATTATGGAGATCGTTCCCAGCAATGGCCGGAAAAAGGCATGGCAGAAGGCGATCGGCGCCCTCAAGATGGGCCACGACGCGATCGAGCACATGGTGGAGGCGATCCGCAACTCGCGGCGCGAAGTGCGCAAGGTCGAAAAAGATATCGAGATGCCGGCCGAGGAAATCCGCCGGCGCGTGCGCTCGATCATCGACGGAGAGATCCGGGCCAACATCGCCAAGAAGGAGCTGATCGAGGCCAATCTCCGTCTCGTCGTGAGCATCGCCAAAAAATACACTAACCGCGGGCTCCAGTTCCTCGACCTGATTCAAGAGGGAAACATCGGGCTGATGAAGGCCGTCGACAAGTTCGAGTATCAGCGGGGATATAAATTTTCCACCTACGCGACCTGGTGGATACGCCAGGCAATCACGCGCGCGATCGCCGACCAGGCGCGCACGATCCGTATCCCGGTCCACATGATCGAGACGATCAACAAGCTGATCCGCACCTCGCGCTATTTAGTCCAGGAGATCGGCCGCGAGCCGACGCCCGAGGAGATCGCTTCCAAGATGGAAATTCCTCTGGACAAAGTGCGCAAGGTGCTGAAGATTGCCAAGGAGCCGATTTCGCTCGAGACGCCCGTCGGCGAAGAGGAAGACAGTCACTTGGGAGATTTTATCGAAGACAAGCGGATCATGACGCCGTCCGACGCCGTCATTAATATCAATTTGCAGGAGCAGACGCGCAAAGTCCTCGCGACGTTGACGCCGCGCGAAGAGCAGGTGCTGCGCATGAGATTCGGCATCGGCGAGAAGTCCGACCACACGCTGGAAGAGGTCGGGCAGAAGTTCACCGTCACGCGCGAGCGCATCCGCCAGATCGAAGCCAAGGCGCTGCGCAAGCTGCGCCATCCGAGCCGCAGCAAGCGGCTCAAGAGCTTCATGGAAAGCTAAAAGGTACTCTTGCAATGCGCACGTGAAACTGCGACCCTCTGAAAATCTAAAATCCAATATCGAAAATCCAAAATTCTTTGCGGGCCCATAGCTCAGCCTGGTTAGAGCTACCGGCTCATAACCGGTCGGTCCCTGGTTCGAATCCAGGTGGGCCCAAATTTTTTGCTCCGCAAAAAATTTAGAGCATTGGAGCAGTGGATGAGTGGAGCAATGGGCGGGAGGAGCGACAATGCGGTCCACTGTTCTACTGTTCTATTGTTCATGCCCCGGTTGTGGGGCGCTGTTCTTTTCTCACGTCTGCCCATCCCGCCTATCCGTATTCTTAATCAGCGCCGTAAGCATCTTAGATAGAATCTCCAGCTCTGTCTTCAAATCCGCGCACTTCTCCTCGGTTATCAGCTTTTGCCGTTTACAAAGCTCCAGCACGGGTACGCACTCGAAAACAGACCCACGGGCGATCCACCAAAAGTTTTTCCTGTCCTTCGGATGCCACCTTCCGTTTCCTTCGGCAATGTTCAGGGATACGGACAGCGACGCTCTTCGCAGTTGATCGATAAGGTGCTGATGACCTCTCGTCGGAAAGGATTCAGTGAGTGCAGCGATTTTTTCGGCCAAGTCGACCGCTCTCTGATATACCTCCAAATTTTCAAACATGAAGCTCATGGAAGATGGGATCCTGTAAAGTGTGGATAATAAATTAAACTCAAGGCGGTCCCCGAACGGCCTGTATTTTTTTAACGCCTAACGCGTAAGCTTGACGCAACGTGGTAAACTGATCTGTGCGAATTTGTGCGGGAACTAAGAGAATAACATAAATGGTGCCGGTCATTCCTTCTTTAATCTTTTTGGTAAATTTATCGTTCAGCGGGATTCCTATGTTCATCCGTTCGTTCCTAATATCGTAGGTGACGCTCTTTTGTAATTCGTCGAGATCAAGCACATCAACGAGGCCTGTATAAAGGTAGCAAACCGCAGCAACCTTGTAGCGTGGGCTTGATGATATTAGACGGCGTCCGTCAACAGCAACACGAATCCGTCGAGCATCCTCCATTACACCCCATTCGACAACAATCGGGGTAATGTCAGTAGGATCTTGATCGACTGGCCTTTGGAATGAGCGAAAAACAGCATAACCGGAGAATGCCAAAGAACCCATTATAAGCAGAAGCAAAAATTTCTCTCGTTTGGTAACCTCGGCGAACGTTCGGATGCCGATACCTTTAAGAATACGAGCATCGATCCCAAAAAAGACGAGAAGTGCTACAAGTGCTTGGATACCACCGAAGATGAGAGAGAGTTGCTCACCTGTCACGACGCCGACTTTACCACAAAACTCGAAGATAATATCAACGAATACAACTTTCGTATCACTTCAGTAGTTTAAACAAGGACAGGGACAAAACGAGAACAACTACCAGTATTCGAATCAAGGCGATAAAGACCCATGGTGGCGCCAGGATTTCTACAATACAGATTCCAAGTCCACTCTTAAAAATCAATCTCGTAATCATCGCACCCTCCTATTCAATCTGAAAATCCAGGACGCGATCCTCGGCAGCACCTCGGTGGTAACAGCCGCAACTGCGATATCACGCACTCTGTGCGCAGTCGGCGCAGTGACAGTGTGTCCTTCCTAGAGCTGTTGGTAGTGAAATTTTCTTTCTCATGGCGCCCATGATGTGATAAAAATGAAGCACATGAAAGGAAATCTGGGGAGCAACAACCACCGAAAAAACAGCGGGAGTAAAAATCCCCTCAATCGTAACATGGATGTCAATCCCCATTGGATTCGGAAGGCCTGCGAGCGAGACATCGAGCTGTGTAAAGGTTCATCGAATTGCAGAGGATTAGCCCAGTTGATTGCGGAGGCTCTTAGAGTCTGGGTAAGGGTGAACCATGTATATTGTGCTCTGTCCGACCCGCGACAACGTAAAAAACTATTGGCGGCCATCGAGCTGGTGCAAAAGACCGCAGCCGGACTTCATCCACTTATCCTTGGCGACGGTCGATTCTCCGTCAGCGGACATTTTTACCTGGCGGAATTCGTGAGAGGTCTTTGGCTTGAGGAGGGCGGAAGGCATCATGAGCTTCCCGCCGCTTGCTGAGCTGAGGATCTGGCCTCATATTTTCGTCAGGAACATGGAGAACCGCGGTGGGATGTCGTTGGTCAAATAATCATCAAGCGATTCCCTCGACTACAGCCTCCGACAAAGAAAAATAAAAAAGGTCAGTCACTCTCCCGCTACGCACGGAACATGGTCAAGCGGAATCAACGTTGGTGGAAAAAGTTCAGAGAGAGAACATGGATCGAGCCACCGGAGAGCTATTGGCAGAAACGAAACTCACTCACTGTTGCCCAGCAGGAAGAGGAGCACAAAAAATTCCGAATATATCAACACGCTCTATTAGCACAATCTTGGCGACGACTTGAATTACACCAGAAGCGAGAAAAAAGTAAACTAATACGAGATGAAAAAGGAAAGTGGCAGGGCCTTACTCCCCGTCCACACCGTAAGTTACAGATCCCGCACTAGCATGTTAACTTATGTCTCATTGAATCGTCGTCACCGGCGGCAGCGGGCAATCTGGGCAGCACGTGATCCACGAGCTGCTGGATTACGACTATGATGTCCTAAGCCTCGACCGGGTTCCTCCTCTGACCAATCTATGTTCTTCGTGGATCGTCGACCTCCCGCATACGAAAGCGGAACATGTCTATCGGGCTCTCGAACGCGGGGGTGGCGGGGTTTTACCTTGGTGGCTATCAGGCGCTGGCCATCGCAATTGTCCGTCCAGAAAATTAGGCATCTTTTGCCGCTGTCGGCACGAATTGCCGGTCGCGGACGACGGTCTTTCCAACAAAGATCCGAAAATCTTCGTCTTCAGCACCTTCCAGCATGGCATGGGAACTGCTTCGTAGTCTCTCGGTAATTCCACACTCATGAATATTATATCTCCACTCGTAGGCCCGTCCATTGTGAGGCCGGCGCTGCCGGCTTCGCAGGTGAACGCGGCTCGCTCGGCGCCGTCGTCTTCGGAAGCGCCGCCGAAAAGTGAGGGCGCTCCCGCGGAGATGACGGCTCCGGCCGAGATGACAGCTCTACCGTCCGCGAGCGCGCCGCAGACCATCAAATCCGACTGCTGCTCGATGAGCTGTTTCAGCCCCTCGATCACGATCGGATGGTCATCGACTAACAGAATGAATTTTTTTTGTGACGCGGTGGAAGGCCGTGCCGTCGCTTTCGCCATCGACCTTGCCCTCCCGGCCCGCCCTGCTGTGGAACGAGCATTCTACGATCGTCCCGCGAGTATGCGCTTTGCGAATTTGCAGAATCCCCCCGATCATCTCGGCCCGATACTTCATGATGCGGAGCCCCATGCCCGGATTGTCCCGCGGCTGTGGGGAGATGCCGGCGCCGTCGTCGGTCACCGACATGATGCCGATCCCATTTTGGTCCCAGAGCCGCAGCCAAACGTGCTTGGCTTTGCCGTGGCGGACGGCGTTGTCGATCGCCTCTTGAGCGATCCGGTAAAGGTGGATGGAAATATCGTCCGCCGGAGTAGAAAGGGCGGGTTCGCACTTCAACTGGCACGATATCCCGAAGAAAGTCTCCGCGTTGACGGCCAGCTCCTGGAGCGCTGAAAGCAGTCCGTTGGCCTGTAGCTCCACGGGGTAAAGCCCTCGAGCGAGCGAGCGCGTCTGCTTGATCGCCTGGTTCGTCAGGTCGGAGATCTGCGTCGCGGTCGCGGCTTCGCGCAGGGATTTCCCCTCCAGCTCCTGCGCCAGGCTCGTGCTGATGCACGCGATCCCCGTCAGGAATTGGCTCAGCTCGTCGTGCAGGTCCTGGCCGATTTTCTGGCGCTCGCGCTCGCTGATCTCGGAAATCTTCCTTTCCATCCTCCGGTGCTCGGTGATGTCGAAGCAGACGCCTCGAAGCTTCGCCGGCCGCTGGTTTTCCGCGACCACGGTCACGATATTTCTTATCCAGACGACCCGGCCGTCGGCGGCCATCATCCGGTATTCCAATTCGAAGGGGCGCATCTCCCGAGTGGCTTTTTTGCAGTAATCCGTCACCCAACGGCGATCCTGCGGATAGACGCGGTGAAGCCAAAAATGCGGCTCCTGAATCCACAGAGCAACCGGAAATCCCAGGATGCGTTCCGCCTGGTGGCTTACAAAGGTGGCCTGGAAAGTTTGCGCGTCGGCTTCCCACACGATGCCCTCGATGGACTCGACCAGGTCCTCGTATCGAGGCCGCGATTCCCTGAGTTTTTGTTCGGCCTGGAACCGGTCGAACGACGTGGCCAGAACATTGGCGAACGACATGACGACCTGATGGAGAGTTTCTTTCCCTCCAAAACGCCTGATGGCATCTAAAATCTCGATACCAGCCAACTGCCCTTCGGCGTCGTAATCTGCGGCAATTCCTTCGCCCAGATGCTTGGTGGTCACGGTCGTTTGCCTGAAGGTGATGCTGAGTGCATCGATCTCTTCATCGTAGCTGATCTTCATAGTGCTCTCTCATCTAGAAAGAAAAAAGCTGAAAAATGAAAACTGAAAACGGAGACGATTTTATTCAGAGCCTTTCCTTAAACCGTTGGATGATCTTTTGTTCTTTGCTCTTAGTCATTGACCCGCCGGAACCTGCCTTCCCCTACGCCTCTATAAATGCCACTATAGCCCAAGTTTAGGGAGTTTTCACCCAGCCAAAGCGTCGAGTTTCCATTTCCAAATGGAGGTTAGACGCGCGAGGGGGAAACGCAAGATTAGAAAGCCAGGCCCCAATCCGCACTAACTAATTTTCGGGCTTTGGGTTATTAAAAACTGTGTCCACATCGGCAAGGTAGTCTAATAGCAGAATGACCCGAAGGCCATTAGCTTCGAAAGAGTATTCTGTATCATACCCATGCATTACGGCGTGTCGGTTCAACGGGCCGAGCAAAGTATCGCGGATGCGTGTTTGCTCATGATAATCGATGCCGTAGCTAATGCTAGAGAGGAGTTCCAGGGGACGAAGAAAAAAGGCGAACGTGAGACTGTCTGGGTTATATGATTCTGGTAGCCTCGCCTTAAAAACCTTTGCAACCTTGGGAGCACCTTTCTCTCTCCTGTAGATACTTTCACCTAGAATTTCAGAGCTAATGCCATCCGCCTGTGCGAGCAATGCGGGTATACTAAGGCTGTACAGACCGTTTTTGTGTGCCTGAAGAGCATCCGCCAGGACTGTTGCACGGCGCGGCCATCTCTCCGAAATCCTCGCGCACACCGGGTCCACACGCTCCCGCGCATAGGACAGCATGGTTTCCTCAGCTTCCTGGTGACGATTTTCACGGATGAATTTAGCCAAAAGTATAACATCACCAGGAAGGGTCGAGCCCGTTAGATACCACCCCCGTCTTGCGAGATATTCCTGCACGCCGGGCAATGCCTCTGTCATCTCTTTAATTGCTGAACTAATACGCTCAATGTGAGGGGCAATCTGTTGTTGGAGCGCTTCCATCTGACGGTGCATTTCTTTTGCAAATTGATCTAGAGCGGGTAAATTTACCATCTCAAGTTTAACCGAAAAGTATTTCTTCCCTCGGTCCTCAACTGGTTCTAATTAATACCGCACCCCGGAGCCTAAAGCCACGTCCAGTTTCTTCTCAAGCGTTTCGTAGACCAGCGTTAGCATCGGCGTTCTCTGGAATACAAAACTAGCTTCGTACACGCTATGGGACTCAACGCGGTACGACTTTCCTTCAAGCTCCACTATTGGGTGACCGGAACCGTCTCTCTTAATTGCAGGTCCGGTCCCTGGAAAGACCTGAACTAACGGTGTCCCAACAGGCTCATCCTTCGAAGTGAGTTGGTATTGCCAAATTCGCGGAGTACCACTGTCTGGAATTTTGGACGGGTCATAGAAGATCACCAGCTTAGATGTGTTTGAGAACGGTTTTAGTACCTCGTAATCCATTCCGTTAAGCTCGACAAACCTTCGATAGACATCACCGAAGTTCTCAAAGATCACACGAACATTGAACAGAGCATCATCGTTGCTGTAGTCGCTCCAAATCCAGGGTCCAGTCCCTCGGTAGGTCGGACGACGATATAACCTTTCAACCGGTTTGCCGGTTGCTCGTGCGAACTCAACGAGGCCACGTATCTGGCGGTAGGAAATTTGTGAGGACCCGATAGTCACGGGTGAAAACGGTAACTTGTTATTGACCGCTGTATTGACGTTCTCCGCGATGGACTTGCCTATCATTACTTGAGCAAGCACTGGGTCGAAGTAGGGAATATGTAGTCGATAGTCCGAAACTATCCTGCGAGCGGCGTCGCACCACCGCGGAAAATACTCGTGAAAGGCATGGTAAATTGCTGGTGCTTCGTAGAGATTCTGTTTCACGACACCGAGACATTCGTGGTGGCTGTCGATGAAGTCGAACAGGCTCTCCCGTGCGAGAATGTCCGTTCGAATTGATAGGCCATTGAGCCGAATGAGTGTTTTCATTCGATCGAGGACAAGCTCGCGGGCAGCGTTTTTGGGATATTGCGCCAGTCTGTTCTTACCAAAGTAGGAATAGAAGCCGATATCGGGATCGATCTGTAAAATGTCCAATCCAGCCTCGATCTGTTTAATCAGGGGCTCATTCCTACCTTCCTCTATGGCGAAAAGGAGATATTGAACGCACTCGTCCGACCATCCTTGTAGCCCTAAGCCTATCTTCCAGACTCCGGGAAAGAAGCCCCGCTTCAGGCAAGCGTAACTACCATCGAGCAGCCCGTTCAACTCATCAATAAAAATTTGTATTTTCTTTACTTCTTCGGATTTCTGGCCTATTAGCGGTGTCGCCTTGCGCGCAATCTGTTGTAAGGCGTCAAACCTGCGGATTCGTTCGCAGTAGTCACGGGCGATCAATAGCCACTTGTTGTAGTACGAGGTATTGCAGGAAACGACATCCTCTGGGTTTTCGAAAGAAATGGAAATTGAGTCCTGCGACTCCTTACCTAATATGTCCTCACCCTTCAGATGTTTCCAGTACACCATTTCTCTCGTTGTATCGACGCAAACCAATAGTACGGGCAGCGCGGTGGTAGTGGTGTAGGCAAACAGCGATGTGGGGCACTGATATTTTGTCGCTCCAGTCGGAATCTTCCGCACTTGCACTTCTAACTTCCCTACTGGGATTGCGTGGTCGTCCACCAATTCGAGATACCCGTCAATGTTTGGGTACTTGTCCCGCTCTTTCAGGTCCGCTTTCACTTGGGCGGAATCGAGCGCCATACGAAAGACATTAAGTGCCTCAACCTCAGCAGTATCAGTCGAGGTGTATCCTGCTGGCTGTGGGGGTAAAGATCCACTAGGCTTTAGGGTCTTATGACTGCTCATAATGGTTTCTAGTTCGATCCGTTGCCGGCTTCCACAATCTTAATCTCCTCTTCCGTCAATCCATAGAGTTTATAGACGAGTTGATCAATCTGCCGATCGGTCGCCTCAGTCTCGCGCTGGAGGTTGGTTTTGTCGTTAGGGTTCTTTGCAGCAGCCAATTTCTTCTGGAGATTCAACATTCGCTCGACCAGTGCGACTATATTATCATGGCGTGCTTTGTCGGCTGGGTCGGAGAGGTTGAGCACCCGAATCGGAACTTTCTCCATGTACTGGTAAATGAGCCGGTAACGGTACTCGCCGGCGCGGATGCCGAACGGAATGCTGATGTTACTAATTGCGAACCAAAACAGTCGGCTGTTAAGTAGGCCAAGCAGGTAGAGGTCGTCCACCCCCAAACAATAGGCGGTGTTCGCTAGGTAATGACCATCAGTATCAATACAGAACCGCGGCCCCTTTGCGATATCGGGGTAAATGATCTTTGGGCCGTCGAAGATCTTGAAGTAGGCAACGTCATCCTGAATTTCGTACCACTGGTAGCCACCTGGCTTGCGGCCTCGCTTAGCATTTTTGTCCTTCTTTGGAGTCAAGTCCTCTCGCCATTGTGCTAAATGTTTCCGAATCGCGGGATAGCGGTCGATATCCACGCCACGCCGAGTGAATATCAACCATGCTTCCGATTCGTGAAACATGTATCGACGAATGTCCTCTCCGCCAAGGAGCGGCTTGATCAACTCGACGCTTTTTTTATCTTGTCTAATAAGCTTCTGCTTGGTTTCGCTGTTGATAATGAAGGCTTCATTTAATCCCGTCTTGATTCCGTAAAAGATCTTGCGGTCCACATAATCTCCGAGCGGCTTGCCGGCTTTCATTATCTTCGCAAAGACAGCGGTTTCCTCTTCCGACTTGAGCGACCACGCTTCAGGCGAGAGCTGTTCGTGCGGAATCGTGGAGTGATTTGCAGCGACATGATCACTTAGGTTCTGAATCTCTAGTGAGTCAACCTTAGACACTTCAACGCGACCGGGCTTTACGCCTTTGGCGAGAAGCGGGATGCAGACGTAGGTGTCTTTAGCATTGGAAAAGACCGCCAAACCACCGAAGTCAACGATGCGCAGAACGGCACCGTGCTTCTTCAGTGTGCGGCGGAGTGGCTCGCCGTAGGTAGCTCGCAAGAAGCTGCTGGACACGATGATGCTGAACAGCCCACCGGGGCGAAGCAGCTTCAGTCCTTTCTCCATGAAATAAGCGTAGAGATCGGCCACACCGTCGAAGGCTTCATAATGTCTCTCGAAATATTCCTTGAAGTCTGAAAGCGATTCTTGGCGGACATATGGAGGGTTGCCGATTACGGCGTCAAAACCATCGGCTTTCATGATCTCAGGGAACTCGGAATTCCAGTCAAAAACGTTAACTCGATATCGCTCTTCGTCGTCGATCAGACTTAGCTGTTTGTTTCGGTGAAAGTCCGGGCCGATGAGGGAGTTGCCGCATTTGATGTTGTTACCGAGGTCGGGCAGGGCGCGCTCGCGGAAGAGTTTGAGAGTTTTTCCTATCGTCTCTTCAGACTCGCCTTCGAGAACTTTGAGCAGGAGGCTTAGCTTGGTGACCTCGACGGCCTGGCTGTCGATGTCCACGCCGTAAATATTGTTGAGAAGAATCCGCTTCTTTTCTTGCGTGGTCAGATACCAATGGCCGCCTGCGCCTTGGTAGATTACCTTCGAATGTTTTTCCGGCCCTTGTTTTACGTACCAGTCTCGGTGGTAGTCCAGAAGACAAGTGTAGGCGCCGATGAGGAATGAACCAGAGCCGCAAGCAGGGTCTAAAATTCTGAACTTTTCTATTTGTCTCGGTGATTTGCCTTCGCACAATTTACCGACCGTGTTTTTGACGATGTATTCGACGATGTAAGCAGGGGTGTAGTAAACGCCGCCGGCTTTTTTGACCTCGGGCTTTTCCTCTATGACGGCATGATGGCCGGCAGTAAGGCGGATTACCTTGCCCAGGAACTGCTCGTAAACGTTGCCCAGGATATCGCCGCCAAGGACAGAGAACTCGTAGGGACTTTCGGGATAGTAAAGGCGGCCGATAATGTCTTTCAGCACCTTGTCGTCGATCTTGAGCGTGAGCGTAAGTTCGTCGGGTGTTTCAGCCCTGTCTTTCTCTTCCCTGAAATGAAACAGCCCCGAGTTATACTTGTCATCCGCTAGATTGTAGAGGTACTGAAGCCTTTTGTAGATATTCTCGCCGTTGAGCAGCGCCTGAAGCTGCGCATAGTGCTCGATCCCCCGGTCTTCGCACATCCTAAGAAAAATGATCCGGTCGATGGTGCGTTGGACTGCAAAGTTGAGATCGCGCACGCTAAGTCTCGGATTGCGCAACGCTAGATTCTTTGCCAGCGCCTCGCGCCAGCTTTCGATCTCCGCCAGGAATTGAGCATCGACCGGAGAGGTCCCTCGCTTGCCTTTGCCGGACTCGGCGAACTTGTCGAAGGAGCCCTGGAGAATCGCTTCTTTGGAAAAGACCTTTGCGATCTCTTCCCAACGCGATTCGTATTCGTTGTAAGTAAAATAGAGGACTCTGCCGACGCTCGCTTTATCCACGGCCTTCGGCGCGACGCGGCAATCGTAGACTGCGAACTCGGCAAAATTCGTTAGAATAGAGAGGGGCAACTTGGCGCTCCACGCGTAGCGCCGCAACTGGTAGGCCGGATCAGCGAGGTCCTTGACGTTTATGGACGGCTTTTTGGCTTCGAGGAAGAATTTGCGCACGCCGCCGATGCGAAAAGAATAATCCGGAGCTTTTGTAGAGCCTCCGACCTTGATCGCATCCTCATGGATCAGGTCTTTATATGCCTCGGCGTGGCCGGCCTTATTCGCGACATCCCAACCCAGCAGGTCAAACAGCGGGTTGATGAACTCTATGCGAACCTCCGCTTCGCCATAGGAGGGATTGCGATAGGATTCGATGTTCTGTTCGAACTTCGCGGTGAGATGTTTAAGTTCCGGCGGTGGCTCGGCCATGGAACCTGAGTTTAACCGAGGTATAGGTTTGCAGGCAAGGATTTACTTGGATTTAAACCGGCGCCCTTGGCGGGTGTCAATGTTTTTCTCCAATCCGACAAGGTCCTTGCTTCTCAGCGATCTTTTGATATGGTTTTTCTGTTGGACATCGTCGTCTGCCCGCCTAAATTTTTCGTCGCGAGTTTTTCGATTACCGTCCTTGAGGGACGGACGAGCGTTGTCTCTACTCCAGCCGTAAGCTTCTGCGATCCTGAGCGGGATGAATGGGAGGATGGGAAGTGAGTGAGCCGGGCCGACTAGACGAGTTGTGCGTCAACGCGATCCGCATGCTTTCGGTCGACGCCGTCGAGAAGGCGAACTCCGGCCATCCCGGCGCGCCGATGGGGCTGGCGCCGGCGGCGTATATATTATGGATGCGGTTTCTGAAGCATAACCCGCGGAATCCCGCGTGGCCCGACCGCGACCGCTTCGTTCTCTCCGCGGGCCACGGCTCGATGCTCATCTATAGCATGCTCCATTTGACCGGCTACGATCTGCCGCTCGAAGAGATCAAAAATTTCCGCCAGTGGGAGAGCCGCACGCCTGGCCACCCCGAGCGCGGGATGACGCCCGGAGTGGAAGTTACGACGGGCCCGTTGGGCCAGGGTTTCGGCAACGGCGTCGGCATGGCGATCGCCGAGGCGTATCTCGCGGCGCGCTACAACCGGCCGGGCTTCGAGATCTTCAACCATTTTACTTACGCGATCGTGAGCGACGGCGATTTGATGGAAGGCGTCGCCGCCGAGGCGGCCAGCCTCGCCGGACATCTGAGACTCGGCAAGTTGATCTATCTTTACGATAACAACCGCATCACGCTCGCCGCCTCGGCGGACCTGACGTTTACCGAAGACGTGGCGCAGCGCTTCGACGCTTACGGCTGGCACACGCAGGCGGTGGCGGACGGCAACGATCTGAATGCGATCGACAAGGCGCTCGGCGCCGCACGCGTGGAGACGGGACGGCCCTCGCTGATTTTGCTGCGCACGCACATCGGCTACGGCTCGCCGGGAAAGCAGGACAGCTTCGAGGCGCACGGCGCGCCGCTGGGCAAGGAAGAAGTCGCGGCGACGAGGAAAAAACTCGGCTGGACGAACGAGCCGTTCGTCGTGCCGGAAGAGGCGCTGAAACAGTTTCGCGAGGCGGTCCATAAAGGAGCGCGGGCGGAAGCGGAATGGCAGGAGAAATTCTCCTCCTATGCACAAAAATTTCCCGATCTCGCCAAAGAATTGGAACAAATTCTGCGCGGCGCATTGCCGCCGGGCTGGGACGCGGCGGTCCCACAATTTCCCGCCGACGCTAAAGGTATGGCGACGCGCTTCGCGTCGGGCAAAGTTCTCGCCGCGATCGCGCCGAAGTTGCCGTCGTTGATCGGCGGGTCCGCCGACTTGAATCCATCGACGCACACCGCGCTCAAAGACCTCGGCGATTTTGAAAGCCCGCAGAGAGATTTCACCAGGAGCCAGGGCGCGGCGGGCGGAGGTTTCAGCTACACCGGGCGAAATATTCACTTCGGCGTGCGCGAGCACGCGATGGGCGCCGCGGTGAACGGCATGGCGGCGCACGGCGGCATCGTCCCGTTCGCCTCGACGTTCCTGATGTTCGCCGATTACATGCGCCCCTCGATCCGGCTCGCGGCGCTGATGGAGCTGGGCGTAATCTACGTCTTCACGCACGACAGCATCGCCGTCGGCGAAGACGGCCCGACGCACCAGCCGGTCGAGCATCTGGCGGCGCTGCGCGCGATCCCGCGGCTGGTTGTCATCCGTCCGGGCGACGCCAACGAGACGGCGGCCGCGTGGCGCGTCGCTGTCGAGACGCGCGACCGTCCGGTCGCGCTCATATTGTCGCGGCAAAACGTCCCGACGCTCGACCGGAAGGAGTTCGCCGCCGCCGATGGGCTGAGAAAGGGCGCTTATATTTTGGCCGACGCACCGGGCGGCAAGCCCGACATCGTTTTGATCGGCACGGGATCGGAATTGTTCCTCGTCGTGGCGGCGCGGCAAAAACTTTTGGAGCGAAAGATCGATGCGCGCGTCGTCTCGATGCCGAGCTGGGAGCTGTTTGACGAGCAGCCGAAAGATTATCGCGACTCGGTTTTGCCTCCTGTGCTTCGCCCGCGGCTCGCGGTCGAAGCGGGGCTGCCGCAGGGATGGCATCGCTACGTCGGCGACGGCGGCGATATGCTTGGCGTGGAGCGCTTCGGCGCCTCCGCGCCGGGAAACGTGGTGCTGGAGAAATTCGGCTTCACCGTCGACAATGTGATGGAGCGCGCTCTCGCGCTGTTGAAATAGGTGTAGGGGCAGACCTACGTGTCTGCCCTCGTTGGGCGACCACGCAGGGTCGCCCCCACATGTGGGTTCCGAAACGTCGTAGGAGTTTGACCATGCGCGTAGCGATCGGCGCGGACCACGCGGGATTTTCTCTCAAGCAGGATCTCGTGGATTATCTGAAGACCTTGAAGCACGACGTGCTCGATCTCGGCACGAACAATACCGAGCCCGTTGACTATCCCGATTACGCCGAGGCTGTGGGAAAAGCGATTACGGAAGGGCGCGCCGAGCGCGGCCTGCTCGTCTGCGGCAGCGGCGTGGGCGCCAGCGTTGCGGCGAACAAAATTAGCGGCATTCGCGCCGGGCTCTGCCATGACACATACTCCGCGCACCAGGGCGTCGAGCACGACGACATGAACGTGCTGGTGCTGGGCGCGCGCGTGATCGGCCCGGCGCTGGCGCGTGAGCTGGCGCACCATTTTCTCGCCGCGACTTTTTCCGGCGCGGAGCGCCACCGCCGGCGGCTGGAGAAGATCGCGCGCTTGGAGAAGAAATAAACGATGTAGGGGCGCGATTTATCGCGCCCGCATCTGAGAAACAGTTAGGGGAGAGACAAGCAGGATGAATCCTTTGAAAGAGCTACAGAAGTACGGCCAAGCGATCTGGCTCGATTACATTCACCGCAATTTGATTCAGAGCGGCGGGCTCAAAAGGCTAGTCCAAGAAGACGGCATGCGCGGCGTGACGAGTAATCCGACGATTTTCGAAAAAGCGATCGCCCACAGCGCGGATTACGACGAGACGATCCGCGCCGCGCTTGCCGAAAATCCTAAAGCCGAAACCGGAAAGATTTGCGAGCGGCTCGTGATGGAGGACATCCGCGCCGCGGCGGACGTCCTCAGGCCCGTCTACGACGAGACGGGAGGCGCCGACGGCTTCGTGAGTATCGAGGTCTCGCCGCATCTCGCGCACGACACCCAGGGCACGATCGCCGAAGCGCGACGGCTCAAAGCGGAAGTCGACCGGCCGAACGTGATGATCAAAGTCCCGGCCACGCCGGCGGGTATCCCGGCGATCGAAGCGCTTACGGCCGACGGCGTCAACGTCAATATCACGCTCATGTTCTCGATGAGCCACTACGAGGCCGTGGCGCGCGCGTATATTCAGGGGCTCGGGCGCGCCGCCGAGCCGGCAAAGATTTCTTCGGTCGCTTCGTTCTTCGTCAGCCGCGTGGACACGCTGGTGGACGGCATGCTTGAAAAGCTCGGCACGCCCGAGGCGCTGGTGCTGCGCGGCAAAATCGCCGTTGCCAATTCCAAAGCCGTCTACCGCCGCTTCGAAGAAATTTTTCACGGCGAAGGATTCGCCGCGCTGCGGAGCCGCGGCGCGCGCGTGCAGCGCCCTCTGTGGGCGAGCACGGGAACGAAGAACCCGAGCTATTCCGATATTCTCTACGTGGAAAATCTCATCGGCCCGGAGACGATCAACACGTTGCCTCCGGCGACGATCGACGCCTTCCGGGACCATGGCCGCGTGCCCGGCGCGACGGTCAAAGAAAAGTTGGACGAGGCGAGATCCGCGCTGGCCCAACTTTCACGGCTGGGCATCGACCCGGAGGAAGCCGGGAAGAAGCTTCAGGACGACGGCGTCGCCGCCTTCGTCAAGTCGTTCGACGATTTGATGGCGGCGCTGGAAAAAAAACGCGCCGCGATGGCCCCTTCGACCATTCGAGAGCCTCATGGCTCAGGGCAGGCCCCCTCGACAGCCTTTAGTCCCGAGCCTGTCGAGGGGTCACCATTCGGTGCATCGCAAGGCGCTGCACTGAGCCGCCTGGATCTTCGCCTGGGAAAACATCAGGCGCGCGTCAATAAGCGGCTCAAGGCTTGGGAAGCCGCCAAATTTTCCGCCCGGCTGTGGCAGAAAGATCCGACTCTCTGGTCGGCCGATCCGCTCCCGGAGCTTACGGACCGGTTGGGCTGGCTTGCGCTGCCGGAGTCGATGCGGAGCCGCGTAGGCGAACTCCGCGCGTTCGCGGACAAGGCGAAGTCCGACGGATTTCGCCACGTCGTGCTCTTGGGAATGGGCGGCTCGAGCCTGGCGCCCGAAGTTTTCCAGCGCACGTTCGGCAACGGCTCCGGATATCCGGAGCTGCTGGTGCTGGACAGCACGCATCCCGCGGCGGTCCGGGCGGTGGAAAAAAGAATCGACTTGGCGCGCACGCTCTTTCTCGTGTCCAGCAAGTCCGGCACGACCACGGAGACCAATTCCTTTTTCTATTACTTCTGGCATAAGCTCGCTCAAGCCAAGGGCGAGGTCGGCGGACATTTCGTCGCCATCACCGATCCGGGAACGCCGCTCGAGAAGCTCGGGCGCAAGAGAAAGTTTCGCGCCGTGTTCAACGCGCCGGAGGACGTCGGCGGACGCTATTCGGCGTTGACGGTTTTCGGCCTGGTCCCGGCGGCGCTCGCCGGCGTCGACATGGACGCGCTTCTCGACCGCGCGCGCATCATGAGCCAGGCGGCGTCTCCCGCCGCGTGCGAGTCCGACAATCCCGCGCTGGTTCTGGGCGCGGCTTTGGGCGAGCTGACGCTGGCAAAGCGTGACAAAATCACCTTCCTCACCTCGCCTTCGCTGGCGGCCTTGCCTTCGTGGATCGAGCAGTTGATCGCCGAAAGCACCGGCAAGAACAAGAAGGGGATCGTCCCCGTCGCCGATGAGCCGCTGGCATCGGCGGACAAATATGGCGCGGACCGTTTGTTCGTTTACTTGCGGCTGGATAACGACGACAACGCGGAGCTGGATCGGAAAGTGGCGGGTCTCGAATCGGCCGGCCACCCCATGATTAAAATCGAGCTCGGCGAAAAAATAGATCTCGGCCAGGAATTATTCCGCTGGGAAGTCGCGGTGGCGGCGGCGGGCTCGGCCCTGGGCATCCATCCGTTCAATCAGCCGGATGTCCAGCTCGCCAAAGACCTGGCGCAACAAGCCATGGGCAAAACCGGCGCGGAAAGCGCGCCTGTGAAAGACGAAGCGGCGGCCGCCGACCCGTCCGCCTTGCGCCAAGCCGTCTCTTCGTGGCTGGCGCAAAAGAAAGAGCGCGACTATCTCGTGCTGCAGGCCTATCTCTCCCCGACCGCGGAGCATACGGCCGCGCTCAGGGAAATCTGCGTTTCCCTGCGCGACCGTCTCAAGCTCGCGACGACGTTGGGATACGGGCCGCGCTTTCTCCACTCGACGGGACAATTGCATAAAGGCGGCCCGAACTCGGTTCTGATTCTTCAGATCGTGGACGAGCCGGCGGAAGATTTGCCCGTGCCCGAGACCGACTATACTTTCGGCTCTTTGATTCGGGCGCAGGCGCTGGGAGATTTTACCGCGCTCAAGCAGAGAAAGCGCCGGGTGCTGAGAGTGAACTTGGGCGGCGACGTGGAAGGCGGATTGCGACAGTTGGCGGAGCTGGTGCATCAGCATCAGTAAGCACCCTCACCCCATCCCTCTCCCTCTGGGAGAGGGCGAGGGTGAGGGAAATTGAACGCGAAACCTCAAACCCGAAACTAGAAACTCTGGAGGGTAGATGGAATTGGGAATGATCGGTCTGGGGCGCATGGGCGCCAACATGACCGAGCGCCTTCTCGGCGCCGGTCACCGCGTGGTGAGCTACGATCGTAGTTGGCAGGCCGTCGAAAGCGTCGTGAGGAAAGGCGCCGCCGGGGCCGATTCTCTAAAAGCCATGGCCGCGGCGCTTAAGCCGCCGCGGGTCGTGTGGCTGATGGTCCCTGCCGGCGACCCGGTCGAACAAACGATTCAGGCGCTCGTTCCCGAGCTGAACTCCGGCGACGCGATCGTGGACGGCGGCAACAGCTATTATAAGGATACGCTCCGCCGGGCGGCGGCGCTCAGAGAAGCGGGGCTACATTATATAGATGTAGGAACCAGCGGCGGCATCTGGGGTCTCAAGGAAGGCTACAGTCTTATGGTGGGGGGCGACGAAGAGGTTGTCGAGCGGCTGAAGCCGATTTTTCAGTCGCTGGCCCCGGCGCCGGATAAAGGTTGGGGACGCGTCGGACCGTGCGGCGCGGGCCACTTCGTCAAGATGGTTCACAACGGCATCGAGTACGGATTGATGCAGGCCTTCGCCGAGGGGTTTGCTCTCATGGAGGCCAAAACCGATTTCAAGCTCGACCTCGATCAAATCGCCGAGATCTGGCGTCACGGCAGCGTGGTTCGCTCGTGGCTGTTGGACTTGATTGCCGCCGGCCTGGCGGAAAACCCGGGACTGCGCGGCATCAAGCCCTACGTGGAGGATTCCGGCGAGGGCCGCTGGACGGTGTCCGAGGCAGTGGACCTCGAGGTCTCGGCGCCGGTCATCACGCTGTCGCTGCTTGAGCGGTTCCGCTCGCGCGACCCGGACTCTTTCGCCGACAAGCTTCTCGCCATGATGCGCCACGAGTTCGGCGGCCATGCGCTGAAAAAGGATTGAGCGTGGAATCCGGATCGACCGTGGAATCGGTTAAGTCGAACGGAACGGAAAGCCTGCCGTCGTGCGCGCTGGTGATCTTCGGCGCGAGCGGCGACCTGACCAAGCGCAAACTCATTCCCGCGCTTTACAGTTTGTCGCTGGATTCCCGCTTGCCGGAAGGATTCGTGGTGATCGGCACGGCGCGCAGTGAAATGAGCCATGAAGAATTTCGCCGCAAGATACGAGACGCCGTCGGCGAATTCGGGCGCGGAGGATTGAGGGACCCGAAGGGTTGGGACAAATTCGCCGCCAATCTCTACTATCTTTCGGCCAATCACCGCGAGCCGGAAAGTTATCTGCGGCTGAAAGACTCGTTGGCCCATCTGGAGAAAAAGTATTCAACCGGCGGCAGGAGGATTCTCTACCTGGCGACTCCTCCCGATCAGTATGGGCCCGTGATTCAGCAAATCGCCGCCGCCGGCCTGGCGGGCCGGCACGCACACGATGGCAGGTGGACGCGCGTCGTGATCGAGAAGCCTTTCGGCGCCGATCTCGAGACGGCGCGGGAGCTCAATCGCGAGGTGCACGAAGCCTTTGACGAGAGTCAGGTTTACCGCATCGATCATTACCTGGGAAAAGAGACGGTGCGGAATATTTTGGTCTTTCGCTTCGGCAACGCGGTCTTCGAGCCGATCTGGAACCGGCGTTACGTGGACTACGTGCAAATCACGGCCGCCGAAACCGTAGGCGTGGAAAGCCGGGGTCGGTATTACGAACGGGCCGGCGTGATTCGGGACATGTTTCAGAACCATCTCTTGCAGCTTCTCTGCCTGTCGGCGATGGAGCCGCCGGTCGCCTTCGCGGCGGACCCGGTGCGGGACGAAAAGGCGAAAGTCCTGCGGGCGATCCGGCCGATCGCTCAGGCGGATAGCGAGAAAATCGCCGTCCGCGGGCAGTACGAGTCGGGCGTCGTGGCGGGAAAAAAAGCGGCGAGCTACCGGGAAGAGAGCGGCGTCGATCCGCATTCGATGACGGAGACCTACGCGGCGCTGAAGCTCTCCATCGACAACTGGCGGTGGGAAGGCGTGCCATTTTATCTCCGCTCGGGCAAGCGGCTCGCCAAGCGAGTCACGGAAATCGCGATTCACTTCAAGCAGCCGCCCATGCTGCTTTTCAAGTCCTGCTCGGTCGAGCAATTGAATTCCAACGTGCTGTGCCTGCGCATTCAGCCCGACGAGGGAATTTCGCTCACTTTCGAGGTCAAGCCGCCCGGTCCGGACATTTGCGTGAGCTCGCTCTGCTTGAACTTTGATTACGAAGCCGCGTTTGGCGCGGCGTCGCCCGACGCCTACGAGACCTTGCTGCTGGATTGCATCCGCGGGGATTCGACGCTTTTTATCCGCCAGGACTGGGTCGAGCTGGCGTGGGGTATTCTCACGCCGCTTCTCAAAGCGTGGCAAGAGAAGCGCGGCGAGAATTTTGCCGGCTACAAGGCGGGCGGCGCGGGTCCCAGTGAAGCGGACGCGTTTATCCAGAAGGACGGACATGCGTGGCGCAGGCTTTAGAATGGAGTGTTGGAGTATTGGAGTCGTGGAGTGTTGTTTAAGCCGATTACTCCGTGACCCCTTTTTTCCAATACTCCATCACTCCAGTACTCCAATCGGTTAGTCATGATCCTCGCTGGCGACATCGGCGGTACCAAGACCAAACTGGCGCTGTACTCCATTCAAGGCGACAAGTTAGTCTCCACGGTCAAAAAAAGTTTTCCCAGCAAAGATTATCTCTCGCTCGAAGCCGTCCTGCGCGAATTCCGCGCGCAGGCGGCGGACCCGATTAGCGCCGCGTCTTTCGGAGTGGCGGGTCCCGTGATCGACGGCACGAGCAAGACTCCCAACCTGCCGTGGTTTCTCGACGCGCGCGAAATTGCGCGCTGCCTCGATCTGGACTCCGTCGCGTTGATCAACGATCTCGAGGCGACCGGTTACGGCGTCGCGACGCTGGACGCCGGCGAATTTCTCACCTTGAGTGCCGGCAAGGTCCACCCTCAAGCCACGAAGGCGCTCATCGCCGCGGGCACCGGACTCGGCGAGTCGATCCTTTATTGGGACGGCGGCGGTTATCGTCCGCTGGCGTCGGAAGGCGGCCACGCGGATTTCGCGCCGAGAACTGCGCTGGAGATCGAGCTGCTCTCTTATTTGATCGCGGGCTTCGAGCACGTCAGCTATGAGCGGGTTATTTCCGGGCCGGGGATATTTAACATCTATAATTTCCTCAAAGACTCCGGACGTTGCCGCGAGCCCGGCTGGCTGCGAGAGCGGCTTGAGTCCGGAGATCAGGGCGCCGTCATTTCAGAGGCGGCTCTGGCGAAGGAAGCGGAAATTTGCGTCCAGGCGTTGGACCTGTTCGTCTCCGCCTACGGCGCCGAGGCGGGGAACCTCGCGCTCCGGGCGAAAGCGCTCGGCGGGATTTACGTCGGCGGCGGCATCGCGCCCAAAATCTTGACCAAGTTGACCGACGGCGAGTTCATGCGTGCCTTTGCCGCCAAGGGGCGCTATGCGGAATTGCTCGCGCGGGTGCCGGTGCACATCATTCTGAACGACGAAGCGGCGCTCCGAGGCGCGGCCGCCTACGGCGCGGAAATCATGGGTAGGGGCGGTTCGCGAACCGCCCCTACATCCTGATGAAAGATTTCGAACGCATCGTCTGCAAAGATATCTCCGAGCTTAGCGCACAGGCGGCGGAGGAATTTGTCCGCCTGGCCAATGAACGTAGCGCCACGGCCGGGCGTTTTGTCGTCGCGCTATCCGGCGGTTCGACTCCGAGAGCGCTCTACTCTTTGCTTGCGGGCGCCGAATTCCAATCGCAAGTTCCGTGGGATCGCGTCCATTTATTCTGGGGCGACGAGCGCTGTGTGCTGCCGGACCATCCGGACAGCAACTACCGCATGGCGTTCGAAACTCTTCTCTCCAAAGCGCCGGTCCCGGAAAAGAATATTCATCGCCTCGAAGGCGAGCTGGCGCCGGAAGCCGCCGCCGCCGGATACGAGCGGACGATTCGAGATTTCTTTCGGCTCTCGGGCTCCGATTGGCCGCGCTTCGATTTGATTTTTCTCGGCCTAGGCGACGACGGGCATACCGCGTCGCTGTTTCCCGGCAGCGAGGCGCTGCAGGAGACAAGGCGTCTGGCGGTGGCGACTTATGTAGAGAAATTGAAGAGTCATCGCGTTACTTTGACTTTGCCGGTATTGAATCACGCCGCTAATATATTTTTCCTCGTCGCTGGAGAGAATAAGACGGGTATTCTCAAGGACGTGCTGCAGCGGGAGTCTTCAAAGAATTTTCCCGCACGACAGATCCATCCTCTAAACGGAAGGCTGGTTTGGTTTGTAGATCGCGCCGCCGCCGCTCGTTTGCAGAGTTGACGCGCCTGGGTTGTTTACCCCAGAGTAAAACTTTCACACCATCTTCCTTTTTACTCGCCTGTAGCTCGTCGCTTCATGGAAATCGCTTGAATTGAGGGATTTTAGTGTCCCCATCGGAGATGGTGGAAACCCCTCGCCTTGTAGGCGAGGGTTGTTCGGTCCGAAGAGACTCAAACAGCCCTCCATCTGTTGGAAACGCCGTCTTCAATGCAACTGGCGTTCGATTGACGAGCCTGCCACTCGCCGCAGAGAAGATATACCTGGAATTGCACCGATCTAAAAAAGTGGCGGGATGAATAGGGTGATGAACACATGATCAGGTTGACTTAACAGTTCGTTATTCGATACTCTTCCCAAAATAGCGCTTCGAAATCAGCGCGCTCTCCCGAACGGGTTCTTCCACTCCGAGCGCGGGCTGTAGGTGATCGTTGGAGCAATCTGGAGTTCCCGATGGCCGTGCCCCAAGAAAAACCTCCCGGCGTAGACTCTCCCGGCAGTCGTGACAACCGGACGCAGATGAATGAGAATCGTTCGGGACGAGAGGTTGCCGGCGAGCTTCCCGATCGCTACTCGGTCCGCAAAAAAGGCGAAGAGCGCGAACTGATTTGCAGTGAGTCGCCCACCATGGCCGTGCGCGTGGAGCGGGGCGCGACCGTGCCCGCCGGCGCCGCCCGCAAGGCGCCGCCTGGGACCATCTATCTCGATGGGGCGGCTGAAGGGGGACCGTTTTTCGACGTCGAAAAGGGTCTCTTCAATCTCGACCACCATGAAGGCTGCGTCCGCTCTTTCACTCTGGCCACGTGCGAGCAGGCCATGGTCGTGGTGCGCAAGGGCGTCGATCTCCAACGAAGAGACTGGACCGTCTACGCCAACGATCCCGACCTCGACACCGTTCTCGCAATCTGGGTGCTGCTCAACCATATGCGATTGAACGACGCCGATCCGGAAATCCGCACGCAGATCATGCCGCTGGTGCGCCTTGAAGGCGTCATCGATGCTCACGGCCTGGAGATGCGGGAGCTGTGCGCGTTTCCTCCGGAACTGCGGGAAGCGGTCCTCGCCGACCTGGAACAGCTTCGGAGCAACGAAGTTGCCCTGAAGAAAGAAGGGAAATGGCAGGAGATCGACTTCCTCGAATACACGGCCGACGTCTTGCGCGCCATCGACGCGATGGTCTATTCCTCGCATCATTTCGAAGGCGTGCTCGAAATCGAAGAGCTGGCGCGCGTCGAGATCGGCGGGAGTCAGTTGGCGATAGTCTGCCGGGGGGAGGCGGGGATCTACGAAATCGAGCCGCACCTGCGCCGGCTCCACGGGAAGCGCCTCGGCGTCATCATCCTGCAAAAGGATCCCAGCACCTACACCTTGCGCCAGGTTGACGTATTTCTCCCGGAGACGCTTGAGAGCGCCTACGAGCGCCTCAATCTGATCGATCCGGCCGTGGGAAGCCGGCGCTCGGGCAACCGCTGGGGTGGCTCAGGAGAGATCGGCGGCTCGCCGCGTGCGACGGGAACGTCATTGACGTCCCAGCAGATCGCCGATACCCTCGCCCAGGCGTATCGCAAGCCGACAACGGCGCAGCGGCTGGCTACTCTGGCCGCGGTGCTGCTGGAAAGCGCTGCCGTCATGGCCGTCGCGATCATGGTCATTTATTCTATCGGATGGCTTCGCGATCCGACAGACTCGGTCGAGGAATACTTCCAGGATCAAGCGGGGAGCTTTGCGGCCGTGCTCAGCGCGCTCACCGGCGTGCTCGCTCTCGTTATTGTTCGAAGCCGTCCGAAGCTCTTTGGGTTTCGCTTACCCGCCGGACTCAACTGGCTGGTTCTGGTTCCCGGAGCGCTGCTGGGTGGGTTGGCGGGAGGCGCCTGGATCTTTGCGGCTCCGGTTACGAGCCTCCGGTCGTTGCTCGGCCGTCACTGGACCGAACTTGCCGTCGCGCTCATCTTTCCGATCGCAGCCGAAACGTTGTTCCGCGGGCTGGTGCACGGCACGCTCGCGCAGCGTTTTCCTACCCAGCACACCGGCGGCCGCTGGTTCCTCTCCCGGCCGGTCATGATCTCGAGCGCGCTCTATGCTCTCTGGTCGCTGCCGCCGTTTCTTCCCTTTTTCTCTCACGGCGTGGTTTTGACCGGCGCCGGCGCTTTTCTCTTTGGAATCAGCTCCGGCATGGCGCGAGAGCGCTCGGAGAGCCTGCTGCCCTGTCTGATCCTGCACTGGTCCTGCCTGATCATGTTGTTGCTGTGGTCCCACTGGTGAGTAGAGGGGGACGTTGTTGACTAGTTTGACTTACTGCTGATGATCTTCGAGATCCCTGACGTCAAAACCCCTATCTGTCGTGCCACCTCTACCATCGGAAGTCCATCCTCTTCAACCAAGCGGCGGGTAATCTGCAACCTGAGTTGCGGCATGTTATGAAATCGTTGATTGGGATGTACTGACTGACTCACTTAGTAGTTATGCCTCAGTAATGAAAAAGTACTCTGACCCTGATTCTCCCTCCCGAAGTTTACCATTGAAGCTTTCAATGAAAGCATTCTGCACTGGCTTACCCGGCTCAATGGGCTCAAGCTTTACCTTGCGTCCGTAAGCCCAACAGTCCAGCGCTTTACCCACAAACTCCGGACCGTTTCCCATGAAGAATTGTCGGAGATGGTGGGCACGACTTGACCACCGTTCTGTTCTTTGGCTATGATTTTCTTTATAATCCATCCTATTTCCCGGCAGGCTCCGGCTTGCCTGAAATCGATAAGATAGGAGGCTTGAAATGCGTACGCTGATCCGTTGGCTTCAATTGGTTTTCCTCACGGTGTTTGTTTGTGATGTTTCTCCAGGCTTTGCGGCGTCTGCCTCGGCGGCGCCTGCGCGAGACGACTATATCGCGGGTTATGCTACCGCCGTTGTCGAGCGGGAAATGCGGCTCGCGGGGCGCGATCTGAGCGTGAAGGACGGCGTGATTACCATTTCCTCCGGGAACCTTTCGGCTCCCGAGCGTGAAAAGTTGGTCGCCGCACTTTCCGGCATTCCCGGTGTTCTGCGGATTGACATCGCCGATCCTAAGGATCTAGCGGGGACGCAACCGCCGGCCCGAACCACGACGACAATCGATGAGAAGTTGCCAGCCGGCTTTCTTCCTCCGAGTCAACTCTTCAAGCCTCTCATTGCGGATCCCCGCTGGCCCCATTTCTCCCTTGCCTACCGGAATTATCTTGGAGACAAGGAGCTCAAAAACGTCGGCTCTGCCAACTTTGGTGAAAGCATCGCCCTGTATAGAAGTAATGGTCCCTTCGGAGGCCAATGGGAGACGGGGCTACAGGCGGCGGTATTTTCCATTTTCGATCTCGATTCCAAGTCGCTCGACTTGATCGATTCGACCTTCTTCGTGGGCTTGTTCGGGAGCTATCGTGTCGGAAATTTCTCTCTTTTCTCGCGCCTGGTGCACCAGAGTTCTCACCTTGGCGACCAGTTCCAGCTGCGGGCGGGTACTAATAATCTCAGCTATGAGGGCGTTGACCTAAAATTGTCCTACGATTTTGGAAGAACGCTGCGCCTCTATGGGGGGGGCGGGGTCCTTTTCGACCAGGACCCCGCGGATCTCAAACTCTGGTCTACCCAGATCGGCGCCGAATTCAGAAGCCCGTGGACTTATTTCGGAGGCTTGGTAACACCGATCGCGGGTCTTGATTTGCAAAACAGACAAGAAGGTCATTGGCGCGCCGACGTTTCGCTCCGCGCCGGAGTGGAGTTTGCCAGCCCGCAGGTGCTTGACCGACGCCTGCAGCTTCTTATCCAGTACTTTAACGGGCGCTCGCCCAACGGACAGTTCTACGGAAGAGCGATTCAGTACCTGGGTCTCGGGCTTCACTTGAGCCTTTGATCTATCCTGAGGGTTGCGTCTCTACGGCGATGCCGTTGTGCAACTGGCCTTGCTCCTGTTATCCGAACCACGCCATGGGCCAGGTGGGTGACTGGATGAATGATTGTCTGCCCGGTCAAAGCGTAGATAGGGGACGTTGTTGACTAAGTGGACTTACTGCTGAGGATCCTTGAGATCCCTAACGTAGAAACCCCTATCGTTGTGCCACCTCTGCCATCGGAATTTCATCCCCTTCAACCAAGCGGCGGGTAATCTGCAACCTGAGTTGCGGCATGTCGGTGAGCCGCCTTTTCCAAACAGATACGACTCCAATTCCCTAGAAAATCAACTTAATCAACAACGTCCCCTAAATTCCTCTATAGTGCGGTCGCGCAACCCGCACGACAATTTTTTTCTAGACCGTCCCGTATTGGACAGCAATCCCTCCTGAGTCAGCGTAATGTCAGAGTTAAGAATAGACAACCCAAATAAAGGAGAGACTATGGATACTGTATTGATCGTTATTGTAGTGTTGTTTTTGCTCGGTGGTGGGGGCTGGGGATATTCTCGTTGGCGCCGGTAGCGCCCGCGGGAGGACTTGGGGAAATTTGAATCGCTGGGGGTTCCTTGCCAGCAGCTTGCTGCGAACCCTCTTCGTCAGAGTATTCGATACCCCGCTGCTGGCGGCGCGATAGTTCATTGATCCGGCTCTCAAGGGTGCGGACCCACTGGACCGCGGCGCGCCTCACCAGCATTTTCTGCGGAAATGCGAGCGATAGATCGCCCCCTCATCCATCCCCGCCCAGATCGCGGTAACGCATCATGGCCCAGGTGAATAAGCCGTGGGCAATCAAACCAGCGGCGGCGGCGCCGAGCAGCCACGGGCCGAAAGGTTGTTCCATAAGAGTCGCAAGCGCGTTTGCCATGCCGCCCGCGATATCGGAATCGGAATTTACGGCCGCTTGCACGAGAGAAAGGCCGACAAGTGCGATCAGCAAAGCCCGCGCGCCAAAGCCCATCCGGCCGAGAGTAATCACCGCAATCTTTTCCCAAGCATGCATGTCGCGCAGCGCGAGTTTCTCGCGGAACTTCGCCCGGTAGCCCACCAGGAGCTGACTGAAGCTGATCCCAAAGGCCACCACGCCCACGGCCCCAACCAGCCAGCGTCCGAACCCCTGCGACATCAGCCAGCTCGTCCCCGACTGCGCGGATTGATCCCCGCTCTTCCCGACGGCCGTCACGCCGAGCCCCGACAGGACTGCCCCCGCCGCGATGTATGCGAGATAGATATGGAGGAGACCGCTGGCACCGTAAAACACCCGGAGGCCTTTGCCGACGTTTTCTGGGTCCTTGAACGCCTCCACGAACTTCCACGCCGAATAGTGCAGCAAGCCGACGGCGAGGACTACCAGAAGCGTTCTCCCGAATGGGCGCCGGCCGATTTCCTCGAGAGCTCCTTTTATGTCACCCGTTTCGCCGCCGAAACCAACTGCGACCTGCAGGGCCAGCAACCCAACGGCGAGATAAACCGCGCCCTTGGCGAGATACCCAAAACGAATGATGAATTTTAGAAAGCCGCTCTGGGACTTCATGCCGGAGGAGTAGAGGGGGACGTTGTTGACTAGTTTGACTTACTGCTGAGGATCTTCGAGATCCCTGACGTCAAAACCCCTATCTGTCTTGCCACCTCTGCCATCGGAAGTCCATCCACCCTGAGTTGCGGCATGTCGGTGAGCCGCCTTTTCCAACCAGTTACAACTCCAATTACGAGAAACTCGACTTAATCAACAACGTTCCCTTTTCGACTTTTCGACCTTCCGAGCGGCAAGAGGTCGGGGGAAGCTCGGCCCATGTTTTTCATTCCGGTGCGGCATGCACTTGCCTTTACCAGAGGAACATTGGCAGAATGTGCCGATGTTTACGCGGCAAACTGTATTCGTCCTTGGCGCTGGTTGTAGTATGCCGTATGACTTTCCCAGCGGTGAGGAGCTAATGCATGAACTGGTTGGAAAAACCCTGTCCAAGCCAACACCCGACATTTTCAATCATGCTGGTTTCAAAAATGAGGAGGTGCAGCAGTTCGGCCAGGATCTCGATCAATCCGATCCTCCCTCAATAGACACTTTTCTTCGCTACCGTCCTAAGCTTCTTGGAATCGGTAAGCTTGCGATTGCGATGCAGCTGGCGGGACTAGAAGTAGATGCTCCACTGGCGCGCTTGTCCCGGTGGGGTCGCGAGTACGTCCCTGGGCGGGTCCCCTGGTACCATTACCTATGGAGAGAAATGATAGCAGAGAAGGGCCATTTTGGAGAAAATCAGGTTTCATTTGTCACCTTCAACTATGATCGCTCTCTTGAGCGTTATTTTTTTCTCCGGCTTAGGGCTCTCCATGGATACAACAACAATGAGGTGCTGGAGGAATTGTCTCGTATCCGCTTTGTTCACATTCACGGCGGTCTAGGCGATGACAAATTTATAGAGTATCCGTACAATAAGCCCAAGCACTCGTATGATGATCTGATTCAAATTTTACAACGCTTGAAAATTATTCATGAAGATCCAGCAGGCAACCCGAACTTTACCGCAGCGATAGAGCTGCTTCAGAAGGCTCACTGCATCTGTTTTTTAGGCTATGGCTTCCATGATCTAAATAACGAAGGTCTTCAATTGGTCAGAATAATAGAAGCTGATCCCGAAGAAAGAAAGTATTGGTTCGCTAGTCGATTTCAGATGACCGAGGTTGAGTTCAGGCGAAGAACGGGAAAGCTTTACGGTCGATTTCTAAATAGAAGTACAGGGAAGCTCAAGACGGAGGAATCCGATAGCGCACTAGAGGTATTGAGAAAACTACCTATAATTGAGTAGGCTTTTGGTCCGATCTAGTCGTCCAATCGTCACAACAATGGCATCATGGCAGCTTTTGGTTTCTGATTGCGATATCTAGATATTTTTGGACGCGGAAATACCACAGGCAAAAACCGACGATAGCCAGAAAGAAGCCAACCCAACTGACTACGCGCAGCTCTTTAACAAGCCATAAATTAAGCGCCGCGAACCGCAGAGCGGCTTGGGTATCTTCATGCATTCGAGCCTTACGCTTCTTAATTTCATTGCGAGCATCTTCTAGGGACCGAGCCCTCGGTCCCTTCTTGTCCTTTAGTTTTTCCCACGCGAGCTCTACCTGGTTCTCTTCTTCTGATAAGAGCGTCGACTCTCTTGCCAATTGGTCCACCCTAACAGTCCCCTGTTCTGTTCTCGTAAACATCAGATAAATGCTAAAGAACGCAATGCTTACACCTGCTATTGCCATGAACTTGTAAAGATTATCTGTTGGTAAATTCAAACCGCCCATTGTTGATCCTCCTATAGAGTTTGATTTAAAGCCTCCCGATTTGTTTGCTGTCGGACGGAATTCCTTCGGTGCAACCCAAGTGTCGATCCTTTTGCGCAGAGAGTGTTGGCCAAGCCGGTGTTCCGCCTTCGCTCCCGCAGCGTTTCTGTGGAGTTTATGCGAGATTCTCGAATGAAGGCAAGGCGAGATTATAGAAGGAATTGAGCAAGACAGCCGGACGGTCTACCCGACCCGTCTCCCGTGGTGAAACAGATGCAGTTTTTTCGGATCGGCAGTGAGGCGGAGGGTGACGCCTCGACTTATGGAAACGTTAGGCGGCAGACGGGAGATCAACTGACGGTTACCGCACGTGAGATGGACGAATTTGTCGGAGCCGAGGTCTTCCACGATTTCTACTTCGCCCTCGATGAATGCGCCGTCGGAGGCGGCGGGTTGGAGATCTTCGGGGCGGATGCCGACCGTTAAAGGCTTGCCGGCATACTCTACGCAACGCTGGCCGAGAACAGGGGAGAGATCGATTTTACAGCCGGCGCTGGTAAAAATACCGCGGTCGTCGACATTTCCCTCGATCAGATTCATCTGCGGGCTGCCGACGAAGGTCGCGACGAAGGTATTCACGGGCCGTTGATAAATCTCCGACGGTGGGCCGATCTGCTGGATGGTCCCCTTGTCAAGAATAATGATTTTGTCCGCCAGCGTCATGGCCTCGGCTTGATCGTGCGTGACGTAGAGGATCGTCGCGCGAAGCCGCTGGTGCAGGCGCGCGAGTTCGACGCGCATACTGGCGCGAAGCGCGGCGTCGAGATTGGACAGCGGCTCGTCGAAAAGAAAAATCTTCGGCTCGCGCACGATGGCGCGTCCGACGGCAACTCTTTGTCTCTGGCCGCCGCTCAGCTCCTGGGGCTTCCGCGCTAGCAGCTCGCCGATCTCCAGCAATTTTGCGGCCTCTTCGACCTGGCGGCGGATCCTTTCTTGCGGCAGCCGGCGAAGCCTGAGGGAGAAAGCCAGATTCTCAAAGACGTTCAGATGAGGATAAAGCGCGTAGTTTTGAAAAACGAAGGCGACGTCGCGCTCGCGCGGCGGAAGGGAGTCCACGCGCTTGTCGCCAATGATGATGCTTCCGCCCTCGGCTTCCTCCAATCCGGCGACGGCTCTGAGGAGCGTCGTCTTGCCGCAGCCCGAAGGTCCGAGAAGAATACAGAACTCTCCGTCGGCGACTTCGAAGCTGATATCGTCGAGAACTTTCCCGGCGCCGAAGGACTTCGAGAGTTTATTTACCGATAGCGAAGCGATCTACCATCTCCTTATCTGTTTTGGCTTTTCCGGGTTTCCCGTAGAGAACTATTCACCACGAAGGACACGAAGGTCACGAAGAAAATCAATTTAAGCATAAGAATGGAAGGTCGAATATCCGAACCCTTCGTGTACTTCGTGCTCTTCGTGGTGAAGCAATTCTGTTTTATCCTTCATCCCTCATCCTTTACCCCTTCACCGCTCCGGCGGACAAGCCGCGGATGATCCGCCGCTGAAAGAGCAGGGTCAGCATAATCAGCGGCAATGTCGCGATAGTTGAAGCCGCGGCGATCTCACCCCACGGCATGGTGTATTCGCCGGGAAAAAGAGCGATGCCCACCGGCAGCGTCTGAAGCCCGGGGGAGGTGAGAACGATCAAGGCGAAGAAAAATTCGTTCCAGGCGAAGATGAACACGAGGATCGACGCGGTAAAAATTCCCGGCGCGGCCAACGGGAAGACCACCTTCCATAACGCCTGGAGCCGCGTGCACCCGTCCACCAGCGCGGCCTCTTCGATCTCGTAGGGCAGCTCCTTGAAAAACGTGGTGAGAATCCATATCGCGAGCGGCAGGGTGAGCGGGATGTAGGCCGCGACGATGCCCTGATACGTGTTGAGCCAGCCGAGGGCGTTGAGAATTCTCCACACCGGTCCGGCGATCGCGATCTGCGGAAACATCGAGATGCAGAGGAGGAGCATGAGATAAAATCTCAGCCAGGCGGAATGGAACCGGGTGAGCGCGTAAGCCGCCAGAGAGCCGATGGCGATGCTGACGCACGTGGTGGCGCTCGCGACGATGGCGCTGTTGCGGATGTATCCGAGAAGGCCGTAGCTCTCCAGCGCCGAGCGATAGAAGCCCCAGTGAAAGTCGGGAACGAGCTCGGGCGGGATCGCGGTGATCTGGGCCGGGCTCTTCCACGAGGTGAGGACGAACCAGAGGAATGGAACTAGACTGAAAGCCGCGATCGCAGTCACGCAAAGAGAGAAAAGCAGTTTCTTCATTTTGCCCCGCTCTTTTCCAGGATGCGCGCGCCGAGCAGGCGGATATAGCCTAGGGCGAGGGCGAGGGAGAAGAGAAACACGCCGACCGAAATCGCCGAGCCGTAGCCGATCATCCCCTCGGCGAACGTTTTTTTGTAGCCGTAAAATTGCAGCACGTTGGTCGCGTCGGCCGGCCCCCCCTGGGTCATCACGAAAACGAGATCGAAGACCTTGAAGCCGTCGATCGTTCTGAATAGGAGCGCCAACAGCAGCGCCGGTCTCACCAGCGGCAGCGTGACGCGGCGGAATTTCTGCCAGGCGGTCGCGCCGTCGATGTCTGCGGCCTCGTAAAGTTCGTCCGGGATGGTCTGCAGGCCGGCGAGAACGATCAGCGCCGCAAACGCGCTGGTTTTCCAGACATCGCTGATGATGATCGCGATCGGCGCCAGCAGCGTGTCCGCCAGCGGCGCGAGATAGAGCTGAGTTTTGTCGCCGAAGAGCAAGAAATTGAACATGCCGTAGCGGTCGTTGAAGATAAAACGCCACATCTGCGACGACACCACGGTGGGAATCGCCCAGGGAACGAGTACGATGGCGCGCAGCAGCCCGCGGCCGCGGAACGATTCGTTCAAAACCAAAGCCATGCCGAGGCCGATGATCACTTCCATGATCGATGTCGCAGCGACGAAAATCAGCGTGATCGTAAGCGAGTGAAGCGCGACCGGGTCGGTCGCGAGGTCCCGATAGTTCTCCAGGCCGACGAATTTTTCTCCGAGCCAGGGGAGCGTGAGAATCAATCGGTAGAAGCTCAAGCGCACCGAGGCAAAGATCGGATACAGGGAAAAGACCGCGACGAATAAAAAACTCGGGAGAATATACCAGAGCGCGGGGTTGCTGCGGGCTCTCATGGGCGCGCTCTCTCACGCAGGAGATCCAACACGCGGTCCATGTCCCTCGACGCGAGCCGCGCGAGTTTATCAACGTTCGAATCGCGCACGGCAATGGCCGAGCTGAAGTAGCGCTGCATGATATTGGAGAGCGGCACGTAAACCGGAGTCCGCGGCCGGGGCACCGCCTGCATGGATGTTTCGAACTGCGTCTGGAAATGCGGGTACTTCTTCAATATCTCCGCGTCACGATAAACGGCCTTGCGCGCGAGCCCCCGTCCCGTGGAGAGAGCGATCCGCTTCTGCGTCTCTTCGCTGGTCATGAAGCGGATAAATCTCCAGGCCGGCTCCGGCTTTCGAGAAAACCGGCTGATGCCCAACTGCCATCCGCCGAGCGTGGACGCGCTCTTGCCGCCGGGAAAAGCGGGCAGGGTCGTCATCCCGACTTTGCCCGCGACCTTGGATTTTTTCGGATCGTTGGCTTCCTCCCACGCGTAAGGCCAGTTGCGGTGAAAGATAGCCTTGCCCTGGGTAAAGAGCGCAAGCGACTCCGGCTCCTGGTACGCCAGGACGCCGCGATGGGAGATCTCGCCCACGATGCGGTCGCGGACGAATCGCACCGCCTCCTGCGCCTCAGGGAGATGAAGCGCGCTTTTGAGCGCTTGCTCGTCCCACACTTCGGCGCCGCGGCTCGCGATGTATTCCATCATATTGCAGACGAGCCCTTCGTACTGCTTGAACTGGCCGGAAAAGCCGGACAGTTGCGCATCATTGACTCCGGCGAGAATGGTCTTGGCCTGCTCCACCAGCTCGGGCCAGGTGCGCGGCGGCGGGAAGTTGTAGTGCTGCAGCATGTCCTTGCGATAGTAGAGAAGTCCCGCGTCCACGAACAGCGGAACGCCGTAGATGTTTCCCTGATACGTGTTCGCCTGAATCGTCGCGGGCAAAAATTTCTTCCGCTCTTCGGGCGGAAAGAAGCGGTCGAGCGGTAGCGCCCATCCGGCCGACGCGAACTCCGCCGGCCAGATCACGTCCATGAAAAAGACGTCCATTTCGGGATCGCGATTCTTGAACTTCTGGCCGACCAGATCGTGAAACTCGGTGGACGAATGCGGCCCGATCTCGCGGACAATTTTAAGATCCGGATTCTGCGCCTCGAAGTCCTGGATCAGGCGGTCGAGAAATCCCTGCGTCTCGCGCCAGGTGACGAAGCGAATTTCGACGGCTTGCGCCGGGAAAACGCAGAGGAGCAAAACCAAAACGACGGCTGTGCGCCAGGAATTTTTCACAAGATTATTGAGTGAATTCATAGTATCTTCCGGTTTCGGCCTTGTCCAGCAGGGTTCCCCCACATTGCACCTTGAGTACAAACTGCTACCCTAGGAGAAGCCGGGGGTGGAGGTCTTCAATGTTCAAGGGCGCCATTATGATTTCCGACATAATCGACATTTTGGTCGTGGGTGTCCTTCTCTATACGGCGATAGCGTGGGTCAGGAGGACGCGCGCGGCGTTCGTGCTGCGCGGGATGTTCGTCCTGGCGGTGATTTACTTGATCGCGCGCCAGTTCGATCTCCAATTGACCGCCTGGATCTTTCAGGGCTTCTTCGCGATCTTTTTGATCGTCGTGGTCGTGATCTTTCAGGAGGAGCTGAGACAGATCTTCGAAAGGGTGGCGCTGTGGAGCTGGAGGTCCGGCGGCAATCCGGCGCTGCAATCCGAAACCACCCGCGTGCTCGTGAAAACCGTCGCCGATCTGGCCAAAGAGCGGATCGGCGCGCTGGTCGTCGTGCGCGGCAACGATCCGCTGGAGCGCCACATCGTCGGCGGCATCGCGCTCGACGGCAAACTCTCCGAGCCGCTGCTGAAAAGCATCTTCGATCCGCATTCTCCCGGCCATGACGGCGCGATCATCGTGGAGCAAGACCGCATCTCGCGCTTTGCCGCGCATCTCCCCCTTTCCAAGGACGTCGAGCAGACGGCCAGCGTCGGCACGCGCCACAGCGCCGCGCTCGGCATCGCCGAGCTGACCGACGCGCTCGCGATCGTCGTCTCGGAGGAAAGGGGCGCAATCTCGGTCACGCGCGACGGCAGGTTGCGGGAGCTCAACAGCCCTCAAGAGCTGGTCGGCATACTGGAAGAATTTCTCAAGAAGAAATATCCCGCGCAACAGCGGAAATGGACGCCGGTCGGCCACCTGCGCGAGAACTGGCAGGGCAAGGCGATCGCCCTCGCGCTGGCGGTCGCCTTCTGGTACGTCTTCGTTCCCGGCTCGAAAGTGGTCGAGGCCACCTACCGGCTTCCCGTTCAGGTGCAAAATCTCCCGGCCGACTATGAGCTCGAATCGGTGCAGCCGGCGGAAGTCGAGGCCACGTTCTCCGGACCGCGGCGCGCTTTTTATTTCTTCCGTCCCAAAAGATTGAAGGTCACCGTGGACGCATCCTCCGCGGGAGCGGGCCGCCGCACGTTTACGATATCCGAGCAGAATATCAGCCATCCCGCCGATCTCCGTCTCGAGGAGGTCAAGCCTCCCACGCTGAAAATTTCTCTGCGCCGGGTGGCGCGCGACGGCGACGGAGTCCGCGGGGGATGAGCCGGGTGAATCGACTCCCTCAAGACGGCCGGCAGCGGGTCGTCATCGAGAACGTCAAGCCGGAGATCGACGCGGGCCGCTTTCCCGTCAAGCGCACGGTTGGGGAGAAGGTGACGGTGGAGGCGGACATCTTCGCCGACGGCCACGATCTGCTGTCGGCCGTTCTCAAGGTTCGCCGAAAGCAAAACGACAAATGGACCGAGACGCCGATGGCGCCGTTCGGCAACGATCGCTGGCGGGGCGAGTTCGCCGTCGAAGAAATCGGCGCCTATCTCTACACGATCGAAGCGTGGGTGGACAGGTTCGAGACCTGGCGACAGGGATTGAAGAAAAAAGTAGACGCGGGGCAAGACGTTTCGTTGGATCTGTCGGCGGGCGCCCTGCTCGTCGAGCGCGCGGTCAAGCGCGCCACCGGCGAAGACAAAAGAAAGCTGCGCGACCACGCGGCCGCTCTGCGTTCGGATGCGGAGAACAAAGTCGCGCGCGAGATCGACGACGGCCTCACCCGTCTGATGGAAAAATATCCGGACCGGCGGTTTGCCGCGCGCTACGAAAAAAATCTTGCTGTCGTCGTCGACCGGGAAAAGGCGCGGTTCAGCACGTGGTACGAGGCGTTTCCCCGCTCGTTCGCCCGCAAACCGGGAGCGCACGGAACTTTTCAAGACCTGGAACAAAGTCTTCCTTACGTGGCCTCGATGGGATTCGACGTCCTGTACCTGCCGCCGATCCATCCGATCGGACGTAGCCACCGCAAGGGCAAAAACAACGCGCTTGCCGCCGTGCCGGAGGATCCGGGCAGTCCGTGGGCGATCGGGTCGGAGGAGGGCGGCCACAAATCGATCCATCCGAAGCTGGGGACGCTGGAAGATTTCAAGCGGCTTGTCGTCAAGGCGAAAGAGCGCGGACTGGAGATCGCGCTCGACATCGCGTTTCAGTGCTCGCCGGATCATCCGTACGTAAAAGAGCATCCCGAATGGTTTCGCAGGCGGCCCGACGGAACGGTGCAGTTCGCCGAAAACCCACCCAAAAAATACGAGGACATCGTTACGCTCGATTTCGAGAGCCACGCCTGGCGCGATCTTTGGCAAGAACTGAAAGGGGTCGTGCTTTTCTGGGTGGAGCAGGGCGTGCGGATTTTCCGCATGGACAATCCCCACACCAAGCCCTTTCGCTTTTGGGACTGGCTCACCGCCGAGGTGAAAGAGCGGCATCCCGACGTGATCTTTCTCTCCGAGGCGTTTACCCGTCCGAAAATAATGTACCGCCTGGCCAAGGCGGGCCTCACGCAGTCGTACACCTATTTCACGTGGCGGCGGACCAAGGCGGAGATGGTCGAGTACTTCGAAGAGTTGACGCAAACCGACGTGCGCGAGTTTTTCCGGCCGAACCTCTGGCTGAACACGCCGGATATTTTGATGGACTATCTTCAGGAGGGCGGGCGGCCCTTCTTTGTCAGCCGCTATATTCTGGCGGCGACGCTCGGCGCCAATTGCGGCATCTATGGCCCGGCGTTCGAACTCGGCGAAAACGAGCCGAGAGAGCCCGGCAGCGAGGAATATCTCAACGCGGAAAAATACGAGATCAAGCGCTGGGATTTGGAGAAGCCCGACAGCTTGAAAGAGCTGATCGCCGCGGCAAACCGTATCCGCAAAAAAAATCCCGCGCTGCAGAGCGACTGGAGCTTGAGATTTCACACCGTCGATAACGACCGGCTCATCTGCTACAGCAAGCAGACCGGCGACCGGACGAACACCGTGTTGACTGTGGTCAATCTCGCTCCCGTCAACACCGAGTCGGGTTGGGTGAATCTTTCGCTGGAGGCGCTGGGCCTCGATGCCAACGAGTCTTATCAAGTTCACGACCTCTTAACCGACGCGAAGTACGCGTGGCGCGGCGCAAGGAACTACGTGGAGCTCGACCCCAGGAAGATCCCGGCGCATATATTCCGTGTGGAAAATCACAGGCCGCTCTCGGGTTGAGCCGCTCGATTTTAGATTTTGGATTTTCGATTTGAGATTCCGGTCCTAATCGAAAATCTAAAATCGGCAATCTAAAATGGACGCAGCGTGAACGATCGCATCTTCGGTTGATATGGCCAATCGTAACCAACAGAAAGAAGACATCTCATCGGCCGACGATCCTCTCTGGTACAAGGACGCGGTCATCTACCAGCTCCACGTGCGCGCCTTTCGCGACAGCAACGAGGACGGCATCGGGGATTTCCGCGGCCTCACCGAAAAGCTCGACTATCTTCAAGACCTGGGCGTCACCGCACTCTGGCTACTGCCGTTCTATCCGTCGCCGCTGCGCGACGACGGTTACGACATCTCCGAATACATCGGCGTCCATGCGAATTACGGCACGCTGCAAGACTTCAAGATATTTCTCAAGGAAGCGCACCGCCGCGGGCTCCGCGTCATCACCGAGCTCGTGATCAATCACACCTCGGACCAGCATCCCTGGTTCCGGCGGGCGCGCCGCGCCGCGCCGCGCACGAGAGCGCGCGACTTTTACGTCTGGAGCCAGACGCCGGAAAAGTATCAGGAGGCGCGGATCATCTTCAAAGACTACGAGCTTTCCAACTGGACGTGGGACCCGGTGGCTAAAGCCTACTATTGGCACCGCTTCTATGCCCATCAACCGGATCTTAACTTCGACAATCCGCAGGTGCGCAAAGCGCTCTTCCAGGTCTTGGATTTCTGGCTCGAAATGGGGATCGACGGACTGCGCCTCGACGCCGTGCCGTATCTTTACGAGCGCGAGGGAACCAACTGCGAGAACCTGCCCGAGACGCACGCGTTTCTGAAGGAATTGCGCCGGTACATCGATAAAAAATATCCCGGACGAATGCTTTTGGCCGAAGCCAACCAGTGGCCCGAGGACGCCGCCGCATATTTCGGCCAGGGCGACGAGTGCAACATGGCGTTCCATTTCCCCATCATGCCGCGCATCTTCATGGCGGTGCACATGGAAGACAACTATCCCATCATCGACATTCTCGATCAGACCCCGGCGATTCCCGAGTCGAGCCAGTGGGCGCTGTTTTTAAGAAACCACGACGAGCTGACGCTGGAGATGGTCACGGACGAAGACCGCGACTACATGTACAAGGTTTACGCCAACGATCCGCAGGCGCGCGTCAACCTCGGCATTCGCCGGCGCCTCGCGCCGCTGTTGTGGAACAACCGGAGAAAGATCGAGCTGCTCAACTGCCTGCTCTCGTCGCTCCCGGGAACTCCCATCATTTATTACGGCGACGAGATCGGCATGGGCGACAACATCTATCTCGGCGACCGCAATGGCGTGCGCACGCCGATGCAATGGAGCGCCGACCGCAACGCCGGCTTCTCCCGCGCCAACCCGCAGCGGCTTTACCTGCCGGTGATCATCGACGCCGAGTATCACTACGAGGCGATCAACGTCGAGGCGCAGCAGCGGAATCTCAACTCGCTCTTGTGGTGGACGAAGCGGCTGCTTCAGCTCAGGAAGAGCTTCCAAGCCTTCGGCCGCGGCGCCATCGAGTTTTTTCATCCGGAAAACCGCAAGGTCCTGGTTTTCATGCGGCGGCTCGGCGACGAGACGATTCTCGTCGTGGCGAATCTCTCGCGCTTCGTCCAGTTCGTCGAGCTCGATCTCTCCGCCTATAAAGGAATGATTCCGGTGGAACTTTTCGGCCGCACGCCGTTTCCCTCGATCGGCGTATTGCCCTACTTCATCACCGTCGGTCCCCACGCATTTTACTGGTTCAAGCTGGAGCCGCCGCGCGTGCCGGAGGTCGCGGCGGCGGCGCCGCCTGAGCACCTTCCCGCTCTCGAAGCCTCCGGCTCCTGGGACGGAATTCTCCAGGGAAGAAACCGCTCCGCGCTGGAAAAAGTCCTGCCGGACTACCTGCAAAAGTGCCGCTGGTTCGGCGGCAAGGCGCGGCAGGTGCGGGCTGCAAAAATCTTCGACGCCTATCGAATGTCTTTCGATTCCTCCTCTGCGTACTTCGTCTTTGCCGAGGTCCAGTATTCCGCGGGACTGCCGGAAAATTATCTCCTTCCGCTCGCGTTCGCCGAGGCCGAGCGCGTCGCCGAGATCGCGCAGGCCAATCCCGCCGCCGCGGTCGCGCAACTCAAAGTCCGCGACGGCGAGCAGACAAGCGAAGGCATTTTGTTCGACGCCCTTGCGGACGCGCGATTCTCGAAGGCGCTCTTGGAAGCGATCGCGCGCAAGCGCCGCTTCAAGGGCGACGGCGGCGAGATCGTCGCGCTTCCTTCGCAGCAATTCCGCGAGATCGCCGGCTCGTCGGAAGCGCCGCTCGATCCTGTGCCGATCAAGCGCGAGCAGAGCAACAGCTCGATCGTCTTCGGCGACCAGTTGATTCTCAAGATGTTCCGGCGGCTCGTCGAAGGCGTCAATCCCGACCTGGAGATCGGGCGCTTCATCACGGAAAAGACGAGCTTCGCACATACTCCGCCGTTCGCGGGCGCGCTCGAATGCCGGAGGGAAAAAGGCGAGCCGATCACCGTCGGAATTCTCCAGGGCTACGTGCAAAACCAGGGCGACGCCTGGTGCTATACGCTGGACAGCCTGCAGCGATATTTCGAAGGATGCTTGGCGCGGCGGGCGGACTACGCGTGCCTGCCGCTCCCGAAGGATCACGTCTTGGATTTGGTCGAGAAAGAGATTCCGCCGCTGGCGCACGAAATGATCGGGACCTATGTGACTTCGGCCGCGCTTCTGGGGCAGCGCACCGGAGAGCTGCACGTCGCGCTCGCCTCGGACGCTTCCGACCCCGCGTTCACTCCGGAGACTTTCAGCTCGTTTTATCGCCGCTCGGTTTATCAAAGTCTCAGGACTCTTGCCAAGCAGGCCTTCACGCTGCTTCAGAAGCGCGTCAAGCTTTTGCCGAACGGGCTTCAGGCGGACGCGAAAAAAGTCCTCGACCTGGAAAAGGATATTTACGTCCGGCTGCGCTCGATTCTGGATTTGAAGGTGACGGCCATGCGCACGCGCCATCACGGCGATTATCACCTGGGGCAACTGCTCTACACCGGAAAAAATTTCGTCATCACCGACTTCGAAGGCGAGCCGGCGCGCGCGCTTTCCGAGCGGCGGATGAAGCGCTCGCCGCTCCGGGACGTCGCGGGGATGCTGCGCTCGTTCGATTACGCCGCAGTTTCCGCGCTGAAAAGCGGCGGCATCCGCGCCGAGGACCTGCCGGCACTGGAGCCGTGGTCGCGTTTTTGGCATCTCTGGGTCTCGGTCGTTTTTTTGAAATCCTATCTCGCCGTCGCGCATGAGGGAGGGTTTCTGCCCAAGTCGAAGGACGAGATGAAGACGCTCCTCGATCTCTACGTTCTGGAGAAGGCGATCTATGAGCTTGGCTACGAGCTGAACAACCGTCCCGACTGGGTCGGGGTACCTATCCAAGGGATACTAGAAATCATTCAACCCGCCAGCTAAACTTGATGCAGGAGGCCATAAATGCCGCAAGACTGGAGTACTGGAGTGATGGAGTAATGAAGCGATGCGTTTAAACCCAACACTCCAACACCCCCAATACTCCAATACTCCAAGGATGAACACATGAGCGTGCCGCAAAGAAAATCGAGTTTCTCCGAGATTTCGCTGCTGACCGACCAGGATCTCTATTTGTTCAACGAGGGAAGTCACTTTCGTCTCTACGAAAAGCTCGGGGCTCATCGCGTCAAGAAGGAAGGGAAGGAAGGAACTTATTTCGCCGTGTGGGCGCCGGACGCCGAGAGAGTTTCCGTCGTGGGCAGTTTCAACGGCTGGGCGAAAGAAACTCATCCGCTACGAGCCAAAGGCAACTCCGGCATCTGGGAAGGCTTCTTTCCCGACGTGAACAGAGGCAGCCTCTATAAATACCACATCGTCGGCCGCGGCAACGGCTACAAAGTGGACAAGGCCGATCCGTTCTCGGTCTTCAACGAAATACCGCCGAAGACCGCCTCGATCGTCTGGGACCTGAACTATTCGTGGGACGATCGCCTATGGATGGAGCGCCGCCGCCAACACAACAGTCTCGATAAACCGATGTCCATTTACGAGGTCCATCTCGGCTCCTGGAAGCGGAAGCTCGAAGAAGGGAACCGTTCTCTTTCGTACCGAGAGTTGGCCTCCGAGCTGGCCGAGTACGTCGAGGAGACCGGGTTTACGCACGTGGAGTTTCTCCCGATCATGGATCATCCGTTTTTCGGCTCCTGGGGATATCAGGTTACCGGCTACTTCGCGCCGTCCGGGAACTACGGAACGCCGCAGGATTTCATGTTTCTGATCGACACGCTCCACCGGCGCGGCATCGGCGTGATCCTCGACTGGGTGCCGTCGCATTTTCCGACCGACGAGCACGGCCTGGGCTATTTCGACGGCACGCATCTCTTCGAGCATGCCGACTCGCGCCAGGGCATTCACAAAGAATGGGGCAGTTACGTCTTCAACTACGACCGTCATGAGGTCCGGAGCTTTCTCATCAGCAACGGACTTTTCTGGCTGGAGAAATATCACGCGGACGGGCTGCGCGTGGACGCGGTCGCTTCGATGCTCTACCTCGACTACGCGCGCAAAGAGGGCGAATGGATACCGAACCGATACGGCGGGAGAGAAAATCTCGGCGCGATCGAGCTGCTGCGCCGCTTCAACGAAGAGGTCTATAAAACCTATCCCGACGTGCAGACGATCGCCGAGGAATCGACCTCGTGGCCGATGGTTTCGCGGCCCACCCACGTCGGCGGGCTGGGTTTCGGCCTCAAGTGGGACATGGGCTGGATGCACGACACGCTGGATTACATGTCGAAGGATCCCATCCACCGAAAATACCATCACAACCTGCTCACGTTCCGCATGCTCTACGCCTTCCACGAGAACTTCGTGCTGCCGCTGTCGCATGACGAGGTCGTCTACGGCAAGCGCTCGCTCTTGAGCAAGATGCCGGGCGATGACTGGCAGAAGTTCGCCAACCTGCGTCTGCTGTTCGGCTACATGTACGCGCAGCCGGCAAAAAAACTTTTGTTCATGGGCGGCGAAATCGGCCAACGGGACGAATGGGTGCACGACCGGAGCCTGGAGTGGCATCTGTTGCAGTATTCACCTCACGCCGGTCTCAGGCGGTGGATGTCGGACCTGAACCGCTGCTACCGCGCGGAGCCGGCGCTGCACGAGCTCGATTGCGATCCCGCGGGCTTCGAGTGGATCGACTGCAACGACGCCGAAGGGAGCACGCTGAGCCTGATGCGAAAAGGAAAATCCACCGGCGCTATCGTGCTCGCGGCCTGTAATTTCACGCCGGTCCCGCGCCTTAAGTATAAAGTCGGCGCGCCGCGCGGCGGATTTTGGAAGGAAATTCTCAACAGCGACGCCGTCGAATACGGCGGCGGCGGAATGGGAAACGCGGGCGGAGTCGAGGCGAAGTCCGAGGGGATTCACGGCCGGCCGTACTCGCTGACCATCACGCTGCCTCCGCTTGCCGCCGTTTTTTTCAAAAGCGGCTGAGCGGGCCGGCCATAAAGGACCATATACTTCGTTGTGCTTGGTCCGCATCGCGTCAACGTACTGAAGTAAGTACGCCTCCGCTCGCGGACCTTCGCACGCCTCGTCTCTGGACCTTTCTGACCGGCCTGAGAAGAGTTCTAAAATTCAATGAAAACGACAGAGAACTCCAACATCACTCTCGGCGCAACTTACCGCGGAAACGGAAAATGCCGCTTCGAAGTATGGGCGCCGCGCGCCGCGCGCGTCGATGTGCACATCACGTCGCCCAAGGATCGTCTGGTCTCGATGGAACCGGCGGCGCGCGGATATCACCAGGCCGTCGTGGACAACGTCGAGCCGGGAAGCCGGTATTTTTATCGTCTCAACGACAAAGAACGGCCCGATCCGGCCTCGCGCTTTCAACCCGAAGGCGTGCACGGCCCTTCGCAAGTAACCGCGGGAGATTTTTCCTGGCACGATGAGAGTTGGGTTGGCCCGGAGCTTAAAGACTACATTATCTACGAGCTGCACGTCGGGACATTCACGCCCGAAGGAACGTTCGACGCGATCGTCCCGCGCCTCGATTATCTGAAAGAATTGGGAGTCACCGCGGTCGAGCTGATGCCGGTTGCGCAATTCCCCGGCAGCCGCAACTGGGGCTATGACGGCGCGGCGCCGTTCGCCGCGCAAAATTCCTACGGCGGGCCGGAAAGCCTCAAGCGCCTCGTCGATGCGTGTCATCTAAAAAATCTCGCCGTCGTCCTCGACGTGGTCTACAACCACCTCGGCCCCGAGGGAAATTACCTGGCGGAGTTCGGAGCGTACTTCACCGACCGGTACAACACGCCCTGGGGCCCGGCGGTGAATTTCGACGGGCCGGAGAGCGACGAGGTGCGGCGATTTTTTATCGAGAACGCGCTCTACTGGGTCACCTATTTTCACATCGACGCGCTGCGGCTCGACGCCGTCCACGCGATTCTCGACCATTCGCCGCGGCCATTTCTTCTGGAATTGGCCGAGGCGATCCACGCGCAAGCGAAGCGCCTCAATCGGAGGATCTACCTCATGCCGGAAAGCGCGGACAACGACGCGCGCCTGCTCAGCGCGAGAGAGCTGGGAGGATTCGCGCTGGATGCGCAGTGGAACGACGACTTTCACCATTGCGTGCATGCGCTCTTGACCGGGGAGAGCACAGGCTATTATCAGGACTACGACCGCGTCGATCAGCTCGCGAAGAGTTTTCGGGAAGGCTTCGTTTATTCCGGCGACTATTCGAGCTTTCGCAAGCGCCGGCACGGCAGCCGGTCGCGCGACATTCCGGCGGAGCGCTTTATCGTCTTTTCACAAAACCACGACCAGGTCGGGAACCGGATGATGGGCGACCGGCTGTGCCGGCTCGCCGGCTTCGAGGGCGCCAAGCTCGCGGCGGGCGCGGTTTTGCTCTCGCCGTTTATCCCGCTCCTCTTCATGGGTGAAGAATACGGCGAGACGGCGCCGTTTCCTTATTTCATCAGCCACACGGACCCGGCGTTGGCGGAGGCGGTGCGCAAGGGACGGCGCGAAGAGTTCCGCTCGTTCACCTGGGGAAAAGAGCCGCCCGATCCGCAAGCCGAATCTACTTTCCAATCGGCAAAGCTCGATCATTCACTCCGTGCCAAAGAGCCGCATCGCACGCTCTTCGCGCTGTACCGGCGCTTGATTCGCCTCCGCAAGGAGACCGCGTCTCTGGCCCGTTTGGATAAGGACGCGATGGAAGTCATCGGCTCGGAGCGAAAGAAGCTCTTGTTCGTTCGGCGGTGGAGCGAGGCGGATGAAGTGTTCATGTTTTTCAATTTCAGTTCTTCGGAAGCGACCTTCGAACCGCCGGTCCCGCACCGATACTGGAGCAAGCTCTGCGACTCGGCGGAGGAGGAATGGCGGGGACGCGGCAGCGCGACTCCTCAGCGGCTCGATATGGAAAAGACATCCACGCTGCAAATTTCTCCCTGGGCATTCGTACTTTTCAAGCGTCAACCGGAAGGGAGTACACAATGAGCTGGGTCGTATGGCCGGGAAGACCGTTCCCGCAGGGCGCGACGTGGGACGGATCGGGCGTTAACTTCTCGATCTTCTCCGAGAACGCCACTTCCGTGGAACTATGCCTGTTCGACACGCCCGATGCGAGCCGCGAAAGCGCCCGCATTCCGATGGTCGAGAGCACGGCGCAGATATGGCATTGCTATCTCCCCGAAGCGCGGCCGGGGCAGCTTTACGGCTACCGCGTGCACGGTCCGTACGCGCCCAAGGAGGGGCACCGGTTCAACCCCGCCAAGCTGCTCATCGATCCCTACGCCAAGGCGATCGCCGGGAAAATCGACAGCAACGACTCGCTGTTCGGCTACAAGCTCGACGATCCGCAAGGCGATCTCGCCATCAACGAGACCGACAGCGCCGCCGGCATACCGAAGTGCGTCGTCATCGATCCGGCCTTCACCTGGGGCGACGACGCGCCGCCGCGCATTCCCTGGCACAGGACGTTGATTTACGAGACGCACGTCAAAGGCTTCACCGCCCGTCACCCTAAAGTGCCGCCTGATCTGCGCGGGACTTACGCCGGTCTCTCGTCGCCACCGGTCATCGATTATCTTCATTCACTGGGAATTACGGCCGTGGAGCTGATGCCGGCGCACCAGTTCGTGACCGACAAACCTTTGATCGAACGCGGTCTCACGAATTACTGGGGCTACAACTCGGTCGGTTTTCTCGCGCCGGAGGCGCGTTATTCCCGTAGCGGGGTTCTGGGACAGCAGGTGAGCGAGTTCAAGACCCTGGTCAAGACCCTTCATCGCGAAGGCATCGAAGTCATCCTCGACGTCGTCTACAACCATACCGCCGAAGGCAATCATCTCGGGCCGACGATTTGCTTTCGCGGCATCGACAACGCGGCCTATTATCGCCTCGTCGCCGACAACCCGCGCTTCTACATGGACTACACCGGCTGCGGCAACACGCTGGACATGACGCATCCGCAGGTCCTCCGGCTCATCATGGACAGCCTGCGTTATTGGGTGACGGAGATGCACGTCGATGGATTCCGGTTCGATCTCGCCTCGGCGCTGGCGCGCGAGCTGCACGAAGTGGACCGCCTGGGCGCGTTCTTCGACATCATCCATCAAGATCCGATTCTATATCAGGTCAAGCTCATCGCCGAGCCGTGGGACCTGGGCGAAGGCGGATATCAGGTCGGAAATTTTCCCGTCCTCTGGGCCGAATGGAACGGTATGTACCGCGACACGGTGCGCCGCTATTGGAAAGGCGACGGCGGGCAGGTGGGAAGCCTGGCTTATCGTCTCACCGGCTCGTCGGATCTCTACGGCCACAACGGCCGGCAGCCGTACGCGAGCATCAATTTCGTCACCGCCCACGACGGATTCACGCTGCACGATCTCGTCAGCTACAACGAGAAGCACAACGAGGCCAACGGCGAGAACAACCAGGATGGCAACAACGACAACCTGAGTTGGAATAGCGGCGCGGAGGGGTCGACCGACGATCCGGCCGTCATTGCCCTCAGACGCCGGCAGATGCGCAATTTCCTCGCGACTCTCGTCCTCTCGCAGGGAGTCCCCATGCTTCTCGCAGGCGACGAGACCTGCCGCACGCAGCAGGGAAACAACAACGCCTACTGTCAGGACAACGAGATTTCCTGGCTCGATTGGGAGCTCGACAAGCCGCGGCAGGAGATGCTGGAGTTTACCCGGTATCTGATCCAGTTGTTCCGCCAGCATCCGGTGCTCCGGCGGCGCCATTTTTTTCACGGACGGAAGATCCGCGGCTCGGAGGTCAAGGACCTCACGTGGTTCCGTCTGGACGGCAAAGAAATGACCGAGGACGATTGGAACAATGCGGAGACGCGCTGCTTCGGCCTGAGGCTGGCGGGCGACGCCATCGAGGAGCTCGACGAGCACGGCAACCGGATCGTGGGCGACACGCTGCTGATTATCTTGAACGCCTACCACGAGCCGCTTCCTTTTGTCTTGCCGGCGCACCGGCCGCGGCTCCGCTGGGAGCTGCTGCTCGATACGCGCGAGCCCGTCGGAAGAGGCTCCGAGCAAATCAGGCGTGGCGGAGAAGTGTTCGAGATGGAAGGGCGCTCGCTGGCGCTTTTCCGGCTGCAAGGCGCGAACGAAGGCGGCAATGGAGATCAGTCGGCGGCCCGACCGAAGCGAAACAGGAAATCGCCGCAACAAAAAAAACGACGGTTCCAAGACCATGGCTGATCGCGAACGACCCACCGCCACGTATCGCCTGCAGTTCAGCAAGGGATTCACCTTCGCGCAGGCGAAGACGATCGTTCCCTACCTGAGCGCTCTCGGAATCTCGGACATTTACGCGTCGCCGATTTTCTGCGCGCGCGCCGGCAGCACGCACGGCTACGATGTCGTCGATCCCACGCGCCTCAATCCGGAGCTGGGCAGCGCCGAAGAGTTCGAATCTCTGATCGAGGAAGCGCGCCGCTTGGGCATGGGCTGGCTGCAGGACATCGTTCCCAACCACATGGCCTACGACGGCGAGAACCGGATGCTCATGGATATTTTGGAGAATGGCCGGGCGTCGCCGTACTTCGATTTCTTCGACATCGACTGGAGCTACCCTTACGAGAGCATCCAGGGAAAAGTGCTCGCGCCGTTTCTCGGGAGCTTTTACGGCGAGTCGTTGGAAAACGGCGAGATCCGGCTCGACTACAGCGAGAATGGGCTGGCGGTCAGCTACTACCATCTCCGGCTGCCGCTGAATATAGAATCGTACAGCAGCGTTTTCCATCGCGGCCTGGGCGCGCTCCGGCGCAAGCTCGGCGGCGAGCACGCGGACTACCTCAAGCTGCTCGGCGCGCTCTATGTGCTCAAGAACCTACCGCCGAAAGAAGAGGGCAAGGAGCGATCGGACCAGATCAACTTCGTCAAGCGGATGTTGTGGGAGCTGTACACGACCAACGGGGAGATCAAAGAATTCATCGACGCCAACGTCGCGCGTCTCAACGGGCAAAAAGGAAAACCGGAGAGCTTCAACGATCTCGATCAGCTTTTGTCCGAGCAGTTATTCCGGCTCTCGTTCTGGAAGGTGGCCACCGAAGAGATCAACTACCGCCGGTTCTTCAACATCAACGAGCTGATCTCGGTCCGTATCGAAGACGAAAAAGTTTTTCGCGAGACCCATTCGTTCATCTTCAAGCTCGTTCGCGAGGGAAAGATCACCGGCCTGAGAGTGGACCACATCGACGGCCTTTACGATCCCACCGATTATTTGCGGAGGACCAGACAAGAGATCGGCGGTCTCTACCTCGCGGTCGAGAAGATTCTCGCACTCGACGAGCCGCTGCCGGAGTCCTGGCCGGTCCAGGGCACGACCGGCTATGATTTTTTAAATTACTTGAACGGCATCTTCTGCGAAAAAAATAACGAGCAGGTCTTCTCCGATATTTATCTCCGGTTCGCCGGCTTGCAGATTCCTTACCTCGATCTGGTCAGCGAGAAAAAGCGGCTCATCATCGGCAAGCACATGGCCGGAGACGTGGACGGCCTGGCGCATCTCATGAAGAAACTCTCCAGCCGTGACCGCTACGCCAGCGACATCACGCTCTACGGCCTCAAGCGCGGCCTGGTCGAAGTCCTGACCTTCTTCCCGGTTTATCGCAGCTACGTCAATTATGAAGATTTCGGCGACGAGGACCGGTTTCGCCTGCAAGAGGCGATCAACCGCGCGAAAGAATTCAATCGCGGCCTGCTGCTCGAGCTCGGCTTCATCGAAAGATTTCTCCTGCTCCAATCCGACCGCCAGCTTCCGGCCGAGGAGAAAAATCAGTGGATCCATTTCATCATGCGCTTCCAGCAGTTGACCGGCCCGTTGATGGCCAAGGGCTTCGAGGACACCGCGCTCTACATCTATAACCGCCTGGTGTCGCTGAACGAAGTCGGCGGCGATCCCGGACGGTTCGGGGTCGCGCTGGAGACGTTCCACCGGTTCAACGGCCAGCGCGCCCGCCTCTGGCCTCATTCGATGAGCGCGACGGCGACGCACGACACCAAGCGCGGCGAGGACCTCCGCGCCAGGATCAATGTGCTGACGGAATTTCCGAAGGAGTGGGAAAAGAAAATCTCCCGCTGGACGCGGCTGAATCCGAAGCGGAGCGGCGTGAAGGGGAGGGAAGTCCCCGATCGGAACGACGAATACTTTCTCTATCAGACTCTCGTGGGCAGCTTCCCCGTGGACGGCGACGCCGAGGGCTATCGCCGGAGACTGAAGGACTACATAATCAAGGCCGTGCGCGAAGCCAAAGTCCACACAGAATGGCTCAAGCCCGACGCGGCTTACGAGGACGGGTTCGTCTCTTTTGCCGACGAATTTTTGAAAACCGAGCCACCGACGAAATTCTTGAGCGACTTCCTGCCGTTTGTCGGGAAGGTCGCTTTCTACGGCATGCTGAACTCTCTTTCCCAGACGGTTCTGAAGATCGCCTCTCCCGGCGTGCCGGATTTTTACCAGGGCACGGAGCTTTGGGATTTGAGCTTTGTCGATCCCGACAACCGGCGGCCGGTCGATTTCGCCAAGCGGGCGAAGCTGCTCGAAGAGATCAAGCGGAGCGAGAAAAAAGATCGCGCCGCGTTGATCCGGGACCTTCTCGCGCGCCGGACCGACGGCCGGATCAAGCTGTTTACCATCTACAAGGCGCTAAATTTTCGCCGGACGCAAAAAGATCTGTTTCACTCCGGCGATTATCTACCGCTCCAGGCCTCCGGCAAAGTCAAAGAGAACGTCTGCGCGTTCCTAAGGCGAAAAGAGGCTGGTTGGGTTTTGACGGCCGCGCCGCGTTTGGTCACGCGGCTCACCGGCGCGGGCGCCGCGCCGCTCGGCGAGCGCGCGTGGGGAAAAAGCGTCCTCGCGCTCCCCGAGGACGCACCCGACCGCTGGATGAATATTTTTACTGGAGAAGAATTAGAAATCTCTCATGCCGACGGAAAAAAACAATTGCGCGTGGGCGAGGTCTTCAAGAGTTTTCCGGTCGCGATGCTCACGCCAAAACAGTGCTGAGTCCTGAGTTCTGAGTCCTGAGTGAGGGAGGGGGTGCTCATACCTCATACCTCAGTCCTCAGCACTCAGTCCTATCTTCTGTTCTCCGCCGGCCCATCCCTTCGACTGAGGTTGTTCGCCGTATTGATGAGTCCCACGTGGGAAAAGGCCTGCGGAAAATTTCCCACGAGCCGGCGCCGCGCGCGGTCATACTGCTCCGACAGAAGTCCGACGTCGTTGCGTATCGCCAGCACCCGCTCGAACAGCACGCGCGCCTCAGCGAACCGCTTTTGCAGCACCAGATTATCGGCGAGCCAAAACGTGCAGGCGATGAAAGCGCCCTCGCCGGGAGGCAGCCCGTCCACGTACGGAGCGTCGGCGTAGCGGCTCACCAGTCCGTCGGCCGTGAGCCGCTCTTGAATCGCCTTCACCGTCCCGATCATCCGCGGGTCCGTGGCCGGCAAGAAGCCGACCAGCGGGATCAACAGCAAACTTCCATCCACTTCCTTCGATCCATAATACTGGACGAACGAATCGATGGCGGGATCGAATCCTTTGCCGCAGACCTCGGCGTGGATCTTATCGCGCACCTCGCGCCAGCGGCCCGACGGCCCTTCGAGGCCGAAGCGCTCGACGGCCTTGACCGCGCGGTCCAGCGCGACCCACGCCATGACTTTGGAATGAGTGAAGTGACGGCGCGGGCCGCGGACTTCCCAGATTCCCTCGTCCGGTAATTGCCAGGCCGATTCGACGAATTCGGTCAGCGCCGTCTGCACGCGCCAGGTATTTTCGTCAGGATCGAGACCGACGCGCCGCGCGAAATGAAACGCGTCCATCACTTCGCCGAACACATCGAGCTGAAACTGGGCGTGGGCGGCGTTGCCGATGCGGACGGGCGCGGAGCCTTCGTAGCCGGGCAGCCAATCCAGCGTCAGCTCGGGCAGGCGGCGCTCTCCCATCACGCCGTACAGGATGTTGACTTGAGACGGCTTTCCCGCGATGGCGCGGTGCAGCCACTCGCGCCAGGCGCGGGCCTCTTCGACGTAGCCGCCGATCATCAGCGCATAGAGGGCGAACGTGGCGTCGCGCAGCCAGCAGTAGCGGTAATCCCAATTGCGCACGCCGCCCAGCCGCTCGGGCAGCGAGGTGGTGGGCGAGGCGACCAACCCGCCCGTGGGCGCGTAGGTGAGCGCCTTCAGCGTGATCAGCGAGCGCAGCACCGCGTCGCGCCACTCGCCCTCGTACTTGCAGCGGCCCGACCATTCTTCCCACCACAATTGCGTGCTGCGAATTTCTTCCTCGGGGTCTTCGTCCGGAGGCTGGGGCAGGTGCGACGGGAACCACGTCATGACGAAAGGCAGCCGCTGTCCTTCCACAACGGTGAATTCGCCAACGTGGCGAAACTCTTCGCCGCGCAGCTCGACGGGGGCGCGCAGCAGCAGGGCATCGGGCCCGCCCACGGCCTCAAGACCACGGTCAATGCGGCGCACCCAAGGAATCAATGACCCATAGTCCATTCGGATGATCAGCTCGACGCGCATACGCACCTCGCCGCGCTTACCGACGACCATCCTTATGACGTCCGGGTTCTTCGTGCGCGGCGGCATGCAGTCGATCAGCGTTACCACGCCGCCGTCGGTCTCGTACTCGGTCTCGAGGATGAGCGTGCCCTCGCGATAGCTCCGACGGACGGAGCGAACGTCGCCCGCCGGAGCGATCAGCCACCGTCCATGATCCGGCGTGCCGAGGAGCGCGGCGAAACAGGCGGGGGAATCGAAGCGCGGAAAACACAACCAGTCGATCGAGCCGTCGCGGCCTACTAGGGCCGCCGTCTCGCAATCGCCGATCAGGGCATAGTCTTCAATATGTGACGACATGGTAATTCAGGTAGATACTGGAGTATTGCTCACGGCGCTCACCACCGCGGTCGCCTTCGTCGATCTCGGCGGCGGCTGGAACAACCTCGTCGCGCTAACGATCGCCACCGTTAAAGCGCTGCTCGTGATTCTCTACTTCATGCCCCTGCGCGCCAGCGATCGGTTTACCTGGATCCTCGCCGGCGCCGGATTTTTCTGGCTGTTGATTCTCCTCGGCGGAACGTTGGACGATTTGCTGACGCGTAGCTGATTCTAGGCGGATATATGCCCGCCATTATCTGTTATTACCATATACCATGATGTTGGCTTCCCATACCCTATCTCGTAGCTCTCGCACTACTCAGGCTGCTAGGTGAAACACCACCTTGACAAGCGGGGCGGCATGTTGAAGAATCCCGACAGATTTATGGGTGCGTTCTAAGTAAGAAGGAGGAGCTATGACAATCTCTAATACCCGCTGGCAACCATCCGAGGGCAGTCAGGAAACCACGCCGGTCCACGTGAAGAAGATCGGACACGTGGTCTTGAGCGTCAGCGACATCGAGCGAACCGGCAAGTTCTGGACCGAGATCATGGGGTTTAAATTCTCCGACCGCAACGAGCACGGCATGGTCTTTTTCCGCAACGCCAACGACCACCATACGATCGCGCTGATTCAAGCGACGGAAAAAAACCAACTGCCCAAGCGCGGGCACGTCGGCTTCGATCACATGGCGTTCGAGGTCGCGAGCGTTTCGGAGCTATTTAGGATTCGCGATTTCCTGCGCTCCAAAGGCGTCGAGATTTTTTATGAAGGCCGCCGCGGACCGGGAGGAAATCCCGGCGTCGAGTTCTACGATCCGGACGGTTATCAGATCGAAATCTACGCCGCCATGGATCAAATCGGCAGCGACGGCAAGAGCCGGCCGGCCAACGAATGGAAACGGGCTACGACGCTCGAAGAAGCTGTTGCGAATCCTCTTCCCGGCGCAGAATACTATTAAGCAGGGCAGCCATGTTGCGCGGTGGGATTGGAGTACTGGAGTGATGGATTAATGGAGCAAAGGATTTAAGACCCAGCACTCCAATACTCCTTTACTCCAAATACTCCAAATTTCTTGTAACTTCATGATCTCCGTCCAGGGCCTCACGAAACAATTTCTCGCCGGGAGCGGCAACGTCGCCGCGATCAAAAATTTAAATCTCGAAGTTGCCGAAGGCGAGTTCTTCGTCATCGTCGGCGCCAGCGGCTCGGGCAAGACGACGCTGCTCCGCTCGGTCGCCGGACTGGAAGTGCCGGACAAAGGCACGATCCGCATCGCCGGCCAGACCGTTTCGTCGGACGATCCGCCTGCATGGATTTCGCCGCAGCAGCGCAAGCTCGGCATGGTCTTTCAGTCCTATGCCGTTTGGCCGCATCTCACCGTGTATGAAAACGTCGCGCTGCCTCTGGCGGAAGGCGCGCAGCGCGTGGCGCGGAACGAAGTCGCCGCCCGCGCGCGCGAAGCGCTCGGCCTCGTACAGCTCGAAGAAGTCGCCGACCGCCCGGCGACGCTGCTCTCCGGCGGACAACAGCAGCGCGTCGCCCTCGCCCGCGCCATCGCCGTCAATCCGAGAATACTCCTGATGGACGAGCCGCTCTCCAACCTCGACGCGCGGCTCAGAGAAGAGGTCCGGGTGAAAATTCGCGAGCTGGCGAAACAGCTCGGCTCGACGGTTCTCTACGTGACGCACGACCAGGTCGAAGCGATGGCGATGGCCGACCGCATCGCGTTGATGCAGGCGGGCGAGTTTCTTCAGGTGGGATCTCCCGCGGAGCTTTATGGCAATCCGGCTCGCGTGGAAGTCGCGGATTTTTTCGGCCTGATGAACTGGATCAAAGGGCGGGTTGTCGAACCCGGATCGGCCGAGACGCCGATCGGACCGCTGCGCTTCAACCGCGCGGCCGGCGCAGCGGGCGAAGTTCTCCTCGGCTTTCGCCCGGAGTGCGTCGCGGTTTTGGAAGGGGCTTCGCGTCCCGACTCGAACGTGTTTGCGGGCACGCTGCGCACGAGCATGTTTTTGGGCGATCAGTTGATCTGTCACTTTGCCGCCGGCGAGCAACTTATTGCGGCAAAATGCCGAACCGTCTCCGCTCGCTCCGGGAGCCGTCTCAACCTGCGCGTCGATGCCGACGACGTGATGGTCTTTTCGGCCGGGAAAAGAGTCGGCGGGGAAACCGCCGCCGCGTCGGCCTCGCCTGCGCTGACGGCCGTTTGTTAAACCGATCATTGCATCTGCACCGTCCTTCGCGATAAATTCCGCGTACCATGTCAGTCTAAAGGAGGGCTTCCGCATGTCCGCACAATATAGGCGTGTAAGGCTGATGCTGATTTCTGCGATGATGCTCGCCGGTTTTGCGCTGGCGGCTCCCGCGCTCGCCGCGACATCCGCCACGCTGGCTCAGATCATCGAAGGCGCGAAGAAAGAAGGAATGATCCGAGGGCAATGGTCGCAAAATACTTTCGGCGGCGGCGAGGGCTTCAACGACTTCGTTGCCGGCATGAATAAAAAATACGGTCTTAATTTAAAGGGACAGTTTACGCCCGGCCCGGACATGCAGGCATTGATGGTCCGCATCGTTCAAGAGGCGGCGGCCGGCCAGCCGGCGAGCACCGATCTTTACATGGGGAATGCCCAGGCGCTGCTCGAAGGTCTCAAGAATCAGACACTGAAACCGGTGGAGTGGGGCGCGATCGTGGACCGGCGTCCACCGGCGGAGCCCGGCTTCGATCCCATCGCGCCCGACGGCACGCACATGGCGATCGCCACGGCAGTGGTCGGGATCGAATACAACACGAACATCGTCAAAGGAGCGGACATACCGAAGAAGCTCGCGGATGTGCTCAATCCCAAATGGAAGGGGAAGATCGCTTCGACGCCGTACGCGGCGGGGATGCGCGAGCTTGCCATGCCGGGATTTTTAGGACGCGAATATATCCTCGACTTTACCAAGAAACTCTCGGGGCAGATCGGCGGCCTCATCCGCTGCGGCGAAGCCGAGCGGCTCACCAGCGGCGAGTTCGTCATGCTCGTTCTGACTTGCGGTGGCAACGACGCCACGGTGCTGCAAAGAAGCGGCGCGCCTTTGGCTCAGACCGTGGTGCAGGAGGGGACGGTCCTGCACATGCGCTACGCCGCGGTGCCGAAGAACTCGCGCTCGCCCAACGCCGCCGCGCTGATGGCGGCGTATTGGATGACGCCGGAAGGCCAGGCGCTGCTCTGGAAACACGATGGGCTGGATCTCCATCTCTTTCCCGAGTCGCACATGAAGAAAGACGTGGACTCCGTTCGCGCCGCGGGCGGCAAAGTGGTGATCAACACACCCGAGTGGCTTGGGTCACTCAAGGGCTACGCAGAGAATCAGAAAGAGTTGGAGAAGATTTTGCGCGAGGGCGGAAGATAGAGCAGGCATTAGGCAACGGGCAATAGGCATTAGGCAGAAAGATGAAGCGGGAGACACTCAAAGCGCCCGCGATCTTTGGCTGGCGACTCCAGACTTCTCCCGCGCTGCTCGGCATTGCGGCTCTGCCCCTCGCCGTCATTCTCATCTTCGTCGCGGTGATGATTTGGGTGAGCTTCCAACGTGGGCTGCTCGGCACGGCCGCAGTCAGCTACTCGCTGGAAAATTACCGCGCTATTTTCACCGATCCGTTTCTATTCCGCGTGCTGTGGAACACGGCGGTGTTCACGCTCTCGACGACCGTTGTCGCTCTTCTGATCGGACTTCCGATCGCCTGGCTCGCCGAAAGAACCACGATTCCGGGAAAGACGCTGATCTACGCGATCATGACGCTGGGCCTCTTGATCCCCGGCATCTACACGGCGATGGGATGGACCTTCATCGCTCACCCGCGCATCGGATTTTTCAATCGCTGGCTGATGGATCTTTTCGGGCTCGATAACGCCCCCATCAACATTGCCACTCCGATCGGCATGGGCTTTGTCCAAGGACTTAGCCTCGCCGCAGTGGTGTTCATCCTTACCGCGCAGATGTTTCGCGCGATGAATCCGGCGCTCGAAGAAGCGGCGCAGGTGCACGGTTTGAATTTCATCACGACGCTGCATCGGGTCACGTTTCCGCTCGCGCTGCCGGGAATATTGGCGGCGGTGATCTATGTCGTTACGATCGGAATCGCGACCTTCGACATTCCCGCGATTCTCGGTCTCGGCAACCGTGTCTACATGCTCAGTACTTTTATTTATCTGAAGGTTCATCCGCAGGGCAGCGGTTTGCCCGAGTACGGCATCACCGGCGCAGTGGGGACTTTGATGATCGCGATCGCCGGTCTGCTCACGCTGTGGTACGGCCAGGTGCTGAGAAGCGGTCATCGCTTCGAAGTCGTGACGGGCAAAGGCTATCGTCCGGCGCTGATCGAGATCGGCGGCTGGTCCGTCGCGGGATGGCTCTTTATCGGCCTCTACGCGTTCGTCTCGAAGCTGCTGCCGCTGCTTCTCATCATCTATGCGGCGCTGACTCCGTATTTCGCGCCGCCGTCGATGGAGATGATGCACCGGCTATCGCTCGTGCACTTTTACAACATGGAATGGGAGCTGGTCCTCCGCGGCGCGCGCAACACGGCGCTGCTCGTGCTCGTCGTGCCGCTGCTGGTTCTACTTTTCGCGTTTTCGATTTCATGGCTGGTCGTGCGCTCGCGCAACCGCGCACGCTACGCGCTCGAGTTCGCGGCGTTCCTGCCGCAGGCGCTGCCGGAAGTGATCCTCGCGATCGGCGCGCTGCTGCTCGCGCTTTTCGTCCTCGGCGATACCGTGCCGCTTTACGGCTCGGTCTGGCTGATCGCCATCGTTTACGTCGCGGCGCGGATCGCCTTTGCCACGCGCGCGCTGAACGGCTCGCTGCTACAGATTCATCGCGAGCTGGAGGAGGCGGCATTTGTCTCCGGCCTATCGACGTTCCGCACCGCGCAGCGCGTGCTGCTGCCGCTGCTCCGGCCGACGCTTCTGTCGGTGTGGATCTGGACCGCGCTGCTCGTCTATAGGGAACTTACCGTCGCCGTATTTCTCGGCGTGCACGACAACATTACTTTCCCGGCGGTCATCTGGAGCTACTGGTACGCGGGCGGAATGAATAAGGCCTCCGCGGTGACGCTGCTCATGACCGTTCTGCTCGCGCCTCTGATCGTTGCGTTTTGGTGGCTCGGAAGGCGGAGTCAGGTGGCGGGGCAGTGAGCAGGGGAATGGATCTCTCCTCCCATTCTTGATACGAATCGAAGTCTGCGAATCATCGTTTGTCATTTAATCAGCTAGTTGGAAAAAAGATCAAAGTGAACAGGCGAATCAATCGCGTGTTGCTGGCCACGGCGCTGCTCGGAACTTTTTTCGCCGGCACGGCGGGAAGAATTTTCAACATCTCGATGCCGACGGTGGCCAACGATCTGGGCACCGATCTCCTCGGCATCTCGTGGGCCTTGCTCGCTTACCAGCTCACGAACATCGGGCTTTCGATGATCTTCGGCCGGCTCGGCGACATCTGGGGACGCGAAAGAGTTTTCGGCCTCGGCTTCATGGTTTTTTCCCTGACCTCTCTTCTTTGCGGCCTGTCTCAAAGCGTCTTGCAGCTCATCAGTTTCCGTCTCCTCGAAGGAGTCGGCTCGGCGATGATCCAATCGTCAAGCCGCGCGCTCGCCGCGGAAGCCGTGCCCGAAGAGCTCGCCGGCAGAGCGCAGGGATTCATGACCACGGCCCACCATACCGGTTTTCTGCTCGGTCCCGCCTTCGGCGGATTCATGATCGACTACTTTAGCTGGCGCTGGGCGTTTTTCTCTCTCGTGCCGATCAGCTTGATCGGCGCGATCTTGACACTGCCGAACTTGAAGCATGGCAAGGCGTCCGGCAAGCGGCGGTCGGTGGACCAGCTCGGAGCATTTCTCATTTTTGTAATCATGAGCTCACTGCTTTTGATACTCGACCGGCGCGCTCTGGAGATCGCCGGCGGGCAGACGAGAATGATTTTCGCGGCCCTGTTTTGCGCTTCGCTCGTCGGTTTTTTATGGCACGAGGCGAGGACGCCGGATCCGTTCATCGATCTGTCGTTGTTCAAAGTGCGGATGTTCAGCATGGCTGCCGTGAGTCTGGTGATCGTCTCCTCGTGCTACGTGCTCACCGGCTTCCTGCTGCCGTTTTATCTCCAGGAAGTTCTTCATCTCTCGCCGTCCTTCATCGGACTGCTCTTCATGGTGCCGGCGGCCATCACGCTTTCGCTCGCGCCGCTGAGCGGCTACATGACCGACCGGGTGGGGCCGCGCCTGCCGACGACTCTGGGAATTATTTTCCTCGCGGTTTCGTTTTTGATCGGCGCGTTCCTGCGGCCGGATTCTCACTGGCTGCTGCCGACGATCATGATCGCCTTTGGCGGCATCACCAACGGAATTTTCAATCCGGCGAACTCGGTCAGCATGATCAGCATGGTGCCCAAGGAGCACAGAGGCTTCGCCTCCAGCGTGAATCACGTGGCGTTTGGGTTAGGAAGCGTACTGGGCGTGACTCTCGGCGGCGTTCTCATGACCGCCGCGTTTGAGCATCATACGGGGCTTTCCGGAGTGAGCCCGACGACGGCGAACCCGGTTGCCTTCGTCGCGGCGCTCAACACGACGTTGCTCGCCGGCATGGGCGCCAGCGCCGTCGCTTTTTTTACATCTGCGATGAGAGGGAAGAAGCGGTAGAAAATGTCTTGTATGTGCAACGCATGAAGACTGTCCGTTATCTCTTGCTTCGCGCCGGCAAGGCGCGCGCGATCTCGTGCCAATCGTGGTAGCGGCCGATCAGCGAGTGTTCGTCGCTCGTTCTATTCCACGGACGATCCAACAGTGCGACGGGAATTCTCATCTCGTTCGCCAAGTACCTCGCCATGGTCGGCGAGTCTTCCACCGCGAAGCAGAACCGGCGAGTTGCCAGCTCCGATAATGTTATCGCCATCGTGTCTTCGGTCGTAAACCGTCCATACTTATCGACCATGATGAACGTATGATACGGCAATTGATGACGCGTCAGCCATTCGATCGACGCTTCATAGGTCGGGGGCGGCCGTCCTGTGACAATCGCAATTTCGTGTCCGGCCTCAGACCACTGCTTCAAAACCGAGATGGCTTCTTTGATCGGCGCCATGCTGAGAAGCTCATCGGGATGATGAGCGATGCGAAACAGTTCAATGACTTCCTGGGGCTGCAACCCGCAGGCCTGCCCAACTTCGAAGGTGTTGAGTTGGTCATAGACCAATCTTTTGCCGAACTCGCGCTCAATGATGGTAAGCAGTCCCCGTGCCGTCTCGCACAGCACGTCGTCCATATCGACATAGATGGTTCCGGGCGCCGGCATTATCGATATCCCGGCTCGGATGCCAATTTTTTCAGCGCATCCCCTGTAAGGCGATATACCGTCCATTCGTCCATCGTGCGCGCGCCGAGTTTTTTATAGAAAGCGATCGCCGGCTCGTTCCAGTCGAGCACCGCCCATTCGAGCCGCCCGCAGCTACGCGCGACGGCTTCACGTGCCACGTGCGCCAACAACTGCCGGCCTAGTCCACGCTGTCGCCACTGCGGCAGAACAAAGAGGTCTTCGAGGTAAATCCCCGGCCGGCCGAGAAACGTCGAGTAGTTGTGAAAGAAGACCGCAAAGCCAACCGGCTCGGTTCCGGCGTAGCCAATGATAACCTCGGCCACGCGCCGCGATCCGAAAAGCGACTCGCGCAAGCTGGCTTCTGTCGCGACGACCTCGTGTGAAAGTTTCTCGTATTCGGCGAGGCCTTCGATCAGGCGCAGGATGACCGAAACGTCTTTCTCTATTGCCGGTTCGATTCGGAATTTTGTCGCCGCCTTCACGGTATCTGTACCTTATCACAGTGACAATTCGTAGAACTGTGCGCCTTCGAGGGGATTATAACGGTAAGCCGCAATTGGGTAAAAGCCCAACGACGAGTAGAGACCGTTAGCTGCTTGCATCGATGCAAGCGTATCCAAGCGCATCCGCTTGTAACTCATCGCCTTCGCTCGGAGAATCACTGTCTCTGCCAGTTTTCGACCGATGCCTTGTCCCCGCGCTTCGGGAATCACGTAGAGCCGCTTCATCTCGGAGATAATTCCCTCTAATTTGCGCAACGCGACACAGCCGACGGTCCGGCCGTCCTGCTTCACAAAAAGAATACAGCCGTGCGGCGGCGCGTAGTCGCCTGGTAGGTTCTTCAGCTCGGCGGCGAAATCCTGAAAGCCGAGATCGAAGCCGAGAGATGCAGCGTATTGTTCGAAAAGATCTCGGGCGCTTTTGATATGGTCGGGAGTCTCGGCTTCGAAAATATTTGTCTCACGAGACATCTTCCACCATCAGCACACTGCGGCGGCGTTCACGGAACAATACGGCGCCCTACGAGGATCAGGTCGCGTTCCACGCCATCAAGCTCTGCGACGCGCGGCAAAACTCCCCAGCGTTGAAAATCGAGACCCTCGAACAAACGAAGACTCGGTTCATTATGGCCGAAGATAAAGCCGAGGAGAGTCTTCAAGCCGAGCCGCGGCGCTTGCTCGACGGCTCTCGCCAACAACGCGCGACCGATGCCGGCGCGCTGCCGACTCGGGGCAACGTACACGCTGATCTCGGCGGTGGCGTGATACGCCGGCCGTCCGTAGAACGATTGAAAACTGAGCCACCCGACAATCGCTTCGTCATCTACGGCAACCCATAGCGGGCGCCGATCCGGGTGATGTTCGCAGAACCAGGCGTACCGATTCTCCACTGCGACCGGCTGCGTGTCCGCCGTGGCCTTACGGCCCGGAATCGCCGCGTTGTAGATCTCGACGATCGCCGGCAGGTCGGCTTCGGTTGCGTCGCGAATCGTCATGGCAACTTCTCCGTCGAGTGCGCCTAGGCGTTAGGAATTCAAAATCTCCAAAACTTTAGGATGGAGAATTTTGTTGGCCGCAACACAGGAGTTGCCTTGAGAGGCGTCTGCGCCCGACCACGTCGTAATCTCGCCGTGCGCGCCTCGGATGATCGGAATCAACGGTAGCACATCCCATGGACTCATCATCGGGTCGAGCATGATGTCCGCCCCGCCGGAGGCGACCAGCAAATAACCGTAACAATCTCCCCACGTCCGAAAGAGCTTTGTCTGCCGAAGCAGTTTTTCAAAGCCTTCTTTATTCTGATATTCGCCGATGCTGGCAACATCCGTGGTCAGGAGCAGGGCTTCGGAGATCTGGTGGACTTCGCGCAGTTGCACGGCGCGACCGTTCACCGTGGTTTCGGTGTTGTTCCCAATGCACAACTGGTCGAGTAACGGATTGTGCAACGCTCCTAAAATCGGTTTGCCGTCGCGGAGCAGTCCGATCAGCGTTCCAAACAGCGGGCAGCCCCTGGCAAATGAAATGGTTCCATCGATCGGATCGAGCGTCCAGACGAACTCTGCCGACTCATTCTCCGGACCGAATTCCTCGCCGAGAATTCCATGGCGCGGATACGTTTTCCGAATCATCTCTCGCATCACGGCTTCCGCCTCTCGGTCGGCCCGGGTCACGATGGTTCGATCTTCCTTGAGTTCCACCGCGAGGCCGGCTTGCGCGAAATAGGGGACGATCACTTCCCCGCTTTGTTCCGCCAGCGTGCGGATGAACCCGGTAAATTCTTTTAGCTCCATACACGTTCCGGGATTCTGGGCTAAGTCGTATAGTACGCGTTCTCTTTGATGTACTCTTCCGTCAGATCGCACCCCCAGACCCGCGCGGAGGCTTTGCCGATGCCGAGATCGACGCCGATCAGAACTTCCGGCTGTCCAAGATAACTGCGCAGCGCGTCGAGGTCGCAATCCACCGGTGAGCCGCGCGAAAATACTTTCGTCTGGCCGAAGCGAATTGTTGTCCGGCCGGGCTCGATGTTTTTATCGAAGCATTTACCGACGGCCATGATGACGCGGCCCCAGTTGGGATCGGACCCATAGACGGCGGTTTTCACCAGCGGCGAATTAACCACCGACTTGGCGACGCGCTTCGCCTGCGCTTCACTCTTCGCGCGGCCGACTTCGACGGTGATGAGCTTGGTGGCGCCTTCGCCGTTGCGGGCGATTTCACGCGCGAGATATTCGCAGACTTCGAGTAGGCCGGCTTCGAATTTTTTCGGATTCACCGGACCCGCCAGGCCGTTCGCCATCAAGACCACGGTGTCGCTCGTGCTCGTGTCGGTGTCGATGCTGATCGAGTTGAAGGTCGGCTCCACGACGCGTCGCAGCATCGGACGCAGCGCCGCCGCCGGCAGCGCTGCGTCCGTCATGAGGTAGACCAGCATCGTCGCCATATTCGGCTCGATCATGCCAGCGCCTTTGGCAATGCTCGCGATGACGCTGGCTCCTACTTTACAAGAAACGTATTTGGGGTACCGATCGGTTGTCATGATCGCGCGCGCGGCAAGCTCTAAATTATTCGGCCGTAGCTCGCCGCGAATGCCTTTCAGTCCGGCGCGGATCTTCTCCATCGGCAAGGGCCGTCCGATGACGCCGGTGGAAAAGGGGAGGACGTCGCGATGATCGATGCCCAGTTCGTTACCGACGAGACGGCACATCTCGGTCGCGTCGGCGATGCCCCGTTGGCCCATGGCCACGTTGGCGTTCTTGCTATTGACGACGAGCGCCTGCACGAAACCGTTCGCGATGTGCTTCCGCCCCACGATCACCGGCGCGCCGGGGAAGCGGTTCTGCGTAAACATCGCCGCGCCGCGCGCGCGGACGGTCGAGTAGATGACCGTCAGGTCGAGTGTCTCGTCTTTGATTCCGGCGTTCTTCGCCGCGGACAGAAATCCCTGCGGCTGTAAAAATTCTTGCGCTTGTGTCGATGCTGGCTGTTCCACTTCCGCTGCTCCTCCTTATATATACGACGGTTCGCCTCCGATTGTGCTTCACAAACGGACGCCATGCAATAAAAAAAGCCCGGCCGGGCTGAGCCGGTCGGGCTTTGAAGTCAGACACAGCTCTGATGACTATACGTTGACGACCACCACACCCTTCGGCTCCAGGTAGTAGTCCAGCGCCTCGGGGCCGTGCTCGCGGCCGACGCCGCTCTGCTTGACGCCGCCGAACGGCAGCTCGTCGTAGCCGTAGTGGAGCGAGTTCACCCAGACATTGCCCGCCTGGAGCTTGTCGATCGCTTTATTGGCGTTGATAAGATTGCGCGTCCAGATCGACGAGCCGAGACCGAACATCGAGCTGTTCGCTTTCTCGATGGCTTCGTCCAACGTCTTGAACGTGAAGACCGGCAGCACCGGCCCGAAGGTCTCTTCCACGCTGACGCGCGCGTCGTCCGGCACGTTGGTGAGAAGCGTGGGCAGATAATAGAAGCCCTTGTCGAGATCGCCGCCCTTGGGCCTTTCGCCGCCGAAGATGACTTTCGCGCCGCGCGCCTTGGCGTCTTCGACCTGCTCTTCGATTTCCTTGCGCTGCGACTCGATATGGATGGGCCCCATGCGCGTTTCTTTGCTCGCGCCGTTGCCGACCGTTTTGGTTTTCAATATCTCGGCGAGCTTGCCGACGAAGGATTCCGCGATAGATTCCTGCAAGAAAAGCCGCTTGACGCCGAGACACATCTGGCCGCAATTGAAGTAGCGGCCGATGTCGGCCATCTTGATCGCGAGATCGAGATTGGCGTCGTCCATGACGATCATTGGATCGCTGCCGCCGAGCTCCAGCGTTACGCGCTTGATCTCGCGGCCGGCGACTTCCATGACGTGCTTGCCTACCGGAGTGGAGCCGGTGAACGCAATGCGCCGGATGTGCGGATTCTTCAAAATCTCCTCGCCTACCGTACCGCCGGGGCCGGTAACCACGTTGACCGCGCCTTTGGTCAAGGTCTTCTGCGCTTTGCCTTCGCCGTAAGTCGCCTTCTGAATCTGTTCGATGGCGAGCAGCGTCGCCAGCGGTGTCGTGCTCGCGGGCTTGATGATGATCGTGTTGCCTGCGGCGAGCGCCGGGCCCAGCTTTGTGCCCATGAGTGTCAGCGGAAAATTCCACGGGACGATGCCGGCGCAAACTCCGATCGGCTGGCGCACCACCATGCCGTATGCGCCTTTCTGCGGCAATGGAACGTGAGAGCCGCGGACTTTGGAGGCGAGACCGGCGTAGAACTCCAGTCCGTGAACCAGATGGTGGATCTCCAAGCCCGCTTCGAACAAAGTCTTACCCTGTTCTGTAGTCAACGCCTGGGCGATCTCCCCGCTCTTTTGCTTGATCTGCTCGCAGGCGTTGAGCAGCATCTTGCCTCTATCTTCCGCGGTGACATCGGACCATTCTTTGAATGCGGTCTCCGCCGCCTGGATCGCCTGCTGGACGTCCTTCTCATTCCCTTTCGGGACCGTGTCCACGACCTCTCCCGTCGCCGGATTGCGGACCTCGTAGGTTTGCCCGCTGACCGAATCGACTTGCTCCCCGCCGATCAACATCTTCGCCATGTCGTAACCTCCATGTAAGTCAAAAGTAAAAAGGAAAAAGTAAAAAGGGGAGAGTCCGATCCTGGGAAACTTTTACCTTTTTACTTTTTAATTTTGCCTTGCCTTGACTATCTTCCCTTGAACTGCGCGGTTCTCTTTTCGATATAGGCTTTCACGCCTTCGTTGCCGTCTTCGCTGCCGAACGCCTGCGCCAGCACTTCTCTCTCGAAGGCGAGGCCGTCGGGGAGCGACAACTCCAAGCCGGTCTGGATGGCGCGCTTCACTTTGCCGACCGCCATGCTCGCCTTGTTGGGCGTGACGAATTGCTTGGCGTAGTCCATGACCCGATCCAAAAAGTTTTCCTTCTCGTAGATGAAATTGACCAGCCCCATCTCCAGCGCCTCTTCGAAGGCGATGGTTCTTCCGGTGGCGCACAGCTCCATCCCGCGCCCTTTGCCGACCAGACGCGGAAGGCGCTGCGTGCCGCCCATGCCGGGCATAACGCCGAGATTGATTTCCGCCAGGCCGAGCTTGCCGCCTTCTTTTTTGGCGATGCGGATATCGCACGCCATGGCGATCTCGAGACCGCCGCCGACGGCGTGTCCGTTGATCGCGGCGATCACGAGCTTCGGCGTGTTTTCCAGACGTATGAGAACTTCGTGGCCGTGCAGCGCGAAATTATTTTTGAAAGAGAGCGGTTTGTTCGACAGCATATTGATATCGGCGCCGGCGGAGAAGAATTTTTCGCCCTTGCCGGTAATCACCAGCACGTGGACGTTGTCGTCGAAGCGCGCCTGCAATATGGCGTCGTCCAGCTCGCGCAAAAGCTCGTGCGTATAGCTATTGACCGGCGGTCGGTTGATCTCCAGCACCGCCACCCCGCTGTCCGCCCGGTACTCCACTGCCTTCTCATTTGCCATGATCCATCCCCCCGATTTATCCGATTGATAGTCAGGCCGTTGAAAAAGGCCCGTGTGATTGTTCCGACCTGTTCGCTTGGACCGTTACTCGTTGACTGGTTTACTGGTTACTTGAAAGAGGGCAGTGCGTAACCGCGAATGAACGAATAACGAGTCAACTAATTAACCAGTTACTCAGTTCACTTATCTGGCAACCCCGTGCAAGTCAAGGCCGACAAAAGCTCTGGATTACGCGTTTGAATTGGCTTATGATCTCCTTTGCTCCTGCACCGGACTTCGCCGTACGTGGAATATAGCAGGACCGGTAAAAAATATGCGTTCCTATCCGATTCATCTCGCCGCCGCGGCTTTTTTCCTCCTGCTCTCGGCCTGCGCCATGACGGGGCCCAAAATCAGCTCCGAAGATGAAAAAAAGTTGAAAGAGGAGCTGGCGGCGGAATCCAGTGCATGGCAGAAAAAACAGCAGGAGCGGATCGACGAGATCGCGAGCCGGCTGCTCGAAGCGACGGACACGCAGACCGTGCTCAGGTTCGTCTTTGCCGCCAACGTGGAGCAAACCGGCGCGCGCGTCAACCTCGACGCGGCCAACGCCTGGACGGACGGCAGCGCGGTGTGGGTCACGCGCGGCATGATGCGCTTTGTCAAAAACGACGACGAGCTGGCCGCCGTGATCGGCCATGAAATAGCCCACGCGCTCAGGGGCCACATAAGATTTCAGTGGGCGCAGAATATCCTCGGCATGGCGATGGTCATCCCGGCGGGGGTTTTCGGCGGACAGATCGGCAGCGACGCCGCCGCGCGCATGGTCCAGCTCGCGACGGCGAAGTTCGACCGCGACCGCGAGCGCGAGGCCGATCTTTACGGGCTCATCTGGGCCTTTCGCGCGGGTTTCAACGTCGAGGAAGGAAAAGAAGTTTTTCGGAGGATCGCGGTCGAGATGCCCGGGAGCACGGAAAGAGGATTTCTCGCCACGCATCCGACCGCGCCGGAAAGATTTCTGGCGCTGGATAAAATCGCCCTGACGCTCAAGGCCGGCCAGGACCCGCTGAAAATTTTCGCCCCGAAGCCGGAAGCGGAACCCAAGAATGCCAAAGAAGAGAAAAGCGACGATACGACAACCGGCCAGGGAAATGTCACGAGGGGACCTTCTCCGGAGTCGTAATCGCGCCGTTAAGCGGTTGTTTCGAATGACACTGCCGCCGCCGCCCGCGATCACTGCGAGAGCCTCGCTGTTTTCGCTGCTCATATTTTTACTCCTCTCCGCTTCATCCCACGCTCAAATTCCCGCGAAGCCTCTGCGCGTCGCCACGCGGGCGATTCCACCGTTCGTGTTCGAAGAGAACGGCAAGCTTGCCGGCCTCAGCATCGACCTCTGGCAGAATATCTCGCAGGAAATGGGATCGAGGTCCGAAACGGCGGCGTATCCGACCGTGGCGGAACTGCTCGCGACGGTCAAGTCCGGCAAGGCGGACTTGGGAATCGCCGCGATCTCCATCACCGCCGAGCGGAGCCGGGAGTTCGACTTCTCGCAGCCGATGTTCGACTCCGGTCTACAGATTCTCGTCCGCGATCAGCCCGGCGGAGGCAGTTCGGTGCGTCAGACGTTGTCGCTTCTGTTTTCCTCCGCCGCCCTGCCGTTTGTGGGACTGACGCTGCTCTTCGTTCTCGTGCCGGCGCACGTCGTCTGGCTCTCCGAGCGGCGCCACCCGCGCGGCATGATCGAGTCCCGTTCCTATTTTCCCGGCATCTTCGAGGCCTGCTGGTGGGCGGCGTCGACTCTGGCGACGCAGGCCGACCAGATGCCGAGGAGCGTTCTGGGCCGCGCGATTGCCGTCCTCTGGATGTTCACCGCCGTTTTGTTCGTCGCCTACTTTACCGCGACTGTGACCAGCTCGCTGACCGTCCAGCAGCTTCAAGGAGACATCAACGGCCCGGAAGATTTGCCCGGCAAACAGGTGGCAACGACGACCGGGAGCACCTCGGCCGCTTATCTGCGCCAGCAGAATATTCACCCTTTGGAGTTCGAGCGGATCGAGCAGACGTACGAAGCTTTGCTCAAAGGGCAGGCCGACGCGGTCGTGTTCGATTCTCCGGTGCTGCTTTTTTACGCGGCGCGCGAGGGCAAGGGCAAAGTCAACGTCGTCGGGACGGTCTTCCGCAAAGAAAGTTACGGTATCGTCTTCCCGCAAAATAGTCCGTATCGCCGGCAGGTGAACGCGGCGCTGCTTACGCTCAAAGAGAACGGAACGTATCAAAAGCTGTATGATAAGTGGTTTTCAGGGCGGTGAAAACGGTCGCCTGCTGCCGTTATTGGTTACTGGTTCATTGGTTTACTCGTCACGCGAGCGATGGAAGCGCTGGACTGTGGCTTAACCAATAACCACTCGACCAATAACAAGTAACCATTCTCGGTCTCGCCATTCCCGTCATTCAATCAAGTCACACTGCTTGGAAACGCGCCGTGATTGTGGCAAGAGTAACTCCATTGTCACAACACGGAGGAAATCATGAAGCGTAAAAGAACGCCGATCAAATGGCCGGACGGGGCGCGCATCGCGATCACGCCGTGCGTTGCGTTCGAGACCTGGCCGGAGGACTTGGGCGGCGCTGGATCGAAGCAGCAGGAAAACCGGCGCAGCTATCCCAAAGACGCCGTCACCAAGAAAAGTCTCGCCAGCATCACCGACCGGGAGTTCGGCGAGCGCGTCGGCGTCTTTCGCTTCCTCGAGCTTTTTAAAAAAGAAGGAATTCAGACCACGTGGTTTCCCACCGGCATCACGGTGCAGAATTATCCGGAGGTGATCAAGGAAGCGGTCGCCCAAGGCCACGAGATCGGCACGGAGACCTGGATTCACGATTACAGCTACATGAAGAAAAAAGACAAAGAGAAAAAAGATCTCCAGCGGACCGTGCAGATCGTGAAAGACGTGGTCGGCCAGCCGCCGAAAGGATATCTCTCGACGGGAGTGGCGCCGGGCGCCGATACCGTGGAGATCGTCACCGAGCTGGGCTACACCTATTGGATGGACCCGCAGCACGAGGAGACGCCCTATACGCTCAAAGTCAAAAACAAAGAACTGACGGTGCTCTCGTATTTTCAGGATCTCAATGACTATTCCAGTTATCAGCGCGCCGGGCGCACGCCGCGCGATCTACTTCAGATGTGGAAAGACACGTTCGATTGCATGTACGAAGAAGGCGAGACCGACCCGAAATTTATGATCTGGGGCAATCATCCGTTCGTCGGCGGCAGGCCGTTCCGCGCCGTGCTCTTGCGGGAATTCATCCGCTATGCCAAGGGCCATTCCAAAGTCTGGTTCGCCAGGGCGGGCGACATCGTCAAGTGGTACCGCGAAAACTATCGCGACGCTCACGTCGAAGAGTGGCCGAACTTCACCATCGCGGGACGGCCCGGCAAAAAAAGCGACCTGCTGAAGCTTTAGCAGGGCGGCCATAAAAGCCCATATGCTTCGTTGTGCTCGGCCCGCATCGCGGCAACGTACTGAAGTAAGTACGCCTCCGCTCGCGGACCTTCGCACGCCTCGCCTCTGGGACTTTTTTGACCGTCCTGGAGAAACCCTCTCGACGGCCCGCTAATATAAAATCTAAAGAAGTCGCAAATGGCTAAGAAGGACGCACGGCAGGAATCCTTAAAGAAAGGGCTCGTACAGATGCACGAGCTCGGATTCGACGAGGAGAATATTTCCGCGGCGACGCTGCCGTCGCTCACCGGCCATCTTGGAAAAGAGCACGATACCGACCTCGCCGTCGTGTTTCTTCTCGGCCGCGTTGCCGATCCTGCCGCCGTCGACGCGTTGACGACGCTGGAGCGGAGCGCGCGCGTAAAAGAAATCAAGCGCGAAGCGCGCCGTTCTCTTTTCAAGCTGGCGCAGAGAGGGATGAACATTCCACGGGCCGAGGAGACGCGCTCCGTCTCAATGCGGACCGCGCTCAAGGTCGGGACCGAGATCGAAGGATTTATCTCTTCGGTTGACGGCCCCGGAGTGCGGCTCGTCTGGTTGACGAGGCCGCAACCGGACGGCGGGCTTCAGTTGCTCCAGGGAATGGTGAGCGATCGCGTCGGATTGGCGCGCGCCAGCGGTTCGTTCGTCAAACGTAAAGAGCTGCGCGAGAGAGCCCAGACGATCAAAAAGAGCCACGGCGTTTCGATGATCTCCGTGCCGTGGGAGTACGCCGATCGAATGCTCTACGAAGGCTATGAAAAAGCCAAATCTCTGGGGCAGGGCGAGACGGAACATTTCACTTCGCTCAGGTCGGTGTTCAATCCCGTCAAGCCCAAGCCCGTGCCGCATCCGATCTCTAGCCGGATCACCGCGGACAGCGCGCGCGCCGACGCGTGGCGCGAGCGCTCGCGGCGTCTTCTCGACGAGCCGGAGTTTCGTCTCTGGATTTTGGACGAGGATTGGATGAAACCTTACCTGGAGCGAGTCGAGGAAGCGCAGGGCAGCCGCCTGGTCTTGAACGAGGCGCAGAAAGAGGAGCGCTTCTCCGCGATCGTCCGCGACGCGGCGCGGGAGATTTTCACCGGCGAGACCGGGCGCATCTTCACGAGAAGAATGGAAGACATGGCGCTCTATCTCCTGGAGACCGGGCGCGAGGAGCCGGCAAAGCTCGCGCTTGCGGTCGCGCTGCAACTCGCGGAAGGCGAAATCGGCATCCTGGATATATCTTTCCTGACCGGCCTCGTGCAGAAGAGTATGGCTTTCTATCTCAGCCAGGCGAAAGAAAAAGCGGCGGAAGAAACGTCGCTCATCGTCAAGCCGTAGCCGTTTATCAACCCGATTTACGGCGTTCCGGAAACCTAGCCGGATGATCGATATGAAAAGATTCGACGGACAAATTTTTCGCTTGGGGGCGCGCCTCAAAGCGCTCTATCCCAAGGAAACGCTGACTCTGCCGGCCGCGGTGCGACTTTCTCGCCGAGCCGGTCACCATCGCGCGCGCGGAAGAGGAGATAAAACAGCGGCTCGAAACTCCCGCCCGGCGCTTTCTTGAATTCGCCCGCGCGCACATCTTCGAGCAGCCGGCAAGCCCCTATCTGAGGCTGCTCAGATTCGCCGGGTGCGCGTACGCCGACCTGGAGCGCGAGGTCGAAACGCACGAGGTGGAGCAGGCGCTCCGGCGGCTGGCGCGAGCGGGAGTCTACTTCACTTCGGAAGAGTACAAAGGGAAAAAGCCCGTCGTTCGCGGCGGCGAATCGTTTACGGTTTCGCCGGGCGATTTTCGTTATTCGGACATCGGAGCGGCCTTCAGCACGCAGAGCAGCGGCACCACCAACCGCCCCGTCCGTTCTTTCCGGCCGCTCGCGCGCTATGACAAAGTCATCTCGGTGGGCGTCTTTCTTTCCGCGCACGGCTTGCTCTCTCATTCGTTTGCCATGTACGACGCGATTCTGCCGGCGACCGGCGCCGTCAACAACTTGCTGGTGTATGCGAAGCTGGGAATACTCACGGAGCGCTGGTTTGCGCGCGAGGTGCCGTCTTCGAGCTTTCTTTCGAGATGGAAAGGTTACGTGACGACCCAACTCGTCGCGCGGGCGGCGCAACGGTGCCCCGCGGGTTTTCCGGTTCCCGAGTTCATCGGCACGAACGAAACGGAGCGCATCGTCCGGTGGATCGAAAACAAGCGCGCCGGGGGAAAATATTGCTGCGTCACCTGCGCGGCGAGCAACGCCGCTAGGATCGCGCGCACGGCCTGGGACCTGGGCGCGTCCCTCGAAGGGACGAAGTTCGTCGTCAGCGCGGAACCGTTCACCGACGCTAAAAAAGAGGTCCTCGAGCGCGTCGGCGCCGCCGCCACGACGCGCTTTGCATCGGGATTCGGCATCAGCGTCGGCTACGGCTGCGCCAATCCGCTGCACGGCGACGAAGTTCACGTGCCGCAACATTCGATAGCGGTGGTCGCTCATCCCGAAGCTCTTTCGAACACCGACCCGCCCATCTATCCGCTCATGGTGACCACGTTGGAGCGCACGTCGGGCAACGTCCTGTTGAACGTGCAGAATGGAGATTACGCGACGTTCGAAGAGCGGCGATGCGGTTGCGGGCTCGATCGTCTGGGGCTCGGGCTGCATCTGCACCACATACGGAGCTATGAGAAGCTCACGAGCGAGGGGATGAATTATTTTTACGGCGATCTGTTTGATACTCTGGAAAAGATTTTGCCCGCCGAATTTGGCGGAGGTCCCGGGGACTACCAGCTTCACGAGGAAGAGGACGAGCGTGGGCAAACGCGCCTGACCCTGCGGGTCCATCCCGACGTTGCGAATTTAGACGAAGGCGTTCTTCTGCGGCGGCTTCAGGAGGAACTGGCGAAGGGGTCATGGGGGCATGAATTACAGGCGAAGATATGGCGGGAGGCCAGCACTTTCAGAATCAAGCGGGAAGTTCCCTATAGCAGCCCGCGCGGAAAGATCTTGCCGCTCCACATCTCGCGCTCTTAATCCAGCTTGAAGTTTAGCAGCTCCTGCTCGACCGAACCTTCTTCGCGGTAAATTTTGGATTTGACGAACCATCGTACCTCCGGAGCGTACCATTGCTCGGAGAACAGCTCTCCGCTCTGCGTTTCGTAGGTCTCGACCCTGAAGGCCTCGAAAGTCCCGGCCGGGACGCGCACCTCTTCGACGGCGGCGACCACCGCCTCCGTGTCGATTTTTTGCGAGCGCCGCCGCTCCCCATTCTCAGCGACGAATTTGTTTTGCCATTGCTTGCCGGCTTCCAGCGGCCACACGAGCGGCGTGGACGGCGGATCGTTCTTGCTGAGGGTCTTGCCGCCGGAGACGGTCGCCAGCACGCTGAGATTGTTTTTTGTGTGCGGGTACTCGTTCTTCCCGATGGCGAGGACGTAGCTCGGTGTTTTTTCGAACACCTCTTCCCGGGTCACCCGGTTGAGCACGATTCCTTTGATTCCGGGGGCCGTGAAACGGTATTGCCATTGATAGCCGGCTTTCCATTCGGGGACCGGCGCCTGCAAACTATCGCGGCGGGGCCGGTTCGCCGCAACCAGCTCGTTCACATTCTGCTGCAGCTCGCGGTCGAAGTCGCTGCGCGTCAGACCGAAGCTTTCGGGAAAATTTTCCGATTGGAAGTAGTCCATCATTCCCGCCGCGCCCTTTTTTTCCACGAGCTTGTGCACGGCGAGGAAAGCCGCGCCGTACGTTCCGGCTCTTCCCTTGGGCCGGTCCAAGACGCGCAGCCAATCGGCGGTGGTTTCAAGTGCTGAGAGCCGGGGCAGCGCGGGCCCGTAGCGCGCCAGCTCGCGCTCCGCGCGCGAGATCGACGAGGCGTAGCTTTCCCAACCGAGCGAGTCCATGACCTTGGCGGCGATCCAGTCGGCGAAGCCTTCCCGCAGCCACTGGCTCCGCGGCTGCGTGCCGCCGATCAGGATAAATTCCAGATTGTGTCCGTAATCATGGGCGAGGAGCCGCAGCAACGTGCCCCACGATTGTCCCCTGGCGATTGCGACGTTGACGTGAAGCGCGTTCTCGTGCGGCGCGGCCAGCGTGAGCCGTATATTATCTTCGCGCATCCTGGGCAAGCCATCGGTATAGTACGAATAGGCATCCGGATCTTTGTAGAGGTAGAGACGAAACGGCTCGATGGGCGGCAGGCCCAGATCTTCGGCGCACACGGTCATGATCGCGGCGATCGCGTCCTCGAGGGTTTTAACGTCCTGCGGGCTTTTCGGCCTCGTAGCGGAAGGGTTCGAGACCGGCACGACGAGCGGCCGTTCGGGAATGCTGCAGCCCGCAGCGCTCGCGACGGCGAGTAAGAGGAGCAAGACGCGGATCGGGAACTTGAGAATAGGGCGCATCTTCAAGCCGGGGTCGGAGCCGTTCGAGTCAAAGTGTTGGAATTATCGGGTAACCCGTCGGATCTGTCAATCCGGCGCTTGCAGGCCGATTCCTTGACATGGCGCGATATCGTTCGTACTCTCGCTCCAGTTTAATTTCAGCCCGTCTCCAGGCGATTGAAATAATGCTTCGACTGATTTTGGTTTCGTTCCTTCTCTGGGGTTGTGTTTTCACCGGCCCGGCCCATGGCCAGGAAAAGAAACTCCAGCGGTTCCTGCTCTCCAACTCCACGCTCTCGGGAAGCCGCGCACCGCTCTACATCGCGAAAGAGCTCGGGCCTCTTCGAGAAATACGGTCTGGACACCGAGATCGTCAACATCCGGGGCGCCGCGATCAACGTCGCGTCGTTGATGGCCGGCGAGATTCAAATGGCTGTGGCGGCGGGAACCGTCGCGGTCACGGCCGCCGCGCGCGGCGCGCCAATCGTCATTGTCGCGACGATGGGGCCGACGAAATATAACCTGGTCGCCCGGCCGTCGATCGCTTCGGTCCAGGAGTTGAATGGGAAAATCATCGGTATCGGAGGCTACGGATCGGGCGATTACTTCGTCCTGCGCCGGCTATTGCCCAAGCTGGGATTAATCCCGGACAAAAACGTCACTATCCTTCCGATCGGCTCCACTTCTTCTTATGACCGGATCAACGTCATGCTCGCGGACAAGGTCGATGCCGTCGTCGCGATCAAAGCCAATATCGAAAGAATCAAGGCGCGGGGCGCGACGCTCAACGTTTTGACTGGAAGCGACGAGCAGGGACTGGAAGTTTCCGGCGGCGAATTTTTCACCACGCGCGAATTCCTCAGGAGCCGGCCGGGCCAGGTCAAGGCGATGCTGAGAGCTTTCAGCGACGCGATCAAAATGGGCCGGGAGAACAAAGAACTCTTCCACCGCGCCATTCGTAAATTTATGAAAGAGGAAAACCCGAAGCTCCTGGAATCGTTCTACGAGAGCAACTATTTTTTCGGCGCCGTGCCGCGCGGGCCGCGGCCGCTGGAAAGGGCGCTGGATTTCGACATCAAAGACCTGAGCGCCACCGTTCCTGAGCTCGTCGGTAGGAAAGCGGCGGACTTCATCGACACTACGCTGCTCAGGGAAGTCGAGAAGGAAGGGTTCTTTTCCTGGGTTAAACCGTAGACAAGCAAAAGATTGAACAACCGCAGCGCGAGGGGCGTCGTGTGGTTTGCAGCCGTCAATCGACTTTGAAACTTACCAGCTCGCGTTCGAACTGAAGGGTTTCACCGGATTTATCGAATGCTATTTCCTACGACTGACGTTGTCGCCTTGTCCATTTTTGCAAGGAACTTGCATCTTTTTGCATTTGGACTCGGATACGTCGGTCAACAAGCGTCAAGGCTTACCATATTACGCAGCGAAATTCGTTGAAGCTTGCGGGAGCCTATTGTAAAATCTGGCACAGTTCATGCTCCGTTTTTGAGCCTATCAAATCCAACTTCCAAGGAGGCCAATATGTCCATCCATAAGCTAGTCGTCCTCATCGCCGCATTCATGCTGGCGTTATTTGTGGGGTCGATGCCTGTTAGCGCACAAGTAACAACCTGCGATCCCAACATTCCCACTGACGATTGCGATAACGATGGGATACCCAACGAGTCGGACCCGTGCAACGACCTCGATCCGCTGCTCGATTGCGACAATGACGGGGTGGCCAATGCAGATGACGAGTGCCCCGACACCGTCGAGGGGACGCCCTTGGTTCTCGGCGACACGACGTGCGTTGCCGCGGGCCTCGATACGGTCTTGCCGAGCGGATGCAGCCTTTCTGAGTCGCTCGCCGAGGACCTCCTCGAATGCGCCCAGGGCGCCACGAACCATGGAAAATTTGTGAGCTGCGTCGCTAAAAAGCTAAACGCTCTCAAGAAGGCGAAAGTTATTTCCGGAAACCAGAAAGGTCAACTCCAGAGCTGCGCCGCGCAATCCAATATCGGGCAGAAGACCAAGCCGCCCAAACCGACCAAGCATTAAATTAAACGCTGCGTAAGTTTCAGGGCCAGCTCCTCTCCGTCGAAGGACGGACGGAGCTGGCCCTTTTTTTATGTGGGAGGGTTTGTCGGGGCGGCGGTCCGGAAATGGATTTCACTTTGACATCGCAAATTTACAGGTTCAGCATCAGCGTGAGAGGAGTTGAGACATGAAGCGAATCGTTTTTGATGGTCCGGTACTGTCGGCCTTATTGAGTCTTTGCGTTGCAGCACTCGGTGTCGAGGCGTACGCTCAGTCGACCAAGGCGTCGAGCGAAAGCAAGGCAGTCATGGACGAGCTTCGAGCGATTAAAAAAGACCTGGAAGTTCTCAAGGAGGGGCAACAAACACTTACGCAAGAGATGCTGGAACTCAAAAAACTTTTAACCGACGACGAGCCGAGTCAGCCGCCTAAACCCAAGGACGTCGTAGTCAGCGTGGACGACGATCCGTTTAAAGGAGAAAAGACCGCCAAAGTCACCCTCATAGAGTTCTCGGATTACCAGTGTCCCTTCTGCGCGAGGTTTTCCCGCGAGACGTTGCCTAAGATCGAAGAGGAATATATCAAGACCGGTAAAGTGAAATACGTCTTCAGAGACTTTCCCATCGTCACCATCCACAAGGATGCGTTCAAAGCGGCCGAGGCGGCCGACTGCGCCGGCGAACAGGAAAGATACTGGCAGATGCACGATCGGCTTTTTGCCAACCAAAAAAGCTTAAAGTTGGAAGACCTGCCCGAACATGCGGAGGCTTTGGGATTGAACCGGGCCGCGTTCGAGACTTGTCTCAAAAGCGGAAAATACTTCCAAGAAGTTCAAGCGGATTTCAAAGATGGACTCAAGGCGGGAGTGAAGTCCACTCCGACTTTCTTCTTCGGGTTGACGCATGAAAATGAGAATACGGTAAAGGCTTTGAGAACCGTCGCAGGGGCGCAACCCTATGCCGTATTTAAAGAGGCAATAGAGGCCCTTTTGGAGCAGCCGCAGAAATAGACCGTCGAATGAATCAATTTACTGATGCCGTTTTTTATTTGCGCTCGCGGCTGCAGATGTCGAGCGCGATGAGCGCGTAGATCTGCGCCGCCTTGACCATGTCGTCGATCTGGATCTCCTCCGCGCGCGGTCCGATGCGCTTGCCGCGCGGCCCGATCTTGACCGCGGGAATGCCGAGCTCGTTGTAGACGTTCGTGTCGGTCCAGATGCTGGCGCGGTCCGGCGCTTCCGGTTTGAGCTTCGCGTTGAATAGAAATTGATGGATCTCTTCGAGCGATTGGACCAGCGGTTCGACGTTTTTGCCCTCGTGGCCGAGGAGCGACTTGTAGGCTTCCATCTCGTATTCGACGCCGAGCGCGGCGAGCGTCTTCTCCACTTCGTATTGAACCGTGACCGGCCGCACCTGCGGCGGCGTGCGAATGTCCACGTAGATGCTGCAAACTCCTGGAAAATAATTCGGCCGGTAGGGTGCGCCCCCTTCGATGGCGCCGATGTTGACCTTGGGATAAAGCGGGCCGGTGGGCGAGTTGTAGATATATTGTTCTTCGAACCGCTCGGCCCACTGCTCCAGCCCATGGATGATCTTGGTCATCTTCACAATTGCGTTTAGCTTCTCCATCGGATGCGTCGAGCGCTTGGTTCCCCAGGCAGCTTCGGCTTTGCCGAAAGTCGTGATCTTGATCTGCACGACGCCGGTTTGAGTCCAGACGATATTCAAATCCGAGCCGTCGGCGACGACAGCGTAGTCGGTGTGCATGCCGTGAGTCAGCAAATGCCTCGTGCCGGCGCCTTCGCCGCGGTACTCTTTGGTCTGCCATGGGCCGATCGGCGTGCGCGAGATTTCGCCGACGACCGCCGCGAAGACGACGTCGCCTTTGAGCTTGACGCCGCTTTTCTTGAGCGCTTTTCCGGCCATCATGAACGCCGCGACGCCGCCCTTCATATTCGAGATGCCCAGCCCGCGCACTTTGCCGTCGCCGATCGAGCCGCGAAGCTCCGATTCCGGCTCGATATTGGCGACCATGCGCAGGTCTTCGCTCGTCCCGGTGAAGCTCGTGTCCATGTGCCCGTTAAAGCCGAGGCTCAGGCCGGTGCCGTCGCCTTTCAGCACGCCGACGGCGTTGGGCCGATCGACTTCGACTTCCTGGCGGATCGCTTTGAGGCCGTTCGCTTGAAACCAGTGGAGAATAAATTCGGCGACCGCTTTCTCCTGTCCGGTCGGGCTCGGGTGGTTGACGAGATCGCAGCCGAGCCGCGCCAGCTCGTCGCGATCGATCTCGGCCAAAACTTTCCGGGCCAATTCTTTGTTGACGGGCATGTTGTTTCTCCTCTCGCGCACCATATGTTTCACCGGCGGCGGAGTCAATCGGGGGCAATCCTCGCGGCGAAATAAGGTTGCGCGCCCGCGGGTTGACAGTAGGGAGAGTGGGGCATAAAAATGAGTGAACATTCGCCGGAGGATTCGAAGATGACCGATTATTTCGAAGACCATTGCTGGAAAGATGTCGTGAGCGAAGAGATTTTAGAAATTTACCGGAACTACCGGAGAGAGACGTACGTTGGGCAAAGGCCCGCGCTGCTCGCGATCGACCTCTACAACGTCGTTTTCGAAGGCGGCCAACGGCCCGTCAGCGAAGTCGTGAAAGAATTTCCCAGCTCGTGCGGCGTGCACGCGTGGAACGCGATCAAGCCGACCCAACAACTGTTCGCCGCCGCGCGCGCGGGGGGCTTGCCCGTGATCTACACCACGACCGAGACGCGCCGCGAGGTTAAGCCAGCGAACGTTCACGCTACCAACCGGCGGATCAAGAAAATCGATCCGCATGCCTATGAGATTTTCGAAGGGTTCCAACCCGAGCCCGGCGATCTCATCATCTACAAAGAGCGGGCGAGCGGCTTTTTCGGCACGCCGCTCATCGCCCATCTCAACATGCTCGGCGTGGACAGCCTGATCGTTTGCGGCGAGACCACGAGCGGCTGCGTGCGCGCGAGCGTCGTCGATGCCTATTCGAACGGCTTCCACACGACGGTCGTGGAAGAGTGCGTCTTCGACCGCAGCATTCTGTCGCACAAAGTCTGCCTCTTCGACCTGCATCACAAGTACGCCGACGTCATGCACCTCGAAGAAGTGACAAGCCACTTGCGGCCGGCGGCCGTTCGGCAGGCGCTTTGAATGTCGCCGGGCGTTTTCTTGTTTCCTCGCCGTCTCATTTTCTCTTTGCCCGCGAATTTCTGAGGTAGTCCGACCCTTCGATGCAGCTCTCACGACGCGCGTTCCTTCGACTGGCAGGCAAAACCGGCGCGGCGTTGCCGTTTCTATTCGGCCCGTCGGGCTGCGCGCTCCCGACCGCAGGCATCTTCGACGGCAACACCGGTCTCTCGCTCGGAACCGTCGCGGGGGACATGACGCCGGATGGCGCGGTCGTCTGGCTGCGCGCCGAGCCCGGCAGCTCGGTCTCGCTTCAATACGGCAAAGACCCGGCACTGGCCGCATCGGCGTCCACCCCTGCGATACAGGTCGCAAGCGAGAATGATTATACGGCGAAGATCATGCTCGGGAGTCTCGAACCGGCGAGCGTTTATTACTACCGCGCCGCCGTTGCCGGAAGAAAGCCGGGACCGATCGCGCGCTTCACGACGGCGCCGGCGCCGGACGACGCGGCCGTCGTGAAGTTTTGTTTCGGCGGCGACACGCGAGAAAGTTACAAGCCGTTCGCGATCATGGACGCCATCCGGTCCATGCGTCCGAATTTTTTTGTTCACCTGGGCGACACCATCTATGCCGATCGCGGGGGAGCGGCCTCGCGCCTCCCGGAATTCTGGGCCAAGTATCGCGCCAATCGCGACGACGCGGCGAGCCTAAGGCTCTTTTCGGAAACGAGCGTCTACGTCGTCTGGGACGATCATGAAGTCGCCGACAACTACGAACCCAATCATCCGCTGGCGGCCATCGGGCAAAGAGCATTCCTTGATTACTGGCCGCTCAGGCGCGATGCCGCCGAGCCGAATCGAATCTATCGCTCGTTTCGCTGGGGCAAGGCGCTGGAGCTTTTTTTTCTCGATACGAGGCAATACCGCGACCGCGCGCATGGGACCATGCTGGGAAGCCGGCAGAAAGAATGGCTCTTCGACGTCCTGGTGTCCTCGTCAACCATGTTCAAAATCATCGCCACGTCGGTTTCGCTTTACGGCGGTGGCCAGGACCGGTGGGACGGCTTCCCGAAGGAACGGGCGGAAGTGTTGAGATGGATCAAGGATAAAAATATCAAAGGCGTCGTGTTTATCAGCGCCGACCTCCATAGCGCCGCCGTGACGCGAATACGGGGTCAATTGGGAGTGAAAGAGATTGCCACCGGCCCGCTGGCCGCGTCGTTGAACGCTCTTGCGATAGGCTATACCAGCAGGTCCGAATTTTTCTCGAATAAAACCTTCAGCTACGGCATGATCACGATCGACCCCAAAGCCGCCGAGCCCCACGCGCTCGTGGAAATCCTCGACGAAGCCAACGGGAGTCTTTACAAAACGAGAATCGACGCGGTCTAGCCCTTCGGGATCTCAGATTTCAAATCTCAAATGGCAAATCGGAGATCTGAAACGAATGCGGCAGGCGGCGCAGCGGTATTGAAGATTTATTTTTGCCGAGTTTTATTTTTTCGGCGTTGGAGCGCCTCGGGATTGAGCGCGCGGGTGAGATTGCCTTCCATGTAGTTTAAGATATTCTCCACAGCGCTTTCCGCAAATCCGTGAAAGCCGGCGTCGGTCGGCCAGCCAAGATGCGGCGCGAGCACGACGTTGTCGAGCTTGGCGAGCGGGCTCGCTTGCGGCAGCGGCTCTTCGACAAAAACGTCCAGCGCGGCGCCGGCGATGGCCTTTTCCCGAAGGATCTTCGCCAGCGCCGGCTCGTCCACGATCGCGCCGCGCGCCGTGTTGATGAAGTAGGCGGTTTTTTTCATCAGGCGGAGCCGGGTTTCATTGATCAGCCCTTTGCTCTGATCGGAGAGTTTTAGATGCACGGAGACGACGTCGCTGACTTTCAACACCTCTTCCAGCGACATGTAAGTCGCCCCCGACTTCTTTGCCCGCTCTTCAGTCAGCGTTGGCCCCCAGGCAACGACGTTCATACCGAAAGCGCGGGCGATTTGCGCGACTTCGGCGCCGATCTTTCCGAGACCCAATATTCCCAGAGTCTTTCCTTTGAGAACATAGCCCAACACCAGAGGCCATTCGCCGCGCCGCATGGCGGCGTCGCTCTGCGGGATGCGCCGCATGACGGCGATCATCAGGCCGAAAGTCAGCTCGGTGACGCTGTTGCCGCCCGGCGCGAGAGTGACGACGATTCCCGCGTCCGTCGCGGCGGCCATGTCTATATGGTAGGCGTGATTTCCCGTCTGGGCAATGAGCTCGAGATCGGGCAGCGATTTCAGCAGCGGCGCCGAAAAGCGGGTGCGCTCGCGGATCGGAATGATCGCCTGCGTCCCTTTCAGCCCCTCAAGCAGTTTTTCGTCGGAAGCGAATTTCTCGGTGAAGATTTCTACTTGCGCTTTCCGCCGGAGCCGCTCGATCGCCGGCGAGCTCTCGAAAGCGTGCTGGTAGTCGTCGAGTACCGCGACTTTCATGTCCGGCTGCTGCTCATCGGGTTACGTTCTCAGTAGGGGCGGTTCGCGAACCGCCCCTACAATTCTACAGCACCGCAATGCCGTTGATCTCGATCAGGTAGTCCGGGTGCGCGAGCCCCGTTATAATGACGAGCGTGCTGGTCGGCGAGTTGGTCTTGTAATACTGCATCCGAACACGATTGTAGCCCTCGCGGTATTTTCTGTCGGTGATGTAGGTTGTCGTCATGACCAGATTATCGAGCGTTCCGCCTGCTTCCTCCAACACCGCGCGCAGATTTTTAAAGACCTGTTCCGTTTGCGCCTCGATGTCGCCCTTGCCGACGAAGTTCCCATCTTTGTCGGAGGCCGTCTGCCCGGCGATAAAAAGGAATTTTCCGCCTTCGGCGAGAATCCCCTGGGAGTAGCGGGGACGTGGATCCGATAAGCTTTTAGGTTGGATTACTTTGGTTGCCATGATAGTTCTCCTAAAGAATGGAGTGTTGGAGTGATGGAGTATTGGATTGATGGAAAAATCCGGAACCCAAAACTCCAGTACTCCATTACTCCAGATTTTATTTTGTCGGGTATCTCTTCGCCATCTCGGTAAAGAAGCCTTCCTTCTCAAGCTCCTGCAGAAAAGTGAGATCGACGAACTGTTCCGGCTTGGCGTTCTTCGCCTGCGGCATTTGCGGCGCGAGCACGTCGAGCATGAACTGGATGCCTTTGAGCGTAGGATAAGGCTTCTTCGGGATCGACGTTACATAGCCGCGATAGGAATCTTCGAGAACATCCGGATCGCTGGTGCGCATGTATTTCGCGAACACCTTCTGGGCCTCTTTCTTGTTGGCGTAGATGTAATAGATCGCCTCGACGAATCCTTTCAGGGCGTTCTTCACCGTTTCCCGATTGGTCTGAACGTACGCGCGCGACGTCGCGAAACCGTTTCCTTGGACTTCGACTCCGAGATCGCCGATCTGCATGATCTCGGTCATCCCCAGTTTTCTCGCGGGAGCGGCGGCGGAGGAAGTGAACATGGTCGCGTCGATATTGCCGGCGTTCAAAGCGGCCAGCCGCTCGGCGTCCGGACCCGATGGAACCAGCGTAACGTCCTTGATCGGGTCCATGTTGAAATGTCGAAACAGAATGCCGGACGCGTAGTAGGTCGCGGAGCCGAAGCCGCTGATGCCGAATCTTTTTCCTTTGATCTGCTCGATTTTGGTGATGCCGGGACGCGCGAAGACGATCTGATCGTAGGAGGTTTCCACCGCGGCGACGAGGACGAGGCTGAAGCCCGTCAGGTTGGCCTGCACGACCGTGCCGATGTTGACGATCGGCGGATCGCCGCCGGCCAGGGCCTGAGTCGCTATCTGCCCTCCGCGGAGAAAGATCGGCTCCACCTCCAGGCCGTACTTTTTGAACAGCCCCATATCCCTGGCGACCCAAACGTTGCTCTGCCTGAAGCTGAGCGACGGATAGCCGATCCTTATCCTTTTAAGCTCTTGGGCGTTCGCTTCCCCTACGGCGAGAAAGTGGATGAGCGCCGCGAAAATCACGATTTTGGAAACAAGCTTCATGAGTCACCTCTTTATCAGTATTATTTTGCGCCGTGCTACTTCCATCCCAGTTGTTTTTTCGCCTCTTCCACGAGACTTGTGTCAACATACCGGAGATACGAAGGGGCTTTCTTGCCTTCGTATTTGCCGGCTTTTTCCCTCAATTCGAAAGTCTTTTCGATCGCCTGCTTGTTGAGCGCGCCCTCGACGGGAAAGGGCTTAAACTCCTCGATCAGATAGTGGTAGTCGGCCTCGGCGGCTTCCCGCGGGCTCTTTAAAACTTTCAGGTAAATCGACAGCGCCTCTTCCTTGTGTTTCGGATCGTACAGCCACTGGGTCGCCTCGGCCATCCCTTTTAAAAACTTGACCACTTCGGCGCGGTTGGACTTGAGGTAATCGTCATGCGCGAACTGAACGACAAATTGGATAGGGCCGAGATGCTTGTGGAAGTCTGTGAGTTTGGTAAAGCCCTCTTTCTCCGCGCGCAAATTGAACGGAGGACCCATAAAAGTGGCTTGGACCGAGCCCCCCTTGAGCGCCGCGTATCGGTCCGGCGAGGTTCCCACGACGAGAAGATTGTAATCATTCTGTTTCAGTCCGAACGCTTTTTCAATTACCTCCCAAAGCATCAGAGTGGTGCCGCCGGTTAGGCTATCGACGCCGATCGTCTTTCCTTTGAGGGCCGCGCCGTTTTTGATCTCCGGGCGACCCACGAGATCATACGGCAATTTTTCCATCGCGCCTGAAACGATCTTGACGTGCGCGCCCTTTTCCATCGCGTCGATCACGTAGTCGGGGTTGATTCTACCGATCGGAATCGTGTTGCTGAGAACGGCGCGGGTTACGTTGGTGCCGCCGCGAATGATGATCTCTTCCACATAGATCCCGTTTTTTTGGAAGAACCGCTTCTCTTCGGCGACAAACAACGGCCAGCTGGAGGCGGTGCGGCCGCTCTGGACAAAGCGGACGGTGGGAAGGCCGGCTTCGCCGGCGAGAAGCGGAGAAGGCAACAGGCAACAGGCAATAGGCAACAGGAAGATAAAAACCAAGACTTTTACGCTGTGATAGCCCATACGACCTCCGGTTCCATTACTCCATAACTCCGGGACTCCAACTCTCCAGTTCACCCCGCCGCAAAACCTGTGGCGGACTTGACCTCTTCCTCGATCTGCTTCCACACCTTGTTCTCCAACTCGACGAAGCGATGGTCCGACTTTATATCGAGATTTCTCGGGCGCGCAAGGGGCACGGCAAACTCTGACCGCACGCGCCCCGGACGATGGCTGAAGACGACGACCCGGTCTGAAAGCAAGATTGCTTCCGAAATCATGTGCGTGATGAAGATGACGGTTTTCTTGGTGTGCGACCAGATGCGCAGCAATTCGAGCTGCATGAACGTGCGCGTCTGCGCGTCCAGAGCGGCGAAGGGCTCGTCCATGAGAAGAATTCTCGGATCGACGACCAGTGCCCGCGCCAGGTTGACGCGCTGCTGCATTCCGCCGGAGAGCTGATGGGGATAATGGTTTTCGAAGCCGGAAAGCCCGACAAGGTTCAAATAATACCGGGCGATCTCTTCCGCCTCCTTGGGCGGTTTTCTTCCTTCCACGCCTAAAAGGACATTTTTCAAGCTCGTGCGCCATGGTAGCAGCGACGCCCCCTGGAAAACAAAGCCCATGACCAGTTCGTGATCGGCGCCGGTCTGCTCCTTTCCATCGATCAAGGTCTGCCCTGAAGAAGGAGGCAGAAGACCGTTGACGACCCGGAGTAGAGTTGTTTTCCCGCAGCCGCTCGGCCCGACGATGCTGACAAACTCGCCCTCTTTGACGCTGAGACTGATGTCTTCGAAAATGACGAACGGCACTCCACTGCCGGTGGGGACCTCTTTCGTAAGGTTTCTAAGTTCGAGGACGGGTCCGGCCATAGCTATTTTCCCGCCAGCTCCTTTCTCCAAGGGCTGGCGAGATCTTCGATAACTTTGAGGAGCTGGAAGCCCGCAATACCCAGGATTGCGAAGACAGCGACGCCGACAAACAAAATGGGAAGATTGAGCGTCTGCCCAGCAAAGAAGATCAGGTAGCCCAAGCCCTCCGTCGCGCCGAACCACTCGGCGATCGCCACTCCGGTCAGTCCCCGGCCGACGGCGAGCCTCAGTCCGGCCAGGATGAAGGGGACCGAGGCGGGCAGAAGAATTTTCAGGAACAGTCTCCCACGGGAGAGCCTGAAAGAACGGCCCACCTCCACGAACTCCCGGCTCACCACCCGCATGCCGTAGAATGAATTAATGAGAATTGGAAAAACGCAGCCGAGAAATACGATGAGGACTTTGGATGCCATATCGATGCCGAACCAGAGAAGAATGACGGGCGCGAAAGCGATGCGCGGCGTGGTGTAGAGAGCGGTCATCCAGGGGTTGACGTAATCTCTGACGACCGGACTCAGCGCCATCAAAAATCCCAACGGAACGCCGGCGACGGTGGCGAGAAGCATGCCCTGGAGGAAAATCCATGAGCTGGCGTAAAGGTGCGGATACAAATCCGCGGTGACGAACAGCATGTCATAGCCTTTGGCGATCACGACCAGCGGGGAAATCAGCAGACTCGTGTCGTTGATGACGCGAATGGCGAGGACGTGCCAGAGGACAAGGCCGCTCAAGACAGACATTAACTTGACCATGCCCCTCATGATGATCACCACTCGGCAGTCTCGCGCCATGGCGCAAGCTTCTGTTCCGCCTTTTTGATCAGCGTGAAGCTTCCCATCCCCATGGCGGCGAGGAGGACCACCGTTACGAAGAGCTTGGGACTGTCCCAGGTTTCCGAGGCGTCTCGCAGCATATAGCCCAATCCGGCGTTGGCCGCCATCAACTCCGCGACGATCACTCCGAGCAACGCGCGGCCGACTCCCAGCCGCATTCCCGTAACGATATAAGGGATGGCCGCGGGCAAGCGGATCTTGAAAGTGGTTTCCCAAGAATTCAAGCGCAACGACTTGGAGAGTTCCAGCCAGGTCGGGTCGATGTTTTTGATTCCCGCCGCGGTATTCAGCATGATCGCGACCGCCGTGATCTTGAAGACCACGATGATCTTGGAGAGAAGCCCAATGCCGAACCAGATGATGATGAACGGCACGAAGGCTATGACGGGGATGGAGTAGAGCATCGCGATCCAGGGATCCATGAGGTCGTCGAACCATCGATGCCGGCCCATCAGATACCCCAGCAGGATGCCGACGAAGCAGGCGGTGCTGAAGCCGCACACAAATTCGAAAAGGGTTGCGGAGAGGTGCCGGTTAAGCTCGCCGCTCAGCCCGAGCTTCCAGAAGGAGCGGACGACGCTGCTCGGCGGCGGAATGAGGAGCTCGTTTTCCAGAAAGAGGCGAGTTGAAATTTCCCACACGACCAGGCCGACCACGATCGAGAGGATTCCGCGGCTCAAGTCTTTTCTAATCAACCGGAGCACCCTCGCTCGGTCAGCGGAAGAGTTCCTGATCGTTGCCCCTGTCCTGCGTGAGGTGGATCTTGGGAAAGATGGCGAAGCGGCCCGGCCGGCCTTGCAGCATGAAATCGACCGGTATGAAGCCCTGCAACAGCGGAATCGGCAGCAGCACGCCGGCAAACGGACTTCCCTGATCGGCGCCGACCAGCAGCTTGTCGCCCCATAATCCGGCGGGCAGCCCGCCGCTGATGTCGAAGTGGCTGGCGGAAATGCTGCCTTGAATGGGGGGCAGCTTGTATCTGGAGCTGGGGTCCTTCTCGACCTCGGTCTGGAGATGGGTGTCGAGCCCTCCCGGCGACATGGCGGTCGAAGACGCTCCGGCCTCGCGCACGAGCCTGAAGGTGGCGTCGCCCGTATCCGGATCGGATGGTTTTTTCGCGAGATCGCCCGCGAGGATCTGACGCGGCACGTTTTTGATTCCGCCCTGGGTGTCCTTCGCCCTCGTGTCCACGTCCGCCATCGCGAGATCGTAGTTTCGTTTTCTCACCGCCATCTGGAATCGATTATTGGCCTCGTCGTTGATGCGGTAGACTTGGCTGCGAACCCCCCAGGGAGTTTGGAAATTGAGCAGGACCTCGTTGTCGCCCACGAGGCTCACGCCCTTGTCCGCCAGCTCCATGTTGCTCAAATTGCCGTCGAAGAGAGACGGCTTGAGCGCGAGTCCCTGCGGGCCGTAGATCTCCGGGTTCTCCATGAGAAACTTCCTGCTCATGCGCAGACCCTGATTTTCCAGCTTGGTCATACGGCCGAGCCGCTGCGTCGCCTCTTTCGCGGCGGCGCTGTCCGCGTAGTTGTCCAGAATTTCTTTCAAGTAGTGCTCCTGCGCGCTGCGGTCGCTGCTTCTGCCGGCGGCCTGGAGCAGATCTTTGGCGGCTTTCTCTTTCAGGCCGGCGATCTTTTTCTCCGGCGCCTTGCCGGACAGCTCGTGGTAGGCGATCGCCTTGTCGTACATGCCGGTTTCTTCGTAAACGCCGGCGAGCACGCTGTACACGTCGGTCGCGGTCTCGGGGTGATTGCGGATGTAGTCCACGCCTTTGTCGATCATGTTCTGGGGAGAGATGGGATTGTTGGTGAGCACCTGAACGAGATTGGTGCCGATGATGATGGCGTTGGCCGCGGCGATCGAGCCCGCGCCCGCCGGCCCGGCCACCGCGAGCGGCGCCGCGCCGATGAGCAGATTCTTTTTGAGGAAATCGTCGCCCAGTAGAACGTATTTGACCGTTTCCAGGTTGCGCTGCGTGCGCGCCCGCTCGAAGGAAGAGAGCAAGTTATAATCCGGGCTCTGGAGCAGCGATTGCGCGCGCTGTCTCTCGTGCGGCGCATTCGACGCGTCGGCGACTTGCTGGAGAACCTTTTTGGCTTCCTCGTGCCGGCCCTTGATCTCCAACCCGACGGCGGCGGCGTCGCGCGCCGATTCGGCCGCGGGCTTTCCGCGATATTTCTTTTCCAGCGCGGCGGCCTCGGATTGAATCTTTTCCGAGTCCCTCAGCGTCAGCGCGTAGAGGAGATCGCTCATGCTGCGGTCGTTGGGCTCGTTCGCGCTCTGCCGGGGCGAAGGCGCGACGACCAGCGCTTTCTTTTTCTCCTGCTCCTCGACTTGGTCGCGCTGTTTCAGTTTTTCGAGGCCCGCTTCCGCGGCGCGCGACAGCGGCTCGATCGCCGCCGCCACCTCATAATGGAATCCGGCCTTGGAGAAATTTTTTTTCTTGATCGCCTCCTCAGCCTTTTCGATCTGTTTTTCGGCCAGGAAGCGTTGTTTCTTTTTTTCCAGCGCTTCGATCTGCTTGCGGATTTCCGGATTTTTCGGGTCGTCGGGGTAACGCCGGAGATGCTCGCCCAGAAGCGCGAGCGCGCGCCGCTCTTCGATCGGCATGTCGGACGAGCCCAGGAAAACCAACTGCTGCATCACGGAATCGACGCCGGCGCCGATGTAATTTCCCGTGGCGATATTGGCCAGATCGACCGAGCCCAGCATACGGTTCAAGAACCCGCCCCATTTGTTGTTGGAGCTTTTCTTGAGCTGCTCGGCGGCTTGAGTGAGGTCGTCGTTTTTGATGCGCGATTCGATGAGCTGTTTGTGCTGCGGCGAGGTTGTGAACGTGAGCGCCTTGCGCTGCGCCTCCAGATAGCGCTCGCGATCGGCAATCGTATTGTTGTAGAGATCGCGGACCTCTTCCGTGAGGCCGGTCGTCGTGCCGCGCTCCTTTTTGATCTGCGCGTCGCGCTCGGTGAAGAAACGGAGATGGTCCGCCAGGTTCTCGCTTTTATTCGTCAGCGCGTCGATCATCGCGGCGCGCGCGCGCTTGTCCACGTCATCGGGGAAAAATTGGGGAGCCGAGGGCAGCTTGTCGAACGGATCGAATTCGGGAAGGGGATTGAGAATTCTCTCGGAGAGGTCCTGATTCTCTTGCGCCGCGAGTCGTCCGCCGCTGAGGGCGAGCCATCCCAAGATACACAAGATGCACAAGAGCGCGGGTTTATAGATGCGGCTCACCGGCTGAGTCTCCTGATTTTTTCGGTCTGCCCCCGCAGCGCTTCCACTTTGCCCTGGGCCTCGATTTTTTCAACGATTCCGTCCACGTCCGCCACTTCCGTATAAAACCTTAAAGCCGACTTTGCAAGCTGCTCGTACGCGGCGAGTTCGAACGCCAATCCCTCGGGATCGTTCTGGGCCGTGTATTCCTTCGCCAGGCGGATATAGAAGTCGCCGAAGTCCAACAGGAAACGGTAATAATTTTTACTCTGGCGGTGCTTGGTGACGAGCTGGCTGTAGGCCAGGATGGTGAGCTGGTTGCCGTCGGTCAGGCGGTAGCGGTTGATCTCGACGAAGGCGACCTTGGCGCGGTCGATCTTCTCTTCCTCCACGCGGGCCAGGTATTCGTACGGCGTGCCTTGATACTTCCGCACCATTTCATTCCAGGCGTCCACTTTTTCGTCGAGACTCTTGATGTATTCGAACGGATCTTCGGCGGACAGCGGTTTGTCGATAATTGTCTTGAACGATTCCAGCGTTTCGACGTTTTTTTTCGCTTCGGCGCCCAGGGCGCCGGTGAATTCGGCGACCTTGCGGTAGTCGGCGAGCGCCTGGTCGTATTCTCTCAGCCTCTCGTATGCCGTGGCCCGGCTGTACTGGATGATGTCGAGAAATTGGTTGGGGTTTTTTTTCTGGTAGTCGTCGAGGCGGACGAGCGTCGCCTTCATGATGTTGACGCCGGTCACGTCCTTGGCGATCGGGAAGCGGTAGACGTCCTCGCGCGCCAGGCGCTGGAAGTCCTTGACGATGTCCATGAGGTTTTGCGCCGGGACGTACTGCCGCTCCGCGACGATCTTCGAGGAGCAGGCGCTCAAAAGAGCGGCCAGGGCCAGCCCGAGAAGAATTTTAGATTTTGGATTTTGGCCCATTCGACTTCGCTCAGGGCCAACCCTGAGGCCCTCGAAGGGTTGGATTTTAGATTTCAAGATCGCTTCTTGTCAACGCGTTTTGATGAGCGAGTAAAATAACACCAGATCGTTTTTTCTTCCGGCGGCGAAGTCGTGCGGCGTTCCTTTGGGAATGTGGCAGAACGTTCCCGGCTTGAGCGCGATTCTCCGTTTGTTGACGCGCAATCGGCCGCTTCCTTTGAGCACGTGGCAGAGAACGTCGCGGTCGCGATGCTTGATCTGCTTCGGATCGGCGGTTCGTTTAGGTCTGAACGAAATCAAACCTGCCGTGAAACCCTTCCTCTCCGCCAGAGATGTATAACGAATTTCCTCGTTGATGCTTTTAAGACGGGTCAGGGCTTTATTGATCTTAACGATTTTCAAACTCTCGCCTCTCGCCTGCCGCCTCTCGCCTATTCTTTGATCGCTTCGAAGATTTCCCGGATGTGCTTTTCCGCCTCGTCTTTCGGCACGCGGCAGGAGCCGACCACGTGGTGGCCGCCGCCGCTGTGTTTCTCCATCAACGCGCCGACGTTCACCTTCGACGTCGTGTGGAATATATTGTAGCCGACCGAGATCGCCGTCGTGTTCGGTCTTTGCGAGTCGTCGGCGATTTTCATCGAGATGCTGCCGCTCGGGAACAGTGTGTAGATCAGGAACCGGTTGCCGTCCGGTATTTCTTTGACTCCCCTGAGATCGGTAAAAATGACGTTGCCTTTAAGCGTCGTGCGCTCCAGCAGTATCTTTTTGAGCTTCTCCTGGTCGTCGAGAATTCTTTGGCAGCGCCGTTTCACTTCGGGATCGCTCATTGTCTCTTCCAGAGTTTTCTCGCGCAGCAGCTCGATCAGGCGCAGCCAATAAGTCTCGTCCTCCGCGTACTTGCCGTCGATCGTCATCGAAAGCAGGACGTAGCCGGCCGGATGGAGCACGTCTTCGGGCGTGAGCTGCGCGGCGTCGACTTTGTCCGCTTCTTCGAGCAGGTATTTCATCCGCTCCGATTCCAGGATTTTTATTCTCTCTTCAATCTTCCTATTGCCTATTGCCTGTTGCCTGTTACCTTCCGTGTAATATTCATAGACGACCCTCGCCGCGCTCGGCGCGATGCGGAATCCTCCCTTGCCGGGAACGATCGTCGTCGCTTCGGACATTCCCGTGTGCGCGCGCCACGCCGGTGCGTTGGTGATGTGGTGGTCGAACCAGAGCGTGCAGTTCGGATGGTAGGGGAGATTGGCGATGACGTCGCCGCGGCGAATGTCCACGTCGCCGTCCTGCATGAATTTGGGCTCGACGAAAAGATACGAGTCGATCTCTTCCATCAGAGTGATCAAAGAGCCGCACACGATGCCGTCGAAATCCGCGCGCGTGACGAGCCTCATGCGGCGATGGCCTCTTTGGGAAGGGTGATGATCATGATCAAGGAGGTAGTTTAGCGCAGGCGAACGGTCAACGCCAGACGGCCCATGCGAGAAGAAACCAGCCGATGAGGAAGGCGAGGCCGCCGACCGGCGTGATCGCGCCGAGCCAGCGCGGACCGCCGAGCGCGAGGAGATAGAGACTGCCGGAGAAGACGAGCGTGCCGAAGATGAAGAACCATCCGGCAGTGGTGACGCTGCTTCCCGGCCATTTACTCGAAGCCCAGGCGACGGCCAACAGCGCGAGCGCATGATACATATGATAGCGCACGCCGACTTCGAAGACGTTGAACATGTCCGCCGGCAGTTTGCTCTTCAGCCCGTGAGCGGCAAACGCGCCGAGTGCGACGGCTAGAAAGGCGGAGAGAGATCCGGCGGTGAAGAAGAAACGGTCCATGGGTTGACCATAGTGGAACGGAACTTGGTTGGCAAGATAAAGGAGGTTGACAGTTCTGATTACATGATGAAAGAATCTCCCCGCTTGGCAGGCGTGTGATAGAAGGAGACCCTATGGCTGTCTTGGAGAGTGTTATCGTCCCGAAAAATTCCGGCAGGTCGTTTGTCGTGAAGAAGGGGCAAAGATTGCGCGTTGCTGGAAGAACTGTCGTCGATTTCGTCGCGTTCAATCTGCACAACCTGAGAGAGCGCTTCGATCAGGCGCGGACGAAGACGAATCAGGTGAAAATATTTATCAGCACCGGCGATCAGTTGTTCTCGAAGTCGAACGATCCTCTGCTCACGATCGTGGAAGACACGTTCAAAGAAGGCAGGCACGACTTGCAGAAGGGGATGTGCAGCAGAAAGCGGTTCGAGATGATCGCGAAGGGGCTCGCGCAGAGAAAATTCGCTGGGGGCGTCGATCTGAATCCGCAGCGGCCGGAAGATATTCCCGATCACGGCTGCTGGGAGAATTTAATCGACGCGCTCAAGGGGTACGATATTCCGCCGGAAGATATTCCAAGCCCGTTCAATATTTGGCAGACGATGCAGATCAATCCGGACACCGGCGCGATGCTCGACACGACAATTCGGCCGAAGACTGAAGCGCACGTCGATTTCCGGGCGGAGATGGATTGCCTTGTCGCCGTCAGCGCCTGCCCGCAGTCGGGCAGGGGAGAAGCGATCAGAGTGGAGGTCTTCGATGGTTAGCCGCTAGACCGGCGCGGGCAAATCTTTAACTCCCAATTCGTCTGCAAGCTGCGTTAACTGTTTCCACGTCGCATCGTCTAACGCCACGCCCTCTTTCAACTGCCGGGCTTCTATTTTTCTTGCGCGGTCGCCGGGTAAGAGAATCTCGCTAAATCCCGGAGCGGGCTTGACGGATTTGGCTAGAGACACCAATTCGTCGACTTGATCGAAAAAGCGCTCCAGCGGTTGGAATTCTTCCACGGCGACGGCCTGCAGGAATACCCCGTTGACTGCGTGCGCTCCCTTGTCCCACCATTGTCTTCCCAAGCCATTGCCTGAGAGAATTCCTCCGAGAATCTCCGCGACGAGGTTGAGCCCGGAGCCTTTGTAGCCGCCGAAAGGCAAAAGCACACCGCGCGGCGGACCGCGGAAAACTTTCATGTCGTTGGTCGGCTTGCCGTACCCATCGAGCATCACGTTGTCCGGGATCGCTTGATTGCGCGAAAATCTTTTCTGAAGCTCGCCCATGCTCATGGCCGCCGTGGCGAAATCCAAAATGATGTGCGCGCCGTTTCTTGCCGGAATTCCGAAGGCCATGGGGTTCGTGCCGGCGACGCGCTCCATGCCGCCGTGGAGAGTGACGCTTCCCGCGCCGACGCTGACCGCCGCCATGCCGATCATTCCCTGTTCCGCCGCCATCTCCATGTAATCCGCGAGGCGTCCCACATGGCCGGCGCGGCGGAGACAGACGATTCCTACGCCGTGCTCCTGCGCCTTTTTGATCGCGAGCTTCATCCCGTCGTGCGCGACGACCTGGCCGATGTAGTGGTTGCCGTCGATGACGGCCGTGGTCTTGCCTTCGTGAATCACTTTCGGTTTCTCGCTCAGGTTTATGGTGCCGTCTTTGGTCCACGCCAGATAGGGAGGTATTCGGCAGATGCCGTGGCCCGAGTAGCCGCGCAGGTCTGCTTTAACGAGAAGCGTTGCGAGGAGATTGGAATCGCTTTGAGGAACACCGCCGGTACGGAGCAGCCGCTCACCGAACTCGAGTAACGAAGCGTGCTGAAACTTCGGCACGAACTCTATCCCCACGGCCCCAGGAACGGTTCGCCTTCGTAAGAATCCGACATCGGCTCGACCGTCTCGGGCCAGTCGCCTTTGGCTGTCGTTCGCCGTAAATTTTTCGGCCGCGGCTTTCCGTCCCACCCGAGCTGCTCCATATAATAGTACAGCTTGAGGCAGTGGCCGTCCGGATCTAAGACGTGCGCGGCGTAGTCGATGCCGGGATAAAGTTCGGATGGCACGTCGGCGAATCGCGCGCCGTGCTCGCGGAGAAAACTCACCGCGTCGCGAAGCTGCCGGTAATTTGCGAGTTGAAAGCCGAGCGACATGCAAGTGGAGTGCGCGCTCAGCCCCAACGGCTCGCGCATCGCCAGCGGATAGAGCGCGAGCGAATGGTGCTCCGTGTTCGCGCGCAGAAACAGACAACGATGGCCGCGCCAGTGGACTTCTTCCGTGATCGTGAAGCCCAGCGTCTCTCGATAGAACGACTCGGCCGCTTCCAGGTCTTTGACGAAAAGCTCCACCGGTCCAAGGCGGACGATCTTGAACGGCCGGGGCAGCAGAATGCCGTCCACGTCGTAAGTTGCAGGCAACGTCTCGACATGTCGATGGCCCGACGTGAGATCGACGCCCTGCTTCAGCGCCCGTTGAATCTCTTCGAACTCGGAGATTTGCGGCAGCTCGGGCGGCTCGTGAAATTCCCGGTCGTACATCGCCTTGGGCTTGCTGTGGCCGTTCCAGCCGATCTGCTCGATGCCGTAGTAAAGCTCGTTGGTATGGCCGTCGAGGTCGTTCAGGTAAGTGTGCCAGTTGGAGCCGGGCATGTCGCGCCCTGAGCGTTGAATTTTGATTCCTCTTTCCGCGAACAACTTGATCGCGCCGCCGACTTCGCCGAGGCTTCCCACCTGCCAGGTGATCTGATTGATCGTAACTCCAGGTGGATCGTTTCTACCCAATGCATCGCGTACGCGCTTGTTGAAGAGGACGAGCGCGTGGTGGTCGGTTCCGTAGCGCGTGAAGTAACCCTTGGGATCGCCGAGACCGGCGAGTTGATCGGGACTCTTGGCGCGGCGCGAATAATCGATCACGTCGGAGATGCGAAAACCCAGGAGGTCGGTGTAAAAGCGCAGGCCCTGGTCCATCTTCGTGAGATTGAAGCCGAAGTGGCCAAGCCGCCGGATCTTGAACGGCCGGTCGAGCAGAACGCCGCCGACGTTAAATTTAGCTTTTTTCGAGGCTTCCATGATTCACCTCTACGACCATGTTAATTACGGTTCGTAAATGAGCACATCGACCGGCTTTCCTCCGACCGGCATATCCGGACAGGCGCTCAGAGCCACGACCAGGTCCATTTCGGCGCGCAAATCGACGTAGCTTCCCGGCTTGGCTCTTACCGTCGTATGGCCCATGCGGCCCGTTTTCCCGTCGATAACCATGTGTTGATTGAGGTTCCAGGGATTCGGAATGTCCTCCGGGTCGATCTTGTACGGAGCCAAAGCCCGGGAAAGATTTTCATAGCATCCGTGATCCGGTATCTCCTCCTCTTTGTAATCCCGGTGGTAATAGTCCCTCAGCTTTCCCTCTTTTTTCGCCAGTTGAAAGCGGATGCCGCTGCACATGCCTTTCTGAAGATCGTGGGTTCCCTGATCGTTGGTGTTCTCGACGATCGTCATCATGTGCTGGTTGTTGCGGCCCATCAGCTTGTCGCCGGTGGTGATGAAAATCTTTCCATTGTACACCTTGGTTCGCGCCTGATCGAAGCGCTCCTTCAAATTTTCACGCCTCAAGCATACGAAGTCTACCGTGGTCGTGGCGATGATCCGAATCATCTGTCCCTTCTTCAGTTCTCCGGACCAGCCGGTGTTGTACGGGACATGTTGCTCTTTGACTTTTTTCATAATCTCTTCTCCTTTGTCGGTGTGTAATATTCAGGCTTCCGTAAGGTATAGACCCGATTGCAAGCTTTCTTACGATATGGCATTAATCGCGTCAATTTCTGAAGGAGGGGATTTTATGACGAAGACATTGAGGATGCTTGCGATTTGCATGTTACTTCTCATGGGTGTTTCCGGGTGCGTGGCGATGACCGGAGAGACCCTGGGGCAGAACATCGACGATACTAACATCACGGCGGCGGTGAAGGCAAAGCTCGCGGCCGAGAAGGCTTCGACGCTAACGCGGATCGACGTCGATACCGTAAGAGGCGTTGTCACGCTCGGCGGCGTGGTTGCAAGCGATACGGATCGGGCCCGGGCCGAGCAGATCGCGGCGCAGGTCGGCGGCGTGAAAAAAGTCGTCAACAATCTCCAAGTGCAGAAGCGTTAGCCGAAGTAATCTCTGATCGCGGCCACCATCAGGTTCGCGAGCCTCTCGTTGTGCGCCTCGACGTGGCCGTAGTGCGTGAGCCGCGGGATCACGACCAGACGCACGGCATCCGCGTATTCCGCGAAGCGCCGGAGCGCGAACACCTCGCGGCGAAAGCCGAGTCCTTTCTCGGCCCCGTCGAGCCAATGCCCTTTGTCCAGCTCGCCGACGAAGTGGAGCATCTTCTTGCCGCGCAGGCGGTTCAGATCCGCATTGAAGGTGATGAACAGCTCCTCATCCGGTAAGCGCGATTTTTTTCTGACCTCGTCGAGCAAGACGTCATAGGCGCTGTGCTCGATGTCCTGGAGAAACGGCTTGAACTGCGGCCGGCGGTTGTTTTCCAGCTCGAACCAGCGCTCGACGGCGCCCCACGGTTGATTCGGCCCCACGTAGCCGCTCTTGACGTAGCCCTTCGGACTTCTGCGGCTGAGACCGGAAATCGGCCGGAATTTCGCGGACCTCACTTCGGGCGACTTATCGTCGGCTGCCAGGTCCCACTCTTTGCGCAGCCACGTCGGCATGCCGGTGCCGAAACCCAGGCCGCCGAGCAGCCGGTTCTTCAACCCGTACTGTTCCATCAAATAAAAATACTCGCCGCCCGTCGAGTGGCCCCAGATATATAACTGGTGATTCGGCAGGCGGCGCTCGATCAATTGCTTGATCGCTTCCAGGCACATGCGAAACGTGTACACCGCCAGGCGATTTTCCAGCTCTGCGTCGCCGGGAATCTCTCCGATGATGAACTCGGGCCGCCGGGTCGCAATCGGCGGCCACGGCTCGCGGCTGTAGTGGCCGGGCAAAGAGACGGCGAGCACCGGGATGCCGAGCGACGCGACGTGCTGCGCGACACCGACTCTCGCGGCAGCGGGCGAAATTTTCGATAAGTTGAGAAATTCCTCCGGTCCGTCGGGAGTGAAAAGAAATTCATATTCGTTCGCGGCGCCGCCGTGGATCATGACGACAGCCACGTTGGCTATCGATGCTTTCGCCGGAGCCAACAGTCTGCCGTGAATGTCCCAGCGAAAAAGCTCTCCCGGTCTTTCAGGATTGGGATAGCGATGGATTGTTTCCTGGACTTCCTCTACGGAGAAGGCGCAACGCGGGAAGGGATCGGGAAACGACCGATAGTCTTCGAAGCCCAAATCGAAGATGAAATCGTCGCGCAGCCCTTCGCCTCGATTGAGCGCCGCGACCAATCTTGTTCCGGCATCGTCATTCATCGACAGAACATATCGCGCCGACTTGCTCGGCTGTCAAGTCAAGGCCTTCCTTGACAACAACCTTCCCTTCCCGGTAGAGAATCGCTGACATGCCGAGAAGATTTTACCCCAAGCTTGCGGCAGCTTTGTTTTGCGCGTCATTGATGACGGCCTTATTCGTCGAGCTGTCTGCCGAGGCGCAGGAGCGCATCACGTTTCTCTACCCGAGCCCGGCGGGGAGCTGGGCGACGCCGATGATCGCCAAAGAGGCGAAGTACTTCGACGACGAGGGACTGGCCGTGGATCTGGTTCGCGTCGGCGGGAGCACGAGAATTGTCGCGGCGCTCATCGGCGGCAGCGGGCAATTGATTCACGCGGGCGAGCCCGCGATCGTCCCGGCCGTGGCCCAGGGCGGCGACGCGGTCATGATCGCGTCGATCAGCAGAGTCAACCGTCATCACCTCATCAGCCGCCCGGAGATCAAGGACGTGAAAGATCTCAAGGGCAAGACCGTAGGCATTACGAGCTTCGGCTCGACTTCCGATTATATACTGCGCACGATATTGGAAAAGAACGGACTCGATCCCAACAAGGACGTTTCCATCGTTCAGACCGGCGGCCAGCCCGAAGGAATGGCGGCCATGGTCGGCGGGAAAATTTACGCGCAGAGGATGTCTTTCCCGCTTCATCTGAAAGCCATTCAGTTGGGCATGAGAGAATTGGTCGATATGCCGACGGAGGAGAACACCGGCACCGTGATCACGACCCGCAGCTACATCGCCCAGCGCCGTCCGATCGTCATCAAGTTCATGCGCGCGTTCATCCGGGGAATGCATCGCTATAAAACGGACAAGGAGTTTGCCAAAAAAGTAATCTCTAAGTTCGCCCAGTTGAAAGACGACCAGATCCTCGAAGCCACGTGGCGCGAATATGCCGGAGACCTTCAGCGCGTGCCGCGGCCCACTTTGAAAGGCGTTCAACAGGTGATCGACAGCGGCATGGGAGGAAAGAAGATCGATTTCAAAGCGGAGAAACTGGTCGATCTCTCCATTCTCGACGAGCTCGAACGCAGCGGTTTTATCGATTCGGTTTACAAATGATTCCGCAATCGGAAGGAGAAAAACCATGGCTCAAATTCGCCACCTTGCCATAAAAACGGAAAACCCGGCTAAGCTTGCCGCCTTCTATAAGGAAGTCTTCGGTCTGGAGGAGCTTCATCGGCCGCGCGGCGACGACGGGCCGGTGTATCTCACCGACGGCTATTTCAATCTTGCGATTTTGCCGAATACCGACCAGCAGGCGCGGAGCGGTCTTTATCATTTCGGTTTTCTCGTCGATAATGCCGAAGAGGTAATCGATAAAATCCGCAAGCTCGAGGTTTCGAATCCTCCCAAGCCGAGACCGAAAGGCCGGCCGTACGCCGAGATGCGCGCGTCGGACCCCGACGGAAACTTCTTCGATATCTCCGAGCACGGGTTTCAAGACGTGAAACCGCTTAAAGCAAAATAGTTTCGCAAGCGAGGAATTTTATGAAAGCCGAGAGCTTACCGAATTACGAACGCGTCGATAGCGCCGCGGAGCGCATGGACACGCCCTACGATCAGTGGGCGGCGTCCCAGGGAATCGACGTCGTCAAGGGCTTCGGCGTCGAGAACGTCTACGAAGTCCCGCTCAAGTGGTGGGAGCGAATGGGCGGCAACGGCGTCTTCATCAATCTCACTGGAACCGGCTATCTCGACGACGCCTACGTTTGCAGCATCGCGCCGGGAAAAAGTCTCCGGCCGCAGCGCCACCTGTTCGAGGAGCTGGTTTATATTCTCGATGGGCGCGGCGCGACGACGATGTGGCAGGAGAACGGGCCCAGGCAGAGCTTCGAGTGGCAGAAGGGGAGTCTCTTCGCGATCCCGCTCAACGCCTCGTATCAGCACTTCAACGGGCAGGGCGACCGCGAAGCCCGATTCATTTCCGTGACCAGCGCGCCGCTCGTCTTCAACCTGTTCCACTCGGAAGACTTTATCATGAACAATCCCTACGTCTTCGCCGACCGCTTCAAGGGCGAGGAAGGATACTTCGCGGGCAGGGGAAGGCTATATAAGGACCGCGTTTTGGAAACCAATTTCGTCGCGGATGCGATCAACATCGAGCCGGTCGCGTGGCACGAGCGCGGCAAAGGCAACCGCACGATTTTCTTCGAGCTGGCCGAAAGCACGATGGGCGCGCACGTGTCGGAGTTTCCCGTCGGCATCTACAAAAAAGCGCACCGCCATGGTCCCGGCGCCCACGTCATGATTCTCACCGGCCAAGGATATTCTATTATGTGGCCCGAGGGCGCGGAGCGGATGCGCTTCGATTGGGGACCGGGCTCGCTCGTCGTGCCGCCGGAAAGTTGGTTTCACCAGCATTTCAACTCCGGGAACCGGCCCGCGCGCTATCTCGCGCTCAAGATGCTCTCCCGCCGCTACAAGCTCGTTCCCGGCAAGATCAAGTCCGACGTGTCGATCAAAGATGGAGGCATGCAGATCGAGTACGAGGACGAAGACCCGGAGATCCGGCGCATCTTCGAGGAGTCGTGCGCCAAAGCCGGCGCGACGGTGATGATGCGGGAGAGATAGCGGATGGAAGCTGCTCCTCCGCGCGAGCCGATACGTTGTAAATATTCTGCTTCACTCTGCGATGTGAACCGCTCGATGCTTGCAGAACCCTCAGTGTCGGACGTCTCGCGTCTTCGGAACAGCTTCCATCCGCAGGGGAGAAAGAGGGTTCCAAATCTAGGCGTTCCGTTTGGTTGACAGGCAGTGCGCTTTCAATTAAAAATTTTAGCAGCGATACAAGTACCGTAAAGGGAGGCTGCATGCTCCGGCCTGTCGGACTGATTCACGGACATTATGAATGTCGCTCCTTGGACGAGACGCTGCCGATCTTCACCGATCTTTTGGCCCTGGAGGTCGTCAAGCGCAACAACGGCGAGGCCGTCGTCAAGCATCCCAACACCGATTGGCTCTTGATCGTGCACGAGGGCGGACCCGGCGTGCGCAACAAGCCGCACAACAACCATTACGGTTTTCGCGTCGCGAACCCCAAGGAAATCCCGGCGGCCTATAGTTACCTCGAAGCCAATAAAGCTAAGTACGGCATCAAGTCGGTCACCAAGCCGCACGAGGCCCACTTCGCCTATTCCGTTTATTTCAAGGAGCCCGGAGGCAACGACCTGGAGATCGAGTACTACAATCCGAACGCCGTGCAGCAGGGACGGCGCATCGCCGCGACACCGTGGAAGCAGCTCATGCCGGAAGATCGTTTCCCGGGAAGGGGGTATGTCCCGCAAGCGATGTCTCACGGCACCCTTCAGTGCGACAACAAGGAGGCGAGCGACCGTTTTTACAAAGAGATACTCGGGCTCGATATCGTCGGCGGCGGCAGACATTCGACCTATATCAAACACCCGGCGACACCGTGGTACATCGTGGTCCTGCCGATGAACGGACACCGCGACTTTCTGTCGCCGGTCAACCGCTTCACGCTCAAGCTCGCGACGCCGGGCGACGTCCAGCAGGCGCGCCGCGAGTTCTCCGCCGACGGAAATAAATACGGCATAACGGAAGTCTGGGACCTGGAGGAAAAGAACGGACACGTCTCGTTCATCTTCAGTGATCTCGACAAGAACTGGTGGGAAGCGGTCGCTTCCACGTCCGGCGTCTCGCGAAACTAGCGTAGTGCCTCTTAAATTAAGGCACTTATCCTTCAAGGTTTCTCTATTCACCACGA
>CAYOJC010000004.1:0-94079 GCA_964404195.1 uncultured Syntrophobacteraceae bacterium
AATCCAGTTCTCCGTTCTTCGTGTCCTTCGTGCGCTTCGTGGTGAATAGAGAAAGTTTGAGGGATAAGTGCCTTAATTTAAGAGGCACTACACTAGTTGGTTTAAGCCGTGGTAGATAAAGAGGGGATAGGAAGAAGGAAAAGTATGCTCGGCCCATCGATCTACGCGTTTATCGTCGCCGCGGTCGCGGTGTTGGCCGCTCCGGCGCCAAGCGCCGCGGCGGAGAATGCTTGCCCCGCCGTTCTCGATCAGAAATTCTCAAATCTGCGGGATGAGTCGGTCTCGCTCTGCCAGTTCAGCGGCAAAGTGCTCCTGATAGTCAACACGGCGAGCGAGTGCGGCTATACGCCGCAGTACGAGGGCTTGGAAAAGTTATACCGCCGCTATCGCGACAAAGGGTTCGCGGTCCTGGGATTCCCGGCGAATGATTTCGGCGCCCAGGAGCCGGGATCGAACAAAGAGATCGCGCAGTTCTGCCAGGTGAATTACGGCATCACGTTCCCGATGTTCACGAAGACGTCCGTCGTCGGGGCGAACGCAAACCCGCTCTTTCGTGAACTCGCCGCGAAAACAGGTAAGCCGCCGCGCTGGAACTTTCACAAGTATCTTCTCGACCGGGCGGGTCAGCCGATAGCCGCGTTCGAAAGCGCCGTCGAGCCGTCGGACCCGCGGGTTGCTGCGGAGATCGAGAAGCTGCTCAAATAGGGGGAAGGCATTAGGCAACAGGCAATAGGCAATAGGAAGCCAAAATACGCCTGAGCAAGAGAAGAAGGCGAGAGACCCTTCGACTATCTCAGGACAGGCTCCGGTGTGAGGGAAGGGACGCGTTCAAACGTTGCTCGCCGCGTGAGGACGCGCTATGGTCCAATCAATTTAATTATCGCGAGGTGGACCATGGCCGACCCAAAACCCAACTACTCCACGCCGAGCGCAATTCGCTCCGTTACATCTTATCCCGCCCGCCGCGGGTTCAAGCAGGCCATCGATCCCTCGCTCGACTACGTCATCGGCGTCGAGGACGCCATCGATATCCACTGCCATGCGCATGAAGGGCAACAGGATGCGCTCGGCGTCGCTAAGCTCGCCTCGAAAAGCGGCATGAGGGGTGTGCTCTACAAGACGATAATTGGACGAAAGGATCCGGCGGCGTCGGTTGACGCCGTGCGCAGCAAGCTGGAATCCTGGTGCGAGGAGAAGCGTTTAACCCCGGTGCATCTCTGGGCGGGCAGCTCGGTCACACAAGGATTTCTCTCGAAGATCGAGCCCGCGTGGTCGGCCAAGATGCTGAATGCGGGCGTCGTTGCGCTCTGGATGCCCAACAACACGTCAGCCAACACGCTCTCGATCGTCGGCGCGAGGCCCAGCGCTTGGGACAAGACCGCCGATCCGAATGCTCATACAGAACCCTTGTCCTGGTCCGACTCGCTCAAATACGGCCATTACCTTCTCGACGACAAGGGCGGGCTTTTACCGGAGATCGAAGAGATCTTCCGGATGGCCCACGACCGCGACGCGGCGATCTTTTTTGGCCATCCGACCAAGCCGGAGTTTAGAGCGATGGCGGAGTTAAGCCGGAAGATCGGCTTCAAAAAAGGCGTCGTCGATCATCCCTTCAGCCCGTTCGTCGATTTGACCATCGAGGAAATGAAGCAAGCGGCTGCGGCCGGCCTGTGGCTCAACTTCACCTACGACGAGTTGTCGCCGCTTCTCGGCATCGATCCGGCAAATATGTTTGCGGCCATTCGTACGATCGGTCCCGAGCACTGCACGCTCTCGTCGGACGCGGGCGAGCCGCTGTTTCCCAACTCGGTGGAGTCGCTCCGTCTGCTGCGCGGCTACATGGCGGCTTTCGGCTGTACGGTGGACGAGATCTACACAATGTGCACTGTGAACCCGTCGTTCATCGTTGGACTGAACGTGACGACAAAGCAACGGGCAAGCGCGGCATAATAGCGGTCGCCCGACGGCGAGCGAGTGCAACCAACTTGCTAGTCAGTCAAAGATGTATCCGACAACGGAAAAGGAAGCGCTTGATGCCTTGAAGGGCGATGATCCGGAGCTTGCCGCGACGGCGGAAGCGATTCTCTGGCGCATCTGGTGCCGCTCGGGCGATGCCGAAACCGACCGGATTTTTCGCGCCGGTATCGAAGCCATGCAGCAGCAAAAACTCGCGGACGCGGAACCGCTCTTCAGCCGCGTCATCGAGTTGAATCCCGGCTTTGCCGAAGGCTGGAACAAGCGCGCCACCGTGCGCTTCATGCAGCGCAATTTCACAGCTTCCGTTGCCGATTGTCAGCAGACGCTGGCGCGCAACCCGAATCATTTTGGCGCCGCTGCCGGCCAAGGTCTCGGCCACGTATCGTTAAACGAGTTTCGCGAAGCGGCGGTCTGTTTTCGCCGCGCGCTGGAAATCCATCCGCATTTAGATGCGGTCCGTCACAATCTCGCACTGGCGGAAGCGGAGGGCGGCGGCAGCGGGTATCTGAATTAAATCTAAAGTTCCAATCGTTCCGTTGGTTCAAATCGTTTCGGAATTCGATCCAGTCAATTCGACCATACATGCTCAGGAGCTTCCGACAATCGCCTTTACCTTAGACTGAACTTCGAGCCCCTTTTCTTTCATCAGCGGCAGATACGCGGCGTTGAACCATTTTTCCAAGGCTTCAGTGTAGCCGCGGCGTTCGCGCAGCCGGTCGTACCACGCGGGAACGTGTGGACGCTTGTCCCAGAGAAACTGCAATTGCAGATGATCGAGCCGGGTTATATACGGCGCATAGCCTATGTCGGCCAGCGAAAATTCCTTGCCCGCAAGCCACGGCTCGTCCGTCAAAGTCTTTTCCATATCGGCGAGCAATTTGTCGAACCGCTTGACCGCGTCGGCAAAAAAGCGCGACTCGACGCCTTTGGTGATGTTCTCCCAGCTTTTCTCCCGCTTTACCGGATCCGGCATTTTCTTGTGGAATTCCTCCAGCGCCTCCATCCCCAGGGCGAGCTTTTGATAACGAAAAGCGATAGCCGAGCTGACGACGCTGGTTGCCGCGTGCACGCCCTCGTCCAGTTGCTTGGTCCACAGCCGCATGCGCGCCCGGCCTACGGCGTCCGCCGGCCGAAGCCTCGGCTCGGGATAAGCCTCGTCGAGATATTCGCAGATGACCGTGGACTCGATGATGACCGCACCGTTGTCCACCAGCGTGGGAACGACGGCGTTGGGGTTGAGCTTTAAATATTCCGGCTTCTGCTGATCGCCGGCGCGAAGATTTAAATGACGGTTTTCCCAGACGAGTTTCTTTTCAGCCAGCGCGAACCGCACCTTCTGAGCACAAACCGACATGTCGTTATGATATAGCTCGATCATGGCTCCGCCTCCTCATGGTCTGAATGTGAGCCGCTCCTTCCTGGAAGAGAATCGGAAATCATTTTCAGACTAAAACAATATCATATCCCTTCGATCGGACAGACGACGTCAAGGAGAGACGGTCTTCCGAGAGCGAGAGACCGCTTGATTGCGGGGAGAAGCTCGGGTGGCCGCTCGACTCTTTGGGCCTCGACGCCGTACGCGGCGGCGAGGGCGCAGAAGTCGGGGAGATGGAGTTCGGTGCCGATGACCCGGCCGCCCCAATGCCGGATCTGGTCGCGCTTCATGTTCCCGTAGGCGGAATTCCGGATCACGATGATGGAGATGGGAAGGTTCCACGCGGCGGCAGTGGCCATCTCCTGGGTTTCGAGCATGAACGAGCCGTCGCCCGTCACGCAGGCGACCGGCCTGCCGGGAAAGGCGAGACCGAGGCCGATCGAAGTCGCGAGACCGGAGCCAATCGCGCGGAAGTCTCCGGAGTGGTACACGTAGGCCGGAGCGATGAAGCGTCTGACGAGCTCCGTGGTCCCTCCCGCCCCGACGACGATCGTTTCCTCCGGCATCGCTTCCCTGAGCGCGCGATAGACATGCCACTGGTCGATCGGGCCTTCCGCCCCGTAATCATAAGCCTCGAGCTTCTCGCGCCAGGCGCGCTTCTCTCGCGCGAGCCGCTCCAACCGCGCGGAGTTTTTTCTTCTCTCCGAGCCCTTTAAGCGATTGACCAGCTCGCGCAGGACCGTCTTGGCGTCGCCGACCACCGCGTGGCGGACCGGATAGATCTTCCCGATCTCGAGCCGGTCGTTGTCCACCTGGACGATCCTCGCGCCTTCCGGTATCACTTTGTTGCCGTAGCCGAGGGTCAGCGCCTCGCTGAAGGTCGCGCCGACGGCGAGCACGAGATCCGACTCGAGACAGAAGGAGTTGGCGAAAGGAAACGCGCCGAAGCCGAGAGCGCCGAGGGAAAGAGGATGCTCTTCGGAGACGAGCCCCTTGTGCGACGGCGTGGTGGCGACTGGCGCGCCGAGAATCTCGGCGAGCTCTTTCAGCTCCGCTTCCGCCCGCGCCCAGTAGACTCCCCCGCCCGCGATGATGACCGGAGCGGCGGCCTCCTTAAGCTCCTCGGCCGCGCGCTCGACTGCGGCGGAATCGGGCGCCGCCGGGGGAGGAGGCTTCGGCAGCCACGGCGGCTCGGGAAGCTCGACTTCGAGATTCTGAACGTCGCGCGGCACGCCGATATAAACCGGGCCCTTTCTTCCCGTCGTCGCCTGCCGGACCGCTTCCCGCAGGGAATCCAGGGCGCTCTCGCCCTTCAGCGTCACGCTCATCTTGGTCACCGGTTCGAACATTTCGCGCTGCGGGATCTCGTGCCAGGAAGAGGCGCCCTTTCCCGCCGCCCGGCCCCAGACATCGGACGACAGGGCGATGAGCGGAATCGACTCCTTAGAGGCGTAAGCGATCCCGGTCAGAAGATTGGTCGCACCGGCGCCGGCGGAGGCCAGGCAAACCCCGAGGCCTCTCTTTCCCTTGGCGTTGGCCGCCGCCATGTAGGCCGCCGAGCCTTCGTGCAGCGCCGGCACGAACCGGATCTCGGGATCGCCGTAGAGCGCGTCGGTGATGTCGAAGATGGAGTGGCCGGAGACGCCGAAGATGTGGCTCACGCCGGCCTCCTTGAAGAATCGGACGATGAGTCGGGCGACGGAGGATTTCATCCCTATTTCCTTTTCTTCCACACCTCGCCTACGAAGCGGCGCACTGTTTCGAGGTCGGAATAGGTGGGATCGTCGAGCAGGGCGTACTTGGCGCTGGGGACGATGCGCGCGTGCTCGGGGACGTCGTCTTTCGGGATGTCGATCCGGAGCGAGTTTCTTCCGGCCTCGACGAGTTTCTGCAAGGCGGTCTGCCCCTCGCGCGACAGCAGCCAATTGATGAACACCCTGGCGGCGTTGGGATGAGGCGCGCGGTTGATGAGCATGATGTTCCCTCCGCCCGATCCCACCAGGCCTCCCTCTTTGAACCTGTCGGATGCGAAGGCGTCGACGGGAAGCCCCTGCTTCTTCGCGTCCCAAATATCGAGCCGGTCCGCGTTCTGCAGCGCGGCCATGGCGTACTTTCCCTGCGCCATCCAGTCCACCATCTGCCGGATGTCGCGACTTACCGTCACGTCCATCTCGGTGAGGAAGCGCTTCACGAAGTCCGGCCCGATCTCCCGGTTATTGTAAAGGAACTGAAGCGGCTCCTGCGTTCCGCCCGTGAGCGGCTCGGCGATCACGATCTTTCCCTTCCACTTGGGACCCAGAAAGTCCCAGTACGATTTGAACTCCTGGGGCTTCACGAGGTTCGTGTTGTAGTGAAAGTAATGGAGCGGCGCGCCGGCGTAGGAAAAGATGTACTTTTCCTCATCGTCGCCGTAGATGTGCCTGCCCAGCCACCATTTGGATTGGTCCAGCACTTCAGGAAGCAGCAGAACCGGCTTGATCGGATCGAGGACCCCGCCCTTCAGGAGACCGGCCGCGGCGGAGCCGGCCCCGCCGATGAGAAGATCCGCGATGTACTTCCCGGCTCGTCTTTCAGAAAGTATCCGGGTGACTCTATCCGCTCCCCGGACGGTCACCTCGACGAGCTTTATATCGGGGAACTTCTTTTGAAACTCCTGAAACAGCCGCTCGTGGCCGGGGAAGGTGTAGATGAAGACCGTCCCTTCCTGCTTCGCGGCCTTGACGGTCTTCTCCCATTCCTCCTTCCAGTCGCCGCTGGCCGCCGCAGGGAGGAAGATCGCGAAAAGCAAGACAAGAATAAAACCGGCGCGGAGTCGCATAAGAGCCACTTTCCTCGTCATTGAATTGTGGTAGCCCGGCAACGGGCTTCACACCGTGCTGCTCTATACAATAGGCGCGAGGCGTGTGGCAACAGGCAATAGGAAATCAAAGAAGGCTCGAGGCTCGGACCACTAGACCGCATGGAGCTTGTCACGTCGCCACAACCACGCGCTGACAAACAGCAGCCAAACTAACACCATTAAATTTGCCGGCATTTGGATGGACATCGCCAAGCGGGAAAATCCGGTGTGGGCCGTCACGATGCCCGCGATGATCATGAGCGCGCCGCCGGTGACGGCGATTACGCCTTGCCATTTTGCGCGGTCACGACATAGGGCTGCGCCGAAGATCGTTGTCGTCGCGCCGAAGAGTAGGCTCAGCGCGGTGGCTAACCCGACCTCGACCTGCCGGACGGCAAAGGCGGAGTGAAAGGCTAATTGCTTCTCCGTTGCGGGCGCGGTGCTCCACGCGTCCACCATATTTTTCAGCGCGATCCCATCGACTGCTTGCAGCGCGGCGGCCAGCGCGACGCTCGCAATGACTCCTCCGCCCGCAATGCGCGCCGGTTGTCGGGCGCTGCCCGCCTCCAATTCCCGAGCGAGCAATAGCAGCGCCGCCCCGATCAAAACAAATCCTGCTAATTGTAGGAGGTGGCTTGTTACCCAGAGTTGGGACGCTGCATATTCGGCGAATGCCGCTAGAGCGTCATTTGGATCGGCCCGCTGCGGATGGAGATAGGTTCCGACGAAGAGCAGCGCGATGCCGGCGATCGCGCAGATGGCGCCGACTCTGTTTTCGTTCCGCTGCATTTTGGAACCTGCGAACAGTTACCTTTCTGTTTCATGCTCGTACACTAGCCGCCAGGCTTCGAAGCCGCCGCTCATGCTCGCGACATTTTTGAATCCGTTTTCCAAAAAATAAGCGACGGCGCCCATGCTGCTGTTGCCGTGATAGCAGTAAACAATCATTTCGCGATTTTTATCTGTGCCTTCGATGAAGGCTTGCACATTCCCGTCGTGCAAATGAAGGGCTCCGGGGATGTGCGCTGCCCGGTGCGAACCCGGATCGCGTATATCCACGAACATACAATCTTGCCGATCGAACTTCTTTTTGGCTTCGTGAATTTCGATCTCAGGAATCCCATTCATACTTGACCTCCGCACGGATTCGCGGTCGCGTAACGTGCCGTGCGATAAATTTTCTCGGCGCGGATTTCCCAAGAGCGGGCTAAGTCGCGCCGGTTCCGACAACTGAAAAGCCAAGACTTCGAGCGGCGGTCCCGAGCTGGGCGTCATGCGTCAAAAGTAAGTCAATCGGCTCGATTTCTCGTATCGCCAAAGCCGTGGACAAATGAATCGCGTCCAGAGTTCCTACAATTGTCGGGAAGGTTTCGCTCGCGCGCTGTAGAATCCTTTCGCTAAGCGGATAGATCGCCAGCGTTTCGTTTATGATCTGGATGTCTCTTACGAGGTCGGCGACTTCGCCGTCTGACAGATCGCCGGAAAGCCGCAGCCGATCGACGTTTCTTAGCGCCTCGATGCGCCAGAGATTGCCGCTAACGGCTCTGTCCCACTTTCCCCATATCTCTACCGGGTTGGGCTCGCGGAAAAGAATCCGCAGGATCACAGACGTATCGACGTAGACGGTCATCTGCGCCGACGGTCTTCGAGAAGGGTTCTGACAGCGGATGCGGAGCGGCGCGCCTTGACCCCTTTAATTTTTTTTAGATCCTTCAAAGGTCGAGAGGGCTCCCTCAACTGGACATCGGGAGCCGATGTGGGCAGTATGCGCGCCACCCGGTGACGATGGGAAGTGACCAATATTTCCTCCCCGCCCTTTACGAGGCCCAGATAGTAGCTGAGCTTCTCCTTCAACGTGGCCACATTTACGACAGTCATGGCCAGAATATAGCCATCTTCTAGTCATATTGCAAGCGCCTGGCGGTAGGTTGCCCCTGTTCATGAGCAGTACGTTTTTGACTACGTTGACTTACTGAGATGGCAAACCCGGACGGAGGCCCCAGCCAAACTATCCGGGGGTGGGTTTACTGCCGGCGGTGGTAATCGTGATATGCGACAGCGCGGTATCCGCCTTGGCGCCGTGCCACTGTCGCTCGCCTGCCTTGATATGCGCGACATCGCCGACGGTTATCTCGCGCTGTTCTGCGATTGACAAGCTGTTTTGCGGTCTGGTATGGGAGCGGTGGCCGAAATCTCCGAAGGCAGAAGATGCTTCATCTTTCAAAGCTCCGCTTTCCAGAAGTCGAGAGCCTGGCGCGCTCCGGGCGCTCTCTCGTGATTCTTCCGGTCGGCGCCGTCGAGGAGCACGGCCCTCACCTGCCTTTGGGCCTCGACACCTTTGCGGCCGAGGCCTACGCGGAGGCGGCCGCGCCTCATCTCGAGGAGAGCGGCTATACCGTGGTTCTGGCGCCCGCGGTTTCCTATGGAGTCGCCCGACAGGCGATCGACTTCCCCGGCACCCTCACACTGGAACCGGCGACGCTCCGCGCGCTGATCCTCGACATCGCGCGCTCCCTGGCACGGGCCGGCTTTACGCGGCAAGTGATTCTCAATGGCCACGGCGAGATCCCGCACGTGAGGGCGCTGGAGGAAGCCGCCACGGCTCTGGCGGAGGAAAAGACCGCGCGGGTGATCTGCGTCGGATTCACGAGCGATCCAGCGGTTACGAGGGCGTGCGTCCGGGAGGGCCTGCAGGGCCTTTCCCGAAGCCCGCGTCCCGATCGTGAAGACCACGCGGGAGAGTGGGAAACATCGCTCGCCCTTTATTGCTTCCCGAACCTGCTGGACACGCAAGGCTTGCAAAAGATCGAGCCGAACTTCGACTACGACGTCGACGCGCTGCGGGCCGAGACGAAAGATTACCGGACGCTTACCGCCGGTCGCGGGTACTTCGGCTCTCCGGCAGCGGCAAGCGCCGAGACTGGAAAGGCTCTCGTATCCATAAGAGGGCGCAATATCGCGCAGGTTATTTTGAACGCCTTCCGTTGAATTCGCGGGAAGGCGGATCGATTCGGAGGTGTTATGAGAAAAATGGCGCGCATCAACATCGGGTTTCTTTTCTTCCTGCTCGCTTGGGGAAGCTTGACCGACTCCCGGGCCGCCGCCGCGACGCCCGCGTTCGACGAAAAAGCGGTGGCCGACTTCTACAAGGGAAAGGCGGTTCGAATCATCGTGGGCTTCACCGCGGGCGGCGGCTACGACGCCTACTCGCGCGTCATCGGGCGCCATCTCCATAAATATATTCCCGGGAATCCCAACGTCGTCGTCGACAATATGACCGGCGCGGGGAGCATCGTCGCGGCCAATCACGTTTACGCCGTGGCGCCCAAGGACGGCACCGTGATCGGCAATATATCCGGCCCGATTATTTTGGAGCAGCTTTTCGGCTCGCCGGCCGTGCAATTCGATATGGCGAAATTCCGCTATCTGGCGGTGCCTGTGGAGGAAACCTACATTTTCATCGTGACCAAGAAGCCCGGTGTCGCGAAGTTCGAGGAGATACTCGGCCCCAAGGGCAAGCAAGTCATCGTCGGGGCCATTCCGGGATCGACGGTCGAACATGCTCCAACTATTATTCGGGAGGCGCTGGGCGCCAATATCAAACTGGTTACCGGTTATAAAGGGACGGCGGACGTGCGATTGGCGATCGACAGCGGTGAGGTGGAGGGTTTCTTCAATAGCTGGATTTCAGCCAAGATCACCTCGATGGACAAATTCAGGAGCGGCGACTGGTCTATCCTGGCGCAGCTCGGGGACGATCCGATTCCCGACCTGCCGGTCGCAAACGTTCCCACTATCCCTATGATGGGAAAAACCAACGAGCAGCGGCAACTGCTACGCTTTGGAACCAGCGTCCCTAATCAATTCGGCAAGGTTTATGTTCTGGCGGCCGGGGTGCCCCAGGACCGGGCCGCGGCGCTGGAGGCCGCGTTCGCGAAGGCATTCACGGACAAAGAGTTGCTGGCGGAAGCCGAAAAGGGGAAGCTCGAGATAGCGCCTGTGTCGGCGCAGCAGACGCAGAAGCTCGTCCTGGAATTTTTAGGGATGTCCGTGGAGCTCAAAGGAAAGTTGCAGAAGCTGATCAGACCGTCGAAAAAGCGCGACGGCTCTTCGGATCGTCAATGTGCCCCTATGTTCCGGCTTTTCTCACCGGCCAGATAGGCGACGTTGTTGACTACATTGACTGATTGAATCGGCAAACCCGATCGCGCGCGCCCCAGCCAAACTATCCGTGGGTAGGCTTGCTGCCGGCGGCCGTGATTGTAATATGCGACATCGCGCTATCAGCCTTCGCGCCGTGCCAGTGGCGCTCGCCCGCTTTGATATGCGCGACGTCACCGACGGTTATCTCGCGCTCTTCGTTTTCCGTCGCGACCGTGCCCCTGCCGGACGTAACTACCAGGATCTGGTCGCAGTCGTGGCTATGCCAGCCTGTCGTGGCGCCTTGGCGGAAGTTCACGACGCTTGAGCGAAAGTTCCCGGATTCCCCGTCGCCGATGATCGTTTGCCGCGTCCGACTTACCGGTCCGCCGGTCCAGCCGGGAACAGGCGTGGCTCCATCCATGGGTTTCTCCGGCAAATTGTGAATTCTTAGCACGCGCATATTTGCCCTCGCCTCCTTTATTGGAACAGCCCTTCCTTCTCGAGCTTTCTCACAAACCGATCGTCGACCAGGTCCTCGGCTTTGAGCCGGCGGATCTTTTCGTTGGTCAAGCCGAGGAGCCGGATAACGTTGCGAATGCCTTCAACCGTGGGATAGATGCGCCGGTCGTATAAAAGCGGCAGGCTCTCGTAACCCTCTACGGCCAGTTCCACCTTCGACAGACGGAGTCCTTTGGCCAGGCTCTTGAGAACCGCCGGCTTGTTTTCCGGTTGAGCGATGAAAGCCATGGAGTCCACGATGCCGCGCAAAACTTTTTCCACGACTTCCGGCGCAGAGTTGATGAGGCTGCGCCGGGTCATAATGCCCGTGCTTTGAAAGGGGATAGGCAGTTGGGCCAGGTCGCCGAGGTTGGTAAAGCCCTGTCTCTTGAGGGGCGCCGCAAAAGTATATCCGAGATGCGTTGCCGCGATCGTGTCTGTAAGAAGCGCTTGACTGCGGATCGATTCATCGCCGAGAACGCGAAAGCTGATGCCGTCGCGCTTCGCGTCCAATCCCCAGTAATCGAGGGCCAGCGTGGTGAACATCCAACTCCCGCCGCTTATGCTGGTGACGCCGATGATTTTGCCCTTCAAGTCCGCGGGAGTTTTGATTTTCGGCGACGCCATGACGTTGCCGATGAGTTTATTGATCATGCCGGCGACATATACCAGGTCGGTTCCTTCCGCGGCGGCGCCGAGCACCGCGCCGGTGACGGAGCCCTCGTGGAGCTGTGAGTCGCCTCCCGCGAGAGCGGCCATGCCGACGGGACCGCTGCGAACGTGGACGAACGTCAAGTCGATGCCATAGCGCCGAAAGAAACCTTGGTCTTGAGCGACGAACATGGCGGCCTCCCGCTCGCTGAACGAGCCGGTCGTCATGGTGATTTTGGTCGGCGCCTGCGCGGCTAGTGAGGGTTTTACGGTGATGGCGATCAGCAGGACAAACAGAGGCGTGAGGCAATAGAAGAGGCGTGAGGCATGAGGCGCAAGGCAACAGTTAAGAAAAAAAGTACGCATAGGGGATAAAGCAAGTCGGCGGCTATTTGCCGCCGGTCTCAGCCCAACGGCCGGTTGGGTTTGCCGATGAAGCCCGGACCGAAGCCGGCCTCGTGGGCGGCCCAGCCGCCGGCGACGCGGCCGCTGAAGATCGAGGGGCCGAGCATCGTTCCTTCCAGGCCGGCCTTCCCGTTGATGTGGCCGCCGGCCATTCCCGCCACTTCTCCCGCCGCATAGAGGCCCGGGATCGGCGCGAAAAATCTGTTGAGCACGCGGCATCGGATATCGGTCTTGACGCCGCCGAAGTTTTTCCGCGCCAGGGGAAAGAGCTGGACGGCGTAATAGGGCGGCGTGTCGAATTTTTTCGATTGCTTGAGCGACTTGCCGAACGCGGGCTCCTTGTCGAGACCGGCGTCGAAGGCCTTGTTGTATTGTTCCACTTCGCGGAGAAACGTTGCCTCGTCGACGGCGAACTTTTTCGCCAGCTCGGCGAGCGACTCCGCCTTCTTGATGTACGGCGAGTTGTCGAGCAGCTCCTGCACCTTGTCGCGCCTGACCTTGTCGCCGTCGCGGTAGTAGGGATCGGCCACCTCCATCTTCGCCGTCATCGGCGTGTCGAGAATTGCCCAGGCGTGGGGCGGATTCTGCGCCAAGAGGGCCGGCGTCGCCGATGCCCCGCCGGTGCGCGACTCGTCGTGAAAGCGGCGTCCCTGCTGGTTGACCCAGACGTAGCCGGGCGTCAAGCGGAAGACCAGGCCGCGCCGGCCCGCCGGATCGCGGTAGTCCGGCGTCGCATAGACGTAGAACCAGATATGACCCATGTGGGTGAAGTAGCCGCCCAGCTCGCGAACGAGCTTGTGGCCCGCGCCGGTCGCGCCCCGCCCGGAACCCTCCATCACTTTGAAGGCTTTGAACTCGGGTCTGGCCTCCAGCACCATATCGAGGTTTGAGTTGAACCCTCCGCTGGCGACGACCACCGTCTGGGCGCGAATATCCGTCGTCTCGCCGCTTTTTCCATTCGTCGCCCGGACGCCGCAGACCCGGTCGTCCTGGGTGAGAATTTTTTCGGCGGCGGTGGATGTCAAAACCTGCGTCGCTCCCTTGGCCTTCATCCCGTCGATCAACGCCGTCATCAGTCCCAGCCCGTTATTGTTGGGGCGATGCCAGCGAAAGACGCGATTGCCCTCCTGAAACTTCATATCGATCCACTTCGCGCCGTATTTTTCCGCCCAGAAGTAGAGGTCGTGAAGCGAGTGTTCGATGTAGTAGCGCGCCCACTCTTCGTCGGCCGCGCCTTGCCCCCACTTTACCCAGTCTTCGAACGCGAGATCGGGCGTGTCGTGAATACTGTGAGACTCCTGGAGCGGAGTTCCCACGATCAGACAACCGCCGCCGGAGATCGCCGCCGTTCCTCCCAGCGTGTCGGCCTGCTCGATTAAGACGATTCTCGCTCCGGCTTCGCCCGCTTCGAGCGCCGCGGCGACGCCCGCGCCGCCTCCGCCGATGATCGCAACATCCGCCTCCAAACGACTCATTGCAATAAAAACTCCTTGATGGAGACACAACGACGAAACTATTGAATCCCGGCGCCTTGTAGGTATCTGAGATCAATGAAGCGCTCGGCGGCTGGGACGGGCGTCGGGATGACGCCTGCTTCGCCCATCAGCGCGGCGATGATGAAAGGCGTGAGCCGTGAGACGTGAGGCGTAAAGGGCAACGGTGAAAAGTGTTCGTGGATCATGATTCGGTTACTTCGCCAGCGGATCCGGCCGGAGCTGGAACTTTACGACCTTGGGTTTTGTGCCTTTGCCGCCTTCCATATGAAACGGCGCTCTCGTGCTCGTGGTCGACCATAGGCCCCGGCCTTTCCAACCGGCCTTCGGATTGTCGATGCGCCCGTCCATGCCTTTGATGTAGTAGCCCATGGGGTAGGGCACGCGCAGCGTGACGAATTTCCCGTCCACCAAAGCGAGGACGCCGTCGTTCAAATTGCCGGTGGCCATCGGTACGTCCTTGCCCAACCCGAACGTGTCGAACTGATCCACCCAGGTGTAGTAGGAAGACTCCGCGCTGCCCGATTCCTTGACGCTGTCGAACTGCGGTCCCGGAAAGGGATAGAGTGTCCAGCCTTCCGGACAGTGCCGGCCGGTCGCCACGGTCGGTCCGTTGATAACCTTGCACTTGCGGCGATCGAAGCTCGCCAAATGCCCGCTCGACAGCGGCACCCAGACAACGCCGTTGCGATCGACATCCATCCCGCGCGGGCCGTAGCCCGGCTCTTTCGCGTTGTCCCAGGGCACTTCGTAGATTTCCGATAAAGCCGTCGCAGGCGGGTTCGGGCCGGGAACGGTGCGGACGATGAAGCCGGGGAAGACCCGGATCGATGTCCAGACCGAACCGTCGGGGGCCACGCCGATGCCGTAGGTGCTCACGTTGAGCCGCCGATCTTTTGTTGGATCGAGCGGCTGGTTGGGCTCGGTATATTCGTCGCGCTTGCTGTTGCCGTTGGTATCGACGACGAAGGCAGTCCAACCTTGCGACTTTTGCTCGTCGCCGCTCTCGTCGAACATCTTCGTGTTGATCCAACCGAGGACCTCCCGGCTGCCGCTCAACCACAGCGTATGGTTTTCGTCCTCGGCGAATTGCAGGTGGTGCGTCCCAAAGCACGTGTCGATGAGCGTAAACTTGCCGGCCTTCGGATCGAACATGGAAACCTGGCGGCCCGCTGTCTTGGTCGGAAACAGTTTCGCCGACGGATGGTCCGACCCCTGCTGGCAGAAGGCCGGATTTTGGTCCGGGCGAATTCTGGTCGTGAACCAAGCCCGCCCCTTGTGATCCATCATCGGGTTGTGGGTGTTAGTCTGGCTGTCCCAGATCGGTTCAGCGCCCCAATAAGGAGACGGCGCCAGCGGGTCGGTCTTCGACGTACCCGTCTTCGGATCACGAACTGGAACCTTGATTTCGCTCGCTTGGTGCTTCAACGGATCCAGGACAGGCAAATAATCCGTGCTGTATTCGGGGGCGCCATAAATCTTGCCGTTAGCATTGAGCGTAGGATTTCGGCGGTCAGTTGCGATCTCGTCGTGGAGGTAGAACGTGGGCCGGCTCCAATCCCACATCGTGATGACGACGTTGCGTTCGACGCCCTTCGGCCGCTCCGGCTTGGCGAAGGGCAGCTCGCCTGCGGCGATCCGGTCGGTCCAATCCGCGTACAACTGCAGCGCGCGTCCGGCGTCGAACCGGGCGATCTGAGTCGTCATGCTAGTCATTGCCTGTCCGGATTGGATGCGCCGCGTCCATGCCTCCGCCGAGGAATTGAAATGACCTAACTCCTTGGGAATCGTGCGCGTCGCCTTGTTGCCCATCTGGTGGCAGCCGATGCATCCGTTGGACTTGACGGTGTCAAGCCACTGGTGTTGGCTTTTCGCCGCTACCGGCATGCCGTTGCCCTTCTCTCCGGTGCCGGGAAAGAGGCTCTTGTCGGGAATCTTGAGCATCGAGTACCAGTAGATCGCCGGATAGTAATCCGCCGCCGCGGCCGGAGTCGCCGCCGCGACCGCTTTCAAATTCAGAACCTTGCCCGGCGCGCTTTTCACCTTTGGAGAATCGACGAGGCCGTAGCCGCGCGTCCAAACATCGTAGTTAGCTTTCGGAAGATCGGGAATCAGATAGCGCCCTTGATCGTCGGTGACCACGACTTTGGCGAACTTGGTCGGCAGGTCGGTCGTCTCGGCGATCACCCACACGCCGGCTTCCGGCCCGTTCGCGCCGGCGACCACGCCGCCGATGTCGTCGGCGTCGATCCGGACGGCGGTGTTCGTGCTTTGTTGCGCGCTGAATCCAACCGGCGAGAGGGCGAAAAAAAGCGCGATGACGATTGAAGCTACGGCGAAGCGAAAAATTTTTGTCGTCTTCATGGTTGGCTCCTTATTGCACGCGGGTAAAAAGGGGTTATCTGCGTGGCGGAGGGCGGTTCGCGAACCGCCCCTACGTTTTCTTAACCCATGCCTCTCGCCCAGTTACTTCGCCAGCGGATCCGGCCGGAACTGAAAGTGCACGGCGAGCGGCTTGGAGCCCTTGCCGTTCTCCATCAGCCACGGCGCGCGGTCGCCGCTCGAGGTCCACAATCCGCGGCCCTTCCAGCCGGCTTTCGGATCGTCGATGCGCCCGTCGAAGCCTTTGGCGTAGAAACCGAACGGATAGGGTACGGTCAACAGAATCATCTTGCCGTCTTTGAACGCGACCAAGCCGTTGTGCAAATTGGCGGTGGACATCGGCACGTCCTCGCCGAGACCGAACGTGTTGTGCTGATCTACCCAGGAGTAGTAGCTCGACTCCGCGCTGTTCTGTCCGATCCCCTGAAAACCGGGACCGGGATACTGATGGAACGCCCACCCTTCGGGGCAGTGATCGCCGGTCGCCTTCGGCCCGTTGAGCGGACTCTTGCACTTTCTCCGGTCGAAGCTGGCGAGATGGCCGCTCGCGAGCGACGACCACACGACGCCTTGCTTGTCGATGTCGGCGCCGCGGATGCCGAAGCCGGGCAGCGGCACGTTATAAATTTCCGCGAGCGCGGTCTCGGATGGATTCGATCCGGGAGCGATGCGCACAACGGCGCCGGGAAAAGCGCGGAACGAGCCCCAGACGGAGCCGTCGGCCGGGCTGGGCATCACGGCATAGAAGCCCGCCGAGACCCGCTTGTCCTTGGCCGGATCCACCGGCTCGTTCGGCTCGACGTAGGCGTCGCGCTTGCCGTTGCCGTTGGTGTCGAGAATCATCGGCGTCCAGCCCTGCGCTTTCGCCGCGTCGCCGGTCTCGTCGAATATCTTCATGTCGAGCCAGCCGACGACCTGACCGCCGCCGCTGGTCCACAGTCTGTCGTTGGCGTCGAACTGCAAATGATGCGTGCTGAAGCAGGTATCGATGAAGGTGTACTTCATGGTCTTGGGATCGAGCATCGAAAGGTGGCGATTGCTGCGCTCGGTCGGAAAGGCCTTGGCCGAAGGATGGTCGGAGCCCTTCTTGCAGAACGCGGGATTATTGGGCCCGCGGACCGCGGCCGCGAACCACACGCGCCCCTTGCGGTCGAACATGCCGTTGTGGTTGTTCGCCTTGCTGGTCCAGACCTGTTCGTTGCCCCAGTAAGGCGACGGCTGCATCGGTTTTTCGCCCATCGAGGCAGGCGTATCCGGGTCGCGCACGGGGGCCGGGAAGTTCGTCGTAGTGTGCGTTTTCGGATCGAGGATGGGAATGATGTCGACGCTGAGCTCGGTGGAGCCATACACCGGGCCGTACGCATTCACGGTGGGGAAGCGACGGTCCGAGGCGATCAGGTCGTGCAGGTAATGCTTGTCGTCGAGCCAATCCCAGGTGGTGACGACGATGTTGCGCTCGACGCCTTGGGGCCGCGGCGGCTTCGCGTGCGGCAGCTCGCCCTTGGCGATGCGGTCCGTCCAGTCGCCGAGATAACGGAAAGCCGCGCCGCCGAGCTCCTTGACGGAGGTTGCGAACATGGGTACGCCGCCTTGTCCCGACTGGATGCGGCGAAACCATGCTTCCTCGGAATTGGCGAACTTGCCCAGGTGGAACGGCACGTTCTCGGGAAACGTGCGCATCGAGCGTTGGCCTATCGCATGGCAGTTGGCGCAGCCGTTCGACTTCATCAAGTTGAGATATTCATTCTGAGTCACCTTCGCGGGAATTTTTCCTTTGCCGCCGAACTCGCCCGCCTCCGGAATCTTCATCATGGAATACCAATAAATCGCCGGATAATATTGCGCCGCGGCGGCTTCGTTCGGCGCTATCACAGCGGTTAGATTTACGATGTTCCCGGGAGTGGCTTTGACTTTGGGCGAATCGACCAGCCCGTAACCGCGCACCCACACGCTGTAGCTCGCCTTGGGCAGATCGGGCACGACGTAGCGACCTTGATCGTCGGTCACGACGCTGCGCGTGAACCTGGTCGGCAGCTCGGTGGTTTCCGCGATCACCCATACGCCGGCTTCGGGACCCTTAGCACTGGTCACCACGCCGCCGATGTCGTCGGCGTCGATGCGGACCGCGCCGCCGCTCTGCTCACCGCCCATTTGGGCCGCGCACGCGGCGATGACGGCGGCGATGCCGATTGCTAGCGCGCCTAGGTAAAATGTTTTTGTTTTCATGTCCGGCTCCTTTGGTTGCGACTGCTACGTCTCCGGCGAGTAAAAACTATCCGACAAGCGCAGGCCGTGTCAATGAAGAAGCCCGTGGCTCAAAGAACATTTTCGATGAGAGATGCAGGATCGACCGCTCTCGCTCGGGGATCTTGCAGCGCTACTTCATCGAGTATGGACCGGATGGAATTCAGGGAGGGAGTCAACGTCGGCTCGAAGGAATCGGCGAACAATTTGTAACATTTCTCCAGAACCTGCGGCTTGCCGGACAGAGCGGGAAGCCGGCGGCGGAGTTCTTTGAGCGTCTCCTCCGGCTCGTTCTTGAAGACGCGGATGCTCTCGACGTACACCGACGCGATTTTCCCGACCAACTCACGGTTGGCGCTGAGAAACTTCCGGGTCGTTGCTAGCGGCACCCAGTGGCAGTCGAGGTCGAGGCTGTCGGCGACGAGGCGAAATCCTTCGGTTTCGGCCAGAAACGCCTTCTCGGGCGGCAGAAGGGCGGCGTCGATCTCTTTGCCTCTCAGGGCCTCCAAGCTTTTGTCGTTGAGACCGAGATCGACGAGCGTCAGGTCGCTTTCGATATTCAGGCCCCATCGCCTCAACATCGCCAGCATGACCATCCCGGCCATGCGGCGCGGCTGATTGATGCCGATCCTTTTTCCCTTGAGATCCGCTATGCCGGTTATCGATGTTGATTCCGCCGCCAGGTAAAAGGCCGGACGGTTCAGCACGCCGCCGACGATCACTAAATCGGTTCCCTCTAGACGTGAGAAGATCAGCGACGGCGCGTTGGGTGTGCCGACGGGAGTCGTTTGCGCGGCGATGTCCTCGACGACTTTCTCCTCGTCTTGCCGATTGACGATTTCGACGGCGATATTTTCCTTTTCGAAAAGACCGGCCGCCTCGCCGATCAGCGGAAGAAAACGGCCGATGCTCGAGACGCCGATGCCGATTCGTATATGATCCACCCGGTATACTTAACAGACTCTCTAAAAATATTCTTCAGGCAACCTGCTTCACGACGGCAGCGATCCGTTCCACGTCGTCCAAGCTCACCCCCGGTTCGCAGGGCAGCTCGACCAAATCCGCCCAGACGCGCTCCGCCTGCGTGAGACGCTCGCGGACCCATGGTTCATAATAGGGGAGAAGGTGGATCGGCACGTAGCTGCCTTGAACTTCGTATCCGGCTCGGTTCAGAGTCTCGATCAGACGCGCGGCGGGATCGTTGCCGAGGCGCTTCGGTAAGATCCGAACGACCTGCGTTAGACAGGCCGAGCCGGGCCGGTGCGTTATGAGTTCTAAACGCTCGTGGTCTCCGAGGAAGGCTTGATAGGCGCGAACGCGCGCGTGCCGGGCGGCGATGTTCTCTTGCAAGCTTTGCATGAGAGTTCGAGCGACGGCCGCGTTCAGGTTCGCCATCGTTTCGCGCCTGTACGGAACCGGCGGCGCATCGGGATCGGGCTTGGTCCGACAAAACAACTTCTCTGCCGGAAACGTCCAGCGCCGCCAGCGCCGCCGGATCAGCGTGGACAAAAAACTCTGTATGACGGGAAAAAGGCCGGGGAGTCGCAGGTAAATATCGTTGAACATTCCTTTGTTTCGCGAAACGGCGATGCCTCCGCCGAGGCCGGAACAAATCTTCTCGTTGCCGAAGCTCAAAATCCCCGCGTCGCCGAAGGCGCCGACCGGCCGGCCGTCGATCGTCGCGCCCAGAGCCTGAGCCGCGTCGTCGATGACGCGAATGTTCTTGCTGCGCGCAAGCTCGACGATCGTTTCGATATCGGCGGGATTGCCGAAGAGATGAGGAACGATGATCGCTTTTGTTCTCTCCGTTAGCGCAGCTTCGATCGTCCCCGCGGTGAGATTGAGCTCTTCGCCAGCGTCCGCCAGCACCGGGTTTGCGCCGACGGCGAGAACCGGCGGGACGACGGCGGTGCAGCAAAAAGTCGGAATCACAACTTCGTCGCCCGCGCGCACGTCGAGTGCGCGCAGTACGACTTCGAGCGCAAGGCTTCCGGAGCCGCAGAGGACGGCGCCTTCCACACCGAGCTGCCGGCGTATCAGCGCTTCAAGTTTCTGAAACTCGGGTCCACCGACGACGCTGCCCGAAAAAATCGAACGAAGGATTGCGCGATATGTCGCGCCGGTCCAGTAGGGGAGGGCGAGAGGGACGCGGGAAGGATACACAGCAACAGGTGGTTCGTACGCGGAACGGAGCGTGCAAGCTCACGCTCTCAATCTTCGAACATCAAAGTGTTTAAGAGCCTTGACCCATGAATCACTCTTAGAACGTAAACAGTCTTTCGCGCCACGCGAAACACGGTTCGGTAGTTACCATGCAGCAGGTGGCGGTAATGGGTTCCCAAAATTTCATTCTCGGGAATGAGCGGACATCGCTCGGGGAGGCTCTCGAGCGTCTTGACCTGTTCCTCTAGCCGGCCGATGAACTTTTCAGCCTCCTCGGCGCTATCCTCGGCGATAAAACTCCAAGCCTCTTCGATGTCTCTTTCCGCCGTGCGCGTGATTCTAACCCGAAACTTTGCGGGCATGTTTGAACGCTTTCAGAAAAGAACGCATGGAGCGCGTGCGGCCGGCGGTGACGTCTTCCTCTGCCCGCACTAAAAGTCTCGCGATGTTGCCCGCCTTCAAATGCTTTTCGTAGGTTTTGGTGTCCATCAGAACCGCATTGGCTTTGCCATTGACGGTCAATACAACCGGCCGCTTAGTGCGATGCACCTGGCTCAGAATCTCTTTTGTTTTGCGCTTCAGATCCGTCACGGATCGAATATCCTCGGAAGGGTTCATAAAAAACTCCTTAGCTAAGTAGTGCCGAAAATAGCATCATATTGAGTGTCATACAAGGCGCCACGGACGCCATCTGCGTGCTCGGTTCATCTATACAGCAGCACGGACTCGCGCTCTTCCATCCATGCCTCTTCATCCGCTTTCGCCAGCGCGTCGAGATCGCCGGGCGCGGCGGCGGGATCGTCCACCCACTTGCGCAGCAGGTCGCTGCCATTGATCACATCGATGGCGAGCCGATCGCGTTCGTACTCGTAGGGAAAGTCGCGCCAGAGATCGTAGTCCGGCTTGAGCAGCCGCAGGGATTTGAGCGCGAGGGCGATCAAGCGCCACGGGCGAAAGTTTTCGTGATCGTAGGCGGCGTCTTCGACGTGGATTTGTATTCCGCCGCACAATTTCCCCGCGTGTTTGTTGAACGTAGGCTCGAACCAACACTCCCGCAGCCGGCAGCCGCGCATCCACTCGGGCGCGAGCGATTCCATTTTCGCCAAGAGAGCGCGGGCGTCGAGATCCGGCGCGCCGAAAAGTTCCAAAGGCCGCGTCGTGCCGCGACCTTCCGACAGCGTCGCGCCTTCGAGCATGACCGTGCCGGAGTAGCACCGCGCCATAGAGAGATTGGCCGCGTTCGGGCTCGGGTTCACCCATGCGCGTTCGCCTAACGGCCAGCCGCAGCCGGGCGCGCGCGACGGCTCCCAGCCGTCCATCGTTATCACGTCGTAATCCACTTCGAGGCGGAGCGCGCTCACGAACCAGGTCGCGAGCTCGCCGAGCGTGAGGCCGTGGCGCATCGGCAGCGTTCCCGCTCCGACAAAGCTCTCCCATCCCCGGCGAAGAGTCAGACCTTCGACGGGTCGGCCGGCGGGATTGGGCCGGTCGAGCACCCAGACCGTCTTGCCGTGCTCCGCGGCGGCTTCGAGAACATAGCGCAGCGTCGTGATAAAGGTGTAAACGCGGCAGCCCAGGTCTTGCAAATCGACGAGCAAGACGTCGAAGCGGTTCATCATCGCCGCCGTGGGTCGGCGCGATTTTCCGTAGAGACTGAAGACCGGAATGCCGTGCGCCGGGTCCTTGAAATCAGCCGACTCGATCATGTTGTCTTGCTTGTCGCCGCGCAGCCCGTGCTGCGGGCCGAACGCTGCAACCAAGTTCACGTCGTCGAGCACGGCCAGCGCGTCGAGCGAATGGACTAGGTCGCGCGTCACGGAAGCGGGATGGGCGAGCAACGCCACGTGGCGGCCGGCTAGGGGTTTTCTAATCTCGCGGTCTTCCAGCAGGCGGTCGATTCCGAACTTCATATTTTTTTCATGTCACAACGGCCGGCGGCTCAACTTCCAGCGCAAAACTATCCGGGTGATGAAAATCCGGTTTGCCCGCGGGGTGTTTGAGCGCCCAATAACTCAGTGTCCCGCGCTCGTCTTCGATCACGGCCGAAAGCGCTAGCCTCACCCGCGCGTGTGGATTTATCATTGGCAGATGAGGTAATGCGACGATTGCGTCAAGCTCCAAAGCATCGCCTGTCACGCGCACGTCGATCGTGGGCGCCGCCGCTCCGTCGATCGACGGCGAAGGCTCCCGATATCCAGCAAGGGTATAAACGGTCCACTCGCCTGAGGGCGCGAAGTTGAACTCGAAATATTCCGCTTTGTCTTTCACGGCGACGAAAGCCTCGAAGCAGGTGTGCCGCCAAAGTCCTTCCGCTCTGCGCGGCTCGCGCTGCGCCGGAATCCGGAGACGGCTCAAATCTCCCTTAAGAACATAGTTGAAAGCAAGATGGCCGTTCTCAGTCCAACAGACCCCCACTTGGATGCCGCGCGCGCTTTCGCAGCGTGTCGCGGGATGACAGGCTAGCGAGAGGGTACGCGTTGTGAAGGGCGCGGTCATCGAACTATAAATCGCGACGGGTGTCCGCCAAACTTCATAGGCCGAGTTTTTTCTCTACCGCGGCGTCGTCGTAAGGGACGTACTTGTTTTCTCCGGGGCCGCGGATCTCCAAGGCTTCGCCGTCGTCGAACAGGCCGACCGCCCCCTCGGCGCTCCGGCCTCCGATCAGCGCGGGCGCGTGGGCCTCCGCAACGGTCGCGTTTTGGCTCGAGCGATTCCATGCCCAGTGAGTCTTGTTGGCCGGGATTCTTTGGAAATCGCCTTGCTTGCAGTGAAATCCTTGATCCTCGATAAAAAACCAGATCTCGCCTTCCAGCACATAGTTGATTTGCTCGGAAGCGTGAGCGTGGGGCTTTGTATGATATCCGGGCGCGCGCTCCGCTATCATCAGGCTGCACTCATTGCCGTAGCCTTTTTTGACGACCATCGAGCCTTCGCCCGTCTCGCCTTGTTGGACTCTCTTTCGCCGGGGGATTTCTATATCCTTCACGTGCAACGCCATCTTGCGCCTCCTTCTTGATGCTCGCGATCACTGCAGGTTGAATACCTTCGGAAAAAGTTTTTCGTACCGCTCCCACTGTTCGCCGATGGTCTCGTCCACCGAGACGAACTGAACGCGGGCGCCGCGAATCTTGGCCATGAAGGCGGACTTCACGTCCGTTCGTCCGGAAGGTTTTACGAATTGCTCTTCCAGGAAACCTTCTTGAACTTCCCGCGACAGGACGTAGTTGAGGTAAAGCTTGGCGGCGTTTGGATGCGGGGAATGGGCGGCGATCCCCATCGTCACGAGGTCCACCACGGTCGGGTCCAGGGCAACCCAGTCGATCGGCGCGCCGCGCCGCCGCGTGAGCTCGACGCGCGGGCCGTTTAAAGAAACCGCCGCGGCGTGCTCTCCCGCCGCTATGAGCTGGGTGATGAGCGTATTTCCATTGATGCTCTTGAGATCTTGTCCCGCCAAGCGGCGCATGTAAGCAAGGCCTTTCTCTTCCCCCCAATGCTGGAGCAGCGCGGCGAACCATTCGACGGCCGTTTGCTCCAGCACCAGCTTCCCTTTCCAAAACGGATCGAGAAGATCCTGATAAGCTTTCGGCGCCGCTCCCGCCGGGACCAGGCGGGTATTGTACGCCATGACCTCCGGATTGACGTAAAAAGCGGTCCAAAAACCTTTCTTATCCTTGAACGCGGCGTCGAACTGCTGGCGCTCCGGCGACTCGTAGCTCATGAGGAGGCCGCGCTGCATCAGGTGAAACATGTTGAGCCGGCTGACGCCGATGACGTCGACGAGGTGCCGCCCCGCCCGGGCTTCGGTCATGACTCTCGCGGTGATTCTTTCGCTGGCGCCCGGGCGAATCAACGAAACTTCGATAAAAGGATATTTTTCCTTGAAGCGATTGACGATCCTCGAATGGTCCGGCACGGCCAGCAGAGAGTAAATCATCAAATTTCCCTCTTTGCGCGCGCCCTCGATGAGGGCCGGCGATTCCGCGGCGCCGAAAGAAGCGTGGTGAGACGCCAGGAAAACGGCGAGCGTCAATGCCAGAATCGAGGCCGTTGTCTTCGGTTCGGTTGTCTTTTGCATCTCGACTCTCGATACGTTGCGGCCATTATCGGGATATCTACAAACGCGGCGCTTTCACCACGACGGTGGAATCGATGCTGGCGATCGTAGGCCTGCCGCATTTGGCCATCGTTATCTCGATTTCCTCGCGAAGAATTTCCAGCACGCGAACCACACCGCGCTCGCCGCCGACGGCAAGGCCCCAGAAAAGCGGACGGCCGATAAATACCGCCTTCGCCCCCAACGCAATGGCTTTCACCACGTCGGCGCCGCGCCGGATGCCGCCGTCGAGAAATATCTCCATCATTCCTTTAGCAGCTTCCACCGCTTCCGACAAAACCTCGATCGTCGCCAGCGTATTGTCGAGATGGCGCCCGCCGTGGTTGGAGACGATCACGGCATCGGCGCCGGCTTTGGCGCATAGCTCCACGTCTTCGCCCGTCATGATTCCTTTGGCGACCACGGGAAGATCGGTCGCCGATTTGATCCATTCTAAATCTTTCCAGGTGGCCGCGGGGTCCGATCCTTCGCCGGCGCGCCCTGAGGGTCGCGGCGCATTCGCGCTCGCTGCGCCGGGTATTGGATAGTTGATGCCGCGAGTCCTCCGATAGTTGTTCCGGATATTGCGCTCGCGTTTGGGCGGCCATTGGGAATCCAAAGTCACGCAAACCGCCTCGTATCCCGCTTCCTTCGCGCGCTTGAGCCAGTCTTTCGTCAATTCCCGGTCGCGGAAGGGGTACAACTGAACCCAGAGATGGCCCGCGGCGGCGTTGGCCAATTCTTCAAACGAACTGCTGGCATTGGCGCTGACCGCCAGGATCGTGCCGCAGGCGGTTGCGGCGCGATAGGTCGCGAACTCCCCGTCGGGATGCGCCTTCTTGTGTCCGCCGCACGGCGCGATGAGAACCGGCAGGCTTACTTTGGTCCCGAGCACGGTGGTAGAGAGATCGAGCGCGCTCACGTCGCGCAAAACCCGCGGGCGCAAAGCCCAGGACTCGTACGCGCGGCGGTTCCGCTCCACGCTGATCTCGTCGGTCGCCCCGCCGGCGATATAGTCGTACTCTTCTTTGGGCAAGCGCTTCTTCGCGATTGCCTCGAACTCGAAAAGATTGATCGGCTCCGCATCCGTGCTCATACCGGCCTCCGTGAAATTAAAATATCGCTTCTTGCTCCAGCCGTCCATCTAAAAAAATGCGGGCATGCGCGCCGGAGCTCCTTTCGTTACGGAGGAATAGGCCGTAGCTGTATAGATAAGGTAGGCGGCGCCGTCCATACGGTTCGGCGTTCCTCTGTCGGCACGGTCGAAATCGCGCGTGCTCGGCCAGGCATTTGTCTGTAGACCGTTTCCTTGCTTGATCTGCGCGGCGTCTATCTATATTGTTGGAAGACTTCGGAATAATAGTGAGACATGAAGATCACGTCGATCAAAGGATTCGTCGATATACTTCCCGGAGAAGTTGAGATCTGGCAGCTCGCCGAGGAAAAGGCGCGCGAGGTCTTCGCGCTCTACAATTTTTCCGAGATTCGCATTCCGATCGTCGAGAAGACCGAGCTTTACAGCCGCTCACTCGGCGAGACGACCGACATCGTCGAAAAAGAGATGTACACGTTCCCGGACCAGGATGCCAAAGGCTCGCTGCTGACGCTCAGGCCCGAGGGGACGGCGGGCGTGGTGCGCGCGTATGTGGAAGGAGAGCTGTATCAGGTCGAGCCGGTGCGCAGGCTTTTTTATTTCGGCCCGATGTTCCGGCGCGAGCGGCCGCAGAAGGGCAGACAGCGGCAGTTTTATCAGATCGGCGCGGAAGCGCTGGGACGGGCCGATCCTCTCATCGACGCGGAGATTCTTTTACTGTTGAGCGATTTTTTCTCGCGTGTCGGGCTCGAAGGCGTGACGCTCGAGCTCAATTCTCTCGGATGCGTGCAGTGCCGTCCCGCTTACCGCGCCAAGCTGCTCGCGTTCCTGAAAGAGCGAGAAGATAAATTGTGCGAGAACTGCCGCCGGCGCATGGAGCGGAACCCGTTGCGCATCCTCGATTGCAAAGAACAGTCGTGCATCGAGACGACGCGCGACGCGCCGTCGATTCTCGACTACCTCTGCGAGGCATGTAAGGAACATTTCGGCGCCGTGCAGCAACTCCTGCGCGAGGGCGGCGTCGAGTACCAGCTCAATCCGCGCATGGTGCGCGGCCTCGATTATTATTGCCGCACGACGTTCGAATGGACGAGCACGCAGTTGGGCTCGCAGAACGCGGTGGCGGCGGGCGGTCGTTACGACGGGCTGGTCGCCGACCTCGGCGGTCCGCCGACGCCCGGCGTCGGTTTTGCGATGGGAATGGAACGGCTGGTCCTGCTTTTGGGAATGAGGGAAATGCGGCAAGCCGCGCGCCCGGCGATTTTTCTCCTGTGGGTCGGCGACAGCGCGCGCGCGTGGACATTTTCCGCCGCGCACCGATTGCGCCGGCGCGGCATCAGCGTCGAGATGGAAGGCGAGAAGAAAAGTCTCAAGAGCCAGATGCGGCGCGCCGACAAGCTCCGCGCCCGGCACGTCGTCATCGTCGGAGATGAAGAGCTCGGCAAAGGCATCGCGCTGCTTCGGAACATGGACACAAAAGAACAGGTCGAGCTGAAGCTGGATGGACTCGAAGCTGAGATAGCAGAACGGGTAAAGTTGAAGGTTGATGGACAGCAGGGTTGAAGGGCTACAGGAGAGGAAAATTTTAGATTTTAGATTGCCGATCCTTCGGCGGGCTCCCTTCGGGTCTGAGCCTCAGGGTCGAAGACAGGACGGTGAGCGAAGTCGAACCGTTCCCGATTCAATCTAAAATCCAAAATCGTTCGACTGAGCTCACGACGAAGTCTAAAATCGAAAATGGAGCGGGTTTTTACCGATCATCTCGGTGAGTGGAAGCGGAGCTGCTATTGCGGCGAGCCGCGTCCGGACGCCGTGGGCCGCGAGTTGATCTTGCTGGGCTGGGCGCAGCGGCGGCGCGATCACGGCGGGCTGATCTTCGTCGATCTCAGGGACCGGAGCGGAATCGTGCAGGTCGTCTTCAATCCGGAGATTGACCCGGGCGCGCACGAGAAGGCCAAGCAGATCCGCTCCGAAGACGTGATCGCCGTGCGTGGGACGCTCGCGCGCCGCCCGCCCGAGACCGTCAATCCCGATCTTGCGACCGGAGCGGTCGAGCTGCTGGTTCACGAAGCGCGATTGCTCAACGCCTCCGAGGTCCCGCCGTTTCCGCTCGAGGACGAGAGCGAAGTGACGGAGAACACGCGGCTCAAGTACCGCTATCTCGATTTGCGCCGGCCGCGCAGCCTGGCGCCGCTCACGCTGCGCTATCGGATGACAAAGAAAATCCGCGACTACTTCGACGGCCTGGGCTTTATCGAAATCGAGACGCCGGTGCTCACCAAGAGCACTCCCGAGGGCGCGAGAGATTATCTCGTGCCGAGCCGCATGTACCACGGAAAATTCTACGCGCTGCCGCAATCGCCGCAGCTCTTCAAACAAATCCTGATGGTCGCCGGCCTCGACCGTTACTTTCAGATCGTGCGCTGCTTCCGCGACGAAGATCTCCGCGCCGACCGGCAGCCCGAATTCACGCAGCTCGACGTAGAGATGTCTTTCATCCAATCCGAGGACATCATCCAAATCATCGAGGGAATGATGACGCTGCTCTTCAAGGAGCTGAAGGGCATCGATATCAAAGCGCCGTTTCCCCGTCTCACGTGGCACGAGGCCCGCGCGCGTTACGGGACGGACAAGCCGGACCTGCGCTTCGGTCTGGAGCTGAAGGACTTCTCACAATGCTTCGGCAAGTCGCAGGTCAAGGTTTTTTCCAGCGTGCTCGCGGGCGGCGGCATGGTCAAAGGCTTGGGCGTCCCGGGCGGGGCGAGCCTCTCGCGCAAAGAGCTCGACGACATGACGGCGTTCGTCGCCAACTACGGCGCCAAAGGCCTCGCCTGGATCAAGCTCGCCGACGGCGAGTGGCAATCTCCAATCGCGAAATTTCTCTCCGACGCCGAGCGCGCGGAGATTCTCAAGATTACCGAGGCGAAAAGCGGCGACGTGATTCTATTCGTGGCCGACAACGACAAGGTCGTGCACGATTCGCTCGCGAACCTGCGCTTGCTCCTCGGAGAAAAGCTCAAGCTTATCCCCGAGGATCAATATTCACTTGTGTGGATTCTCGACTTCCCGCTGTTGGAATACGATCCGGACGAGAAGCGCCACGTCGCGGTGCACCATCCCTTTACCGCGCCGCTGGACGAAGACCTGCCGCTGCTCGCCACCGATCCCTTGAAAGTCAGGTCCAAGGCTTACGACCTGGCGTTGAACGGCGTCGAGATCGGCGGCGGCAGCGTCCGCATCTACCAGGTCGAGCTGCAAAAGCAGGTGCTTCGGCTGTTGGGGATCGGCGCGGAGGAAGCCGAGGCGAAGTTCGGATTTTTTCTCGAGGCGCTGGGCTACGGCGCGCCGCCGCACGGCGGCATCGCCTTCGGCATCGACCGGCTGGCGATGATTCTCAGCGGCGCGAGCTCGCTCCGCGACGTGATCGCGTTTCCCAAGAGCCAGCGCGCCGTTTGCCTTCTCACCGACGCGCCTTCGCCGGTCGATCCCAGGCAGCTCAAAGAGCTCGGCATCAAAACGACGGGTGACTGAGTCGATTTTAGATTTTGGATTTTCGATTTTGGATTGAAAGATCGGATCTGTCCCAATCAAAAAACAAAAATCGGCTCAGCCCGAGGCTGATCAGTCCTCTGGCTGAAATCGGAAATCTAAAATGGGTCGAGTCATTGAGGGGAAGTGGCGGTTCTGTTATTATCGCGCGACTATGTGGCGATTTTTACCTGTCCTATTTATGTTCGTTGGGTGCAGCGTCGGCCCCGCGAATCTTGACAGCAAACCCGCCTCCGACCTCGAAGCCAGAAAGATCAAACGCATCGCGATCTTTCCGCTGGAATCTCTCTCCGGCGAAATCAAAAGCAAAACGCCCTTCGCCGCCGACGCAAGAACCGAGAATTCGCCCGCCGCGCTCCTGAGCCGCCAGCTTTACTCCGCCATGAGTCAGTTGTCCGACTGGCAGATCGTTTCGGACCGCGAGGTACGCGAAATGGAGCCGTTGGTTCCCGCCGGCTCCCCTGAAGCGAGAGCGAGGAGATTGGGCCAACTGGTTTATGCCGACGCGGTGATCTCCGGCCGCGTTCTGCGTTTTCGCGAGAGAGAGGGCGAAGCTTTGGGCGTTAAAAATCCGGCGTCCGTCGCCTTCGTCCTGGAAGCTTGGGACGTCAAGCGCGGAGATGTTCTCTGGTCGGCGCGCTTCGACGAGACGCAGCAGGCGTTGAGCGAAAATCTTTTCAACTTGGGCCAGATCAAAAGCAGGGGAGTGGGATGGCTCAAGGCCGAAGAACTGTCCTTGGAGGGCGTCAAGAAAGCGGTCGGTCAACTGCACCAGGCGCTGTATCGGAAATCCAGCTAACCGGAGTTCTCAAATCTCCGGCTGCGCTTTGGTCCGTGCCGATTTCAATCGGACGAGTTATAGACTCAAGATGACGCGAATACGCTTATCAAGCTCTTCCATCAAATGATCCGGTAATATTCCGATTTCGCGCCGAAAGGATTCGTTGGCGACGGCGATGAGTTGACCCAGCAGGAGATCGCTTTCCTGCGCGAGCCCGCCTTCTCCTTTCTTGATTCGCAGTCTTAGGATGCCCGGATCATTCACCAGCCGTGTCGTTGTGGGAATGACTATAGTCGAGGGATATCCCGCTTCATTAACGATATCGGATTGGATGACCACGGCGGGACGGAGCTTGCCGGGTTTGGTTCGTACGCGTGGATTAAAATCGATGACATACAAGTGTCCCCGGACGATCTGCATTTACTCTCCAGTGCGGCGGGCAACCCCGGCAAAGAAAAGCTCCCGGTTCTCGCGTTTGTCGGCAGCGGCACACCGGCCCACGGACTCTTGGATCTCGCGCCGCAGCTTTTCTTCGTGGGCCTTCTTTTCCAAGGTCTTTAACGCAACCCGAATCAGCCCAGACTTGCTGGTTATTCCGAGTTCCTTGCGGAGTTTCTCGATCTGATCTTCTTCCTTCTTAGAAACCGCTATCGCTCCCATAATGCCTCCTATAATAGAAGTCACTAGCAATTTTATAATAGAAGCACAATGAAAAAGCAACGATAGTGAAAGGCGTCAAGGCTCTGGGCGGAGGAATTTTGGTTGCTTCTCCGATTCCAGAGGTTTTTCAACCAATGCGCTGAGCCGCGCTCCGAGGCTCTCGAGTTTTTTCATTCCTCCGCGATCGAGCAGCACCGTCTCTTGATTTTTGAGAACCAGCCGCAGCGAAGGAACCGCATACGTTTCCACAAAAGACGAACCGGCGAGAGCGAAGCCACTGTAAACCTGGTCCGCGCCGAGCCGAAGCGCGGCGACTTCGTCGTAACTCACGCGCAGGCGAATCGTGCGCAGCAGGCTGCGCTTGGAGAGCGTAATCATTCGATTGCCGCGGTCGAACAAGATGGTTCTCTTGACCGAGAGCAAATACGCGGCGATGCCCAGGAGAATTAAATTCATCAACGGGAAATACCAGAGAGACGCCGCGGGCCCCTCGAAGCCGCGTTGGCGGAGCGCTTCAAGAATCGGAATGGAAATGAACATGAGTGCGACGGCGATGCCCAAGCAAAGGAAGGCGGGAAAGCGCGCGCCTTGCCACACCAGAACCAATTTTGCCGGCTCGTCTGCGGCGATGCGAAACCCGAGCCGGCTGCCGATGGCCTCGAAGTGTGATGGTTCACCTTCCATGGTTAGCTGGTAGAGGGTCAGTCGTTAGCTATCAGAAGAAATCGAATCCCCACACCCAACCCTCTCCCTGAGGGAGAGGGCGAGGGTGAGGGTCGTTTCATGGCTGATCGCTGAGTGCTGAAAGCTGGATTCAGTTTCTCTTCTGTGACTGGTAAAAATCCCGGAAGCGATAATCCTTGAGGCGGATGAGATCCTGGTAGGAGCCGAATCTGTCCTTCGGGTCCTCGACCTGGTCGAGCGGATCGACCGGGTTCTCTTCGCCGTCGAACAATTTTATTTTCTTGTACGTGGTGGAACGCTCCGCCGGGATCCGTCCCATCTCGCGGATCAGCCCGCGGAATTGAACCGGCTTCATCAACTGCCCGTGCGACGCGCCGGCCGCGGTCGAGATGCTTTCGTTGATCAGCGTGCCGCCGAAGTCGTTGGCGCCGGCCATGAGCGCGATCTGCGAAAGCTTCGGCCCTTCTTTCACCCACGAGACCTGCAAATTCGGAATCCACTTGTTCAGCATGAGGCGCGAGACGGCGTAGATCTTCATAATCTCCGCGCCGCTCGGCCCCGTGCGCAGCTCCGGGAGGCGCTTGCGATGATGCATGGGCGCTTCTTCATAGACGAAGCTCAGCGGCACGAATTCGGTGATGCCGCCGGTTTTTTTCTGAATGTCGCGAAGGATTCCCAGGTGAACCGCTTTCTCACGCGACGTTTCGATGTGGCCGTACATGATCGTGGAAGTGGTTGGAATGCCGAGCTCGTGGGCGGTTTGAATCAGTTCGATCCATGTCGCCGTGGGAATCCGGCCGGGAGAAATCTTTTCGCGCACCTCGTCGACGAGAATCTCGGCCGAAGTGCCGGGCAGGCTGCCGACGCCCGCGTCCTTGAGCGCGGCGAGATAGTCGCGCACGGTTGTCCCGATCAAGCTCGATCCGTAGAGCACTTCTTCCGGAGAGAATCCGTGGATGTGGAGATCGGGAAGAGTATCTTTCAGCGCGCGGCACAGCTTCACGTAGTGCCAGCCGTCCATGCCGGGCGCGAGTCCCGCTTGCACGCAAACCTCGGTAGCGCCCAAGTCCCGGGCCTCGCGCGCGCGCCGGATGACTTCTTCGACCGGCAAAAAATATCCTTCTTCCGCCAGGTGGCCGCGGCTGAAAGCGCAGAAGCCGCAAGCTTTCACGCAGACGTTGGTGAAGTTGATGTTGCGGTTGACGACGTAGGTGACGACGTCGCCGACGGTCTGTCGCCGTAAATGATCCGCCGCGGCGACGATGACGAGGAGATCGCCGCCCGAGGCGTCGAAAAGCTCGGCGGCGTCTTCGACGCTGATCTCATCGCCGGTCAACGCCCGATCAAGAATGCGCCCGATGGGCGGCGTTACGTTTGATAGCAGCGAGTCGAGAGACGTTCTCAGTTGCGCGAATGCCATGAGGGCAATGTATCGAGTCGTACCGAGAAAGACAATAAGGACGCAACTTTGAACATGGAGTACTGGAGTGGTGGAGTAATGGAGTGATGGATTTAAGACCCAATACTCCAAGGCTCCAGTACTCCAACACTCCAATCTTGATTTTTATTTTTCCGTCCAGTAGCGGGCGAATTCCTGAAGGTGGGTGAGCGTGGACAAGTCGCGCATGCGGTCGAGGTACACTTTGCCGTTGAGATGGTCGTGCTCGTGTTGGATCACCCGCGCATGAAAGCCCGACGCGACGAAGTCCAGCTCCTCGCCGTTATAACTGACCGCCTGCACTCGGATCTTGGTATAGCGCGGGACTTTGCCCCTGAGCTTCGGAACGCTCAGGCAGCCTTCCCAATCTTCCTCTATCTCGTCTGAGAGCGGCTCGATCCTCGGATTGATCAATACGGAGAGCTGGACCGCCGGCTTGTGCGGGTAGCGCGGATTGTCCGCGACTTCGAGGACGGCGATCTGCTTTGGCTCATGGACCTGGACCGCGGCAAGACCGACTCCGTTGTGTTCCCGCATGGTCTCGACCATATCGTCGATCAATTTCTGCAGCAATGGGGATGATAATTGATCGGGCGACAGATTTTCAGCAACCCTGCGAAGCACCGGGTGCCCAAGTCTTGCTACCTTAAGTATGGACATGGGCGTTCTTAGCATAGGTAAAAATACAGGGGAAGGGGCCTAAAACATTTGTCCAGGAGGTCTTGACAAGATAGACCTTACAGGTCTATCTTTTAGAAAAAGATGGAGACGACACTCAGTAGGGAGGAATTAATCAAGCTAGCGATTAATGGAGAGAAAGCCTCTTTTGCTCTTTATAGTCGGGCTGAGGTACTGGCGAGTTCAGAGAAAGTGAAGAAGATTTTTAACCGCATTGCGCGGGACGAACTGGTCCACCTTTTTAACCTCCTTGGAAGGTTTGAGAGGGCCTACCCTGAATTGTGTAATGAAGTTGACATTCTCATGCCGACACCAGATCAGGCGGAGGTAAGAAAATTGGCGACAGTCGAAGAATCTGCTCAGGCCCTCGAGTGGGCCATTCAGGAGGAGCAAAAGTCCCTTCACGTTTATCTCCAGCTAGTGCGCGTGGTAGAGGATAAGGACGCGAGAATGGTCTTGGAGAGGATAGTTCGCGATGAGACCAACCATGTACGTACGCTCAGTTCCTTGGGAGAGGAGGAAATCAACGAGGCCCCGGTGGAAGAAAGGAGATTTCACTAACGACTAACTTTTTCGGCCAGCAAGGCTGATTTTTTTCTTTAAATTATGGACTTTTGAGGTCCATCTTTGAGCAGGCTGGGATTATGGAATCGACTGAATACACGGGTACGTGGGAGGGAGAAAAGGTAGCCTTCCTTTTTCAGCACGGCACCGTTCTTCCTGCGCAGTACTTTGAGACCATTAGCAGGAAGGCATACTTAGAGCCAGAAAAAAGGATCATGCTGGCGATTTTGCAGGATGCCATTGATTGCTTCCAAAAGTATATGTTCGCCCGAAATGACAGGGGAAGGGCTATATTCGATGAGACCGAACATTGGATCACAGAAGAGAACAACGATTGGCTTTTTTCCTTTGAAGGCATCTGTGAGTGCCTGGGCTTTGATCCTGAATATATTCGTAAAGGGTTACTTCTTTGGAAGAACTCTCATCTAACGCAGCAAGGATCAGGTATGTCGCAGAGATCGGAGGTCCAATGCCGTTAATTAATAGTTTACCGGAAACCGCTTTTACAACCAAAGTAGACGACCTCCTCAACTGGGGGCGAGCTTCTTCACAGTGGTACCTGCTGTTTGGCCTGGCCTGCTGCGCAATCGAGTTGATGCAGACAGGAGGACCGCGGGCGGATGTAGATCGCTTCGGCGCTGTTCCGCGTGCTTCGCCTCGCCAGTCAGATCTGATGATCGTCGCTGGGACGCTCACCTATAAGATGGCCAAGCGCACCAAGCTTCTCTACGATCAGATGCCTGACCCGAAGTACGTCATCTCAATGGGAAGCTGTGCCAATTGCGGCGGGCTCTTTCAGATCGCCTATTCCGTCTGCAAAGGCGTGGACAAAATCATTCCGGTGGATGTCTATGTCCCAGGATGCCCGCCTCGGCCTGAGGCTCTGACTGAGGGGCTGTTGCGAATTCAGGAGAAGATCATGAAGGAGAAGTGGTTGGTAAAAAATAACCAGGTCACAGACCGGAGTTAGCGGGCTAAGCAAGGAGCTCATCCGATATGGTTGGAGAAATTACCATCACCGATCGCGCCGCGGAAAAGATCCGGGCGCTTCTCGCAGGGGCAAAAGAGGGACATGGGCTGCGTGTCAAAGTTGTCGAGGGCGGATGCTCGGGCTTTGAGTACAAAATGGATATTGATTCCCCCGATGCAGAAGACCAGGTCTTTGAGAAAAACGGCGCCCGCATCATGCTCGACTCGAAGAGTATCCTTCATCTGAACGGGACGGAGCTCGATTATAAGAGCGAGCTGATGCAATCGGGGTTCGTGTTTAACAACCCTAACGTCAAGGGGACATGTGGATGCGGCACCTCTTTTAGCACCTGAGTGGGCCGAGGACTCAGAGGCCCTGACTGAGGGGCTTCTGAGAATCCAGGAGAAGATTATTAAAGAAAGGTGGTTGGTAAAAAATGTAACGTGATCGACCAGACGGAGAGATAGCATGGCCTACACGATTGCTGAAACATGCATAGATGTAAAAGATACCGCCTGTGTGGATGTTTGCCCGGTCGATTGCATACATCCGACAAAAAACGAAGCGGAGGCCTTCGCACAAGTACATCAGCTCTATATCGACCCTGAGGAGTGCATTGATTGCGGGGCCTGCGAGCCTGTTTGTCCCGTTGAGGCTATCTTCGAGAACGACGCCCTACCGGACAAATGGAAGCATTACGCCCAGATTAACGCTGACTATTTCATAAAGAGCGAATAGGTTTTTTTTCAATCAGCTAAGGAGAGCGCATGGCGGATACGGAACAGCAGGTTGAAGGGCAATTAAAGAAGCGTAAAGGTACACCGCTCCTTGCTGTCATGGACGAGAGCTGCAGTAGTTGTGCGGGCTCGCCAGTATGTGAGTTACATTGTCCGGTGGAGGACTGCATCAATTTACTTTACGAGGAAACACCCAACGGTGGATTGAAGCCGTACCGGGTGTGGGTGGACAACGACAAGTGCATTGGCTGCCAGATGTGTTTCAGCGACGACTTAACGAAAGTCCATCGGCATAAGGAAACAGGGGAAATATTCCGCGAGTATGCGGGTAGATATTACGACAGCTCAAAAAGACCTCTTGAGAAGGAAGAGGTGCCCAAAAAATTCCAGCTTGAGCTTATAGGCACGGAGTCAGAAGACAGACTCGACAAGAAAATCTGCCCTTGGGATGCCATAAAGATGTACGAGTTTGATGAGGGGGCGGAGCTTTCCAAGTATTTCTATGGGCCAGAAAACATAAAGGTCGTTAATGGAATATACGTTATAGATGCCGCGGAAAAGAAAAGATTAGAGGAAAAGCAGAGAGAGCTATATGGGGGATAAGGGGAACGAGTCACATAAAAAAGGAGAGTTAAAACCATGAACACTGCTACCAACACCGTCGAAGATTTTATCCAGAGCGAGTACAAATATGGCTTCGTTACCGACATCGAAGCCGACACTGTAGCGCCCGGGTTGAACGAAGATGTCATTCGCTTGATTTCGGCCAAGAAGAACGAACCGACCTTCATGCTGGAGTGGCGCCTCAAGGCCTACCGCCACTGGGTGAAGCTGGAAAAGTCGCAGGCAGAGCCAAAATGGGCCAACGTCCATTATCCGGCCATCGACTATCAAGCGATCAGGTACTACTCGGCGCCGAAGTTCAAGGCCGATGGGCCGAAGAGCTTAGAGGAAGTCGATCCCGAGCTACTGAAAACCTATGACAAACTCGGGATTTCATTGCTAGAGCAAGGGCGGCTGTCCGGCATCGCCGTAGACGCGGTTTTTGACAGTGTTTCGGTGGCGACAACTTTCAAAGGAAAATTGGCCGAGCTGGGAATTATTTTCGGCTCTTTCTCAGAGGCGGTGCAGGAGCATCCCGAACTGATTCAAAAGTATCTTGGATCGGTGGTGCCCTACAGCGACAACTTCTTCGCCGCCTTAAACGCCGCTGTCTTCACCGACGGATCCTTCGCTTACATCCCCAAAGGTGTGCGATGTCCGATGGAGCTGTCGACTTACTTTCGCATCAACGCAGCGGAGACCGGCCAATTCGAGCGCACATTGATCATTGCCGATGAGGGCAGCTACGTGAGTTACCTGGAGGGGTGCACCGCGCCGATGCGCGATGAGAATCAGTTGCATGCCGCCGTGGTGGAGCTGATCGCTCTCGACAACGCCCAGATCAAGTACTCGACAGTGCAGAACTGGTATCCCGGCGACAAGGAGGGCAAGGGCGGTATCTACAACTTTGTTACCAAGCGGGGCAAGTGTCTGGGGAAAAACTCCAAGATCTCGTGGACACAGGTGGAGACCGGCTCGGCGATCACCTGGAAGTACCCTAGCTGTATCATGCAGGGGGACAACTCGGTGGGAGAGTTCTACTCGGTGGCACTCACCAACAACTATCAGCAGGCGGATACCGGCACCAAGATGATCCACATTGGGAAGAACACCAAGAGCACCATCATATCGAAGGGGATCTCCGCGGGGCACGGGCAGAATGCGTACCGCGGGCTGGTGAAGATCATGAAGGGCGCTACCGGCGCGCGGAATTATTCCCAGTGCGATTCTTTGCTTTTGGGAGACAAGTGTGGAGCCCATACCTTTCCCTACCTTGAGGTGATGAACAACTCGTCGCAGGTGGAGCACGAGGCTTCGACCTCGAAGATCGGTGAGGATCAGCTTTTTTACTGCCGGCAGCGGGGAATTTCATCGGAAGACGCGGTTAACATGATCGTCAGCGGTTTCTGCAAGCAGGTTTTTCGGGAGCTGCCGATGGAGTTTGCAGTGGAGGCGCAGAAGCTTCTGGGTGTGAGCCTTGAGGGCAGTGTCGGCTAAGACAATCAAGATGTGGGGAGGACTAAGATGCTGAAAATTTAAAACTTGTATGCGAGGGCTGCGAATGGGAATGGGGCAGCGATCTCTACGGAGTGAGCTGTCGAGGAGGAACCGAACGCTGAATAAAGAGGAGGAGAGACAAAAATGAAAACTAACGAACCGATAATACTTAGCCGCGATTGCGAAGCGGTCCAGATTCCCAGCGGCGAGAAAGTCATGCTGCCGGCGGGTAGCCGGGTGACGGTAACACAATCGCTCGGAGGCAGTTACACCGTGACCACAGACCAGGGATATCTGGTGCGCATCGCAAACAAGGACGCCGATGCCATCGGCAAAGAGGCCGAGGCATCTCAAGCTGAAAAGTTAACCGTGGCGGAGGGGCCTGCGGACCTCGAGCAATTGGTCTGGGATCAGTTGAAGACGTGCTTCGATCCCGAGATTCCGGTCAACATTGTTGACCTTGGCCTCGTTTATCATTGTCAGGTCACGCCCTGGCCCGAGGGCGGTAATAAGGTTGATGTCAAATTCACGCTAACGGCACAAGGTTGCGGCATGGGCCAGGTGCTCAAAGGGGACATGGAAAGTAAAATTCTAAACCTCCCAGACGTTAAGGACGTCGACGTCGAAGTGGTTTTTGACCCGCCCTGGGATCCGAGCATGATGTCCGATGCGGCAAAGCTTCAGCTGGGATTTAACTGAGCGGGGAAGTTCTGGAAGGAATAGTTTGGGTTTTTCTGGCGGTCAACCAAAAATTTCCTAGGAGGTGATTTATGGCAGAGTTTGTGAAGGTAGCTAAAACCGATGAGGTGGCTCCCGGTCAGGGTAAGATGGTCGAAGTGAGCGGCAAGAAGATCGCCCTCTTTAATGTGGAGGGATCCTTCTATGCTATCGATAATACCTGCACCCATCGAGGTGGGCCGCTTTCAGAAGGGGTCCTCGATGGGAAACAGGTGACCTGCCCATGGCACGGCGCGATCTATGATGTAACTAACGGCGAGGTTTTAGGTCCCCCGGCTCCCAAAGGGGTTGCGCGCTATAACGTCCGGGTTGAGGGTGAAAATATCGAAGTAGAGATCTGAGAGTTATCACCGGACGCGAGGACAGAAGAGAAAAGCTATGGAAAGAGCGTTTAAGTATGAAGAAATCCCTGACGGGGTTATCGAGGATTCACCGGGTCAGTTGAATGAGCTTCATGATATGGCAGTCGAGGAGCTCGAGGAGCCGGAGGATCTCCTTTCGCCAGAGGACCTCGATCACGAACGTGAGCAGGAGGCCGAGCTCGAGACGGAGGATACAGGGGGGAGTAGCGATCCGGTTACGTTGTACCTTCGAGAAATAGGGTCTGTTCTTCTTTTGACTCGGGAGGGTGAGGTAGAGCTAGCAAAAGAGAAGGAACAGGGGGAGGCGCAGGTCTTAGAAGCAGTCCTCTCATCCCCTGTTGCCTTACGCCTTGTCCTTGAGCTCGGCGAGAAAGTTGAAAGAGCCGAATTGAGCGTGCGCGATGTCCTGGTGCACACCGAAGAAGACGAGAAGTTGATAGAGGAGGGCGTTCAGCAAAAACAATTTCTAAAAGAAATCGCGAGACTCCGCCGACTCGATCAGGTTTATCACCGGATCGTCTCGGAGCAAAAAGAGAAGCGGCTTTCAAAAAAACAAAGAGAACGTCTGGAAGAAAATCTTTTTAACAAAAGGGGCGATATCCTACAGGCACTAAAAGGACTCCGCCTTTCAAAGTCTTGGGTCGAGGAAATTGCAGATAAGCTCAAGAAATCTCATGCCCGCTTGATCGAGTTGGAGCAGAAGGTTCAAACCTCCCCTAAGAAGAAAGAGCACGAAACGATCCTTTCCGAGATTCGGGGGATTGAGAAAGAGATGGAGATGCGGGCCCACGATCTCAAGCAGCGGGTTGAGTCCGTTATCGAGGGCGAGCTCAAGGCGAACCAGGCTAAGAAGAGGTTAACAGAAGCCAATCTGCGTCTGGTTGTCGCTATTGCAAAGAAGTGTGTCAACCGCGGTCTTCAGTTTTTAGACCTTATCCAGGAAGGAAACATTGGCCTCATGAGGGCGGTGGAGAAATTTGATTATCGATTGGGATATAGATTTTCCACTTATGCGACTTGGTGGATTCGCCAGGCCGTCACACGGGCTATCACCGATTCAGGCCGTACAATCCGTGTTCCTGTCCATGGGGTTGAGGACAGGAACAGATTGATCGGTACATCTAGGTATCTTCTTGAGAAACTGAAGCGGGAACCTCTCCCCGAGGAGATCGCAGCTGAAATGGGGATATCGCTGAGAGAGGTGTGTAGGCTTATGAGAATCGGGGCAGAGCCGGTCTCTCTCGAGACAGCCGTCGGAGATGACGGAGATAGCTGCCTTGGCGATTTGGTCGAGGACAAACACATCCCCAAGCCCTCCGAGGAGGCCGTTGAGGCCGATCTCCGCACGAAGATACGAAAGGCTATTGCCATCTTACCGCCCAGGCAAGAAGAGGTGATTCGGTTTCGCTTTGGGGTAGGCGAGGCTCGCGATCACACCTTGGAGGAATTGGGGGAGAAATTTTCTGTTAGCCGTGAGCGGATCCGTCAAATCGAGGAAGATGCCCTTAGAAAACTTCGGTCGCCGGTTGGCAACTTAAGATTCCAAGGCAGGAAGGACTTTAGGGAGGACTGAGGGAAGGCTCTTCTATTTTCAGAGACGCGGTGGTTTTAAAAACTAGGAAGGAGGTTCAAACATGGCAAATAATGTGTTGGTCAAGATCGATGAGCAGGTGAAGGGAAACAAGGTAATTGTTTACACGAAGGGAAAGCCAAATTTCCCTCAATGTGGATTCTCGGCTCGCACGGTCGAGATATTGCAGTCTTACGGTTATCCGTTTGAGACCGTGGACGCGCTGGAAGATCAGGCCATCAGAGAGGGAATCAAGCAATATTCGAACTGGCCGACTATTCCCCAGGTTTTCATAAACGGCAAATTTATCGGGGGCAGCGATATCCTCCACGAGATGCATGAACGGGGTGAACTCGCCCCCCAGCTCAAAGCGGCCTGTGAGAAGTAATTTTCTCTAGTGCCCTCGCAATCAGGATCCTCCCGTTCGATTTTTACCGCTTTGCCCGCACCGTCGAGCAAGAGGTGCCCGGATCTTGCAGAAGTTCCGGCTCAGCATCGGCATCTGGGCGAAGATGAAAGCGACTCTTACCAGCCCCGCGTGAGCAGTAGACGTGGCGAGGCAACCGGGCTGAGAATTTAGGGAAAAATAAAGCCGGAAAAACATCATGCTTAGTTATCTTAAAAATATTTTTGAGACAGTTGTGACGATCTTTGAAGGGCTTTCGATTACTTTTTCCCACCTTATGCGTCGTCCTACCACTATTCAGTACCCTGATCGAATCGATCGACCGGTTCAGGAAACATTGCCGAAACGGTATAGGGGACACCTCGAAGTCGATATGGAGATTTGTACAAATTGCAAGGCATGCGAGCGGGAATGCCCCATCACTTGCATTGCTATCACAGATAGCGAAGAGCCGGATAAAAAACGCTGGATGACTCAGTTTGATATCGATCTTGCTAAGTGTATGTACTGCGGCATCTGCGCTGAGGTTTGTCCCACTGGATCGATTCGTCATTCTCGAGAATTTGAGGGTGCCTGTTTTTATCCTGCTGCAATGGTTCGACGTTTTGTGTTGGATGGAGCCCCAGTCCCCGCCTTTAAGCCTAAAAAGGGCGGGGAGACGGATCCGGAATTGGCGAAAAAGGTTGAAACTGGAAAAGAGTTTATGGATCTTTTTGCGCAACCGGGAAAATAGGTGATTCTTTACGATATCTGATCTGCGTATAAATGGAGCTGGGGGATGACCGGAGCCGAACTCTTAGTCCGTTGTCTCGAGAACGAGGGGCTCGAACACATGTTCGGCGTGCCGGGGGAGGAGAACCTCGCGCTTCTGGACGCGCTCCTTGATTCCAAGATCCATTTTCTCCAGACGCGCCACGAGCAGGGCGCGGCCTTCATGGCCAACGTCCAGGGCCGGCTCACCGGGAAGGCGAGCGTTTGCTTGGCAACCCTCGGCCCGGGCGCGACGAACCTCCTCACAGGTGTCGCCGACGCGAACATGGACCGGGCACCTCTGGTGGCGATCACTGCGCAGGCAGGGACCGAGCGGTTCCATAAGGAGTCGCATCAGTACCTCGACCTGATCTCGCTCTTCCGACCGGCTGTGAAGTGGAACGCGCAGCTCGTCCGCCCTCAGGTTGTGCCGGAAGCGGTGCGGAAGGCGTTCAAGGTGGCCCAGACGGAGAAACCGGGGGCCACCCACCTCGACCTCCCCGAGGATGTGGCAGATGCGGAGGCGCCCTCGGGCCTCGAGCCGCTCGTGCCGCAGCAACCATTTCCCACTGAACCTCTGGACCAGCAGATCGAGCGGGCAGCGAAGATCATTTCGGAGGCGCGAGATCCCATCGTCCTCGCCGGCAACGGGGTGGCACGGGGCCGTGCAAGCGAGGCTCTCCGCCACTTCGCTGAGACCCTCGGCATCCCGGTAGTGGAAACATTCATGGGGAAGGGGAGCCTCCCCGCCATGCACCCCTTGTGTTTGGGGACCGTGGGTCTCCAGGAGCACGACTACATCTCGTGTGGGCTCGATCGGGCGGATGTGATCATCTGCGTGGGATACGACCTCGTGGAGTACGCACCGGCACGGTGGAACCCGAGGCGGGATAAACGCATCGTGCACATCGACCCCTCGCCGGCCGAGGTCGACGCTGCCTATCAGGTAGCCGTCGGCGTCCAGGGTGGGATCGCCGCGTCGCTGATGCGAATTGCAGAGCGCGCCTCGGCCCGTGGGGACTCCGGCACTATCCGCGGCGCCAGCGCTCTGAGAGAGATCATCCAGAACGAATTCCGCGCGGAGGCGGAGGGCGATTCATTCCCTCTGAAGCCGCAGCAGGTGGTCCGCGCTATGCGGGAGGTGCTGGGAGACAACGATATCCTCATCAGCGATGTGGGCGCGCACAAACTTTGGATTGCCCGGATGTATGCGTGCGCTGGCCCGAACACCTGCATCATCTCCAACGGGTTCGCTAGCATGGGGATCGCGCTCCCTGGAGCGATCGGGGCCAAGCTCCTCTATCCCGACCGGCGCGTCCTCGCGGCCTGCGGTGACGGGGGATTCCTCATGAACGTACAGGAGCTAGAGACCGCGGTTCGGGCGGGGATCCCTTTTGTCTGCGTTATCTTCGAGGACTCGGCCTATGGCGTCATCAAGTGGAACCAGCTGAAGCGTTACGGGCGGCCTGCGTTCGTGGACTTCGGCAATCCGGATTTTGCAGCCCTGGCGGAGTCCTTTGGCTGCCGGGGGTATAAGGTAACAGCGGCGCAGGAGCTTGTGCCCATCCTCCAGGACGCGTTCGGGCAGCGGGTCCCCGCGGTGGTGGCCTGCCCAGTGGACTACGGTGAAAACTTGAGGCTGACGGAGAAACTGGGGGCCTGGGTCTGCCCTATTTGAGTCAGGAGGCTTCGATGAGCATCCGATCCATCAATCCAGCTACGGGTGAGGTATTGGAGACCTTCCAGGAGATGACGACGAGCGAAATCGATCGGATCCTGGAAGCCGCATACGTGACGTTCCTCGACTGGCGTAGGCGCCCGTTCGCGGAGCGCGCAAAAAGTATGCGGGAAGCCGTCCGGATCCTGAGGGCCGGGAAGGAGAAGTATGCGCAGACCATGGCCCTTGAGATGGGAAAGCCGGTCCTTCAGGGTGAAGCAGAAGTGGAGAAGTGCGCGTGGGTCTGTGACTACTACGCCGAGCACGCCGAGGCTTTCCTAGCGGATGAGCCCCGGGAGACCGACGCGTCCCGCAGCTACATACGCTTCGAGCCCATCGGGCCTGTGCTGGCCATCATGCCGTGGAACTTCCCCTTCTGGCAGGTCTTCCGATTCGCCGCCCCAGCGCTCATGGCGGGGAACGCGGGGATCCTGAAGCACGCCTCGAACGTTCCGCGCTGCGCGCTCCAGATTGAGGAGGTCTTCCGTGAGGCGGGGTTCCCAGAGGGGCTCTTCCGCGTTGCCCTCGTGGGCGCCGAGTTGGTCCCCGGCATCATCGCCGATCAGCACATCCGGGCGGTCACGCTGACCGGCAGCGATGCCGCTGGGAGCAAGGTGGCGGAGCAGGCGGGCCGCCAGCTCAAGAAGACCGTGCTCGAGCTAGGTGGGAGCGACCCCTTCATCGTTCTCGAGGACGCTGACCTTCAGAAGGCGGCGAAGAAGGCGGCGGAGGCGCGCCTCATTAACAGCGGGCAGAGCTGTATCGCTGCTAAGCGTTTCATCGTCGTCGAGAAGGTCGCGGACAGGTTCCTGGAGCTTTTGGTCTCGGAAATGCGGTCGCGGAGGATGGGTGACCCTCTTGACCACGATACGCAGGTCGGCCCGCAGGCGCGCCACGACCTGCGGGCGTCGCTGCACCGGCAGGTGGAGGGGTCGGTGAAGCGCGGGGCCAAGGTCCTCTTCGGCGGGCGGGTGCCGGATGGCCCTGGCACCTTTTATCCGCCCACGGTGCTGGCCGCCGTGGACAGGGGGATGCCGGCGTTCGATGAGGAGACCTTCGGACCGGTGGCGGCGGTAATCCGCGCCCGGGACGAAGCCCACGCCATCCGCCTGGCAAACGACTCGGCGTTCGGATTGGGTGCGTCCCTCTGGACCCAGGACCGCCAGCGGGCGGAGCGACTCGTTTCCCAGATCGAGGCCGGCTGCGTTTTCGTGAATGAGCTCGTGAAGTCCGATCCGCGCCTTCCAATCGGGGGCATCAAGCGGTCGGGCTATGGGCGGGAGCTTTCGGAATACGGGATCCGGGAGTTCATGAACATCAAGAGCGTATGGATGGCATAGACGACATGGAACCTTGCGAGCGCACCGACATCGTCATCGTCGGCAGTGGCTTCGGCGGGATGAACGTCGCCTTGGCTCTGGACAGCCGGCTCAAGCGAGGGCTCAAGGCCGAGGTGACCCTCATCAGCCGAAACAATTTCTTTCTCTTCACCCCGCTGCTAGTGGAGGTCGCCGCCGCCCTTGTGGAGTTCCGGCATGTGGTGAACCCGATCCGTCGGATGCTCGACCGGGTCCGGTTCATCGAAGGGACGGTCCAGACGTTGGATCCGGTGCGGCGGACCGTGGGTTTCGTTGACCAGAACGGCCGTTCTCGGTTGCTCTCCTACCAGCATTGCGTGCTCGCTCCGGGGAGCGTCGCGGAATTCTTCGGTATTCACGGGCTCGCGGAGAACGCGCTGACCCTGAAGACCCTGGGGGACGCCATCCGCATCCGCAATCACGTTATCGACCTGCTAGAGCGGGCCGCCCTTCTTTCCACGGAGGAACGCCGGGCACTCCTTTCCTTTGTCGTGGTGGGAGGGGGGTTAAATGGGATCGAGGCCGCGGGCGAACTCCACGACTTCATCCTGAAAGTGCTGGACGACTACCCATCAATTGACCGCCGCGAGATCCGCATGGTGCTCATCGAGATGCTCGATCGTCTCGCGCAGGAAGTGTCGCCTGAGTTAGGCGCTTACGCCCAACGGAACCTGGAGTCACGGGGAATCGAAGTGTGGCTTAGGGCGCGCGTCACGGCATACGAGTCGGGTCGTGGACGCGTCCACGACGGCCGCGAGATTAATGCCGAGACTCTCATCTGGACCGCTGGCGTGCGGCCTTCGCCTTTGATCCGGGCGATTCAGGTCCCGCGCCCTGAGGGCGGCGACCACCGGCTTCCCGTGAACGAGTATCTTCAGGTGCGGGGCTATGAGACATTGTGGGCCGTCGGCGACTGCGCCCTGGTTGCGGATCCCGGTGGAGGCTATCAGCCGCCCACGGCGCAGCATGCGGTTCGTCAGGGCCGGCACGTAGCCCGCAATCTAATGGCGTCGCTAAGGGGCCGAAGGCTGGAGCCCCACCGGTACCGCGGCATCGGCATGCTGGCGACTTTGGGGCGTCACCGGGGGATGGGCCGGGTCTTGGGCGTGAGGCTCACGGGGTTCCTGGCCTGGTTCGCCTGGCGGACGTATTACCTGTTCGCCCTTCCAGGGTGGGAGCGGCGCTTGCGCGTAGCCTTCGATTGGACCCTTGACCTTCTTTTCCCGCCGGACATCGTTGAGCTGAAGGTGGAACCTCTCCAGACTGGCCAGGAGGCGCTGACCGCCGGATCGGCGCCGGCGCAAGAACCCGTGGCCAAGGGGGCGACCTCCTTCCACGGATAATGAGGTGAGAATGAAGGATAGCAGGCACACTGTATGTGGAAAACGTGAAATTAGCACGAAAAATAACTTTAGATGAGCTCTTTGATCTTGCGTTCTTTAAAGAGCTACACGAACTAGAGTCAGGAGAAGTGCAGGTTGTTTTGTCTCGGCTTATCGCAACTGAGCAGCGGCACGTGACGTTCTGGCAAGAATTCTTTGGCCTTCAGGCCGAACGTCTCAATTTCTCAAGACGCTTGAAGCTAGCATTTTGCGTTTGTCTGAGAAGAATGTTTGGCACCGGCATCACCTACTTAATTTTAGAGGCCATCGAGATTTACGGCATAAAAAAGTACCTTCTCTTATGGGAACAATATCGAAATACGGATCATGCAGAAAAAGTACGGGGAGTAATACAAGATGAATTTGAGCACGAGGATGAACTGGTAGCCGCGGTGACGGGCCGCAAGATAAGCGCGGAGAGAATTCGGAACGTTTTTCTTGGTTTGAATGACGGCTTGGTTGAAGTCTTGGGAAGCGTCGCTGGTTTTTTTGCCTCCTTCGGTAATCCCCTATATGTCTTGGTCGCAGGCACCGCGGTGGCGGTGGCCGGTTCGATCTCCATGGCTGCGGGGGTGTTCGCCTCGTCGGGTTCGCAACGGGAAGTAGAACGATTACAAAATGCCAAAAGGGAATTTTTTAACGGAACAGATAAGATTGCGGAAGATTCCGGGCCTTTAAGCGCCGCATTGATCGTGGGTGTTTCGTATCTTTGTGGAGCGCTGGTCGCGATTTTTCCGGTGCTGTTGGGTGCACAGAGTCTCTTGTGGCCGATAGTCTTTGGTGCCCTTATGGTCATTATAGTTTCGGTTGTTGTTTCTCTTCTATCAGGAATGGAAGTGTGGAGACGAGTCTTGCAAAATCTTCTTTTAGTCTTTGGAGCAATTGCTGTTACCTATAGCGTTGGAGCTCTGATGAGGAATATTTTGGGGATCGATGTATAAGTAAGGTGCCTAAAGATCTTTCGCAAGCAGGGACTCGATTTCCGATTGAAGAGCCGGTTTCAAGCGCCACGGGTTGAGGACGGGAGCTGCGTCATTCAGTGCGAGGGGAGTGAACCACTCCGTTGGGATAGGGTGTTCATAGCCGTCGGACGACTCCCCTATACCGAAGGCCTTGGCATTGAGACGCCAGCCTTGGCAATGGCCGGGCGCGATCCATATTTGATTTGAATAGGGGAGGCATGGGATTGAACGTCGCAAAAAAGCTCATAGCATCCCATCTCGTTGAAGGTGAGATGATACCTGGCCAGGAGATTGGGATTCGGATCGACCAGACTCTCACTCAGGACGCGACCGGAACTCTGGTGATGCTCGAGATCGAAGCGATGGGACTCGATCGTGTCAAGACGGAAATTTCGGCGCAGTACGTGGATCACAACCTCATCCAGGAAGACCATAAGAATCCAGACGACCACCTGTTTCTCCATAGCGCCTGTCGGCGCTTTGGCCTCTGGTACAGTGGACCAGGCAATGGAGTCAGTCACCCCGTCCACCAAGAGCGCTTCGGTAGACCCGGAAAGACTCTGCTTGGCGCGGATAGTCACACGCCGGCCGCAGGGGCCATCGGTATGCTGGCGATCGGCGCCGGGGGCCTAGAAGTGGCTCTGGCCATGGCGGGTCAGCCCTTCTATGTAAAGATGCCGGAGATTTGGGGAATAAAGCTTTTTGGCGAGCTACCCGACTGGGTGAGTGCCAAGGACATCATCCTCGAGATACTCCGCAGGCATGACGTGCACGGAGGCGTCGGTCGCATCGTCGAGTACTACGGACCGGGACTGAAGTCACTTTCCGCCATGGATCGACACGTCATCGCGAACATGGGCGCGGAGCTTGGCGCAACCACGACTGTTTTTCCTTCCGACGAAGAGGTCCGGCGCTTCCTCAGGTCACAGGGCCGCGAAGGGGATTGGATTGAACTCAGCGCCGACGAGGACGCCGAGTATGATACCTACGAGGAGATCGATCTCTCGAAGATTGAACCACTCATCGCCATGCCCTCGAGTCCCGGAAACGTAGTTCCGGTGCGCGATGTCGCTGGACAGGAGTTCTATCAGGCATACATCGGATCTTCCGCTAATCCCGGCTACCGCGACTTTGCTATTGCCGCCGAGATCGTTAAGGGTAAGCGGGTCCACCATCGCATCTCATTTGATGTCAACCCGACCTCACGGCAGATACTCGAAAACCTTGTTCGCGACGGCCACCTTCTTTCCCTCATTCATGCTGGCGCGCGCATCCACCAAGCCGGCTGCAACGGCTGCATCGGCATGGGGCAGGCGCCAGCCACCGACAAGCTCAGTCTCCGCACGGTGCCAAGGAACTTCCCTGGCCGCTCGGGCACGCGCGAAGATAAGGTCTGTCTTGTGAGCCCGGAAACCGCTGCAGCCTCGGCGCTCGCCGGAGTCATCACCGACCCACGTGAACTCGACATGGCCTATTCGAAGATCTCCGATCCGGAAAGGCCGATTCTCAATACGGAGATGCTGATTCCGCCTCTCCCCCCTCAGGAGGCGTGCGAGGTGAAACTTGAGAAGGGGCCAAACATCGCCGAGCTGCCGGCTTTGGAGGCATTGCCCGATGGGCTCGAGCTTCCCGTTGTCCTCAAGGCGAAGGACGATATCTCTACTGATGAGATCATGCCGGCCGGCGCCCGCGTCCTTCCCTATCGGAGCAACATCCCAAAGATTAGCGAGTTCGCCTTTGACATGGTAGACGAAACCTACCCTCGCCGGGCTATGCAAGTCCGCGACGCCGGTGGCCATGCGGTCGTGGGAGGCCGAAACTATGGCCAGGGATCGAGCAGGGAGCATGCGGCCCTCGCTCCCCGCTACCTCGGGCTCCGTGTCGTCATTGCGAAGAGCTTCGCGCGCATTCATTGGCAGAACCTCGTGAACTTCGGCGTCCTGCCGGTCACGCTGGAAGACGAGTCGGAGTATGACCGAATCGAGCAGGGCGACCTCCTGAAGCTCACGGACCTTCATGAACAGATCCGCGCGGGAAGTCCGATTCGAATTGAAAATAGAACAAAGAATCGCACCTTCAAGGTTAAACAGCAGCTCTCCAGCCGTCAGATAGACGTGCTGCTCGCGGGCGGTCTTATCAATTGGGTGAGAGAGCGGCTTAGGAAGACTTGAGATCGGCGGAGGGCAGTGCTGTCTACAGTGAAACAGTTCTCACTCTATCAAAAGGGGTAGGTTAAGCCCATGCTTTGACGGACCAGCCGCAGTGTGGTCACGGCATCGGTGGTGGCTTTGGTGCATCCCCGACGAAGTATATCTTCGACAATTTGGGTGTCCGAAGCATAGAGGTCGCGGCGCGCACGTATGGATGTCAGAAAGTTGTTTAGGGCTCGACAGAGCCTTTCTTTGACCTCGACGTCACCCACTTGTCCCGTGCGGTAGCGGCGCTTCAATTCCTCCACTTCTCCTTTGTCAACATTAAATAAATCGTGATACATAAACAGCGGATTTCCCTGAACCCGTCCAGGATCGGTGGCATGGATCCGCTTTGGGTCGGTGTACATGCTCATCACCTTTTTGCGGACTGTTTCCTCATCGTCTGAAAGATAGATCGCGTTGTGGAGGCTCTTGCTCATCTTGGCCTGGCCGTCGATCCCAACGAGCGTCGGCACATCGCCAACCAGCGCCTTGGGCTCCGGGAAGACATCTCCGTACAGGCGGTTAAAGCGCCGCGCGATTTCCCGACATAGCTCAATGTGCGGCTCCTGATCCTTACCTACCGGCACCGTGTCGGTGCGCATCGCCAAGATGTCCGCAGCCTGCAGGATCGGATAACCGAGCAGGCCCATCGATGGGTTATCAATCCCTTGCGTCGCTATCATCTCCTTCAGGGTTGGGATCCGTTGCGCCTGCGCCACTGTTACCAGCATGGAAAAAATTAACTGCAATTCGCAAACCTGCGGGACCTGGGATTGTACGTAGATAGTGGTCTTTTCCGGATCGATGCCGACGCTGAGGTAATCGAGCACTATTTCCCGAACGTTGCCGGAGACCTCAGCAATGTGCTCGCGATGGTGGTCGGTAGTCAACGCATGGTAGTCGGCAATCACCAGAAAAAGTTCGCATTGGTCCTGTAGCCGAAGGCGGCTAGTAAGAGTGCCGACGTAGTGGCCGAGGTGTAGCTTCCCTGTGGGACGATCACCCGTAAGAGCACGTTTCGTGCGTTTGTTTGCTGCGGCCGTTTTCACAGAACGCAAAATAGACTGAAAATGGGAGTTAATAAAGAGATTCCACCAGCCTTTCGATGAAATCGCGTAGATCGGATTCGGTGTTAAGGGTTAAGCGAATCCGGTCCGGAATATCGGTCAACGGCCTAAATTCATCCCGCTGGCGCTGATAGACTTGCTAGTTAGCATCGGATACCTGCCCACTCTCCTTTTCCCTATGCTGTAAACGGCGAAAGATCTCTTCTTCCCAGGCCTGACATTCGATGAAAAACACGGGCATTCCGATGTTGGCAGCTCGAGTGAGAAAAAGGCGACGATGTTCACTATCTTTAAAGGTAGCATCGACGATAACACCTTTCCTGCCTTCAAGGATCTCTCCGCCTCCCCGAGAAGCGTGTGGTAAGTGAGCTGGGTAAAGGAGTCACTGTAAATTCCTCCCCGGTATCCCTCTGCCACGCGCTCGGTAGGCGAGCCGTTTACGAACCACATCGGAGTTAAGAAGCTGAAATCCGGTCGAGTCCCCCAGCATCCGCGCGACGGTGGATTTTCCGGTTCCGGCCATGCCGCATACAATCAGCATCGCGGCTCGCGGGTTACCCCCTGGCGCGCCGCGGCGTAAGGTGCCGTCGGCTCGTCGTAGGTCCATTCAGGGCTCTTTAACGCCTGGCGGCTGTCGAAGAGAAATGTGCGGCTCTTTTCATCGAAGTCGATAATCTTTGGCACCATTATCCGCTCACTTGGCGGCGCTATATTTTGGATGAGCTGCTCAAACTCGTGTGTGTAGCGCTTCAGGAGGCTTGGAATCAAGATCGAGCCCTGTACCGGAAGATAACAGCGATTCGCCTGAGGAGCACTGCGCGCGCCATACAACGCCCGCTCCATGTCATCGGAGGTCGCCTTGGTCGGGTCAAACAGCTCGTCGAGCGCGTGGCTTGCAGTCTCCAGGCCAAGCTTGCACGATGGGCACTGGTTGCACGATTCGACATACAGGAACCGCGCGGCCGCTTGGGCAACCCGCGGCATGCTTGTCCTCTCGTCGACCACGATGAAGCCGGCGGATCCGAGACCGGCGCCGATGAGCTGCAGCGATGCGAAGTCCGCTAAGGTGTCGAACTTGTCCACAGGGATCACAGCCGACGAGAAACCTGACAGTGCTGCCTTGAACATGTGGCCTTCATGGGGTCCGTCGGCGACCTCGTAAAACAGATCGCGGAGGGTGATCCCTGCCTCGAACTCGTAGATGCCTGGACGCTTGACATCACCGCTGACAGTAAAGATCAGTGTGCCAGGTGTGTCATAGGTGCCTAGTTCGCGGAACGATGCCGCGCCTAAGCGGACAATGCTCGGCACATGGGAGAAAGTTTCGACGTTGTTAACCAATGCCGGGTTCGGCGAAGTGGCGGTGGGAAAGAGTCCCTTCTCGTAGGGCGGGTTGTGGGCCTCCCGCGGCAGTGGCTCGTTGCCAGAGATCACCTCCAGCAGTGCTTTCTCTTCGCCAAACAGGTACTCCTCAGGGCCCTCGACTACGTGAAGTTCATGCTCATCCAAGAGCCCCGCTTCAGCCATCTCTCTAATCGCTTTGCGTAATTGTCTTAGCTCCACGGTAAACGACGCTTTGATACCAATGTACAGACTCTTCGTGCCAACCACGTGCCCCGCGATCAGCATCCCTTCGATCAGCGCGTAGGGATTTTTGCGTAACACCCAGCGATCCTTAAATGTCCCTGGTTCTCCCTCCGCCGCGTTGCAGACGACGAACCGAGTCGTGCAGGGGTGATTTCGGATCGTTCTCCACTTGGTTCCAGTGGGAAAACCAGCGCCGCCGCGCCCACGGAGACCGGAAAGCTCAATCTCTTTGAGGATGCGCTCGGGAGCCATTTGCCGTGCCTTGAGGACAGCGCTCTCGCCAGTCATTACCCGGTAATCATCGTAGGAGGTGAAAGGCTTCTCTGGGATGATCCAGTGCTCTCGAGGGGTGTTCATCTATTTCAATCTAACAAGCCCTCATCCGATGAACAAGGGGATTCATTACAGAGTGGTAGCCGCGGGGAAGAGCGTCATGTTCTTGATCGCCCTCGGCAACTCGGCAAAGCGGCGCAGGAGATAGGCAAACTGTGAGAGCTCTGGTGGGCAAGTGACTAAGGGTCTTAACATTAAATAGAATTCGGCGATAAGGGAGTGTATCGTAAAGAATGATTAGAGGGTGAAAGATGCAGGGGACGCTTTATGATCAATTGGGGGGTGAGGCCAAGCTGCGGCAGATTATAGACACGTTCATCGATCGGGTGTTTGAAGATAGGATGATTGGTTTTTTCTTCCGCAATGCGGATAGGAAGCGGATTAAGGAGATGGAGTTGCAACTCACGGCCCGTTTCTTAGGTGCGGATGTGGAGTATCAAGGCAGGCCGCTGGATGAGGTCCATGCCAAACATCCGATCATGGGCGGACAATTTGCCCGCAGACTTCAGATCCTCAGCGAGACGCTGGAGGATTACGGGGTGCCGAGGCATATCCGAGATGCATGGCTCGAACACAGCGAAAGTCTGCGGCCCCTGATTACCAAGGATGTGGGATCCGATTGCGATGCGGTCCGGGCTCGGGAAAAAGTCCAGTGACGACGTCACTGGATCCTCTTCCATACCTCTCGCTTTGGGGGTATGGTTTTTTTAAGTGGACTTTTTATGGCTCATCTCTATTTTCTTGTGCTGATGCTCTTTCTCATCTTCGATATTGAGGTGGTCTTCCTCTACCCGTGGGCTAATCTCTTTCGCCGCCTGGGACTTTTCGGTCTTGTGGAAATGGGGATATTCCTGTTCATTCTTATCATCGGCTTCATCTACGTCTGGAAAAAAGGGGCCTTGGAATGGGAGTAAAATTTCATGGGAGGGGATAGCTCGATTATCCTATATTTGCAGCAGAGTTTGGGTGGGAGAATCTTAGATTCGCATGCCTTTCGGGGTGATGAGACCATCGTCATCACTCGAGAAGGGTTGTTAGAGGTTTTTCGCTTGCTCAAAGAGGACCCCAAATTGGACTTTAACTTTCTAACAGATATCACTGCTGTAGATTATCTGGGGAAAAAGGAGCCGCGGTTTGAGGTTGTGTATCATTTCTACTCCTTCCGGGCTAAGCATCGCCTGCGGGTTAAAGTAGGAGTGCCGGAAGAGGATCCAATAGTGGACTCACTGGTCCCTTTATGGAAAGTGGCCAACTGGCTGGAGCGGGAGGTTTGGGATATGTTCGGCATTCGCTTCCTGGGCCACCCAGACTTAAGAAGGATCTTGCTCTACGAGGAGTTCCAAGGACATCCCCTACGCAAGGACTATCCAGTGAACCAATGTCAACCGTTGGTTCCTGAAAGAGAGGTCAAGGGAACCTTTGTCGATCAGAGATCGCATAACAGGCTCATGCAATTAAAACAACAATTTTCCGCCAAGAGCTAAAGGCTTCTGTCTTTCTAAACACGATGAAAGCCGATACCAAAGAACTTCCACTGGACACTATGGATCTTCAGATGGGGCCGTCCCATCCTGCCACCCATGGGACGATCAAGTTTAATCTCAAGCTGGAGGGGGAGAAGGTCCTCGACTGCGACGTGGAGGTGGGCTACCTGCACCGCGGCTTTGCCAAAAGTTGCGAGCAGGCTACATGGACCCAGGTGATTCCCTATACAGACCGGCTCAACTATGTCTCTCCGCTGATCAACAACGTGGGCTATGCGATGACGGTGGAAAAACTGCTGGGAGTGGAGACGCCTCCGAGATGTCAATGCATCCGGGTGATCGTGAGCGAGATCTCCCGCATTACCGACCATCTGACCTGCTGTGGAATGGCCGCATCGGAACTCGGGGCGATCACGGTTGGTTTCTACATGATGGAGGCACGGGAGTTTCTCATGAGGATCGTAGAGACCCTCACCGGAGCCCGACTTACAACCACCTATACCCGCATCGGGGGAGTGAAGCACGATCTCCCGGAGGACTTCACCGGGCAAGTCACTCAGGCCTTCCAGAAGGTCAGAAGGCTCCTGGCAGACTGCGACCGGCTCCTCTCCCGCAACCGGATCTTTATTGACCGGATGTCCGGTGTGGGGGTGATCTCCCAAGAGACAGCGATTGCCTATGGACTCACCGGACCCATCCTGCGCTCTACGGGAGTCAACTACGATGTCCGGAAGGCTGAGCCCTATCTGGTCTATGACCAGCTTGAATTCGAAGTTCCATTGGGGACCAAAGGAGATAACTACGACCGCTTTGTCTGCCGCATCCAAGAGATCGAGCAAAGCATGCGGATAGTGGAACAAGCGTTGAGAGAGATCCCTTTAGGCCCGATCTCACTGGAGGACCCACGCGTCGTCATCCCTGAAAAAGAGAAGGTCTATAACAGCATTGAAGGATTGATGCACCATTTCAAGATCATCATGGAGGGAATCCAGGTGCCCCCAGGTGAGGTCTACTTTGCCGTCGAAGGAGCAAACGGGGAGTTGGGCTTTTACATCGTCAGCGACGGAGGAGGGAAGCCTTATCGGCTTAGAGTGCGACCTCCTTCCTTTATAGCCATGTCAGCCTGTCATGAAATGATCAAGGGATATATGCTGGCCGATATCGTCCCGACCTTCGGGATGATTAACATGATTGCCGGGGAGTGCGACAGATAAAATGGCTTAGAGTTTTCGCAAGAGACACTCAAGAAATTCGCACGATAAGTACCACCAATTATATTACTTATATTACGGCCTGACGCCGATAAGGGAGGTAGAAAGATGTACGTGTCACGTTTCTGTTTCCATAGCATCCCCGGTAAGACCGATGCCGTCGTACAGGAGCTCAAAAGGCTGGCCAACATGGTCGCCAGGGCTGGAGGAAAGAATATCAGGATACAGCGCACCCACTTCGCCTCGCTGGGTAGCCCCGATGTGGTATTCGAACAGGAGGCTGAGAACCTACAAGACCTGGAAAATCAGATTCAGAAGGTGACGCGAAGCACGGATTTTCAGAGGTCCACGAAAAGGATGTCCCGTCTTTTGTGGCAATCGCCAAAAAGGGAAATCTACATCGTAGAGACTTGATAGCGATCTAGATTGGAAGACGATTGGCCGTATATAGCTTCAGGTGGCCAAATAACTACCTTCTCACCTCTCTGCCACCGGATGAGGAGGGTCTGATGGCCGATCTGGCAGCCGCTCTTTGGATCGATCCGGAATGCTCCGTAGAAGGTATGGATATCGAGATCAGCTACCGCTTGACGCAATCGCTCATCCTTTAGTCCACCTGCCCGCTGAATGGCTTCCTGAATAATAATTCCTGCCGCAAACGCCTGCGCCGCAGTATAGTCCGGAGGCACGCCGAACTTCTTTTTGAAATGGTTCTCGAACCATTCCGAATTAGGCCCTTGGACGGGTGAGAAGTGAATTCCCGTTTCCCACTGAGAGGGGCCAATAACGCGCTCTGCTTTCATGCCGAGCTTCTTACCAAAGGCCTTGACGCCTGCCGCCACGGTGACCATAGGCTTCATTCCAATGCAATGGCGGACGATTTTCACATCATCCTCAAAACTTCCTATTCCGACCAGGAGATCCGGGTTCTGGCTCAGGGTCATTTTAATAATTTCCCTGGCATCCTCCATGGGCGACGTAAAGGGGACGCGAACAACAGTAAGTCCACAAGATTCTGTCGCCTCCTCTAAGCCTTGCGCCACATGGGCTGCGAAGGTCCCGGAAGATGCTGTCAGGCAAAGGAGTCGGCGCAACGATGGCCCCCTCATCGTGAGATAAGAGGGGAGAGAGCGAAGGTAGCTGCTCGCCGGGCTAAGCACGCTTACCACGTAGCGCCAACCCTGCTGGCAAATCGTATCCGACGCCCCACCATGGTTCCAGAGGATTTTCTTTTCACTCTCTGCGATAGGCGCCACCGCTATGGTCAAGTGACTGGAATAGGGCCCGAAGAGGAAATCGACCCGGTCCTCCTTAAGCAGCCGTACAACGTTGTCCTTGGCTCGATCCATTTTACTCTGGTCATTGTATGCAATAATCTCAACCGGCAAAGACTGCGCCCTCTCCTTGAGATAGATCCCACCCTTTTGATTGACGTATGCAACCCAGAGTTGGACGCCGCGCAGGGCCTGCTCGCCCTGAAGACGAAATTTCCCGCTGAGTGAAATAGACACCCCGACAGTGATTTTTTTCGGGAGAGGCGACTTTGACATCGATTATATTTTACCATAAATGGAATTGAATTCGCAGACGGAGGCTAGTATTCTTGTAAAAAATGAGGAGAGAATGAAAAATAGCAGCCACTCTTTATGAGCAGCTTGGGGGTGAAGCCAAGCTGCGCCAGATTTTAGATATGTTCATCGACAGAGTCTTCGACGATAGGATGATCGACTTTTTTTCCGCCACGCGGTGGTTTCTTTCTTGGGCGTCCGTCTCTACGGGTTCATAGCCTGGTGGTTTTGGCGCACGGCCTATCTTTTTAAACTAAGGGGCTTCAAAAATAAGTTAAGGGTGATGATAGACTGGACCATGTCCCTTTTTTTTCGTCGAGACATGTCAGGGTTTGGTTAAAGCAGTCAAGTCGCGAAGCAACTCCGGCAATAAACCAAAATCCACAGATCGCAGCCGTTGTGTTTACGTGACCCTCGAATCGATAACCTTTTCTTTAGACAGAACCTTGAAAAAAAGACCTAGTAGGTCTATATTTGAGACGAAACCATGCGAAGTGTATGAAAGGGCAGAGGAAGACAGCGGAGAGAAGTTCTCTGATGAATGTCGGCCGCCGCGTCGATTATGCGGTGCGCGCTCTTTCTTATCTTGCCGGCCAGCCTACGGGGAAAATCATCAGCAGGGTGGATATCGAGGAAAAACAGGGGATTCCATCGTATTATCTTTCGAAGATCATGAAGGATCTCGTTGCCGGCGGACTGGTGCATTCCCACATCGGCTCCAAAGGCGGATTCAGTTTGGCGCGTCCGCCGCAGGCCATAACGATTAAAGAAGTTTACGAAACGGTTGAAAGGCGCATCGTGCTCATGGAATGTATCGAGAAGGGTGAGGAGTACTGCTCGTATTGCGCCGTCTGCACGCAGCGATCGGTTTGGGATAAGGCCCAGAGCCTTGTGGCGGACTACCTGGCGAAGGTGTCCATCGGCGACATCGCCGACTCGCAGGGTCTGAGGCAGCGGCTCGTGAGTCTCCAGGCATGATTTCAGCGCAAAAGGAGATCCATCGAATGCTGACCATCAAAAATCTCCATGCCAGGGTCGACGGCAACGAAATCCTGCGCGGGATCGATCTCACGGTGAATGCCGGCGAGGTGCATGCGATCATGGGGCCGAACGGCTCGGGCAAGAGCACGCTGGCGCACATCCTCGCGGGCAGAGAGGGTTACGAAATCACCGCCGGCGAAGTTATTTACGAAGGCAAGGACCTCCTTCAGATGCCGCCGGAGGAGCGCGCGCGCGAGGGTATCTTCCTGGCGTTTCAATATCCGGTCGAAATTCCAGGCGTGAATACGACCTATTTTCTCAAGGCCGCGCTCAACGCTATCCGCAAGCACCGCGGGCTCCCGGAGCTCGATGCGATGGATTTTCTCGCGCTCGTGAAAGAGAAGATAAAGATCGTGGATATGGATCAAAGCCTGCTCAACCGGCCGATCAACGAGGGCTTTTCCGGCGGCGAGAAGAAGCGCAACGAAGTCTTTCAAATGGCGCTGCTCGATCCCAAGCTGGCGATCCTCGATGAGACCGATTCGGGTCTCGACATCGACGCGCTGAAAGTCGTGGCCGGCGGCGTCAACGCGCTCAGAGGCAAAGAACGTTCGATGATCGTCATCACCCATTATCAGCGGCTGCTCGATTATATCGTTCCCGACTACGTTCACGTGCTCTCCGACGGCCGCATCGTGAAGTCGGGAGACAAGCGGCTCGCATTCGAGCTTGAAGAAAAGGGCTACGCCTGGCTCGAGGTTCAGCCGGGTTCCTAGGCGTCGATGAATACCGAAGAAGCCAAAGATTTTTACCTGGCCCGCTGCGCCGATCGCGAGGGCGAAAAAGCGCGCGGCGCAGAATCGTGGACCGGGGAGATTCGGCGCGCCGCGATCGCGCGGTTCGCGGCGTTGGGGTTTCCCACGACCCGCGACGAAGAATGGCGCTACACGAGCGTCGCGCCCATCGTGAAAATTCCCTTCGCGCCCGCTAAGGGCGCCGCCGACGGCATTGCCGAAAGGCAAATCGAGGAGCTTGACGATGCGGCGGCCAACCGGCTCGTCTTCGTCAACGGAAATTTTTCCGCGCCGCTTTCCCGCCTCGGCCCGCTTCCGAGCGGAGTGATTGCGTGCAGCCTCGCCGCCGCTATGAGCGACTGCCGGGACAAGGTCGAGCCGCATTGGGGGCGCTACGCCGGCTACCGGGACCAAAGCTTCGTGGCCTTGAATACCGCGCTCGCGGACGACGGCGCTTTTTTGTTCGTGCCGCCGCGCGCGGTCGTCGAAGCGCCGATTCACTGCGTGTTTATTTCCACGGCGGAGAACCAAGCGACCGCCGCCCATCCGCGCAGCCTGATCGTGTTGGATGGCGGCAGCCGGGCGACCGTGGTGGAAAGCTATCTGAACTTCGACCAGACGGTTTATTTTAACAACGCCGTGACCGAAGTCGTCGTCGGCAACGATGGAGTCCTCGACCATTACAAAATCCAATTGGAAAGCGAGCGGGCTTTTCACGTCGCGACGCAGCAGGCCCAGCTCGGGCGCGGGGCGAATTTTTCTTCGCATTCGATCGCGCTGGGCGGCGCGCTCACCCGCAACGACGTCAACGCCGCGCTCGACGGAGAAGGCGGCGACTGCACGCTCAACGGGCTTTACCTGACCTACGGGCAGCAGCACGTCGATAACCACACGCGCATCGATCACGTGCAGCCGCGGTGCACGAGCCGCGAGCTCTATAAGGGCATCATGGGCGGCAGATCGAGGGGAGTCTTTAACGGCAAGATCTACGTCCACAAGACGGCCGAGAAAACCGACGCCCGGCAGACGAACCGGAACTTGCTTTTATCCGAAGAAGCCTGGATCGACACCAAGCCGCAACTGGAGATCTACAACAACGACGTGAAATGCAGCCACGGCTCGACGATCGGCCAGCTCGACGAAGACGCGCTGTTTTACTTGCGCGCGCGCGGCATCGACCCGCAAGCGGCCATCGGACTCCTGACGCGCGGCTTCGCCGCCGACATCACCGGACGGATCAAGGTCGCTTCCGTGGCGCGGTGGGTGGAGAAATTACTGACGGAAAAAATCGATTTGCTTTCCACTGACAGAGGCAAGCTATGACGGTTTTACACGAGGTCAAATCTGCGCCGCAGTCCTGGCCCGAGCCCGAGGTCGCGTTCGACGTGGCCAGGATCCGGCAGGACTTCCCCATTCTGGCGCAGCGGGTGCACGGAAAGCCGCTGGTCTATCTCGACAACGCGGCCACGGCGCAAAAGCCGCAGGCCGTGATCGACGCAATCCAAAGATATTACTCGGAGGAAAACTCGAACATCCACCGCGGGGTTCATTTTCTCAGCGAGCGGGCGACGGAGGCTTACGAAGACGGGCGGATTAAGGCGCAGCGCTTCCTCAACGCCTCGAGCACTCGCGAGACCGTGTTTGTCCGGGGCACGACTGAGGGCATTAATCTCGTGGCCCAAAGCTATGGCAGAAGGTTCCTCAAGGAGGGAGACGAAATTATCATCACCGCGATGGAGCACCACTCGAATATCGTTCCCTGGCAGATGCTCTGCGAGCAGGTGGGGGCGCGGCTCCAGGTGGTGCCGATCAACCATGACGGCGAGCTGTTGGTGGACGAGTATCGGAGGCTGTTAAACGAGAGAACCAAATTGGTCTCGGTGGCTCATGTTTCCAACGCTCTCGGCACGATCAACCCGATCAAACAGATCATCGAGATGGCCCACTCCTACAACGTGCCGGTTGTGGTCGATGGCGCGCAGGCCGCGCCGCACATGAAAGTGGACGTCCAGGATCTCGATTGTGACTTCTACGTCTTTTCCGGCCACAAGCTTTACGGCCCGACCGGAATCGGTGTCCTCTATGGCAAGGAAGCCTTGCTGGAGGCCATGCCGCCTTATCAAGGGGGCGGCGACATGATCAGCCTCGTTACTTTCGAAAAAACCCATTATAATGTCTTGCCGTTCAAATTTGAGGCCGGAACGCCCCATATCGCGGGCGGCATCGGTTTGGGGGCAGCCATCGATTACGTGAATCGGATCGGTCTGGACGCGGCGGGGGCTCACGAACAAAACCTCTTGGAGTATGCGACTCGCGCGCTCTCAGCGATCGATGGTCTAAGGATCATCGGAACGGCGAAAGAGAAAGCCAGCGTGCTTTCTTTTGTGCTCGAGGGAGTGCATCCGCACGACATCGGCACTATCCTGGACCGGGAGGGAATCGCCATTCGTGCGGGGCACCATTGCGCGATGCCGGTGATGCAGCGCTTCGGAGTCCCGGCTACGGCCAGGGCATCCTTTGCGTTTTATAATACTAAGGAGGAAGTGGATGCTCTTGTGAAGGCCATGGACAAGGTTATTGAGGTGTTCGGCTCATGACGGATCTGACCGATCTCTACCAGGAGGTGATACTCGATCACAATCGGAGTCCTCGGAACTTTAAGAAATTAGAGGATGCCAACCGGACTGCCGATGGTTATAATCCACTTTGTGGGGATCACTTCACCCTGTACATCAAGCTCGAGGACGGCGTGATTCGCGACATCGGTTTCCAAGGCGCGGGCTGCGCAATTTCCAAGGCCTCTTCCTCGATCATGACCGCGAGCTTGATAGGGAAATCCGTCGCCTATGCGGAGGCGCTATTCGACCGGGTCCACAAGATGCTTACCGGCGGGTCGAGTGCGACGGCGGATGCCGAGGAACTGGGAAAGCTTGCCGTGCTTTCGGGAGTCGCTAATTTTCCGGCCCGCGTGAAGTGCGCGAGCCTCTCGTGGCACACGTTGCGCGCCGCCCTCAAAGACGAGCAGGGAGTGACATCCACGGAGTGATCGGTTCGGAGGCGCTGCCATGCAGAAAAGCGATCAACCCATAGCCCTTTTTCGCGATTGCGAAGCGGTGCTGATTCCCAGCGGAGAAAGGTTAAAGCTTGTCGCCGGCGCCCGGATACAAGTCACGCAATCACTGGGCGGCAGCTTTACGATATTGACGGACCGGGGTTATATGGCGCGCATCTCCGGTAAAGACGCCGATGCGCTCGGACTTGAGAGGTCGCCGGAATCCCCGATGATTTCCACCTCGGCTCCGGGAGTTCCTGGGGCCGTCGAGAAGCTGGTGTGGGATCAGCTCAAGAGCTGCTTCGACCCCGAGATTCCCGTCGATATTGTCGATCTGGGGCTCATTTACCGATGCGAGGTGACGCCTCTTCCGCAAGGCGGTTCCAGGGTGGAGATCAGATTCACCCTGACCGCGCCGGGATGCGGCATGGGACAGGTGCTCAGAGAGGATATAAAAACTAGAGTTTCGAGCGTCCCGGGCGTGGGAGAAGTCGATGTGCAATTAGTGTGGGATCCGCCCTGGAACCAGAATCGGATGTCTCGCGAGGCAAAGAACGAATTGGGGATAGAGTAGAATTATGGCGAATGATGAGAAGCAAACAAATTCGATACCCGCGTTGGTCATCGAGGCCGAAGTGACCGAGGCCCTGCGTAATTGCTTCGATCCGGAGATCCCGGTCAATATTTACGAGCTCGGCCTGATTTACGAGGTCAAGGTAGAGCCCACGGGCGCGGTGGCGGTTCGCATGACGCTTACCTCGCCGAGCTGCCCCGCGGCGCAATCGCTGCCGGGAGAAGTGCAGGAGAGGATCAAAGCGATTCCAGGAGTGACCGACGTTTCGGTGGACGTCGTCTGGGACCCGCCCTGGGACCCGAGCCGGATGACGGAGGCGGCGAAGCTTCAGCTTGGAATGTTGTGACCGGATTTAAGGGGGAAAAAATGGAAAGAGAGTTTCCACTCGATGAAAATGAGGAGAAGACGCCGGCGGAAGCTTCGCCGAGCGAAACCAGCCGGATCGAGCCGGCGGACATCGACGAATTGGAGGAAGCCGGCGAATTGCTGGCATCCGAAGAAGCCGAGGAGGAGAAAGAGGAGGCCGAGGCGGAGCTGGAGGGAGTGCAGAAGTCGAGCGATCCCATCGCTCTCTATCTCCGCGAGATCGGCTCGGTTCCCCTGTTGAAGCGCGAACAGGAAGTATCGCTGGCCAAAGAGATCGAAGAGGGAGAGCAAAAGGTCCTGGAGGCCGCGCTCTCCTCTCCGGCGGCGCTTCGCGCCGTTCTGGCGAGATCCAAAGAAGTGCAAACCGGCCATATCAGCATTTCAGAGGTTCTTCTCAACGACGAAGGAGGCGAGAGTCCTGCCGGCGGCGGCCATTCAGAGAAGCAGTTTCTCAAGGCCGTTAAAAAGATTCGTCCGCTTGCGCGGGTGCGCGACCGCGTCGTGCGGGAGCTGTCGAGAAAACGGCTCGCGCAGCGGAGGAGGACGCGGCTGGAAACTCTATTGAAGAAGAAAAATGCCGAGGTTCTGGCCGCGCTGAAGGAACTTCGCCTGGGGAAGTATTTTATCGAAGAGCTGGCCGACCGGCTCAAGAAATCCGGCGCCCGTTTGGCCCAACTCGAATCGAATCTGGCGACGGCCAGGGGAAATGAGAAGAAACAAATTCTCGCCGAGATCGCCCGGATCGAGGAAGCGACGGAGATGCCCTCCGCCGAGATCAACCAAAGAGTCGCAGCCGTCCAGGCGGGCGAGGAGAAAGCCAATCACGCAAAAAAAGTTCTGACCGAATCGAATCTCCGGCTGGTGATCACGATCGCCAAGAAGTACGCCAATCGCGGTCTGCCGTTTCTGGACATGGTCCAGGAGGGAAACATCGGCCTCATGCGGGCGGTGGAGAAGTTCGATTACCGGCTGGGATATCGCTTTTCCACCTATGCGACCTGGTGGATCCGGCAGTCGATCACGCGCGACATTCATAACTCCGCGCGGACCATTCGTCTTCCGGTCCACGTGATCGAAGACAGAAACCGCTTGCTGCGCACGGTGCATTACCTGCTGCGCAAGTTAGGCCGCGAGCCGCGCCCGGAAGAGATTGCGGGCGAAATGGGGTTGGAGCTGGACGATGTCAAGCGGATGCTTGGGCTCGTAGGCGAGCCGGTCTCGCTGAACACGCCCATCGGCGACGACGGCGAAAGCCACCTCGAAGATCTGGTTGAAGACAAACACTCCCCCAAGCCCATCGATCAGGCGATGGACGCGCACCTCCACGCGCAAATCCGCAAGGCGCTGGCGACTCTGCCGCCGCGGCAGGAAAAAGTCATTCGCATGCGTTTCGGAGTCGGTGAGGCGCGCGACTACACGTTGGAGGAACTGGGCGACAAGTTCTCCGTCACTCGCGAGCGCATCCGCCAGATCGAAGCGACCGCGCTCAGGAGACTGCGCTCGCCGAGCCGGGCGGTGAAGAGCTAAGGGGCAGCAATAGCGAAGTCGGCGTCACTTGAGTCGCAGATGCCGGGGTAGGTGACGCTGCAGACTCGAATTCGCGCGGTGGTTGTTGCCGCCCCGGTTACCTTCCAAGTCGCCGAACCGGCATCGGTCGCCGGGTCGGTATCGATGGGCGTGCTTGCGATGATAGGTTTCCACGTCGCCCCGCTGTCGCGGGAAAGAGAGATTTTCACCTTTCCGGTTAAAAGACTGAAGCTCCACGAGATAGTTTGAGTGCTGCCTATGGTCAAGCTCTCGCCGCCGTTTGGCGCCGTGACGGTAATGGAGGCGCCGGGATCTGGAAACGTAGTCTTGTTGAGCAGAACCGAGAGCTTGCCGTTTACCACCGCGAGATCCGGTTCCCCATCTCCATTGAAATCATCCGTTGCGATGGCGAATTGACCGGCCACGGTAGAAAACTTTTTAGGCTTTCCAAACGTTCCATCGCCATTGCCCAAAATTACGGAGAGCTGTTTGCCGGGAAAATGCGCCGCCGCGAGATCGAGCGCGCCGTCGCCGTTGAAGTCCGCCACTGTCAGAGAGACCGGTATTTTACCCAGTTTAAAGTTTTGTGCCGCTTGAAAAAGGCCGGCCGTGGTGACTGCGTTGCCCAAAAGGATGGAAACGTTTTTCGTACTCTCGTTTGCAACCGCCAAGTCCGCCACTCCGTCATTGTTGAAATCTCCCGTGACTACCGAGACCGGCTGGGTGCCCACGGTACAGATATTCAAGAGGGCGATGTCACAGTTCGGCGCAACAGAAAAATCGCCGCTGCCATCACCTAAAAGAATCGAAACACTTTTGTCGACAAAATTTGCCACGGCAAGATCCAGATTCCCGTCGTTATCGAAATCTCCGACTGCAATCGATACCGGCTGACTCGATACCGGCGGACTGCCGACGGTAATCGGCGATCCCGCGGCCTCGATAAAAGTTCCATCTCCATTGCCTAAGAAGATAGAGACATTGTCGCTGCTGTTATCGCTGCCGTGATTTGCCACAGCAAGATCCAGAAACCCGTCGGCGTCAAAATCTCCAACCGCGATAAAGATAGGCCCGTCGCCGACGGGAATCGGAGATCCGGAGGCTTCTGTAAAAGCCCCAAGTCCGTTGCCCAATAGAATCGTCACGGTGTCGTCGCGGAAGTTCGCGACCGCGAGATCCAGATTTCCATCCTCGTTGAAATCCCCGACCGCCGCGCCGAGCGGGCTCCTGCCGACCAGGAACTCAGGATACTTATTCGACCCCGAAGGTTTGGGAAAGCCTCCGAAGCCGTCTCCTAACAAAATAGAAACCTTATTGTTGATGTTGTTGACTATGGCCAGATCGACTGCGCTATCGTTGTTAAAGTCGCCCGCGACGACAAAGACCGGATTGGTTCCGACGGTGAAGTTTTTGGCCTTCCCGAAGGAAAGCGCTTGAGCGAGACCGGCGGCATCCGGAACAAAGCCGTAGGCGGCGAGAAAAACAGCAAAAGCGGCGGCGCGCGCGTGCTGTATGGATATGATTTTCATTCTACCTCCTCAAACCGGACTAGGGGGCGAAGGCGGTATCGCAGCCCGGAAAAATTAATTGCACTTTATACGAATGGCGGCGGCGATTCAATCATCGAGCAAAATTCCCTCATGGCCCAACGCTCCCAACGCCGCTGCGGCTGAATTGAATTTGCCGACCCGTGAGTGTATCGTGAGCTTCGAGGTTGATCGTGACACAGACGCTTTTCGAGCAACTCGGGGGCGAGGCCGAGCTTAGAGAGATCATCGACGCCTTCATCGACCGGGTGTTTGCCGATCGAATGATCGGCTTTTTTTTCCGCAACGCCGATCGACAGAGAATCAAAGAGATGGAATATCAGTTGACGGCCGAGTTTCTCGGAGCGGACGTTCACTATCAGGGAAGACCCCTGGACCAGGCGCACGCGAAGCATCCCATCATGGGCGGGCAGTTCGCCCGCAGATTACAAATTCTCAAAGAAACGCTGGAGGATTTTCACGTGCCCCAGCCGATCCGCGACGCCTGGATCGAACACAACGAGAGCCTGCGATCGCTGATCACTCCCAACTCGGGGTCCGATTGCGATCCCGTCGAGGCACGGAACAAGGGCCAAGCGTTTCCCAAGGGCGTATGAGAGCCGTGTCCGGCCCGTCGAGATTGCCGCGGTGAAGCTCAGAGAATTATACGCCCGACCGGGCCCGATTGTTTCCTTCGAATTCTTCCCGCCTAAAACAGAAAAGGGCGACGAGGGTCTGTTCGCCGAGATCGATTCTCTCAAGAGTCTCCATCCCGCCTTTTGCTCGGTAACCTACGGCGCCGGCGGCAGCACGAGAACGAGAACGGTCGATCTCGTGGATCGGATTCACCGGGAATGCGGTCTCGAAGTGATGTGCCACCTGACCGTCGTCGGCCAGTCGAAGGACGAGGTGCGCTCGGTATTGCGCAGATTGAAGGAAAAGGAAATCGAAAATATCATCGCGCTCAGCGGCGACCCGCCGCAGGGGACGACGGACTGGAAGCCGCATCCGGACGGTTTTCACCACTCGATCGAGCTCGTCAGGGAAGCGGTCTCCCACGGCTCGTTTTCCATCGCCGTGGCGGGATTTCCGGAACTCCATCCGCGCGCCGAGAGCCGAGAATCCGATCTCAAGTATCTTAAAGCCAAGGTGGACGCCGGCGCCGACGTCGTGATCACGCAACTTTTTTTTGACAACGACGACTACTATAGATACGTTGAAGACCTGAGGAAGCTCGGCCTCGGCGCGCCGGTCGTGCCGGGCGTGCTTCCGGTTCTTTCGGCGGCGCAGGTGCGCCGCTTCACCGCCCTGTGCGGCGCAAGGATTCCGGCGCGGCTCGAGCGCCGGCTCGCGCTGGTGGAAAACGACGAAGAGGCTGCGGCAAGATTGGGAATCGACTACGCCACTGAGCAATGCGCCGGGCTGCTTTCCTTCGGCGCGCCGGGAATACATTTCTATTCCTTGAACAAGTCGCGCTCGATCAAGGCCATCTTCGCCAATCTCAATCTTTGATCCCCATCGCGACCCACGGTTAATTGAATTCGCAGTCATGCAATAGTAAGGTGATCTAATATTTTTTCGCCCCGCGGCGGCGGTAGGGAAGGTTATGGACGAGACAACGGAGCAAATGGAGGTGCGGCGCCAGAAGCTCCTGAAGCTCAAGGAGTCGGGACATGCGCTTTACCCCAACGACTTCAAGCCCAGCCATCTGACTTCCGAGATCGTTGCCGAGTATGGCGCATTATCGGAAGAACAACTCAGCGCTTTACAAAACGAGTTCTCGGTCGCCGGGCGCATCATGGGTATCCGCTCGTTCGGCAAAGCGTCCTTCTTTCACGTTCAGGACCGGAAGGGAAAGCTTCAGATTTACGTGCGGCGCGATCGTCTGGGAGACGAAGGCTACGGTCTTTTCGAGCAACTCGACCTGGGCGACATCGTGGGCGTATGGGGCCGGCTGTTCCGCACCAAGACCAAAGAGCTGACGATCGAGGCCAAGGGGCTGCGATTACTATCGAAGTGCCTGCGTCCGATGCCGGAAAAATGGCACGGCCTGGCGGACGTGGAGGCGCGCTACCGCCAGCGCTACGTGGACCTCATGGTCAACCGCGAGGTGAAGGAGCTGTTTCAGAAGCGCTCGCGGATCATCCGGATCATCCGCAAATTTTTTGAGGTGAGGGATTTCCTCGAGGTCGAAACGCCGATGATGCAGTCTATTCCCGGCGGCGCGGCGGCCCGGCCGTTCATCACGCATCACAACGCGCTCAACATGGATCTCTACCTCAGGGTCGCGCCGGAGCTGTTTCTCAAGCGGCTCCTCGTCGGTGGGCTGGAGCGCGTGTTCGAGCTCAACCGGAATTTTCGCAACGAAGGCATCTCGGTCCGCCACAATCCGGAATTCACCATGCTCGAATTCTATCAGGCCTATGCGACCTACGACGAGCTCATGGAGCTCACGCAAGATCTGTTCGCGACGATCGCGAACGAGACCGCGGGATCGCTCAAGATCGGCTACGGCGATCACGAAATCGACTTGAAGACGCCGTGGCGCCGGCTTGCGCTCGCGGACTCGATCGCCGAGTACGGCGGAGCGGAACGGCGACAGCTCGACAACTCGGAGGGGCTGCGCGCGCTGGCGCACGCGAAGGGCTTGAAGCTGGAGCCGGATCTCCCTTACGGCAAGCTCCTGGTCGAGGTCTTCGAGAAGCTTGTCGAGCCGCAGCTCATCCAGCCGACTTTCATCACGGGCTATCCTCTCGAGGTCTCTCCTCTGGCGCGCAAGAACGAGAAGAACCCGTCGCTGGTCGACCGCTTCGAGCTTTACATCGGCGGACGGGAGCTGGCCAACGCTTTTTCGGAGCTGAACGATCCGGTCGATCAGCGCGAGCGCTTTGAAAAACAGGCGGCGGCGCGAAAAGCGGGGGACGAGGAGGCGCATGCTTTCGATGAAGATTACGTGCGCGCGCTGGAGTACGGCATGCCGCCGGCGGCGGGAGAGGGGATCGGCATCGACCGGCTGGTGATGCTCTTCACCGCGTCTGCTTCGATTCGCGACGTCATTCTGTTTCCCTTGCTCCGGCCCGAACGCTGACCCTTCGACCCTTCGAGGGGCCTCAGGGCAGGCCCCCTCGACAGCCTTTAGTCCCGAGCCTGTCGTGGGGTCAGGGTGATCGGCTGCCGGAGTTATTGATTGGTCCGTACGCGCTGAGCCAGTCGAAGCGCCAAGAGACATGAACAGTAACTAAGACCATGAAATATGAGATCTTCATCGGCCTGCGCTATCTACGCGGGCGCCGGCGCGAATCTTTTATCTCTCTCATCACGGTCATATCGATTTTGGGAGTGATGATCGGAGTCATGACTCTGGTAGTGGTGATGGCAGTGATGACCGGCTTCGAGGAGACGCTGCGCGACCGGCTGCTCGGCATCAACGCGCACGTCGCCGTGGTGAATCCGCTGGATCGCATAACCGGGTACGAAGCGCTGGTGCAAAAAATCGCGCGCGAGTCGGGCGTCGTGGCCGCGGCGCCTTCGATCTTCGGTCAAGTGATGATCACCTCCGGGAATCGCGTCTCCGGCGTCGTGGTGCGCGGAGTCGATCCCGATCTGGCCGGGAAAGTGGTCGATATCGAGCAGTCGATCGAGCAGGGAAAACTGCAAGATCTCAAAAAGCCGCGTCCGATAGAAGTCGAAGGCCGGTCGATATCGCTCCCGGGCGTGATCCTGGGTTATCGTCTGGCCGGTCAGTTGGGAGTGTTGCCGGGCGATCCGATTCAGGTGATTTCGCCGCTGGGCTCGCCGTCGGTCATGGGCATGATACCGAAAATCCGGCGCTTCATCGTCGTCGGACTGTTCAGGTCCGGGATGCAGGAATACGACGCGACCCTGATGTACATGAATCTCGCCGATGCCCAGCAATTCTTCGAGCTGGGGAACTCCGTGACCGGCATCGACGTTCGCGTGCGCAACGTTTACGAAGCCAAGGAGGTCGCTTTAAGAATTCAGGAGAGCCTCGGACTTCCTTACCGCGCGGAGGATTGGACCCAGCGTTGGCCCGGCCTTTTCTCCGCGCTGCGCCTGGAAAAGACCGTCTATTTTCTGGTCCTGCTGCTCATGATTCTCGTCGGCGCTTTCAATATCGTATCCACCCTCATCATGGTCGTGATGGAGAAGCGGCGGGACATCGCCATCTTGCGGTCGATGGGCGCCACCAGGAGAAGCGTGCGCAATGTCTTCCTCCTCAAGGGCTGCGTGATCGGCGGCATGGGCACGTCGCTCGGCATCGTGCTGGGGTATGTCATCTGTCTGTTGATCGAGCGCTACCACTTTATCGAGCTGCCGGATGTCTTTCTCATGACCACGGTTCCGGTGCGCATTTATCCCGGCAATTTCATCCTGATCGCCGCGGCGTCGCTCGTGATCTGTTTGCTGGCGAGCCTCTACCCTGCGCGGCAGGCGGCGAAATTGGACCCGGTCGAGATCATCCGGTATGAGTAATCTTCTCCAGGCGCGGAATCTGTGCAAGTCGTTTCAAGACACGAGCGCGGAGATCCGCGTTCTGAGCGGCCTCGACCTCGACCTGGACGAAGGGGAGCGGCTGGCGATCGTCGGCGAGTCGGGCGTGGGCAAGAGCACGCTGCTGCACATCCTCGGCACGCTCGATCGGCCGACCAGCGGCCAGGTGCTTTACCGCGGGAAAGATATGTCGGTCTTGGACGACGATGCATTGTCCGAGTTTCGTAACCGGGACGTGGGCTTCGTCTTCCAGTTCCATTATCTGCTGCCCGACTTCAACGCGCTGGAAAACGTCATGCTGCCGGCTTTGATCCAGGGCTGGGAATGGGAAAAGGGGCGGACCGCGGCGCTGCGGCTTTTGGAGAAGGTGGGCCTTAAAGACCGGATAAATCACAGGCCGGGAAAGCTGTCGGGCGGGGAGCAGCAGCGGGTGGCCGTTGCGAGATCGGTCATCCTCGAGCCGAAATTGGTTCTGGCGGACGAGCCGACCGGAGATCTGGACGCGCGCACCGGCGCAGACGTCCAGGATCTGCTTTTCCGGCTGAACGAGGAAGCCGGAATAGCCCTCATCGTAGCTACCCACAACCGCGGGTTTGCGGAGAAGATCGGGCGGCAGATGGAGCTGCGCGAGGGGCGCCTTTTCCCGGTATGAGAAAATCCACATATTTAGCTTTACAAAAGTTGCCGGATTTGTTAGAAAAAGGCCGGTTTGGCGAAGCTCTTCCGGAAGGAGACCAGCCGATGAGTCTAAGCGCGCGACCTACGAATTTGTATATCGGGATCTTCATTGCCGTTTCCCTTTTCCTATTTTTCCACTCGCAGTTGCACGCGCAGGAATCGGTCACTCTGAAAGAGGTCAAAATCCAGGGTAATTTACGCGTCGAAGAAGAGGGAATACGGCTGCATCTACAGGCGCGCGCTGGAGAGAAGTTCGACTCCGCGGTCGTGGAAAAAGACGTGAAGTCGATCTATCGGATGGGTTTTTTCGACGATGTGCAGGCCGAGATGTCTCCCGAAGCGGTTCTCACCTACGAGGTCAAGGAGAAGCCTTATATCAAGGAAGTAAAAATTCAGGGCAACTCCCAATTATCGAAGGACAAGATCGAGACCGCCTTCGGGGTCGCCCAGCGGACTATTCTAGACCGGGACAAGGTCGGAGAAGGGATCGAAAAAGTCAAAAAGCTCTATGGCGAGCAGGGTTATGTCAATGCGCGGGTCGATTACACCGTTTCCACTGCGGAAAATAACCAGGCCGTTGTTTTTGTGGATATCGACGAAGGGAGCCGCCTATTGGTGAAGCGGGTCTCCTTCCAAGGAAATCGCGCCTTCTCGGAAAACGAGCTCAAAGGCTTGATGGGAACGAAGGAGGAGTGGTTCCTCTCGTTCGTCACCAACCGCGGGGTCCTGGACCACGACGCGCTCACCAACGATCTCGCCATTCTTGCCTCGCATTACTACGATCACGGCTACATCAATCACAAAATTTCCGAGCCGGTGATTCTGCGCAATAAGCAAGGGATCGATATCGTGATCCGGTTCGACGAGGGGGAGCAGTATCGCGTCGGTAAGGTCGAGATCGGCGGCGACATGGTGGAAGACCCCAAGCTCTTGCTCAAAAAGATGCAGTTGACTCAGGGGCAGATCTTTCGCAGCAGCCGCCTGCGCGACGACATTTCGAATCTTTCCGATGTCTATGCCGACAAGGGTTTTGCCTTCGCTCAGGTCGAGCCGGTGACGAAGGTGAATCCCAAGGAGAAGAACGTCGATATCGCGTTGGTCATCACCAAAGGCCCACCGGTTTACTTCAATCGAGTGCTGGTTTCGGGAAATAACAAGACGCGCGACAAAGTGGTGCGGAGAGCGGTCATTCCCGCCGAGCAGGAGCTTTATTCCTCCAACAAGGTCAAGCAAAGCAAGAGCGCGCTTCAGCGAACCGGCTACTTCGAGGATGTGCAGTTGTCCACGAAGAAGACCGATCAGCCCGATGCCATCGACCTGTTGGTCGATGTGAAAGAAGGGCCGACCGGAAGCTTCAACGTGGGCGCCGGGTACAGCAGCGGCGACTCGTTCATTTTTAACGCGGGGATATCGGAAAAAAATCTTTTCGGCCGCGGTCAGGGCGTGAGCCTGCAGGCGGAACTGGGGTCGAGCCGGCAAGATTTCGTCGCCGGCTTCACCGAGCCGTATCTTTTCGATACGCCGGTGAGCCTCGGCTTCGCCGCCTTCAATAGCCAGCGATCCTATTCCGATTTCTCCATCCGCAGGACCGGATTCGACGTTAACGCCGGCTATCCGCTCAACCGCATGGACCTTCCTTTTTTCGGCCTTTCGCGGCGCCAGGCGAACGATTTGAGCTACGAGCAGCCGCGGTCGTTTGTGGACTATACGAAGGTCGGGCTCGGTTATGAGCTGGTTCGCGGCAAGCTCGGAAATTTCGATTCCAACGGAGAAATCACCGACGGACGACTGGTAACTGAAAACGGCAAACAATTTATCGCCCATGATCCCTTTGCCTCCGCCAAGACGGCGACCTGGACCAGCAGCATCGGCCCGACGATGAACTACGACAGCAGGGACCATTTCTTCCATCCGACCGAGGGAGCGAGCTCCAACGGGGGATTGAAATTCGCCGGGATCGGTGGGGACAATCGCTACATCAAAAACGATCTCAGCGGAAAGTATTATTACCCCTTGCTGAAGAGTCCGGCCTGGGGCAACTTTGTAGTGTCCGTCGGCGGAACCTTAGGTTACGGCATCGGCCTCGGCGGCGCCAGCCCCCATGATCTTCCGCTCTTCGACAGGTATTTCACCGGCGGCATCAACTCGGTGCGGGGATTTACCGATCGCAGCCTGGCGACCCGCGACCAACGGTTCTCCTGTAAAAAAGTAAAAGGGGGAGCCGGCGGCGATGTCAATAGTCCCGGCAACGACGGCTGCGCCAACGGTTTTAATCCTCATTCTGAATCCGTTTTAGTCGGCAGTAACAAACAGGCGGTAGGAAACTTCGAGACCACGTTCCCGGTCATGGAGCAGTACGGTCTTCGCGGAGTGGCCTTTTTCGACATTGGGAACGCCTTCGATACGTTCCGATTCAGCGATCTTCGCAGGTCGATCGGAGCCGGCGCCCGCTGGCTTTCACCGTTCGGCCCTCTGCGTGTGGAGCTGGGGTTCCCGATGAACAAGCAGAAGGGCGACGACACCTCGGTCATTGGTTTCGCGCTGGGCGGTCAATAGTCAAGCAAGCAGTCTGCAATTCTCTCGATCCGGAGGCTTTCGTGCACAAAGCGTTTGCGGTACTTTTTTTTCTTCTTTTCGCCATGCCCGCCTGGGCACAGCAGATCAAGATCGGCTTGATCGATATCCAGAAAGCGATCAGCGACTCCCAGCAGGGTAAAAAGGCCCGGGAGAAGTTTCAGGTTCAGGTAAAAAAGGTCGAGGCGGATATGAGCCGGCAGAAACAGGAAGTCGAAAAGATTAAAGCCGATATCGACAAAAAAGGCCCGCTTCTTAAGGAGGATGACCGACGGAAGCTCGAAGCGGACCTGCAAAAAAAATATGTCGTCTATCAGCGCGACCTGCGCGACTTTCAGGAAGAGTTGCAGCAGAAAGAACGCGAGATAACGGCCGAAATCTTGAAGGAGCTGGAGGGAGTGGTCGTCGAAGTCGGAAAGAGCGAGAAGTTCACTTTGATCTTGGAGCGCTCGCAGCTCCTTTACAGCGATCAGGCGATCGACATCACGAACAAGGTGGTCGAGCTGTATAACAGCCGGTCCGGGGGCGCCGCCGCAAAACCCCCCGCCAAGGCTAAGTGACCGAGACTCGTTATCGTGCGCATCTTCAAAGATGCAGGGGCAGCGCCGTCATACTCGGCGGCCGATCGGCAATGACCCGTTGAAATCGGGGAAAAGCCTTCTTCAAGTCGCGCCGTCCAATTCAGCCTTCGCCCAAACTTTCAAACCGTTCCCGCCCTCGGCGAAGCGCGACACCGGTCACGCGGGTAGTCAAACTCGAGTCTCCCCTCGCTCGCCTTATTGAATATGAAAACACCGGCAAGGAGATTAAGCCGAAGCGCGCCGCCGGAGCGCAGCGCAAAAATGGAGTCCAAGACCATGCTCGACGTCAGAGAGATTTTTAAGCGAATTCCCCACCGCTATCCCTTTCTTTTGGTGGACCGGATCGTCGAAGTCGAGGGCGATCAGAGAATCGTCGGCATCAAGAACGTCACGGTCAACGAGGGATTTTTTCAGGGCCACTTTCCCAATCACCCGGTCATGCCCGGCGTGTTGATCTGCGAGGCGATGGCCCAGGTCGCGGCGATCCTGGCCTACGTTTCCCGGGGCGGAAGCGACGGCGAGAAAATTTTTGTTTTGACCGGGCTGGACCGGGTGAAATTCAAGCGGCCGGTCGAGCCCGGCGATCAACTCCGTCTGGAATTGATCTGCCTCAAGCGGCGCGGCTCTTTCTGGAAGATGAAAGGTGTGGCGACGGTGGAAGGGAAAACCGCGGCACAGGCGGAAATTTCCGCTATGGAAGTTCCCATGTAGGGATTCGGATCGAGGTAAAATGCAAACTGCAAAATGAAAAATGCAAAATGAAAAATGCAAAATGAAAGAAAAAGATGAGATTTTGAGTTTTGCGCTTTGCAATTTTCATTTTGCAATGCGTCGAAGACGGAAATGAACAAGATCCATCCAACAGCCCTGGTGGACCCGCGCGCAGAGCTGGATCACGGCGTCGAGGTCGGCCCGTACTGTATCGTCGGTCCAGGCGTCAAGATCGGCAGGGGAACGCGCATCAAATCCCACGCGGTGATCGAAGGGAACACCAGCATCGGCGAGGACAACCTGATCTTTCAGTTCGCCACGGTGGGCTCCGTTCCGCAGGACCTCAAATATCGCGGAGAAGACAGCCGGCTCGTCATCGGAGACCGCAACACGATCCGGGAATTTGTCTCTCTCAACCCCGGCACCACGGGCGGCGGGATGATGACCCGCGTCGGCAGCCACAACCTGCTCATGATGTATTGCCACATCGCCCACGACTGTCTGCTCGGCGATCGTAACATCATCGCCAACGGAGCGACCCTTGGAGGCCACGTCGTGGTCGAAGATTACGTGATCGTCGGCGGCCTGGTCGGCATCCATCAATTCGTGAAAGTCGGAACCAGCGCGCTCCTCGGCGCCGGATCGATGGTCTCGAAGGATGTTCCTCCCTATTGTAACGCCACGGGAGATCGCGCCCGGCTCAAGGGGTTGAATCTCGAAGGGCTGAAACGCAGGGGCTTCAGCAGAGAACAGATCGACGCGATCAAAAAAGCTTATCGCATTCTCTTTCAATCCGGCCTGACGGCCAAGGCAGCGGTCAAGAAGGCAAGGAAAGAGATTCCGGGGTCTGCCGAGGCGGAGCGTCTGGCGAATTTTGTCGAGAACTCCCGGCGAGGGATATGCCGGTGAAAGGCAGGACTGAGTAGGGCGCGATGAATCACGCCCCTACCCGTAGCTCTATCCCCAGCGCTGTGTCATGCGAAAGCTAGGCTTGATCGCGGGCAACGGAAAATTTCCGCTGATCTTCGCCGAGCAGGCGAAGCGGGAAGGCGTTTCGTTGGTGACGGTCGCCCATCGGGGAGAAACGCTGCCGGACATCGAGAAGGCCGCCGGCGGCGTGACGTGGGTTTACGTCGGCGAGCTGGGAAAAATCATCCGCACCTTTCAGAAGGCAGGCGTCAAAGAGGCGGTGATGGCCGGAGGGATCAAGAAGGTCAAGCTGCTTTCCAATTTTCGGCCCGATTTACGGGGCGCGGCGTTTTTGGCGCGCGTCCGCAGCCGCGAAGACGACCGGCTGCTCAGGGGCGTCGCGGACGAGCTTGAAAAGGACGGCATCAAGATCGTGGAGTCCACGCTCTTCCTCACTCAGATCATTCCGGGCGAAGGGGTGCTCTCCCGCCGCTCGCCCGGCCCGGAACAATGGGAGGATATTCGTCTCGGTTTCGAAATGGCCAAGGAAGCCGGCCGATTGGGAATCGGGCAATGTGTCGTCGTCAAGCATCGCGTGGTTCTGGCCGTAGAGGCGGCCGAGGGAACCGATGCCGCTATCCGTCGAGGGGGCGAGCTGGGAAAGGAAGGCATCGTCGTCGTCAAAGTCAGCAAGCCGCAGCAGGATCTCCGCTTCGATGTTCCCGCGGTCGGACTGGACACGATCCGCACGCTCAGTGAATTGAAGGGCGCCGTCTTGGCCGTCGAGGCCGGGAAGACTATTCTGTTGGAGAAGGATGAGCTGATAATGGAAGCGGACCGCGCGGGGATCGTAGTCGTGGCCGTGAGCGAAAAGATGCTCGAAGAAAAAGTAAAAGGTAAAAAGTAAAAAGGCAAAGACAAAAAGACAAAAATCTTTTATTTTGTATGAATGGGGATTCAAGAATTCCGGTCGGCGTAGTGGGCGTCGGCTATGCCGGCAAACGTCACGCGGAAAAATATGCGCTCTCGCCGAAAGCGAAACTCATAGGCGTGGCGGATGTCGATGCCGAACGAGGCAGGGAAGTCGGCGAGCAGCTCGGGGTCGCGTCGATGACCGACTACCGCGAGCTTTTCGGCCGGGTTCGCGGCGTGAGCATCGCCGTGCCGACGCGGCTGCACTACGAAGTGGCTCGTGACTTTCTGGACGCCGGCATCGACGTGCTGGTGGAGAAACCGATTACGGCCACTTTGGAGGAAGGCCGGAGGCTCGTCGATTTGGCCAGAGAAAAGCGTCTCATGCTCCAGGTGGGGCACCTGGAGAGATTTAATCCCGCCATTCGCGCCCTGGAGAGCGCTATCCAAGAGCCGAAGTTCGTCGAATGCCATCGCCTCGCGCCGTTCGTGGAGCGCGGCACCGACGTGGATGTGGTCCTGGACTTGATGATCCACGATATCGACGTGATCGCGAGTCTCGTGCGTTCTAAGGTCGAGCGCGTCGAGGCCGTCGGCGTTGCGGTGCTCACCAACGAGCCGGATATCGCCAACGCGAGAATAACTTTTGCCAACGGCTGTATCGCCAACGTGACCGCAAGCCGGGTGTCGGTGAAGCGCGAAAGAAAGATCCGCTTCTTTCAGCCGGACGCTTACATTTCGATCGACTACGACCAGAAGCGCGCGCAGATTTATCGCCGGCCGCAGAAGGGCGCCTCCTGGATGGATATCCGGGGCGAGACGGTCGAGATTCAAGAAGCGGACGCGCTCGCCGACCAGATCGATTCCTTTCTGGATTCGGTAAAAAGCCGGGTCGATCCGCTGGTCAGCGGCGAAGAGGGTCTCAGGGCCCTGGAGATCGCTGCGACGATCAGCGGAAAGTTGAGAGCCGTCTGAGCGTTCAGGTGGGAAGCGGCAAGCGGGTCCTTTTGGTGGCGGGAGAGGCCTCCGGGGATCTTCATGGCTCTCATCTTGTTCGGGCGCTTCGCGAGCGGGACTCCGCTTTGGAGATTTCCGCGGTTGGAGGAGAGGCGCTCAAGCGCGAGGGCGCCAAGATCATCTTCGACGTCGCCCGGATTGCCGGAATGGGCCTCACCGAGCTGGCGGGAAATCTAACGAGTCTCTGGTGGGCCTACTCGCAAGTCAAAAAAAATTTGCGCGAGCAAAGACCGAGCCTGCTAATCTTGATCGACTTTCCGGACTTCAACCTGCGGGTTGCGCGGGTGGCGAAGCGTCTCGGGGTACCGGTGCTATACTATATCAGCCCGCAAGTGTGGGCATGGCGTAAGCGCAGGATCGCGGAGATCGCCCGCCTGGCCGACCGGGTGGCCGTGGTCTTCCCGTTCGAAGCTCCGCTGTACGAGCAGGCGGGAGTCAAGGTCGAATTCGTCGGTCATCCGCTACTCGACGTGGCGCGCGCCTCCAGGCCGCGCGAGGAAACACTGGCGCGGCTTGGTTTGGACCCATCGAAGCAGACCATCGCGCTCCTTCCGGGAAGCCGCCGCCGCGAGGTGGCGTATCACCTTCCCGTAATGATCGAGGCTGCGGAGATGTTGAGCAAGGAGATGGCGCTGCAGTTTATTTTGGTCCGGGCCAGCACGGTCGGCAGGGATAGCCTCGAGCGGAGTCTCTCGGGCGCTTCGGTCGGTGTTTCGCTCAGCGACGGAGACGCTTACAATGTGCTCCACGCCTGCGATTTAGCCTGGACCGCGTCGGGGACGGCGACGCTCGAGACGGCGCTGATGCTCCGTCCCATGGTCATCGTCTACCGCCTGTCGCGGATGACCTACGCGCTCGCGCGCCGGCTCGTTCGGGTGGACTTCATCGGCATGGCGAACATCATCGCCGGAGAGAAAGTCGTTCCGGAATTGATTCAGAACGAGGTGACCGCCGAAAAGATCGCCGCGGAGAGCAGGGCGATTCTGGGCGACCGGGAACTGCGCGAGCGTATGATCTCGAAGCTCTCCGAGGTGAGAGCGAAGCTCGGCTCGCCGGGCGCGGCGGGGAGAACGGCGGACATCGCGCTGGCGATGATGAACCGGCATTGAAGAGCGATTCAACGGAGGAGAGCACCGTGGAGACATATCGGCGCCTGCTAAAATATCTAAGACCTTATCTTTGGCCGTATTTTATCATCGCTATGATCTGCATGGTGGCTTATAGCGCGACCACCGGAGCGGCCCCGCTTCTCCTGAAGCACGTCATCGACGATGTCTTCACCCGCAAGGATCAGACGGCACTGGCTTACCTGCCGCTGCTCATCGTTGCCGTGTTTACCTTTCGCTGCCTCGTCAACTTCGGACACAACTACCTCACCGATTATGTCGGGCTGCGCATCCTGAATGACATCCGCAGCGCTTTGAACAGCCATTTGCAGTTTCTCTCCCTGTCCTTTTTTCAGCGCCATCCGACGGGCACCCTCATCTCCCGCGTCACCAACGACGTGGGCCTCGTGCGCTCGGCGCTGACGGATTCCGTGGCCTCGGTCATGCGCGACTCGATGTCGCTGATCGGTCTGGTAGCCGTTGCATTTTACATGGATTGGGTCCTGGCGAGCATAGCGTTCATCGTTTTTCCCGCTTCGGTCTTGCCGATCATCCGGATGAGTAAAAGGATCAAGCGCCTCACGAAGAGAGGACAGGTGACCAAGGGAATATTAACCAATCTGCTGCAGGAGAGCATCCAGGGAAACCGCATCGTCAAGGCCTTCGGCATGGAGCGATATGAGATCGACCGATTCGACGCCGAAAATAAGAAGATTTTTAAGCAAGCGATCCGAGCGAGCCGCACGCAGGGATTTGTCAGCCCGGTCATGGAGATGCTGGCTGCTTTCGCGATCGCCGCGGTGTTTTGGTACGGCGGCTTTAGCGTCAGTTCAGGCGGACGCACTCAGGGCGAATTCATGGCTTTTCTGATGGCGATGTTTCTTTTGTACCAGCCCTTCAAGGCTCTGGCCAAGACCTATACCGTCATTCAACAAGGCATCGCAGGGGCCGAGCGGGTCTTCGAAGTTTTGGACAGCGAGCCGGAGATCCAAAACCGTCCCCACGCCAGGCCGGCGCCGGCGTTCTCGGACGCGATCGAATTTCACAACGTCAGCTTCGGTTACGCGCGCAAGCTGGTGTTGAAAAACATCAACCTGAAAATCCGCCGCGGCGAGATGGTGGCGCTGGTCGGCGTCTCCGGCGTCGGCAAGAGCACCCTGGCGGATCTCGTGCCGCGGTTCTACGACGTGACCTCGGGCAAGATCACGATCGACGGCGCGGATATCCGCGACGTGACGCTCGAGTCCCTGCGCTCTCAGATCGGCATCGTCACGCAGCATACGTTTCTTTTCAACGACACGGTCAAGAACAACATCGCCTACGGCGATCCGTCCAAAAACATGGATCATATCAACGCCGCCGCCAGGGCGGCGCACGCCGAAGAGTTCGTCCTCGGGATGCTGCAGGGCTACGATACGATGATCGGCGAGCTTGGATTGAAACTCTCGGGAGGGCAGCGCCAGAGGCTGGCGATCGCGCGCGCCATCTTGAAGGACGCGCCGGTGCTCATTCTCGACGAGGCGACTTCCTCCCTGGACTCGGATTCGGAGCGGCTGGTGCAGGAGGCGCTGGAGAACCTGATGGTGCGGCGGACCACGCTCGTGATCGCGCACCGGCTCTCGACCATTCGCAAGGCGACGCGCATCGTGGTGTTGGTCGATGGCATGATCGCGGAACAAGGAACGCACGACGAGCTGCTTGAGCGCAAGTCCGAGTACAGCAGGCTCTATACCCTGCAGCTTCTCGAGGAAGAAAGGCCCGCGGGAGGCAATATCCTGCATTGACCGAACATGATGCAATATTGGCTCTACTATGCCGCGTGGACGGCGGGACTGATTCTCGGCCTGCCGCTGCTTCCGCTGTTCCTGGCGCTGGGCGAGAGATTTCGCAGCGGGCTTCTCCAGCGGCTAGGTTTTTATCCGCGCACATTGCGCCAATCGATGCGGGGCGCCCGGCCGATCTGGCTTCACGCCGCGTCGGTCGGCGAGGTTCTTGCCGCGAGAGCGCTCGCGGAGGCTTTGAAATCCAAATTTCCCGAGCGCAAGATCGTGTTCTCGACTTTTACCCTGGCGGGCAGAGAAGTGGCTCGAAAGAGCATCCCGGCGGCGGACCTCTGCATATTGGCCCCCCTGGATCACCCCTGGATCGTCGGCCGCGCGCTGGCGGTTTTCGACCCCGGTATTTTAATCGTTCTGGAGACTGAAATATGGCCCAGCCTTTTGCGGCTGTCTTATCGCAAGGGCATTCCGACGCTGTTGTTGAGCGGCCGGGTCTCGTCCCGGTCCTTTCGTTATTATTTATTCTTCCGGCGGTTTTTTTCGCAAGTGGTCAAACATCTCACCGCGCTCGGCATGCAGAGCGCGGCGGACGCCGAGCGAATGATGCGCCTGGGAACGGACGCAAGCCGGTTATCGGTTACGGGAAATTTGAAGGATGCTTCGATGCCTGAAAAGGTAAAACGAGCGCCATGCGCCGCGCGGCAGGAGCTTTTGCCAAATGGCGGAAACGGCCGGCGTGTCCTCGTCGCCGGCAGCACGCACCGCGGCGAGGAGGAAATTATTCTGGAGACTTTCCAGGCGCTCAAGCCGAGCTTTCCGAATCTGGTTCTTGTTTTGGCGCCGCGCCACCCTCAGCGTTTCCCGGAAGTCGAGAAGCTGCTCGTAAGCAGAGGGCTTCGGTACTCCAAAAGGAGCGATAAGAACGGGGGCGGCGACACGGCTCCCGACGTTGTCTTTGTCGATACGTTGGGCGAGCTTGCGGCCTTTTACTCCGTCGCCGACGTCGCATTCGTCGGCGGGAGTCTGGTCGACGGTGGCGGGCACAACGTCATGGAGCCGGCCCGTTTCAGCAAACCGGTTCTCTTCGGGCCGCATATGACCAATTTCAGCCGGATAGCGGAGGATCTCAAGCGTAGCGGAGGCGGTATCGAGGTTTGTGGAAAAGAAGACCTGACGCGCGAGCTAACGCGGTTTTTGAGCGACCGGTCGAGCGTCGAGAAAGCCGGCGCGCGCGCTTACGATGTCGTCAAGAAAGATCAAAAGGTCGTAGAAAGGAGCATGGAACTGGTCGCCCGCTACTTCTGAGCCAGGATGGACGACGCGGAAAATGGACGGCACTTGGGCTCGAAGAGTTTGGGAGGGAAAGGGGATAGGGCATTACGCCCTGTGGCTGTCGCTCTTGCCCCTGTCTTTTTTATACGGCCTCGGGGTTCGCATCCGGAACCTTTTCTACTCCGCCGGCTGGCTGCGCGCCGAGAGCCTTCCGCGCGCGGTCGTGTGCGTGGGGAACCTGACGGTGGGCGGTACCGGCAAAACCCCGACGGCGATTTGGCTCGCCGCCGAGCTTAAAAAACTGGGTTATCGCGTGGCGGTTCTCAGCCGCGGCTATAAAAGAGCCGGCAAACAATCCGTCGTGTTGCAGCCGGCTCCCGATCCTTCTCCGCCCGCCGGCGACAATCCCGAATACGCGGCAGCGGGCGATGAGCCGGTCATGATGGCCCGCCTTTTCGGCCTGAGGGTAGGCGTGGGTGAGAATCGATTCGAGGTCGGAAGCCGAATGTTGCGCGAAGAGGATGCCGACGTTTTTATCCTGGACGACGGCTTTCAGCACCGCCGGCTCAAGCGCGATATCGATCTGCTGCTCCTCGGGGCCGATTGGAACGGATGGCTGCTCCCTGCCGGCCCGTTCCGCGAGCCGCGGCGCAGTCTCCGCAGAGCCCACCTGTATCTAGTGACCGGCGCGCGGGACAAATGGGAAAACCTCTTGGCGCGCCGCCCGAAGGAGGCCGTTTTTTTCGGCGCGCTCAAGCCGCGCGTGCTTTTGACGATGGAGAGCGGGCACTGGAAGGAGTACCCGCTGACGCTGTTGGATCGAAGCAAGATCCTTGCGGTCTCCGCCGTCGCCGATCCCGCTCCGTTTTACCGGATGATCCACGACTGGGACGGCGAGATCGTGGACACGATGGAATTCCCCGATCACCACAGCTATTCGGTCAGAGATTGGCAGAGAATCAACCGCGCCGCGCAGAGTGTGGATTTCATCCTCACCACGGAGAAAGACATTATCAAGCTGACGTGCTTCCCGTTTGCCAAAGAAAAGTTGATGGCGCTGCGCGTCGATATGGCGGTGGAGAACGGCGATGCATTGATCGCGGCGGTTGAGCGGATGATCCAGGCCGGGCGCGGCGGGGCCTAATATGTTATGGAGACTCTGACGGCTGGAGAAATGGGGGTCCTCCTCGATCGCGACGGCACCCTGATCCGCGACGTCGGCCATCTCAGCCGCCTGGAGCAGGTCGAGGTCTTGCCGCGCGTCGCGGAGGCGATACGATTACTATGCGGGCGAGGCCTCAAGGTCGCCGTGATCACCAACCAGTCCGCGGTGGGCCGCGGTCTTTTGACCGAGGAAGAGCTGCGGCGCATTCATCGGGAATTGGCGGGCCGTCTGGCCGCCGCCGGCGCGCGGCTCGACGGGTTTTTTTATTGTCCGCATCATCCGACGGAGGCTCTCGGGAGTTATCGCCTGGCTTGCGACTGCCGCAAGCCCAACGTCGGCCTGGCGCGGCGGGCGGCTGCCGAGCTGAAGCTGGACCTTGGGCGTTCCTACGTCGTCGGAGATCAAGCGACCGACATGGATCTCGCGGAGCGCATCGGCGCGCGAGGAATCCTGATTCAAGCTCAACCGCCGGAGCGCGCCGCGGGACCGGGTTGGGTGGCGGTGAAAGATTTGTGGCAGGCCGCCAACTGGATCGTTCGGGATTTATCCCAGGAAAAATAATGGAGTTCGCATGATATCATTGATTACCGGCGTTGCCGGCTTTGTCGGCTCTCATCTGGCGGAAAGGCTCCTCGGCGAAGGCCACACCGTGCGCGGTGTGGACAAGTTTCTCGGAAACTACCCGCGCCGCTTCAAAGAATGGAACCTGTCTCAATTTTTGAGCCATCCCCGGTTCCAATTCGTCGAAGGTGACATCGTCGATCTCGACCTGGATGAAATGCTCGGCGACGTTACCTACGTATTTCACCTCGCGGGTCAGCCCGGCGTGCGCTCCAGTTGGGGCCGGGAGTTTGTCGAATACACGCACAACAATATCCTGGCGACGCAAAAGCTTCTGGAGGCGAGCAAAAAATCCGCCATCAAGAAATTCGTGTACGCTTCGTCTTCGTCCGTGTACGGAGACACGACCGATCTCCCGATGCGCGAGACGGGCCTGACGCGGCCGGTATCGCCTTACGGGGTGAGCAAGCTTTCCGCCGAGCAGCTCTGCTACCTCTACTGGAAGGAGTTCGCCGTGCCGACGGTCTCGCTCCGCTACTTCACGGTGTATGGCCCGCGCCAGCGGCCGGATATGTTCTTTCACATTCTCATGCGCGCGCATCACCGCGGAGAAGAGATCCCGATTTACGACGATGGAAAACAGAGCCGGGATTTCACCTTTTGCTCGGACATCGTCGAAGGGAATTTTGCCGCGGCGACGTATCCGGGCGCGGGCGAGGTCTTCAATCTCGGCGGCGGCTCGCGCACGACGGTCGAGGAAGTCATCGGCATGATCGAAAAAATATCGGGCCGCAAGCCCAAGCTCAAAAGGCTCGCCCGGCAGCAGGGCGACGTGCGCCACACCGCGGCCGAGCTTGCCGAGGCGCGGAAGAAGCTCGGCTTTCAGCCGCGCGTCAAGCTCTACGACGGGCTCGTCCAGGAATGGGATTGGATGCGCAGCCTGGGTGAGTAGCCGCGTTAACGCTTCTCTGCCGGAAACCTTCCGCGCGCGGCCAGAGTGTTCCAGATCCGCCGCATGCTTTTGGCTAGCGCGCGCAGGACCAACTGCCCGGGGCGATCGGCGCCCCAGTATATTCGGAGATATTTGATGAATGCCGTGAGTCTAGGTTTCGCTCCAGCGTCGTCCGCCGCCCGCAGGTAGTTGATCCAGAGCGCCGGCAGATGTCCGAAAAGTTTTTCCCTGTGGTTCCCCGTCCGATAGCGGTATTCGATGTCCTCCATTCTGGAAGTGGGCATCCGCCGCAGCTCCATTAAGACGCTGTCCGGAATCGGAGCGTCCAATGTCTCCCGCAAGTAGCTCAACCCCTCTTTGATCGGCCAAATCAAGCGGCGCTTTTGCGCCTGGGCCGTAAGGCGCCGCCAATTTATTTCCGACCCCCCGACGATCGCCGTTGCGTCGGCGACCCAGCGAAGCGGCGGCAGAGCGTTCCATTTAACGCCGTGCGCGCAGACGTGCAGCAGATGGTCGGCCGGGTTGAGCGTATACGCCGGCACTTGTTCGATTTGGATGGGGACGGCGTCATCCCAGAAGTCCTGGTCTGCGCCCGGCTGGCAGCATTCCGGCAGCAGATGCCAATGAAGATCGAATTCTTGGCCCGCGGCATTATTGAACGACGCGCCGTGTTTGACGGATATGTGCCGCTCCGAAAGAGTCTCCGTTGCAGCCGGAATCCACCCGGAGCGCTTCAGCAGTTCGAAGGCGGCCAAAGCGTCTTTCGTGCGGACAAGCACGTCGAAGTCGGCCATCGGGCGGAGACCATAGTCCCTGTAATACATCAGGACCAGAGGGGCGCCTTTGAGCAAAAGAGTCTGGATGCCCGCACTGTCGAACGAACGTAAAAGCGCCGCCATCTTGCGAAACAGGACCCGGTTATTGGACCACGTGGTACGGTAGACCCGCTTGAGATCGTCTATGAGATGCTCTTCCACCCCGTGGCGCTGAAGATTTTTATAGAGCAGAGGCAACAGACGGCGCGAGCCTAAATCGAGCCGGTCGATGCGCGCGTCCGCTTTCCATTCTTGCCAGGCTTGGACGGCCGCGCCGCCGCGCAATAGGGCCGCGCGCAAAAGCAACTTTTGTCGCGGCGTGGGCCAGCAGCTCTCTTCGTAGCGTTTCGGTCGCACGGATTCCTTACTGAAAATTTTCATTGCGCGCGGATGCGCGGCGGGCGATATCCTCCGCCAGCAACCGCCGCGCCGCCTCGAACCTTTTGTAAGTTTTCTCGGCTTCGCGCCGGCTGTTTTGTAAACGGACCGGAACTCCCGCTTGTGAAATTTCTTGAAGGAGGCCGGCGACGCGATCGGCCGAACGCTCCCAGGTGAATCGGGTACGAGCCAACCGGACGCCCTCCGTTGCTTTGCTTTCGAGTTGCTCTTTCGCGAGCGCGACGACTTCTTTGAGCGCGCGCGTCAAGGTTTCCACCCGCACTTCGCAAAAATCCACGGCGGCGATTTCTTCCTCGACGCCGATCTTCAAGGCATACTTTCGGTTCACGGGCAGTTTGATCCGCAGCGCGGGAATGAGAAAGGAAGTTTTCTCGGAACAGAAATCGACGGCGGGGCCCAGATTGGGCACGATCGACGGCGTCCCACAGGCCATGGCTTCGAGGATGGGAAGACAAAATCCTTCGGCGCGATACGGAAACACGGCGGCGTCGCAGGCCCGATATAAAGCGGCAAGTTGCTCGACCGGCAGGAATTCATCGAGGTATAGCATCTCCGGCGCCTTCTCGTCCCGCATCATCGCTTCGATCTCTTCACGGTAAGTCGCCGAGTGAAACGCATTGGCGGAGTGGTCCTTGACCACCAGGCAAACGTCGTCTTCGCGGGTGAAGGCTTGTCGATACGCCTTCAACAGGATATCGAATCCCTTGCGCACGACGGCCGTGCCCACGAAGAGAAAGCGAAAAGATTTTTTCGTCGATAGCGGATAGACCGGACCATCGGGACGGAAGATCGCCGGGTCCACGCCCAAAGGCACTACCCGAACGCGGGACGGATCGATGCCGCTCGCGATCGCCTGCTCCCGGATCCACTCGGTATGGACCCATAACTGATCGAACTCTGCATTGATTTTTGCGGCCCAGGCGGGAGGGTAGGGGCCGAAATCGGAAGTCCGGACCGCGATGCATGCGCCGCTCTCGGGCGGGACGAACTCGGTGAAGTGGCGCGTGTAGTCGTGGTGCACGGTAAAATCCGGCAGGTCGAACCCGGACGCGTGAAAGCACGGAACGAAAGGGCGCTTGGCGGCAAGGGCCTCGCTCCACCGGGAATTGACCAGCGAGTCCGACTCCGGTCTATTCACGTCGCCATAAAAGGCGATCATGCTCCGCCCGCTGAAGTCGGGTTTTTGTTTGTCGCATGCCGTTCTCAGGCGCGCCTCCAACTCGAAGGTGGAATTCCTTTCCAGAAAGGGCTGTGCGCGCGCTTTGCCTTGCGCGGCATAGAGCGAGCGCAATTCGGCGGAATCTATCAATGCTTTAAGCCGGTCCGCCCATGCTTCGGCATCGCGGAAAGGTTTGACGGCCATCGGCGCGTCGCCGAGAATCTCCTGCAGTCCTCCCGTATAGCTCGCGAGAATCGGTATGCCGTTGGCCATCGCCTCGACGGCGATCCGGCCGAACGGCTCGGGCCACAGGGAAGGAACCAGCACGAGCTTGCTCCGGCCGAGGAGTTCCTTCGTCGAGATCCGGCCCGGCAGCGCCAGGTTCGGCAGCGCTTCGAACTCGCGTCGATACGACGGATCGATATCCGAGCCCAAATCTCCCGCAAGAAGAAAACGTTGCCGCGGAAATTCGCCCGCGAGCCGAAGAAAAATCTCCAGGCCTTTATGGCTGTAACCGCAGATTCCGGTCACGTAATCCCGGCTCGGCGAGTGGGAGTCCAACAAGACTTCATCGGGATCGAAGTCGCAGTAGAGAACGTCGGAGGCGCGCCGATGTTTTTCTTGAAGCGCCCGTTGCATATGGCGCGAGCAGGTGAAGATTTCGGCCGATGAGTCGTGGACGAAATCGGCCTCCTTCAAGGAGGGGAAGGCGAAGTTCGAAGGAAGTCCCCAATCCGCTTTCTCCTCCGGCGTGGGCTCGCAGTACTCGTAGCTGTGGTGGTAGACAAAGCCGGGAATCCGGAAGCGGTTCGCCACCCGAATCGCGTGGGTCGCGTCTTTGAGCGCGCCGAGCATGACGTCGGGTTGAAACAGGCGGATTGCGTCCTGCAATTCCGCCGGGTCGCGGTAACCGGCCGTATCGATTCCGCTCACGATCTCCCGCCGCGGGCAGGGGTGATGCGTCAGCAGGAGGCAGCGGTGATTGAAATCCCGTTCGAGTTTTTTAAGGAAGACGAGACTGGAAATAGCCGCGCCGCCAAACGTCTTGAATACATTGCCGACGACGAACGCGATCTTCATAGAATCAAAGGGGCGCGCCGAGAAAAGCGGCGAGCTTCTCCATCTCGCCGAGCTCCAGACTCAACTCGAGCCGGAAAGCGGGCAGCGCCTCGACGCAGGTCCGCAGGAAGCTCAAATGTCTGCGATGGTCCTCTGCGCCGGCAAACCGATGCCACGCTTTAGTCTCGCGAAGCAGGTTGATGAGCGCCTCGCCTTTGGAGAGATTCGTAATCCTGAATCGAGCGCCTACGCGGTTGAAGAAAATCCGCTCCGCCGGGTAATCCCGGTACGGCATCGAGGAGAAAAAATGGCCGGCCGGAAACTGTTTCTTGAGGACGCCTTCGACGTTGATCGGTTCCAGCGGCAACGGCTCCGAGAAAAAATGTCGCTCGGTCTTGGCCGTGATGCGGGATCTCTCGCCGCAGCCGCTGACAAAAATACCGTCGGCGGTCTTCTTCAAGATCACGCGGTCTTCCGCCAGGATGGTTCCGCCTGCGCTGGCCAGGTAGAGAGACGTGCTGGATTTGCCGGCGCCTTTTGCGCCGATGAAAATGCTGACGGCGCCGCCGAAGTCGACCGCAGCCGCATGCAGCATCAAGCGATCGAGTAGAAATAAAACTTTAAAGAGAACCACGGATAAATGGACCTTGAAATCGCGTTCGGACATTTCGGGATTCAAAACCGCAAAGGTAATTCGCGCGGGCGCTTCATTGCGAAAGAGGCGAACGGACAGCGCTTCGGTATGAATTTCCGGCGCCGCGAGCGAATCGACGATCACCATGCCGTCTTCGGGCACGGTGACCTTCGAGCCGTCCGAATTCTCACGCTCGCTGAAGACCAATTCCGCGTCCGCTTTTGTAGAGTCTCGTGTGATCGGCGCCGGCGTGGCGCACAAAAGCTCGGCCACGGCGTCGGGATAAAAGCTGCGTTCAAAAGAGAGATTTAAGGCCAGACTACCGGCGTTCAGACGACAGGTCGGCATGGGGCACGATGATCACGAGGAAAGATTCGACGGCGGCGACGATGAAATCTTGTGCGCGTTTTTCCGGAATCCACGGGATTTTCTCCCGGCCCTGGCGAAAGTCCGGATCGTTTTTTTAAACAGCGCCGCGGCGTAAAACTTAAGCAGCGCACGCCGGGCGGCCCGCCGCCACGTGGGGTCGCGGTGGGTCAGCCAGACACCCTCCCGCGCCCGCGCCACAACGACGCCGAGCACGTCGTCCCGCGCCGCACGAAAACGCCGCGCGGGCCAATTCTCGCACCACAACAGCAAAAAGTCGTCCATCCTTCTGAAGACTCGCCGCGTGGGAAATTTATCGGCAAGCCGATAGGTAACGACGTCCCCCACGCGGATCTCGTTCCAGTCCGCGCGCTGGACGATCAGCTCGTCGCCCTCGCGGAGAAACGGAAACATGCTTTGGCCGTGGAAGTAGAGCGTGCGGGATTCGGTGGAATTCAATAGCTGGAGTTCTTTGGCAAGAAGGAGCGCGCGCGTCGAATCCATACTCTAAAAGATTTTCTCGGCATCCGGGCCGGGTCATTCCCCGCTTAGAATCAGTTTCTCCAGCTCGCCGAACCTCGTCAGTCGCGGTGGCTGGTAGTCGCCGTTGCGTCCGAATTTATCCGGCGTATGGACCTCGGCGCCGGGCCCGGCCGCTCGATCGGTGACGAGGTCTTCTGCTCTCAGACTTTCTAAAAACGCTGCGATATCCGCCGCGATCTCGCCGGGAACCCTGCCGTAAAAAGCGGCAACTTTTTGAGTAAGCTCCTCGATGCCGGCGCGCTCGCCGGCCAAAAGAGTCCAGATATAGGCGCCGGAAGGGTTCAGGGCGTAGTAGGCGGAGGTTTCGAAATGGACGACGACGGCTTCGCCATCGGTAATTTCCCACGTGACGCGTTCTTTGTCGATCGAGAGCTGCATCGTCTGTTCTTTTTCAAAAATCGGCGGAAGGGGGATAGCGATTATAGTCGTTTTTGTAGGCCGATAGTAAGCAAACACGCTCCGGCTGTCAAGAAGTTGTACTGGCTCTGCCGGAGATTTCCTGTTATTATTCAGCACGGAGGCGAGATCCATGCCAATCAGCCAGGAATTGTTGGAGATTCTTGCGTGCCCGAAATGCAAGGGTGAGATTCATCTCAATCCACCGGGCGACGGCCTCGTCTGCGAACGGTGCCGATTGATGTATCCGATCAGGGACGATATTCCGGTTATGCTGATCGATGAAGCGCTCAAGCTCGATTAATTTACGCGGATAAAGAATCACCACCCGGACGGAGAGCCGTTAAGAGAGGAACTGGCCGCCGCCGGCCTGTGTGCCTATGCCTGACAGAGAGAAAATTCTCGTCGTCCAGACGAGCTTTCTCGGCGATCTGGTCTTGACCACCCCTTTGATCGCGGAAGTCCGCCGTCATTTTCCCAAGGCCCATCTATCCGTACTGTGCGCGCCGATGGGCAAGGATATTCTGGCGGGCCATCCGGATATCGATGAAATCATCACCTATCGCAAACGGCGCGGGAGCGGCCGGCGGCAGAGTCTCCGGCGCCTGGCGCAAGAGCTGCGGGCGCGGAACTTCACCCTGGCGCTCTCGCCGCATAAATCTCTGCGCACCGCGCTGCTGTTGTTTCTTGCGCGCATTCCCCGCCGGATAGGATTTCGCCAGAGCGCCGGCTGGTTTCTTTATCACCAGCGCGTGAACCGGGATGCGAGCCTTCACGACGTCGATAGGAACCTGGCGCTGTTGGGTCCTCTCGGAGTGGAGCTTCGCGAGCGCGGGCGCGCCCCGCGTCTCGAAGTCTCCGTGGCCGCCAGAGAATCGGTGGAGCGTCTTTTTCATTCTCTCGGAATCGGTGGCGGGGAAATCGTTTTCGGCGTCAATCCCGGATCGGTCTGGCACACAAAAAGATGGACGCCGGAAGGGTATGCGAAATTGATCGTCGCTCTCAAACGGAAGTACGGCGGCCAGATCGTGCTCTTCGGCGGTCCCGACGATCGCGCGGTCGTGGAACAAATTCTCGCGCTGTCGGACAACGCCGCCTCGAGCCTGGTGGGGCGCATCGGACTCGGCGAGCTCGCTGCGGCGGTGGAGCGCTGCGACGTTTTCATCACCAACGACAGCGGCCCGATGCACGTGGCGGTCGCGCGCGGCGTTCCCGTAGTGGCGATTTTTTGCGCTACGACTCCGTCGCTTGGATTTTACCCTTATGCGGCCAAAGCCGTGGTGGTGGAGAAAGAGCTTTCTTGCCGGCCGTGCGGCACGCATGGCGGACGGAGCTGCCCGCTCGGCACGGAGGACTGTATGCGCTTGATCAAGGCCGAAGACGTTCTGCTTGGAGTAGATCGGTTGCTCGAGCAGCGCTCGCGGGAAACGGCGCCGGGCGCAGACCCTTACCTGCCTCAATCGATCGTCGTCTAGCCCTCCTCATGCCCACATTCGGCGCCGTGGTTTTTAGCCTGCGAGACATGACACATCTTGTGGAATGCTTGAAGAGCGTGGCATGGGCCGACGAGATTCTGCTGCTTCACGCCGGCGGCGCCCCCGAGATCGGCGGCGGAGAATTTCCCTCGCTCAGAATCCGCGGCATTCGTTCCCTCGCGGAAGCGAAAAATCATTTTGGAGAAATCGGGACCGATTGGATCTTGCAGCTTTGGGCGGAAGAGCGTGTGGACGAAGATCTTGCGAGAGAGCTGCGCGCGCTGTGCCAGGACAGATCGCCGAATGCCTCGGAGTATCGGATCGCCGTTCGCTCGCGTATCTTGGGGGAGTGGGTCGAGGGAAGCCTTTCCGGCCCGAGCCCTGCGGTTCGTCTGAGCCGCAAGATCCAAGAGATGCCGCTCGGCTGGTGGGCTCAAAGGAGATCCGTCCCGCGGCTCGCGCGCGGATGGATTGAAGACTACGGATGTTCCGAGCTTGGCCGCGCCGTCGAGCGCGTCCAGGACCTTTCGGATCTTTGGGCGGAGCATTTACGCGAAATCGATTCGCCGCCGGGGCCGATGTCGTCGGTGTTTTGCTCGCTCAAGATTTTCATCAAGATGCTTTTTCGCAACCGAATCTTTTCGCGCGGGATCGCCGGCATCGCATTATCGTCGCTGGCCTCCTACGCCGTTCTTCTGAGCGGCGCAAAAGCGTGGGAAGCCGGGCACGTCGGCGTGAAACGAAGGGCGTAGGCTGGGCAAGATGGCGGGCGATTGGTTTTGGGGCGATCTCCCCGAAGGCTTCGAAAAATTGCGGCCGGCGCCCGATCTCCTGGTTGCGGTGCGCGCGGCCGCGTCGGCGGATCTGAATCTGGAATGCCTGGTGAACGGCCGATCGGCGGGAAGGGAAGAGAGCGGATTCCACGGGCGGGCGAAGCTTGCGCTGATACGGATGGAGAACGGCGCCGGCGCTTTGGTGCGGCGCTATTGCCATGGAGGAGTGCTGCGCCATATCACCGGCGAGATCTTTTCCACCTGGCCGCCGCGGCCCTTCAGAGAACTCGCGATCACCGAAGCGGCGCGGCGCCGCGGCGTTCCTACGGTGGAGATTCTGGCCGCTGGAGTCGACCGGGTCTGGGGACCGTTTTATCGCGGCTGGCTGGTCACGCGCGAAATCCAAGGCGCGCGCGATTTGTGGGCGGCCCTGCAAGAAGATTCTTTCGCAAGGAGAGCGTTGCTGGAAGCCGCCGCGCGGGTGATTCGCCGCATGCATCGTCAGGGCATCTATCATGGAGATCTCAACCTCAAGAATATTTTGATCCGGCGCGAGGACGGCGAATTGAAGAGCTACGTCATCGATTTCGACAAGGCGAAGTTTTTTCCCGGCGGGGTGCCGGCGGGCAAAGCCCGGCGAAATCTCGCGCGCCTGCGCCGCTCGATCGGAAAGTTGGATCCTCAGGGGCGGTATCTCTCGCGCGGAGACTGGGACGAGTTCGTCCGTTTTTATAGTCGGGCAGGGGCGCGATGAAGCCGTCTCCCAAAAATATTCTCATCGTTCTTCACGGTTCGATCGGCGACGTGACGCGCGCCATTCCGCTGGCGAACCTGGTGCGGCGGGGATTTCCGCAGGCTAAAATCGCGTGGTCGATCGAGCGGCCGGCTTTGCCGCTGATCGAGCATCATCCGGCGGTGGACGAGATCATTCTGTTCGAGCGCGACGACTGGCGGCGCGGCCTCCGGCCTTTTCTCGGCCGCGTTCGCTCGGGGAATTTCGACCTGGTCCTGGACCTGCAGCGGCATCTCAAAAGCGGTCTCGTGAGCTGGTGGTCGCGCGCGCCCGAGCGCGTGGGCTTTCACCGGCGCGACGCGAAAGAATTCAACTGGCTGTTCAACAACCGCCATATCCCGGCGGCGGAGAACGGCGCGTCAAAGCTCGCCCATTACTTGAAGTTCGCGGAGCTTCTCGGTATAGAACCTTATCCTGTCGAGTGGAAATTTTCTCTGCTGGCGGATGAGGAAGCCTCCGTTGAGACTATGGTGCGGGAGGTCGGCGGTCCTTTCGCCGCGTACGCGGTCGGCGGACGGTGGGAGAGCAAACGATGGGTACCCGCGGAGGCGGCCAAGAGCGCAACCGAAGCGCGGCGCCGTCACGGATTGGAGATCGTCCTCCTGGGCGGAAAAGATGACATTCCCTTCGCCGAGGAGATGGAGCGCGCGAGCGAAGCCCGCTTCTTCAATTGGGCCGGCCGGACCTCTCTGCGTCAGGTCATTGGAATTTTGTCTCGCGCCGAGTTCAGCGTCGGGCCGGACTCCGGCCTGATTCATCTCTCCGCCGCCGTCGGAACTCCCGTCGTTTCATTGTGGGGGCCGACGGACCCGGTGCGCACGGGGCCTTTCGGCTATCAGGAATTGATTGTGCAAGGAAAAGCCGTCTGCGCCCCGTGCTATCTCAAGCGGTGTCCGATCGGGCGGGTCTGCATGCGCTCGATCACCAGCGATGCGGTGCTGGAAAAAATTGACATGGCCGTCGCTCAGAAAGGCAAGGCGCGTGGCGCTTGCACCTGAATATAAACTCCATCGCGAGGGAAAATGGCGGCTGCTGGTTCTTCCGGAAAAGTGGCACGGCAATTTGTGGGCGGAAGTTCTCGACCGCCTGGCGTCGGCGGAACCGCGCAAGCATCCTCAAACCGTGCGGCTCAGCGCCGCGCGAGCGGAAGGCGCGGGCTACTATTTAAAGATTTACTCTCCCTCGAGCGGCGGAGGAGCGATCAAGGATTTGTTGCGCGACTCCAAGGCCGTGCGCGCGTTAAAACAGGGAGCGGCGTTGTCCCGCGCCGGCTTTCACGCTCCGCCGGCCGTGGCGGCCGGAGAGGAGAGAACTTTCGGCGCGCTCGGGCGGGCTTTCCTGTTGACCTCCGAAATCGCCGCGCAGCCGATCGCCGCGGTATTGCGGCAGTGTTTGGCGCCGCCGTTGGACCGGCAGGCAGTGAGGAAGAAACGGAAGTGGCTCGCGCAGCTCGCGCTTGAAACGCGCCGGCTGCACCGGAACGGATTCGTCCATGGCGATCTGGTCGCGTCGAACATCCTGGCCGGCTTTGAGACGGATAAAGCGCCGACTTTCTTTTATATGGATAACGATCGCACGCGGCGTTACCCGTCCTGGTTTTCCCATCGGCCCTGGAGAAGGAATCTGGTTCAGTTGAACCGCATCGTCCTGCCGGGCATATCGCTGCAGGACCGGATGCGGTTTCTCAGGATTTACCTCGGAGAAATACCCTGGGGAAATCGCGAGCGGCGCCTGGTTCGCTGGCTGGAAAAAAAAACCCGCCAACGGCGCAAGGAATGCGAGCGCATCGAAGCCAAGGTGAGTTTTAGGGAGCTCATGAGATGGAATGGCCCTTTCGCAAAGAAGCCCTAGTGTAGAGTCTCACGCTGTTGGCACCTTATCCTAAGTTCGACAGGCGAAACGGAGTCTGCCA
>CAYOJC010000005.1:0-93406 GCA_964404195.1 uncultured Syntrophobacteraceae bacterium
GGATGGAGCAGCATGGGGACGTACCCGGTCATCAGCATCGTGAGCGCGTCGCCGTACGAGCCGTCCACTTTTCCGTTGGTCTTGAAATAGCGATAGTTCCTCTGCGCCTGGTGCACGCTGACCGTCGCGGTCAGGCCCTCGCGGTAATAAAGCACGCGGTCGCGGTGCATCTCTTCCACGCGCAGCGAATCGGTCGGGATCGACGTGTACCGGTTGGCGTAAACGGTGACGCCGCTCGTCAAAATGGAACGGTCCCACGACGGGGCGCGCAGTGCGACGACGGCGATCGCCGCGGCGACGGCTCCTCCCAGGGCCAAGCGGAGCGCTCTGCCGGGCCGCGGATCGGCGATGAGCAGCGTCCAGCCGACGACCAGGTTCAACAGCGCGCCGATCACGATGCTCTGCTGCATGCCGACCAGCGGGAGCAAAACAAAGCCGCCGACGAACGCGCCGACGATCGCGCCGAGGGTGTTGCTGGCGTACGTGGTGCCGACGCTGCTGCCGACGCGGTAGATGTTCTGCGTGAAAAGGCAAACGACCAGCGGGAAGGTCATCCCGAGCAGAAGCGTCGGGAGAAACATCACCGCGAAGGCGAGCAGCACGCGCATCGCCAGCAGCATGGAAAAAGAATCGCCGAAGCTTTGGTTTAGGCGTATGAAGATGAGCGGCAGTTGTTCGAACAAGGGAATCGTGGCCAGCGCGGTCAGCCCGACGCCGAGCTCGATCAGGCCGAACGCGCCGACGCGCACCGTGCGCGCGCCGAACAGCCGGGCGTAAAGATAGCCGCCGACGGCCAAGCCGATCAAAAAGGTGAGCAGCATCGTCGTGAAGGAATAAACCGAACCGCCGATCACCAGCGTGAGCGCGTGCGTCCACGCGTTTTCGTAGATCATCGCGGCGGCGCCGGAGAGCGCGATCGCGGCGAGCAGCAGCCACTCGAGCGGAGAACGGGGATTTTTGCCCGCGCTCTCCGCCGCGGTCTCGGCCGCCGCGACGCCTTCGGGCCTATCCCGCAGGCTGCTCGCGAGAATAATGACCGCGGCGATAACGAGATTGGCGACCGCGGCCGTGTAGACGGTTCCGCTGAGTCCCAGCTTGGGAATCAGATAGTAGCCGGCCAGAGCGCAGCCGAACACCGCGCCTAACGTATTGGTCGCGTAGAGATCGCCCACGCGCCGGCCGAGCTGCGCGACGGTGCGGACGAAAAACTGGCTGAGTATCGGAAGCGTCGCGCCCATGAGAAACGTCGGCACGGCAAGCAGAATAAAAGAGAAAACGAAGAGCAGAAGGTTGAAAACCATCGGCGACAGATCGTAGAGCCAGAAGAGCGGCCCGTAAATTCCGCGCGCGGATCTGAAAAAGCGCGGCGCGAGAAAACCGTAGACGCCGATGCCGAGCTCCAGAATGCCGTAGAGTCTCAGAAGATTTTTGTCGCGGCTTGCCAGACGGCCGAAGACATAGCTCCCCAGGGCGAGGCCGGCCATAAATGCGGCGAGCACCGTGGCCACGGCGTAAGCGGTGCTGCCGAAGATTTGCGTCAGCATCCGCATCCAGACGACTTCGTAGACGAGCGCCGCCGCACCGGAGAGAAAAAAGCAAACGAAAAGAATTGCGATCATGGGGTTTTAAGACTCCGTCAGCAATTGTTTTTCTCAGCGCCTGAGCTGCATTCCCATCCACATCGTAACGGCGGAAAGAAGCAGCAGAATAACCGTTGAGTTTCTAAGGCGTCTCGTTATCGTCTCAAGCTCCGGAGGCGTGATCGACTCTCCGCCCTCGGCGCGCCGCACGAACCGGAGTCCCACGGCCATCGTTTGCTGCGTGCTGAGAAGGATCAGGACGAATGCGAGCAGGAGTTTGATCCCGAGCATCGCGCCGAACTCCCGAGAAAACATCTCGCGATAGGCTGCCTTCAAATCGGTGACCTGGATCGCGCCGGTGATGACCAGCAGTCCCAGCGCGCCGCATTGCAGGGGATTGTAAAATTTCAAGCTGCGGGACAGCAGCTTGACGCGCCCCTCGTGAGTCTCGACCACGGAGAGGCCGGGAAGAACGATGACGAGAAGACCGGCGATGGCGCCGACGTAAGTTGTCAGGGCCAACAGGTGAACCCAGGAGGTCAGCATCGACGCGGATCATCCCCAACTGAAGGGGCTGCCCTTTTTCGCCGGCCTGCCGGGAGCGTCGTAATTCTCGCTGAAGTCGCGCAACTGGGTTTTGATCGTAGCGAGCGCTTTTTGATGCCGCGCCTCGAATTCGCGAAGCTCTTTCGCCCGTTTTTCCCGGACATCTTTCAACTCACGCTCTCTGCGGGCGTGAGACTCCACGGAGTCTTTTTCCCAGTCGTCGTAAAATTCTTTGAGAAAAGTGCGGATGCGAAAGTTGAGGCTGTCCTTGACGACCATCGACTTGTGGCAGTGAGGACACCACAGGACGTTGCCGATCATGAAGCTGCCGACCGGAGTGTCGTAGGTCTGGTTGCATTGGAAGCAGCGGACGGGAATCTTCCACGAGTCGACGTCCGGCAGCGCCGGGAGCGCAGCCTCGGATTCCGCGCCGTCGAGCGGCTCGGCGGCCTCCGCCGGTTGTGGCGCCGCGGCTGCGTTCGCCGCAGCCGCGGGACGAGGCTCGGGCTTTTTCGGCGCAGCGGCAGGCGCCGGCTTTTCTCCGCCCTTGCGGAAGCGCGACTCGAAAGAATCGCTGAAGGCCACGTCCTGATGGATCGCGCGGGCGCGCACGATCAAGGCGTCTTCGCTTTCCACGTTGTTCGGGTCGGTGACGCAACAGTCTACGGGACAGACCGCCGCGCACGCTTCGTAGTCGTGAAAGCCGACACACTCGGTGCACAGCAAAGGATCGATGACGTAGATATCTTCCGCCTGGGTGATGGCGTTGTTGGGACACTCCGGCTCACAGGCGCCGCAGTTGATACACTCGCTCGTAATCATGGTTGCCATGCGGTTCTCCTGAATTTCACGGAAATTAGTCTTGAAGTGAAAACGCGAATTATCCTAGATGAAAACGATCGTCGATGCAATCGGGAGGTGCGTTCGTGTTCGTGATTCGTATCGTCGCGAGCGCAGGTAGGGGCGGTTCGCGAACCGCCCCTACCTCGTCACGATTTCTGTTGGATCAGCTCGATCTTGTAGCCGTTCGGGTCCTCGATGAAGGCGATCTCCGTTCCGCCGTGCTTCATAGGACCGGGCTCGCGCGCGATTTTCGCCCCTTTGGCGCGCAGCGTCTCGCACGTCTTGTAAATGTCTTCTACGCCGACGGCGATATGTCCGAAAGCGTTGCCGAGATCGTATCGATGCGTATCCCAATTATAAGTCAGCTCGACGACCGCTCCCTCGGATTCCGTTCCATAACCGACGAAAGCCAGCGTGAAGCGGCCCGACGGGTAGTCTTTTTTTCTGAGCAACTGCATTCCCAGAACGTCGCAGTAAAACTTGATCGACTCTTCCAGGTCGTTGACCCGAATCATCGTGTGCAAAATTCTCATGGCGCCTCCCCCCTTGGATTGCTAGGGCGAGATTATAGCTGTTCGTCGCGGGCGAACAAGGCCGATCACATTTTCGATTTTAGATACTTCGACTACGCTCAGTACAGGTTCTGGATGTTAGACTTGGTCGTGAGCTCAGTCGAACGATTCAATCTAAAACGGTTCGACCCTGCTCACCGTCCTGAGCCCGTCGATGGATCGGCAATCGAAAATCTAAAATGGAATGGTTGATTGACAATAGGGGGGCGAGAAGATAGAAGCCCGGTGTCGTCATGGCAAAACAGCGGGCTCTTTTCGTGTTCCTTCTGAAAGTCGCGGTCGGGATCGCTCTGCTCGCGATCTTTTTGTTCCGCCTCGATCTTGGCCAGTTCTTTCTGGCGTTATCCTCGGCGCGGCTTTCGTACGTTCTGCTCGCGCTCTTCGCGTACCTACTCGGCAAGACTCTCACCGCAGCGAGGTGGGCGCTGTTGGCGCGGCCGCTGGGGTTTTCCAATCCGCTCAAAGATTTCGTCGCGTTCTATTACATCGGCATGTTTTTCAATCTGGTCGGTCCGAGCACTTTGGGAGGAGACGCGGGAAAGGTCTTCTACTTGGCGCGCGAAACATCGGCCGGGCAGGAGCGGGGCCGCGCCGAAGCCGCCGCGTTGGCCGTCGTCTCAATTCTCGCCGATCGAATCGTCGGGATGGCGGGCCTGGTCTGGATCGGCGCCGCGGCGTTGATCGCGTTCCCCGATCACGTTGTGCTGATTCCGCCGCTCGTCCGGTACGCGACTTACGCGCTGGCGCTCGGACCGTTAGTCGCCTGGCCCTCGTTCGCTTTCGGACGTCGCCTTTTGCAAAAGATCGATCATCCTCTGGCAAAAAAGCTCCACGCTCTCGGCAACGCGTACTGGAATCGTCCGGGCGTGTTGGCACGGGCCGCCGGTCTGTCCCTGGGGTTCCACCTGATTCAGGTGTGGATTCAGATTCTCATCGGCCGGGCGCTCGAGTTTGAAACTCCCTGGTCGTACGCGTGCGTCTTTTTCCCTCTGGTGGATATCATTACGATGCTGCCGGTGAGCTTCAGCGGGATCGGACTGCGCGAGGGCGGGCTTCTGTTCTTTTTGAGCAAGCTCGGCGTCGCCCCGGAAAAGGCTGTCGCCTGTGGAATTCTCTGGCTTGCGATCGTGATTGCAAGCGGGCTGGTGGGCGGGCTCGCTTTCGTCGCGCGCCGGCGTAGTTAAAAATGTTTTGGCATTAATCCGTGTCGGAATCTTCTGCGTGTGTCGGCGCCTCTTTCGGGCAGGGCTTGCCCCGCGGAGGCGCCAGCACCACGGCCAGAACGACGTTGTTCTTCTCCGATCGGGCGAGAAGCCGGGTCTCGACTCCGTCGAAATCCGAGGGCTTAAGTCCGGAAAGAAAATATTCGTTCGGGCGGGCGCAAGCGATCGGCTTGCGCGCGATCGTTCGCTGAAGGCGATAAGCGATGATGTGGAGATCGGATTCGCCGAGCTTCGGCGCGGCGAAGAGCGGCGTGCTCGGCGGAACCATGCCGCCGATCCCGTCGATAAAAGCAAGACGGGGCTTGTAGGAGACCGAACGCTTCCAGACCATCGGGTTGGGAAGGATCAGCGCCAGATCCAACAGGGCCACCGCGAGCACGGCCCGCACGGGCGTGCGAAACGCGCTCTCCAGCCACCTGACGGGCGCGGAGATTTTCTCCCCAGAAGCGCCCGCGCTCGCAACCGCCGCCGTGATCGCGCGCGCGGCCAGCAAAGCGACCGCCGGATAGGTCGGCAGCAGATAAACCGCGCGCTTGATGTTGACCAGGAAAAAAACCGCCGTGATCGCGGCCCACCAAACGACGAGGAAGCGTCCGGTCGAATCCTGACGCTCGCCGCGAAGCTGCCGGACGAGGACCCAGAGGAGCGCGAGGTTCCACGGGAAAGTCCGCGTCGGAATCCAGCCCAGCATGGAGAGCATGGTCTTATTGCTCTTGAAGCCGTGGGTGCCGAGAAGCCGGTCCATGTTCTCTTGTATAATCTGCCGCTCGATAAACTCGACGCCAGCGACGCCGTAGGCGAGCGCGTACCAGCCGAGATCGATCGCGAGCGCAAGCGCGATCAGGGGCCACGAGATGAATTTCCAAATCGCGGCGAAGCGCCGCTCGACGACGAGAAAGCTCACGATCACGATGCCCGGAAGTGCGGCCCCGACCGGTCCTTTGGCGAGCACGGCGCAAGCGGCGGCGAGATAAGAGAGCGTACGTCCGCCTTCGCGGCCGTCCCGCTGCCAGAAAAAAAAGCCGGCGATGGAGGCCGTGACGCAGGCGGTGAAGACCATGTCCACCCGCGCCTCGGTCGCCGAGACCCAGAATTGATACATTCCCAGGAGCGCGCCTACCGCGAGCCACGCCGTCTTTCGTCCGCCGATGGCCGTTCCCAAAATAAAAGTGAGGATCGTTATCATCCACGCGGCGATCACCGACGGCAGCCGCACGGTAAAATCCGAGAGGCCGAAAATGTGCGCGAGGGACGCCGCGATCCAATGGAACATCGGTGGCTTCGACGGGACCTTGCCGTTGCGGAAGGGCAATATCCACTGGTGGTCCTGCACGATGGACCGCACCACCAGCCCCTCGCGCGCCTCGCCATGATTCCAGATCGGCGGCGATAGATACGTCCACGCCGCGAGAACGGCCAAAATTAGCGCCAGAAAAAATATATCGTTGCGCTCTATTTTTTCCATGTCATCCCATGCGGCCTTTTATCGATCTTCCCGCAAGCTACCGGTTGGTGACCAGCGCGATGCCGCCGGAACGCAGCAACACCTTGGCGTCGCCAAGCTCGGTGAGCCGTCTTTGTTTTACGAAGACGAGCAGCCTGCGGCTCGACCATTCTCGCTGAAACTCGTCGGGAGTAAAGACCACTTTGCCGTAGCCGGGCGCCGCCGGCGGTTTTTTTTCCGCGACGTAAAAACTTCCCATGACGTTCCCGGCGCTCTCCGGCGTCACGATCCAGATCGGCTTATCGATCCGGAGATAAAAAGGCAGGCTCGGCAGGTAACTATCGTAAATCACAAGCTGGTCCTCGGGGCGGATAAGCGGGGCCGACTTTGCCGCCAGCTCCTTGTACGAGCGGATGAAAGAAATGGGCTCTACGAACTGATGAGCGAATAAAAAGAAAAGAAAAAAGACGAGACAGGCCGGCGGAAACAGCCGCTCGCGGTTTTGCCGAAATGTCGTCCAGGTCGTCCACGGCAAAATAATCAGGGCGAGCAGCGCGATCGCGGCGATCGTCATGGCTGGAAATTGGCGAAGCACCTCGTGGGCATCGGCGGGCAATAGCTGCGGCCAGAGGAAGCCCAGAAGAAAACATAATGCAACCAGGTTCAGAGCCTGCCAGGCGAGCGCGAGCAGCCACACTTCCCACCTCTCGAGCGCATCCGCTATGGTTTTCCCGGCCAGGATCGCCAGCGCCGGATAGACCGGCAGCAGATATTCCGCCATCTTCGAGCGCGAGAAGCTGAAGAAGACAAAAGGCACGACGGCCCACAGGAACAGATAGAGCGAAAAATCGTCGAGAGATTTTTTCCAGAGCCGCCACGCGAGGCTCGGAAGGAAAAAAGTCCAGGGAAAAAATCCGCCCGCCAGCACGACGAAAAAATAGTACCACGGCTTGGTCCGTTGATAATACGGAGTGAGATAGCGGGCGAAGTGCTCCTGTCCGAGGAAGTAGGCGAGATAGCCGGGACGCCGGATCTCCGCCCATGCGTACCACGGCGCCACGATGGCGAAGAAAATCAACAGCCCCCAACCCAACTCCATCTCAAGCGGCGCGGACCATTTCCTTCGGACGGCGAGATAGGCCGCTACGATCATTCCCGGAATGACGAGGCCGATCGGCCCTTTGACGAGCGTCGCGCAGCCGAGCGCGGCATACATGAGAAAATAATAGGTCCGCTTCTTTCCGCCGCGCTCCGCCGCGCTCGCCAGGTAAAACGCCGCGAGCGCCAGAGTTGTGAAAAGGGCGAGCGTCATGTCCAAGATCACGATGCGGGAAAAGACGGAGAATTCGACGCAGGTCAGCAGGACGAGTCCGCTCCAGAGCGCCGGCCACGCGCCCAGAAGCCGCCGGGTGAAAAAATAAACCAGCAACAGCGCCGCGAACGCGGACGCAGCCGAGGGAAACCGCGCCGCCGCTTCCGATATTCCGAAGAGCTTGTAAGAGAGCGCGGTGAGCGCGTAGTAAAAAGCCGGCTTCTCGAGCCGCGGGAGAAAATCGTAATACGGGGCGATCCAGTCGTTGGTCAGCAGGATCTCGCGCGCGATCTCCGCGTTCCTGCCCTCGTCGGGATCGAACAGGGCGGGGCCGCCGAGGTTGTGAAACAGGACGAAGAGCGAAAGCAGGCCAAACAAGATAGCCGCGAAACCGTCCGCGCGCCAACGGGAAAAAATCCCCCGGCTGGCCCGGCTGCCGGCCTCGGTCATTCCTCCACCCCTTCATCGACCGGCTCGGCGGTTTCGGGAAGTTGCAGCTCTGCCGCTTCGCTCACTTTGACCAGGAAAAGCCGCTGGCGGCTGTCGATCCCGATGGCCTCGCTTGCATCCAGCTCAGCCAGTCCGGTTTTCCCTTGCAGCGGCTTCCAGGGATTCTCCGAGATCAGCATGTAGAAGGGAGGCGCTAATTTCCCAGGCCGTTGCTGAAAATTTGGAAAATAAATTCGGACGTAGAAGGCGGGCGCCTTGTTGGCGCCGCCGTAAAAAATAAGCGGCGCGTCCGGCGGAACCTTTTGCTGCGCGCGCGCCATGAAAGGCTTGAAGTCGTATGCGGCGGCGAGCGCGGGATGAAACACGTTTTGTGCCAGACAGAAGAAGCCCGCCATAATCACGGCCAGCGCCGCAAGCGCCTGGTTCCAGGTATTCTTCCATGCAGCGCGAACGAGAAAAAAAACGGCAACTGCAGTCAGAGCCGAATAAAGAAAAATCGCCGGACGGTGTCGATCGATGGCTGCCGATATCAACGCCAAGCCTTCGCGGTCCTTGGAGCGAAAAAACGATTGGACGAATCCCATCGGATTCCAGCCGAGCGCCTGCGCTATTAACATGGCCGAGACGAACGATAGAAGGGAGGCGGCGAAGATCGCCGCGGCCCGGACCCATTGGGTCGATGTAAATTCGCCTTCCGTCAAACGCTGCCAAAAGGCACCGAAGAGCAAAGCCACCGCAGGATAAAGCGGTAGAATGTATACGGTCCGCTTCCCGAGCGCGAGCGAGAGAATTACGAGGACGGCGCCGAACCAGACGAGCGGATAGAGCAGATCTTCCTCCGCGAGCCGGCGGCGCCGCTGCCAGAGAAAAATCCCCAGCGCCGGGAAGAACAGGCTCCACGGCGCCATGCCGAAGACGAGCGCGGGAACGTAGTAAAAAAAGTTGTGATTGTGGCCGGCACCGCCGAGCGGCGTCATGACGATCTCGTGCACGACCTGGCGGAGGAAAAATTTCTCGCCGCCTTGCGCGACCGCGAGCAGGTACCACGAGCCGGCGACGGCGGCGCCGAACGGAATCGCGACGGGAAGATGCAGCCGCTTGACGAACGCAAAGTCGCGCTTCAGCCAAAGAAACAGCAGCGCTGAGAATCCGGGAAGCGCGGCGCCGACCGGGCCCTTGGCCAGCGTGGCGAGACCGGCGAACAGCGCCAGCGCGAGGCTCCCGAGAAGACCGCCGCCGGATTTATAGAGAAAGTAAAAGTAGAGGAACGTGCAAAGCATGAAAAAAGTCAGCGTCATGTCCACGCGCGCGCTCGTCGCGGCCCGCCACCATTCGGAGCTGGTGGCCAGAACGACCGCGGCGGCGATGCCGGCGGACTTACCCCAGAGGCGCGCGCCCGCCAGATAGGTGAGCAGGACGCCGAGCGTCGCGAGCAGCGCCGAGGGAAAGCGGACCGTGAACTCGTTGAACGAACCGCTCGCGAGCGATGTCACGGCCGCGATCCAGTGAAACATGGGCGGCTTCGAAGGAATATCGACGCCGGCGCGGAGCGGCAAGATCCAACTTTCGTTGTGCCAGATTTCCCAGACTACGAGACCCTCGCGCGGCTCGCCTTTGTCGTAAAACGGGACGGCCCACAGGCCCCAGAAATAGAGCGCGAAGCAGAGAGCGAGGATGGCGGCGGGAAGTAAATAACTTTGGTGATCCGCTCTGGAGGGTTTGGAATCTTCGTTCATATGGCGGTAGGCGGTAAGCAGGGAATGAGTTTTTTGCCGCTTACTGCTTTCTGCTTTCTTCCTACTGTATATCAGAGTTCGATCGCTATTTTCTTTCCACCCGAGCGCAGCGATTGCTCGGCGGCTTCGAGCACGGCGAGGACCTTGAGGGAAAATTTGCCGTCGGAGACCGGCGCGCGGCGCTCGCGGATGCTGCCCAGGAAATCGGCGACCGCGGTCGCCAGCGGCTCTTCGGACGCGACGCCTTCGAGCTGGCGCTGGGAGATGACCTTCGAGGGAATGGTATTGGCCAACTCCTGGCTCGCTCCGCCGCCGCCAATTTCGGAACCCGTGGCGTATTCGTAGAGCGTCGCAGCGCGTTTATCGAACTTGCCCTCGTACGTGAGCATTTTCTTGCTGCCGATGACGGTGAGCTTCGCCGTGTTCTCGGGAAAAAGCCAATTGTGATAGATGAACGCGGAGGCGCCGTCGGACATCTCGACCGCCGCCATGTTGAGATCTTCCACGTCCGGCTGAAGATAGCGGTAGCCGTGCAGCGCCACGCTCGCGGGCCGGCCCTTCAAGAGATAGAGCAGGATGGAAACGTCGTGCGGCGCGGAGTTCCACCACACGTTGGAATCGCGCTTGATGCGCCCGAGATTCAGCCGCTGCAAAAAGACGTGGTGGACATCACCCATTTCGCCGCTGCCGATCATGTCGTGCGCCATGCGGATGGCGCGGTCGTAAAGAAAGGTGTGATCGACGAAGAGGACGGTCTTTTTTTTCTCCGCCAGCTCGACCATCTGCTTCCCCTCGGCGAGGCGCAGTGCCAGCGGTTTTTCGATCCAGATGTGTTTTCCCGCTTCGATCGCTTTTTTCCCGAGCGAAAAATGCGTCGCCGGCGGCGTCACGAGGAGGATGGCGTCGATCTTAGGATCTTTGAGAACGTCCTCGTAAGAAGCGGTCGTCGGCGTTCCGGGAAACGCCTTCTCGATCTCGGCGCGGTAACCCGCGTCGAGATCGCAGACTGTGGCGACCGAACAGTCCTTGGCCGCGCGAAACTTGGGCAAGAGCTTTCTGCCCCAATAGCCGGCGCCCACCAATGCGACGGAGATCTTCATAATTAAGTCAGAGTAAGCAGTAAGCAGACGGCAGTAAAAGAGGATCGTGGGCTTTGTCCTGCCTACTGCTTACTGCATACTGCCTACTGAAGTTCGCTTCAATCAACAATGTGACGTTTCGGGTATCCATGAAAAGTGAAACTAACGGAACTCTCTAATCCGGAACGGCGGCCGCATCTGCGCCTCGACGAAGCGCTCGAGACTGCGCGCGTTGGCGTAGGACGCGAGCGCGACGATGAACGCCGCGAGTGCTAAGAGGCTCCACCCGAGAATCAAAAAAAACGCGCCGGCCGTGACCGAGATCCACCGGAGCTTGCTGAGCCGGCTGAGCCATTTCGCCGCGCCGCGCACCGCGAACGGCAGGACGCAGAGGTCGCGCATGACCTCGAAGACGCGGCTGATGCCGTAATGCGACGTGCCGGCCCTACGCTCGCGGTCGATGATCTCGACCTCGGAAAATTCGTCCGCCTTGACGCCGAACACGACCGGAGAAAATCGGTTCATGAATCCTTTAGGCACGTACTTGCCGTCGATCGCCTCGCGCCGGTAGGCCTTCAAGCCGCAGCCGCAGTCGTGCACCGGGACGCCGCTGACCAGGCGGATCAGCGTATTCGCTATGAGCGAAGGGAGCCGCCGGTCCCAGTAGCTCCCGACCCGGTTTCTGCGCCAACCGGAAACGACGCGATACCCTTGAGACAATCTCTCCAGCATGGCCGGGATGTACGATGGGTCGTTCTGATAATCGCCGTCGATCGTCACGATCACCTCGCCCGCCGCCTTGGAGACGCCGGCGAGCAGCGCCCAGTTCTCGCCGACGTTCGTTGCCAGGTCGAGGTAGTGAAACCGGCGGTCGCGCGCTGCGATCTCTTTCATGATCGAGAGCGTGCCGTCCGAGCTGGTATCGTTCACGAAAATAACTTCATACGGCTCGCCGAGCCGCTCCAGCGTTTCGCGAATCGCCTCGTAAAGCGCGCGTGCGTTGCCCTCTTCATTGTGCATCGGCGCGACGACGGAGAGCCGGACGGGCTGTGCCAAGACTATCTGCCTCTCGCCAGGAAGTATTCCCGAACCGCGGCGGCGATGGTTTCGACTTCTTCATCGCTCAATTCGGCGAATACCGGCAGGGCTACGTTCTCGCGCGCGTATCTCTCGGCCTCGGGCAGAGAGTACGCCGGCAGGCCGTGAGCGCGCCAGGACTCGTGATGATGCAGGCAGAGCGGATAGTAGATGCCGGTGCCGATCCCCTTGCCGTCGAGAAATTTCTTCAGCGCGCCGCGCTCCGGCGTCTCCAGCGCGTATTGATGATAGACGCTCTGGCGGTCGGGAAACACAGGCGGCGTCCGCAGCGGCAGGTCCTTGAAAGCCTCGCTGTAGCGCGCAGCGATCGCGCGCCGTCGCGCGTTGTCCCGGTCGAGCGTCGGCAGCTTGACGCACAAAAGCGCGGCCTGCAGCTCGTCCAGCCGGCTGTTCCAGCCGTAGATCTTGTGGTTGTATTTCTCCGCCTGCCCGTGGACGCGCAGCAGGCGCACCGCCTCGGCCAGCGCGTCGTCGTTGGTGAGCGTCACGCCGCCGTCGCCGTAGCAGGCGAGATTTTTAACCGGCCCCAGGCTCATCGGCGTGATCTCTCCCAGGCCGGCGGCCCGCCTTCCTTTATATACGGCGCCCTGGGCCTGAGAGGCGTCTTCGACGACGGCGATATTTTTTTCCGCGGCGATTTTAACGATCGCGTCCATGTCGCACGGCAGACCGAGCATGTGGACCGCGATGATCGCCCGGGTTCTCGGCGTAATTGCCGCCTTGAGCGAGCTCAGGTCCGGCCCGTAGTCGCCCTGGGCTTTTTCCACGAGCACCGGCGTGGCGCCGACCGAAAAAATCGGCTCGATGACCGGCGCGGGAACGTGCGCCGCGAGGATCACTTCGTCGCCGCTCGAAACTCCGAGCGCGCGGAGCGAAAGAAAAATCGCGTCGGTGCCCGAGGCCACCCCGATGGCGTGCTTGACGCCGCAGTAGCGGGCGAACTCGCGCTCGAATGCCGCGAGGTTCGTGCCGTTTAACAGACGCATCGAGGAGAGCGCTTCGTCCCACTTGGCGCGCAGCTCGCCTTCGATCGCGCGATATTTTCGTGTCAGGTCGAGAAGGGGAATTTTCATCGGAATTTTTCCGGCGCTCTCAACGGGAATTTTTCGCGGTTCTGACGATGAAAAGCGATAGCCGTGTTAGTACCTGAATTTTTCACAAATAACAAATGTGGAAAGTCGTGCTCGTGTCTCTTCGAAGTGATCCTTCGAAGGAGCGTGCTCGTGTTCGTCCCGGACCGCTCCGATTACGAGCACGAGTAACCATTCGGCAAGCTCATAGCCCTGAGCAAAGTCGAAGGGCGAGCACGATCACGGTCCTCGGCTCTTGCGCGGGAATACGAAACGCATTAGGAGTAGCGTGAGTTCGCGAGCGAAAGGAGTTTGTCATGCGACTGGAAAACAAAGTGGCCGTCGTCACCGGAGCGGGACGCAACATCGGCGAGGAGATCTCCCGGAGATTCGCCCAAGAGGGAGCGCGCGTCGCGGTCGTCGATCTGGACAAAGGCAGGGGAGAAAAGGTCGCGGCGGAGATCAACGCGGCTCGGCGAGACAGCGCGCTGGCGGTCGTGTGCGACGTGTCTTCCTCGACCGACGTCGAAAAAATGGTCGAGACGGTCGTGCGAAAATGGGGCGGAATCGACATCCTGGTCAACAACGCCGCGTGGACCGACCGCAAGAACATTTTCGATCTCAGCGAAGAGGAATGGGACAAGGTGATGGACGTGACGCTGAAAAGCGTGTTTCTTTGCGTCAAATCGGTCGCGCGCAGGATGGTCGACCAAAAACGCAAAGGACGCATCGTCAACATCGCCTCGACTTCCGGGTACGTGGGCCGGCCTGACGCCACCGCCTATACGGCGGCCAAGGGAGGAGTGCTGAATCTCACGCGCTCGCTGGCGGTGCAGCTCGCGCCGTACGGAATCCGGGTCAACTCGGTTACGCCCAACCGCATCGGCTCGCCGGTCGGCCAGGACGCCGTGCCGGAAAACCGCCACGTCAAAAACCTCGTCGGACGCCGCGGAGTTCCCGCCGACATCGCCGCGGCCGTGCTCTTTTTCTGTTTGGAGGAATCCGACTTCATCACCGCCGCCGATCTGCTGGTGGACGGCGGCGCGCTGGCGACGATGGACTAGAAAAAAAGGCGTTAGGCTGTAGGCGGTAGATAAGAAGCATCTCAGTAACACGCGACCTTTGTTCTGTGGCTTTCTATCCTGTTATCTTTCTCCTGACTACTGCCTATCGCCTACAGCCTACCGCCTGTTCTACTGCTTGAACATTTCGCGGAATTTCTTCGTCCACCGCTCCCTCTCCGCCTCGGACGGCAGTCTCATCACGACCATCTGTTCGTCCCTGACCTCGTTGCGGAAGCGGTCCTCGATCTCGGGATGCAGGACGTACTCGCCCAGGTTCGCGAAGATTTGCTGCGGCTCCGGTCCGAGAAAAAAATCGGTGAACAGGCGCGCCGCGTTCGGATGCGGCGCCTTGCGCGCAACGGAGATGAAGCTGAGAGAGGCGAGATACCGGTTCATTCTCACGTAATCGATCGGTCCGGCGAACTGGAATTTGTCCTTGATGTAGCTGATGCCGAGCGGCGCCTTGCCGGAAGTCAGGAGCGGAATCTCCTCGGGAAAGCCGCGCGTCAATTGCGGTCTTTGCTTGGCCCATCCTTCGACGACGGCGAGCCATTTGGGCCCCAATATCTTGTCCAGGTTGAGAAGGAATTGCAGCGTCGGCGGGTGCAGCGCTGGATTGGGCATGACGAATTTTCTCCGCCATTTGGGATCGAGCAAATCCTCCCACGTCTTCGGCGTCCGATCCGCCTTCAAACGATCGCTGTTGAAGTTGATGCCGAAGGGCAGCGCCCGCCACGGCGTCATCGCGTGCTCCGGGTCGAGAAAGTGCTTGGCGAAACCCTGAGCCGCGGGCGGCGCGAACGAATCGAGAATGCCCTTTTGTTCCAGCGCCGCCATCACGATCTCGTTCCCTAGAACCACATCGAAGAGAATTATGCCGCTCTTGGCCTGCGGCAGAACGCGATTGACGACGTCTTTCGCGTCGCCGCGCCAGTTGTTGACCTTGATCCCATACCGGCTCTCGAACAGCTCGATGATCTGCCTGGAGGCCTGGCCCACGACGGCGCCGTAGACGACGACCTCGCCTTCTTTTTTCGCCGTTTCTTCCAGCGCGGGCGGAAGCTGCGCACCGGCGGATGGTGGAAAGCATGAAAGCGGAAGGATGCCCCATTCGATTATACTCAGGGTCATGGTGAGGCAGACTCGAACCATGAAAGCGGAAAAGAGAAACAGAAACTCGGATATTAAAAGCCGGCGCATTTTCGTGTCTCTGTTTAATTTCTACCGTCTGGGAGGTGGGACTGCAAGGCGTTCCTGTTGACTTGCCGTGTTGGCTGCTTGTATTAAAGGCGTGAGGAGAGAAAAAACCGTTATTGCCCAGCGGTTGAGTCTTTTTCAACGGTCTGGTGAGAAAAGGAGCACGGTGATGAGCAAGGCCAAAGTTTTTGTTTTCGCGCCGGCGGATCCCACCGGGGAGAGCGACAAGATACTCCGGGACAACGGTTGCGAGCTGGTGATGGGGAAGGCCAACTGGGACACGCCTCAGGGAGACAGCGAGTTGGAGATGGCGAAAATGGCCGAAGGCTCCGACGCCCTGGTGGGAACGTCGATCCGAAGCACGCCGATCACGCAAAAAATCATGCAGAGCTCCAAAAATCTCCGCATCGTCGCCAAATACACGATCGGCGTGGACGACGTGGACGTCGACGCGGCGACGGAGCTGGGGATTCTCGTCACGCATTCGCCGACCGAATCGAACTGGGGCGGAGTCGCGGAAGGCGCGATCACCAACATGCTGGCGCTGCTCAAAAAAGTCCGGGAAAGGGACCGCTATCTGAAAGAGAATCCCACGGCATGGCGCAACCTGGACTATCAGGGGACCTACTTCGGCTCGCGCGCGAGCGACGGCTATGCCGGCATCACGCTCGGCATCGTCGGCCTGGGACGGATCGGCGGCCGGATCGCCCGGCTCATGCGGCCGTGGGGAATGCGGATGATCGGCTGCGACCCCTACGTTCCCGATTCGAAGTTCGCCGAGCTCGGCGTCGAGCGCGTGGACCTGCAGACGCTCTTGCGTGCGTCCGACGTGGTCACGCTCCACGTCGTGCTGACCAAAGAAACGCGCCGCATGATCGGCGCGGCCCAGCTCGCGCTCATGAAACCTTCGGCGATCCTCGTCAACACGTCGCGCGGTCTTTGCGTGGACGAAAAGGCGTTGATCGATGCGCTGGAGAAAAGCCGGATCGCGGGAGCGGCGCTCGACGTCTTCGAGACCGAGCCGCTGGCCGCCGACAGCCCGCTCAGAAAAATGGGCGACAAGGTGCTGATCTCTCCGCACATGGTCTCCTCCAACGTCGGCAGCGGCCTCAAGCCGGGAGTCGCCTGGGCGACGAAGTCGGTCGTCTCCGCGCTCCGCGGCGAAGTGCCCGACAACGTCTACAACACGGAAGTCATCCCGCAGTGGCAAAGCCGGTTCGGAGGGAAGAGCGTGTTATAAAGCAAACGATGAAAACGGCACCGGGTTTCATCGTTTCGTTTTGATCCCTTGGCCGATTCCGCCTTGCGGCACTTTGCCGTTTTCCGTCTGCGCAATTTCGCTCCCGTCTTCCGCTTACCCCTTCAACCTTTTTCACCCTGGGACCTTTCTCCCGTTTTCATCGTTTTCAATTTCATCTTTGTTCCTTAACGCTCCATTTTGCTCCCTTCCGCTTTGTTTTAGTTTTCCATCGTTTCCGTTTTCATTCTTACCCTTCCTGGCCTGCATCTTGCGCTTGATGCGCCATAGCCATGACACTATTGCAACCGGAAGGCGAAGTTGCCGGCAGCCGCGTTGAACTGCTCAGCTCGGATGGGCTGATCGACTTTGCCGTGCGGCTTGCGATTCTGGCGGCGGCGTTTGTTTTTAACTCACAATTCGCGGGTCTGTTCGCGCCGGTCCTGACGATCTCGCTGGTCCAGGCGAAAAGCCGGTTCGCGGAGCGCTGGTTTCCGGCCCGTAAACGACAGTCGGCGGTTACCGAAGCTTTGAAGGTCCTGCCTGACGACTACGTCGTCCTCGACGACCTGCGTTTGCCGGAAAACAAGGGCTACCTCGACAATTTCGTCATCGGCCCGAACGGCTTGTTCGCCATCGAATCCAGGAATTACGCGGGTGAAGTCAAATGCGAGGGTTACGAGTGGTACGTTAACCGGCGCAGGATTCCGAGCGTGAGCCGCCAGGCGAAAAACAAGGCGATCGCCGTGCGCAATAGTCTCGCGGCGCCCTTGGCTCACCGGAAAGAAAAAATTCCCTCCGTCGTCGCCGTCGTGGTCCTAACGAATCAAGGCGCAACCAACAAGCTCTACAAACCCGCCGTGCCGGTGTTGAGAGTGGAGGAGGTCGTCGACTTTATCCAAAATCATAAGCCGGCGGACTTTGGATATGTGCCGCCGAACGGCGAGGAAATGCGCGCGATCGTCCGCCATGTCCAGTCTTTCCGGCCCAAAGCCGCCGCGCGCTTTTTCGCTTTCCTCGGCATTTGATGAGGAATTACTATTTCCACGACCGCGATCTGTTCTCCCGCCTGTTGCCTCTTGCCTCACGCCTTCCATAGGCTTGCTTCCTCGCGGCGAGCGCGCTAAATTCGATCGCGAGCACGCGCTCATCTGCGAAAGGAGATCGTCATGGGCATTGAGATCGTCGATATGGTCGAGCGAGCGCACCGGGAGAAACGGCGCAAGAACATCTTCAACACGCCGCGCTTCCACGCCTGGATGCACTACTACAAGCCGGGGCAGACCGACGAGATGCACTGCCACAATGCCGACCAAACGTTCTACGTCATCGAAGGCGAGTGTACCATGCACTTTCCGGACGCCGGTAAGGCGGTGCTCAAGCCGGGCATGGCGGCCCTGATCACCGGCGGGTCTTTCTATCGGTTGGAAAATTCGGGCACCGGCCCGATGATCATGATGGGCAACCGCTCGGGACCGGCGGAAATGATTCAGATCATCGACTACGTCACGCGGAAAGACGTCGGCCCCAACGCGCCGCGCGCCGATAGCCACGAGGCTTGAGGCGGGACGCAGGAGGAATAAAAGCCTCGCGCCTCTCGCCTATTTGATCGTCAGATCTCTCTCCCGCGATCGCGATTCTCGATTCCTTTTCTCTTTTCTCTCGCCTCACGCCTTTCGCCGCTCGTCTTATTTCGATCGACGCTCCTGTCCTCACGCAACGTCCCGCGCGGCGCCCGTCCGACGTCTCCAGCCTCTCTCGAAGATCCCTGCGGCGCCGGCCGCGCGACTTCGGGAGCCGGATTGGGCCTCGGCCGGGCAATCGCCGGTGCCCGTCTGTCCTCACGCGTCCGCTGTCGTCTATCCTCACGCGGCTGCGGCGGTCTGTCTCCGCGGCCGCGAAGCGACCGGTTATCCTGCGGCTGCGGCGGTCTCTCTTCACGGGTTCGCGGCCGGGCTTGCGGCTGCTGCGGCAGCGGCGCCGGCTCTCGCCCGCGAAACGCACCGTTATCGGCCGGAGCTTCCTGACGCCCTCCCCGCGCGCGTTGTTCCCGTGATTCCCGGGACTGGCGCAGCCGCTCGCGCGCCTCGGCCCGGTTTTGATCCTGCGCGTCGCGCCCTCGCTGCGACCGGTCTACTCTCCCCTCCGGCGGTCTTTCCTCCCGCGATCGGAGCGAGCGGCTGTCCGGCGTCTGTTCCGCGGGATTTCCCTGGCGCCCTCCCGGCGCGCGTTGCTCCCGCGCTTGACGCAGTCTCTCCCGTGCCTCAGCCCGGTTTTCTTCCCGCGACTCGCGCGCCTGTTGCCGCCGATCGAGAGGTTGGATCGATCTATTTTCCGGACCTCGATCGCGATCTTCCCGTCCCGACCGCGGGGCGACACCGGGCCGGCCGGGGAGATTGTCGTTTCGCGGATTGTCCGCGTCGCGCCGGCCGGTCCTGAAGTTGCCGGGATCGCCGTCGCGGCCGCGGGCGCGGTTGCGCCGCTCGACGTTGTCGAACCTGACCTCGCGGTTGACGCTGGTGAAGCGGTTCAGGTTGGCGACGTTCACGTTCCGGCGTGTCACGTCTCGATTGACGCGGACATTGTTGAAACGATTGTTGACGTAGACGTTGTTGATCCTCACGTGCGGGCGGCTTCTGTTGGCCCAGTAACGGTTGCCGCGCCAGTGACGGCCGCCGCGCCAGCCATGGTAGAAAACGCGGTGCCCGTGCCAGTCGCAGTCGCGGTTCAGCCAAACCCCGATGGGGAATCCCACACCGAAGGTGATGAAGGCCGCCGGCTGGAAGAAAATAATATCCGGCTCGTACACGGGCACGTAGATGACTTCGGGCTGGACAGGGACGATCTCGACGTACTCCCGCTCGACGATCACTTCGTGGTACGGGTTCGATGCCAGGTTGCCGGCGCGATGCGCCCTCCATCTCAGGAACTGGACCGAGGCCATCACGTCCTCGGGCTGCTCGACGTAGGCCTGGCCCAGCGCGATCGTCCAGTCGATCCGGTCGGCCATCATGTGAATCACGGACGGATAGTGGGCGACGGCCTTGACGCTCACGTCCCAGGGCTGATCGTCGATGGCGTTGGGATCGCGATAGCCGCGCACGAAGCTGGACGCGTCCTCGATGTCATCGACAAAGGTCGCCGCGACCAGGATTTGCGCCAGCAGAGGGTCGGGATAGAGCGCGACCGGCGCCAGCAGGTTCTCCAACTGATCGCGGGTAAAGCGCTCGTCGTCTTGGCGATCGTAACGTTCCTGCGCATTCGCGGGCGCGGCGGCGAAGGGAATCGCGCCGGCCGCCGGCGCCGATAACAAGCTTACCGCGAGCAAAATGGCCAAAGGTTTCTTCATGGTTTTTAGGCCCTTATTTAAAATTCCTTCTGATCATCCTTAGGTGTTTACCCGACACTCCACCCGTACGCCTGATTAGACGCGCGGCGACGGAAAAGGGTTTAGTTGAAAAAGTGGCAAGAGATGAGAGCTGAAAGATGGATAAAGATTAGTCAGGACAGAGTCTTGGGAGCGTGAAAAAGAGAAGGAAAGATGTGTGGAGGGAAACTGCGCGCGGCGCCGCCCGCGAACGCGGGCGGCGCCATCATGAAGATTAAATTATCAATTATCCGGCCCCTGATGCTTTTTTTCTTCCCCTTTTTTCTGCTTGCCTTGAGGCTGCTTCGCTCGCCCCTGTTCCCGCGCCGCCTGCCCGCCCTTGTCGAGTTGCTTCGCCGGGCCGTCCTGGCCCTGGCGCAACTGTCGCGGCGGGCGGTCCTGCGCGTCGCGCCCTTGTTTTTGCCGGTCCGCGTTGCCGTCCGGCGTTTTTTCGACCGGGGCCTTGAGCCGTTTGGCCGGCTCGCGCCGCGAAGAGTCTTTCTGCTTCACGTCGCTACGGTCCTCGCCCTTAGTCCGCGGGGCAACGGCAGCGCCGCCGCGGTCGCGATCTTTTTGCAGCGCCTTCACCGCCGGCTGCCCTTTCACCGCCCCCTCGCGCCGGCTCGCCCCCCGGACGTTGCCGGCGGCGCCTCTGGCCTGGTTCCGGCGCTCGACGTTGGTGAAATTGACTTCGCGGTTGACGGTGTTGAAACGGTTCAAGTTGGTCACGTTCACGTTCCGCCGCACGACGTTGCGGTTGATGCGAACGGTATTGAAATTATTGTTGACGTAGATGTTGGTGATCCTGATGTTCGGGCGGCTGCGGACGATCCAATCACGGTTGCCGCGCCAGCCGTGGTAGTACACGCGGTGCCCGTGCCAGTCGAAGTCGTGGATCAGCCACACCCCGATGGGAAAGGCCACGCCGAAGGTGATGACAGCCGCCGGGGCGAAGAAGACGACTTCGGGTTGATAGACGGGCACGAAGATGACGTCGGGACGATACGGCACGATCTCGACGTATTCTCTCTCGACGACCACGCGATGGTAGTCGTTCGAGACCAGGTTGCCGGCCTTTTGCGCCTGCCTCCTGAGGAACTGGACGGCGTCCATCACGTCCTCGGGCTGCTCGACGTAGGCCTGGCCCAGCGCCACCGTCCAGTCGATCTTGTCGGCCATCATATGGATGACGGACGGATAGTGGGCGACGGCCTTGACGCTCACGTCCCACGGCTGATCATCGACTGCGTTGGGGTCGCGATAACGGCGCACAAAGCTCGAAGCCTCCTCGATATCTTCGTCGAACGTCGCGGCGACCAGGACCTGCGCAAGCAGCGGGTCGGGATAGAGCGCCACCGGCGCCAGCAGGTTTTCGAGCTGTTGGCGGGAATAACGGTCCTGCGGTTGACCATATTCCTGTGCCTCCGCGGGCAGAGCGGCGAACGGGCTTATGCTCGCCGCCGGCGCCGAGAGGAAGCTCACGGCGACTAAAACGGCTAATAGTTTCTTCATGGTTTTGTGGGCCTGCTTCATGATTTCGTCTCCTCCTGATCGTCCTGGTGATCCCTTCTCACGCCATTTGCCTCATGCCTTCCGAAGGTTAGACGCGCGAAGGACCAAGAAGGAGTATAGTCGCGCAAGCGCGCTGTAATTGCAACAGTTTTAAATGGCGAGACGTTGCGAAGCTAACCGAGTATTGGACTCTAACAGTTAGAATTTTTAGTCTGGACATTGTAGTGCTCTATGTAAGCGCGGTTCATCGGAACCGGCGTAAGAAGTGCGTAGCTAGACCGAACTGTTTGGGATCATGTGTCGAATCTCACCTTCTACACGACCGCGCCCCATGACATTTTCACGCTTTCGCAATTGCGAAAATACGAAAGTATGGAACACGCGACGTGACGCACGATTGTTGATAATGTAAATTCATGTGCGGACGGTTTTCCCGTAAAGAAGAGAGGCAAAGGATTTTGGCCCGTTTCAAGGCGTCCGAATCTTTTGCCGGCGAGTCGATTGATCCAAAGCTTTTTGAGCCGAGGTATAATCTCGCGCCCGGACATACCGGACCGGTGATCGTCGGCGAAGAATTCCGCCACGTGCGGCCGCAGCGATGGGGCCTGGTGCCGTCGTGGGCCAAAGACGCGGCCATCGGGCAGAAGATGATCAACGCGCGCGCCGAGACGCTGGCGGAGAAGCCGAGCTTCAAGCGCCTCTTGTTTACGCGCCGCTGCATCGTGCCCGCCACGGGATTTTACGAATGGGCCGCGGACGGAAAACGAAAGATCCCCATGCATTTCCGTCTAAAAAGCGGCGCGTTGTTCGGCTTCGCCGCGTTGTGGGACCGGTGGACGCCGCCGAACGGCGCGAGCGGCGAGATGGAAACGTTCACGATCGTTACGACGACGCCCAACGTTCTCCTTGCAAAGATCCATCATCGCATGCCCGTCATCCTGCGCCGGGAAAACGAAGACCGCTGGCTCGATCCCGAGCTGAAGGACCCGGCGGTGTTGCTCTCGATGCTGCTGCCTTACGCGGAGGAGGAGATGGAAGGATACGAGGTGAGCCGCGCCGTGAACTCGCCGGCTTTCGACGGACCGGAGTGTACCCATAGGCTTGAGGCTTGAGGCGGCAGGGATGAAAGCCGCGTCCGTGGCCGTGGAGACGCGCTCGTAAATAAAGCAAGATGAAAAACTTCGCCGCCTTGGTGCTCCTATTCTTCTGCGCCGGTTGCTCGTCGGGTCTCAGGTTTCAGGACACGCGCTACGCGGCGCAACCGGCGCCCGCCGACAAAGCCAGAATTTTCTTTCTCCGTCCGGACGACTCGCAGGCGGGCGCCCGATGGGCGCGCCTGGATATCGACGGAGCGCCCGTGGGGAAGTTGGCGCGCGAGAAATTTCTGGTTGTCGATGCCGTTCCCGACAAACGTGAAATAGCGACCGATGAGGGAGAGAGAAGGCCCGGTTCGCAGTCGCGATGAACGTCGAAGCAGGGCAAACATATTATCTTCAGGTTTCCCGGACGGCGGAGTCGAAAAAATACCAAGCGACGGGCATCTTTGCCTTGTTCGGCGATCTCATCGCTCCGTTGCTGAAGGACGACAAGCCCCAGTTCGAACTGGAACCGGTCTTTGCAGGGCGCGCAATGAAGATGCTGGAAGTCCTTGAGCTTGCCGAATAGCCCGACACACCTCTCCATCTAGAGACGATGAAGAAGGTTGGGAGGTCGAGGAGAAAAAACCGTCAGTAAAGCTTTGGTTGTGGGCCGGGGTGGATGCCTGCGATATCGGGATCTTCACCGTCGGTCCGCGACTCGTCGGTATTGGCCTTTTCTTCCTTGCGCTGTAGCCGCCGGAGCGCCTTTTCCTTCTGTTTTTGCTGCCGCGCCAGTTCCTTCTGACGCTTTTTAAATGTTTCACTTGCCATGGCCGATACTCTAACACATACAGCAAAGAACGCGAGCGATCGGGGACGCGAAAATCGCGTTTGCGCTCATAATAAAAAGGGGACTACGCGGAAGCATGAGAAAAAGCACGAACGCCGCTGCAAACGTTCTACATGCCGCAACCGTTCCGATGGAAGAACGGCGCTTGGCATCTCGCGCGTCGGCGTTGTATTCTAATCATTACCGGGAAATTCTCGCGAGGTAACGCCATGAACACCCTGGGCTGGAAGCGGGCCGTCAAAATGGCCGAGAGCGTCATCGGAGACGCGAAAAAGCTCCGCGGCGTGATCGAGCAAGCGGTCCGGAAGATGGAGACGCACTCGGAGGCGCTGAAAGGGGTCTTGGACGATTTACAGTTGATCTTTCACCTGGTGCGGGCGTGGCTCAAGGGAGATTACAGGGATCTATCGAAAAAAAGTCTCGTCGTCCTGGTCGGCGCGCTGGTTTATTTTTTGATGCCGCTCGATGCGATACCGGATTTCATTCCCGGGCTGGGTCTCATGGATGACGTGACGATCGTCGGGCTCGCTCTGACCGCCGTCAAAACAGAAATCGAAAAGTTCAGAGAGTGGGAGAGCGTGAGATGAAAGATGAAAGGCCGCGCGCCCTCTTCGCCGGCTTATGAACTTCGGTTTTCGAAACCTCATCGGAATCCTCGTATTTGTCGTCGTCATCGTCCTGGTGGTGTATTTCGCTTTTCGTCCGGCCGAACAACAGGCGCCGCCGCCGGCCGTTCCTGAAACAAAGAGCGAGGACGCCTCGGACTCGAAGAAGAAGCCCGAAAAATCCGACGATGAAGAGGATGAGGAGGAAGCCGAGTCCGAATCGGACGAAGAAGACCCGGATGAGGCCGACGACGAGCCTGAGCCCGACGACGAGCCGCCGGAGACCAAGAAGAAAGCCAGGCGAAAATAAGCGGCGGCATTGACTCCGCGCCCGTTGGGGATAGACTTTTCACGTGAACTATTTCGCGGCATTCGTCATCGATCCGGACGGAAACAATATCGAGGCGGTTTGCCACGTTCAGGAGTGACGCCGTGCCGGAGGGCCGGATCCGGATGAAAGCTCAATCTCCGCCTCTCCTTGTGACGGTCTTTCTCGCCGCCGCGCTCGCTCTCGCCGGCTGCTCGACGTCGAGCCTGTTTGTCAGCCAGTGGAGCCATCCCGCTTATGCTGCGCCGTCCTTCAAACGGATCATGATAGGCTGGGGCGGCGGTGAGGCCGCCATCCGCCGCAACTTCGAAGACGAGTTCGTGGTCCAGCTCAAGGCCGCCGGCGTGGACGCCTTGCCGAGCTATCGGCAAATTCCGGAAGATGAGCGCGTCGACGAGGCAAGACTCAAACAGGCCGCCAAGAGCGCAGGTGCGGACGCCGCGATCTTCGTGCGCCCGGTCAGGTTGGAGCACAAAACGGAATATTACCCCGGCTTTTATCCGTATCCTTATTTCGGCGTTTTCGGTCCCCACGTCGGCGCTACCTGGCACGGTTTCTACGGCGCGCCCGGCGTCCGGCACTACGATGTGGCGACCTCGGAGGCCACGCTGTACGACGTAGGTAAAAACGAGGTCGTGTGGACCGGCACCGCCAGAAGCGCGCAGTCGGACCATGTCGATGCCGCGATCAAGGAATACGTCAGGCGGTCATCAAGGCGCTGACGGATAAAAATCTCCTCCGCCGCAACTGAACAGAACCTCGCCACGGCTTTTTTTCTTGACCCCGGGCCGCCCGCGGTTTATTGGTAAAAAAAGTTTTCACAAGGAGCGTCGCATCATGGCTTTACACATGGTCAAAGGAATTCGCCGCGAGCCTGAGAAACCGCGCCAACAGAAATCGCGCGAAGAGTATCTGGTCGCCTGCCTCGGCCAGGAGGTCAACGACTCCAAATTCACGGACTGGGAGCGGAGCTTCATCGCCAGCCTGGTCGAGCAAGTGAGGCAGGGACGGCGATTATCCGACAAGCAGAAGGAAGTTCTGGAAAGATTGTGGGAGAAATAGCAGGCCGTCGAAAACGCCATAATTATCGGCCCGCCCGTGCGTCTCTCTCCGGGCGGGCGCTTAAGACGCCGTTGCGCTCGGTCCGGTTTACGCCTCTGGATCGTTTAGACCGGCCTGAAAAATTATCGGACAAGCGAAGAGCCGAGGAAGCGAAAGAATATAAAGATGGAAATCGCCGAGGCTCAGAAATTTTTGGCGGATAAGCACCGGGGCGTGCTCGTCGCCCGCAAGCGGGACGGCTGGCCGCAGATCACGCTGGTCACTCCGGTTATCGATACCCAGGGCCGCGTGATCCTCCACTCGCGCGCGGCCGCCTTCAAGGTCAAGAATATCCGGCGCGACCCGCGGGTATCGATGCTGGTCATGGGCGAGGACTTCAGCGGCTCGAAGTATGTGCAGCTTCACGGCACAGCGGAAATCATTCCGCAGCCGGAGGCCATGGATCTGTTGATCTACTGGCACCGCCAAGCGAGAGGAGAGCATCCCGATTGGCGGGCGTATCGCGACAAAATGAAAGAGGAAGAGCAGGTCGTGATCCGCATCACCATCGAAAAGGTCAACCCGAGCAGGGGAGAGAGACAATGATGGAATCTATGAAAGCGGATCGGCTCTTCTCACGCGGGCTTGATCGCTTTCTGGATATCGGGAATGATTTCCGGACAGTATCGTCGCGCGACGTCTAGAAGGATCCGCGCCTGGGTTTCGTCGCACGGAATAGTATAGCCCTTCGAACTCCACGCCGCCAAGAGCATGCTCGATGGGCGTGGCCTGGCCGATAGCTCTATGGGCGGGAGAATCGACGGGCGTTCGGTCCCTTAATACGTCGTAGTGTCGCGAAGCGAGCTTGATGAAAATTTCCATAGCGTCGCCTCATTGGGGCCCAACTTCAAGTGCCCGGCCTCATCCGGCGGCTCGCGCGGCGTATTCCGGTCCTTCGGCCTTTTCGATCTCGGTTTCAGCCGCAATGCACTCGTTCTCGTCCAGCTTGATCTGGTACAAGGTCCTGCCTTTTTGGTACACGTCGTCTCCGGCGTGGGCGGGAAGTTTTCCGACGAACACTCCGTCGGTTATCTTCCCCTTGAGCGAAGGCTCGTCCTTCCATCCGACAAGGTCGCCCTTTTTGAAGGAAAAAAGAAACGAAAAGCTTTCATCCAGCCGCGGGTCGTCCATTGTGATGAAATCCATGTCTCATTGTCTCCGTCCCGGACTTCCCTGTCAAGAGGGGATTCACCCTAATGGCGTAAAGTCCTGGAATTGATCCTTTGAATTATTTTAAGCGAAGGGTAGACAGATCGCGGCGGATCGTGTAAGGTGGAGATCCTAATTCAGTAAAGGGCCTTCTGAAAGAGGAATGTAAAAAGCAAGGCCTAAACAGTCTCTCCTTGCGAAACGATACCTAAGGAAAATCCGGCCAGAGCGTGGTTCTCATCAAGTTCCCCATGTTCTACTCCCGTTCGGTAGCCAGTTCCAGGTGATAGACCATAACATCTCTCATAGGAGGAGAACATGGGTAATAAATTGTATGTAGGCGGTCTGCCTTATTCCATAACGGAAGGGCGGCTGCAGGAAATCTTCGAGGCGCACGGGACGGTGGAATCCGCCCGCGTGATCTCGGATAAATTCACGGGCCAATCGCGGGGCTTCGGCTTCGTCGAGATGAGCTCGGGTGGGGAAGCCCAGAAAGCGATCGAGGCCTTGAACGGCACTCAGCTCGACGGGCGCACGCTGGTCGTCAACGAGGCCAAGCCGCAGGAGCGCCGCGAAGGCGGGGGCGGCGGCGGCGACCGGGGCGGAAACAGAGGAGGAGGAGGCGGAGGCGGCGGACGCAACCGCTGGTAGTTTCTCTACCGAAATAAACTAAAAAAGGGGCAACCGGCCGGGTTGCCCCTTTTTTTTGCCCGCTGCTTCGCATCTTTTTGTCTTTCACCGGCGATTCATTATAATCCCGAGAGGACGCTCAAAGCATGACGGTTCCGCCGGAGATAAGCTGGAGCCTGGAAATCGGCTCCGGCGTGCTGTGGACGCTGGTCTACATCCTGATCGTCCGGGTGGGATTCCGAGACAAGACCTACGGCATGCCGATCGCCGCGCTGGGCGCCAACATCTCCTGGGAATTTATTTTTTCGTTCATTTATCACCACGAGCCGCCGCAGAATTACGTCAACGTCGTCTGGTTCGCGTTCGATCTCGCGATCGTCTATCAAGTGCTCCGCTTCGGCAAGGCCGTCTTCGGCCGGGATTTCCCGTCGCGGTTGTTTTATCCCGCTTTTTCCCTGGCATTGATGGTAAGTTTCTTTGCCATCCTTTCCGTCACCGTCGAGTTCCAGGATTGGGACGGCAAGTACGCCGCCTTCGGACAAAACCTCATGATGTCGGTCCTGTTCATCGCGATGCTGCTCAGGCGCGGAGACGCGAGCGGCCAGTCGGTCTACATCGCGCTGTTCAAGATGCTCGGCACGCTGCTGCCGTCGATACTTTTTTATCTGCGTTTTCCGTCCTCGGTCCTGCTGAACTTTCTTTACGTGTCCATATTTATTTTCGACCTGATCTATCTCGTCATGCTCTACGCCAAGCACAGAGAGTTGGGAATCTATCCGTGGAGGAGAATATAGTAGACTAAAATCGTGAACGGTAAAAATAAAAATAGTCGCGGCGGAAAAACCGGCCGCGACGCCGCGTCGGCGGAAAAAAGCGGCAAGCGAAAAATACTGCTGCTCGACGGCCACTCGCTGGCGTACCGCGCTTTCTTCGCGCTGCCCGACACGCTCGTCACCTCATCCGGGCAGGTGACCAACGCGGTCTATGGCTTCACCGCGATGCTCATCAAGCTCTTTGCCGACGAGCGTCCGGACGCCGTCGTCGTTTGTTTCGACAAGGGGGCGCCGCAGTTCCGGCTCGACCGCTACGCGGAATACAAAGCGGGACGCCCCGAGACGCCCGACAAATTCCGCCAGCAGCTCCCGTTGATCCGCGAGGTCCTGGAGGCGCTTAGGATTCCCATGTTCCAGCTCGAAGGCTACGAGGCCGACGATCTCCTGGCGACGCTGGCCAAACATTGCGGCGTGGAAGGCCGCGAGATCGTGATCGTCACCGGCGATCGCGACATCTTGCAACTGGTCCGCGACGGCGTTTCCGTCATCATGACGCGGCGCGGCATCTCCGACGTCATCCGTTACGACAAGCCGACGGTGCTCGAGCGCTATGGCGTTGCGCCGGATCAATGGATCGATTTTGTCGCGCTCAAGGGCGAAACGTCGGACAATCTGCCGGGTATTCCCGGCGTCGGCGACAAGACCGCCGCGCAGCTCGTCAATAAATACGGCGACATCGAGCAGGTGATCGCCCACGCGGACGAGCTCACGCCGAAACTGCGCGAGGCGCTCAAGACGCACGCGGATCAGGTGCGGATCAACAAAGAGCTCGGGCGCTTGCTCGACGACGTGCCGCTGGAACTCGACCCGGCAAAAATTTATCTGGAGCCCTGGGATGAAGAGAAGGTTCGCAAGCTCTTTACCGCGCTCGAATTCCCTACGCTGCACGAGCGCTTGAAGGCGCTCAAGATTCACGCCGCGGCTGCCGTCACTGCGCCGGCGCTCGCTCTCAAATCCGTCTCCGATCTTGCTTCGGAAGCGGATCTTTGCCAGGGCGCAGCCGTGGCGCTCGCCTGGAGCGAAAATTGGCTCGCGCTTAGCGACGCGCCCGGTGAAGCGCGCGTTCTGCCGCTGGCGGACGCATTCCGGCGGCTCTCCGGTTTTTTTAAAGATGCCGACCGGAGGAAGATTGCGCACGACGCCAAATCGCTGTACCGCTCCGCCTTGACCTCCGGAGTTGAAATTCAAGGACTCTATTGCGACACGAAGATCGCGGCCTACCTCCTTGAGCCCGGCGCCGCCTCTGGATACGCGGTCAAGGAAACCGTCGGCCGCTATCTCGGCGTTTCGCTCGACGACGACCCGTCCGAACCGAAAGCGGGCGGGCAGGCCAGTCTCGATTTTGGCGCGAACGAAAAACCGCTCGTCGCCCGCGAAGCGGTGGCGGTTCACGCCGTCGCCCCTGTTCTCGAAGAGAATCTTCGCAACCAGGGCGCCTGGGAGCTGGCGACGACGCTGGAGTTTCCGCTGGTCGAGGTGCTCGCGCGCATGGAGCATACGGGCATCCTCATCGACCGCGATTATCTCCAAAAACTCGACGCCGACTTCGGCCAAAAAATGACGGCGCTCGAACGGACGGTGCAGCAGCTCGCCGGAGAGGACTTCAACGTAAACTCCCAGCCGCAGCTCCAGCGCATTTTATTTGAAAAGCTCGCGCTGCCAAAAACCAAGAGAATCAAGACCGGCTATTCCACCGACGCCGCCGAGCTGGAAAAGCTCGCCGGCGCGCACCCGATCGTCGCCGCGCTGCTCGAATACCGCGAAGTATCGAAGCTGAAGAACGGGTTTACCGAGATGCTGCTGGAGCTGATCGATCCCGCGAGCCATCGCATCCACACGACTTACGAGCAGACCAAGGCGGCCACGGGACGCCTGGCCTCCAACGCCCCCAACCTGCAGAATATTCCGATCCGCGGTGAAATGGGCCGCCGCATCCGGCGCGCGTTCATCGGTCCGCCGGGCCACGTGCTGCTCTCGGCCGACTACTCGCAGATCGAGCTTCGGGTGCTCGCGCATCTCTGCGAAGACGACACTTTTTGCCGGGCGTTTGCCGAGGGGCACGACTTTCACGCGACGATCGCGGCCAAAATCTACGGCGTCGCGCCGGCCGACGTGACGCAGCAGATGCGCAGCCAGGTGAAACAGTTCTCTTATGGCATCGCCTACGGCATGTCCGCTTACGGCGTCTCGCAGCGGCTCGGCGTCGAGATGGACGAGGCGGCGAGCTTGATCGAAACCTATTACGCGCAGTTTCCGAAGGTCCGGGAGTTTCTCGCGGCGCAGGTCGAGAAGGCCAGGATCGACGGCTTCACGACGACCATGTTCGGCCGCCGGCGCTACCTGCCGGAGCTTCAATCCGTGAACTTCCGACTGCGCGCGCTGGGTGAGCGCATGGCCCTCAACACGCCGATTCAAGGCAGCGCCGCCGACATCATCAAGAAAGCGATGATCGCCGTGGACGCGGCACTGCGTAAGTCGCCGGTCGCCAAGATGCTGCTCACCGTCCACGACGAGCTTGTGTTCGAGGTGCCCACGGACAAATTAGCAGAGGCGCGCGCGCTGATCGAAAAAGAAATGACTCAAGCCGCGGATCTGCGCTGCGGACTGGCCGTGGACATCCACATCGGAGGGAACTGGGCTGATGCCCATGCGTAAAGAAGGACTGAAAACATAGACGAAAAAGATTTACCTTTTGTTTGACCCTCTGAGTTTTACCTTTTTACTTTTGCCTTTTGACTTTTGACTTTCTCCTCCCATGACGCTGCTTCGCTTTGATAACGTTTCGCTCGCCTATGGCCATTTGCCGTTGTTGGCGCACGTCGATTTTCAAATCGAGGCGGGCGAGCGGGTGTGTCTCATCGGGCGGAACGGCACGGGTAAATCGACCTTGCTGCGCGTCATCACCGGCGCGGCGCTGCCGGACGAGGGCGACGTGTGGCGCCACGACACGCTGCGCGTGGGGCATCTCGAACAAGAAGTCCCGCCGGATGCCGACCAGACCGTGTTCCAGGTCGTCGCCGCCGGATCGGGCGAATTGGGCGCGCTCCTGGCGGAGTATCACGAAGCGACGCGCGAGGCCGGCGCGGCGGAACGATCGACGCTCCAGCGCCTGGCCGGCCTGCATGCGCGCATCGAAGCGCAGGGCGGATGGAACATCAACCAGAAAGTCGAGACTGTTTTGACGCGGTTGAATTTGCCCGCGGACAAAAGTTTGGCCGATTGCTCCGGCGGGATTCGCCGGCAGGTCATGCTGGCCCGCGCTCTGGTGAGCGAGCCGGATCTGTTGTTGCTCGACGAGCCGACCAACCATCTCGACATCAGCGCGATCACTTGGCTGGAAAAATTTCTGCTGACGTATCGCGGCGCGCTGATCTTCATCACACACGATCGCACGTTAGTGAAGCATCTGGCGACGCGCATCGTCGACCTCGACCGGGGCAAATTGGTTTCGTTTCCCGGCGACTACGACAGCTATCTCAATAAGAAGGACGAATTGCTGGAGCTCGAGGCGCGCGCGTCCGCCAAGTTCGACAAGAAGCTGGCGGAAGAAGAGGCGTGGATTCGGGGCGGCATCAAAGCCCGGCGCACGCGCAACGAAGGGCGGGTGCGCGCCTTGCAGGCGTTGCGGAGCGAGCGCGCCCGGCGCCTCGAAGCGCAGGGAAATGCGCGCTTCGGCATCGACGCCGGCGATCTGTCCGGCAAGCTGGTCGTGGACCTCCGGCGGGTGAGTTTCGGCTACGGCGACAACGCCGTCGTCCGCGATTTATCCACGGCCATTCTCCGCGGCGATCGCGTCGGCATCATCGGACCCAACGGCTCCGGCAAGAGCACGCTCTTGAAGTTGATCCTGGGCGAGATCGCGCCGGACGCCGGGCAGGTAGTGCGCGGCACGCGGCTCCAGGTCGCGTACTTCGACCAGCACCGCAGGCGGCTCGATCCCGACAAGACGGTGCGCGAGAACATGAGCGAGGGTTCCGACTACGTCAGCGTCAAAGGCCGCTCGCGCCACGTCATCGGTTATCTCAAAGATTTTCTGTTTCCGCCCGAGCGCATCGACTCGCCGGTAAAGGCGCTCTCCGGCGGCGAGCGCAACCGGTTGCTGCTGGCGAAAATCTTCACGCGATCAGTGAATATGATGGTCCTCGACGAGCCGACCAACGATCTCGACGTCGATACGCTGGAGCTGCTCGAAGATCTCCTGGCCGATTACAAAGGGACGCTGTTGCTCGTGAGCCACGACCGGACTTTTCTCGACAACGTCGTGACGAGCACGCTGGTTTTCGAGGGCGACGGCAAGATAGGCGAATACGCCGGCGGCTACGAGGACTGGGCGCGTTACCGCCGGCTCATCGCCGAAAGGAGCGAAGCGGCGAAGCGCCCGACTCCGGCCGCCGCTCCGGCGAAAGAAAAGCGCGGCAATACGGCTCGCAAGCTCTCGTATAAAGAACAGCTCGAGCTGGAAGCGTTGCCGGGAAGGATCGAATCGCTGGAGGCGGAGCAGGCCGGGCTGCACGCGGCGCTGAGCGACGCCGAGTTTCATCGCCGGCCGCGCGATAAGATCGCCGCCGCCGTGGAGCGCCTGGAAGCGGTAACGAGGGAGCTCGATGCGTGCTACGCGCGCTGGGAATCTCTGGAGTCGAAAGCGAGCGCAGCCAACGAATGACCGGAGTGACATAGCGGGAGAAATTGTTGTATAAACACCTTGCCACGTTCCGCGCCGGCAAAAATTCAATTTGGGGGTCGATCATGCCATACACCGTCAGGTCGCCATTCGTCGTTGCTTCGCTGATGATGGGTATCGTGTGTTTTCCCGGCTTCGCCTTACCTCAAACCCCGTACTTTCAAGGCAAGACGATCACGATCGTCCGGGGCGGAGAGCCGGGCGGCACGGGCGATATGCAGGCCAGGGCTCTGATACCCTCCTTGAAAAAACATATTCCGGGGAATCCGACGATCGTCGTCGAGAACATGCCGGGCGCGGCCGGAATGAAGGCGGTGAACCACGCCTATTCGAGCGCCAAGCCCGACGGTCTTTCGATCATCGCCGTCGGCTCCGGCCTCGCCGCCGGCCCGATCCTCGGTCTACCGGGCGCAAATTACAACATCGACAAGCTCATTTACCTGGGCTCCACCGAGCACGGCGATCCTTACGTGTTTCTCAGCCGGAAGGAATCCGGGTTCGACAGCCTGGAAAAACTACGCGCCGCGTCCGGAGTCAGAGTCGGCGCACAGACCGTGGGCCACGCGATTTACATCAGCGGGCGGATATTCGCGTATCTGCTCGGTCTCAAAGAGCCCAGAATGGTGATCGGGTTCGGCGGCCCCGAGATGGATATCGCATTGACCCGTGGCGAAATCGACGCCCGGTCGAACAGCGCCGATACGGTCGTGCGTCGAAACGCGGACGCCCTCGCCAAGGGTCAGTTCAATATCCACGCGACCATCACGATCCCCAAGGGAAAATTCCACCCGCGCTTCAAGGTTCCGGACGTGGACACGTTCGCCAAAAACGACCGCGAGCGGCAGTTGGTCAATCTCTACCGCGCGTTTCTTTATCCACGCTGGCCTTATGTTCTCCCGCCGAATACGCCGCCGGAAATCGTGAAAACGCTGCGCGAATCTTTTAACAAGGCGTTCAAAGACCCGGCATTTCACGAAGAGTTCAAGAAACTCATAGCCGGCGAGCCGTCGCCCTTGACCGGCGAAGAGGTGGAAACCTCGATCCGCGAGTTGCCGCGCGATCCCGAGACCATCGGTCTTTATAAAAAGATGGCGGAACACGGCCCGCTGCCGCCGCGGTAGCCGCAGGCCGGTGAAAACGCCCATATGCGTCGTTGCTTGATTTGCCGAGCGCAACGCCCTAGACGGCCTTTTTCGTCTGCCTGGACCTAGAGTTTTGGGATTTTAAGAGTTTTGCTGATCATCGCCGCGCCGCTCAGGAAATAAAGCGCTGAGAAGGGGTGCCATTGAAGCGATGCGATGCGCCACACGCCGAGCGGAAGATCGTCGCCGACGCGATCGATGTGAAAGCAGTATGCGAGCACGAGAACGAGCAGGACGCTCGATGGGATCGGCGTCCCCTCGAAATATCTGACCTTGCCGGCGTCATCGGAGAGTTCCGCGGCGGTGACGTTGTAGCGCGCCAGGCGGCTGATGCCGCAGACTACAAAAAAGAGGAGGATGGGCACGTCCCAGCCGCCGCGCATGCCGAGCCCGTACGCGAGCGCTGCGGGCGCGACGCCGAAGCTCACGATGTCCGCTAGCGAGTCGAGCTCGCCTCCGAAGAGTGAATGCTGATGCGTTCGCCGGGCAACCTTGCCGTCGGCCACGTCCAACAGGAGCGCGAGCGGAAGAAGCCAGATGGCCAGATAGACGCGCCAGCGGTCGGGCGTCAGCAGGTAACTCATGACGGCGAAAATCGCTGCGGTTCCCGCCGCGCCGTTTCCGAGCGTGAGCACGTCCGCAAGACGATAACTGCGGAGCATGGAGAAATGGACCCGGCTCTTTTGACTGTGCGGACGATTCATGGATTGTTTTAACCCCCGGCCAAACTATTTTTTTGCGCTTCCGAGCTTGCCATCTCCGGCCTATTTTTAGCATTATGGATGCAGTCCGTCGATACATCCATGAAGTCGGGCGGCTAGCGGCGGCGCCCAGGGAGCTTTATGATTCTTTGCGCAGAGATATCCCGGCTATCGGCCGGCGCGTTCGCAGTTTTGATCCTGGATAACGAAGTAACGACCGGCGATTTCGTCACGACTCCGCCGCTTCCCTGGAGCCGCTTGACCGAGCGCGGCGGGAATTACGCGGTTGCCGAAGGCTATCCGTCTCTCTTGACGGCGGAACAAGCGAGGGGCGAGATGCGAAACTGGGACGAGGTTGCATTGCCCGCCGTCGCGCGCGGGTTATCGGCGCTCGACGAATCCATCGGATATGTGCTCATCGGAAACAATGCTGGGCAAGGGTTTCCGCTGGCGCAGAGCCTGGCGCCGAACCTGATCGGCCATCGCGCCGCGATCATTTATGGCGCGCGACTTCCGGAGAAAAGAGAGTACGAAAAACTGGGCTATCGAACATTCTTTCGCAGGAGAGAGGCCGTCTCACGCCTGCTCGATCTGGCGGAGGAAGCGGGCAAGCCCATGGCGTTTTTTTTCATCAACACCATTCAGCACAACGAGCTGAACTATCACGACCCTTGAAATAAACCGCTTTCCGGGCGACTCTTATTCTACAGCCGTTGAAAAAGGCTCATCTGCCGTCAGCCGGGCCGGGAGTCTCTCTCCGGCCCGATGCGATACGCTTCTGATACGCTCAAAACGAGTGATAATAGTTTCCGTGAGGTACGCTTGATTCTCTTCGTCCCACGCATCGGCCCTTCGAGACACCCCCTGCCCGGCGGTGATGATAATCGCGCGTTCTACGGCTGACAACGAACCATTATGAATTTCTGGGAAAAGATCGAGAAGCCGATCTCCGGCATGTCGCCGATGGACGGCGTCACCGACGCATGTTTTCGATTCATCGTGGCCAAGCATGGCCGCCCGGACGTTATCTTCACGGAATTTGTCAACGCCGAGACCGCCTTCCACGCGCCGCACGCCCTGATCCGGGATCTGACCTATGCTGAGATCGAGCGCCCGGTGGTCGCGCAGATCTACGGCCACACGCCGGAGATGTTCTACAAAGTCGCGCACATCGTTTGCGAGCTTGGGTTCGACGGCCTGGACATCAATATGGGCTGCCCGGCGAAAAAGGTCGCCGCCAAAGGCAGCGGCGCGGCGCTGATTCTCACGCCCGAGCTGGCCAAGTCTATCATGCGGAGCGCAGCTCAAGGCGTCCGGGACTGGTTCGCGGGACAAACTCTCGGCGACCTCGCTCTCGATCCGGAGTTGATCCGCGGAGTCGCCCTTGCGAATCGACTGAGGAACGGGCTGGAGGGTCCTCCCGCGCGGCGCGTGATTCCCTTATCGGTCAAGACCCGGCTGGGGTACGACGAAGTCGTGGTGCAGGACTGGATCGAAACTTTGCTCGAGGAGAAGCCGGCGGTCATCTCGCTCCACGGCCGAACGCTGAAACAAAAATATACCGGGCGCGCCGATTGGGAAGCGATCGCTTGCGCCGTCGCGGTCGCGCGGGGTTCGGGCACGTTGATTCTCGGCAACGGCGACTTGCAAAACATGCGCGACGCTGAACGGCGCGTGCGCGAAACCGGCGTGGACGGAGTTCTCTTCGGACGCGGCGCGCAGGGAGATCCGTGGATGTTCCAAACCAAGGGGCAGGTTAAAGAGGTCGTGCGCTCGAATTTTCCCGCACGCATTAATGAATTGCCGATCGGCATGGAGGAGCGGTTCAGCGTCATGCTGGAGCACGCCGGCTATTTCGAGAGACACTGGGGACTGCGCGCGTTTCCGGGAATGCGAAAACACCTGGCCTGGTATTGCCGGGGTTTCCGCGGCGCCGCGGAGCTGCGCTTCAAACTGGTCCGGGTGAACCATGTCGGCGACGTGGTGAAGTGTCTCGATAATTATATGAGACCGGCCGCTTTATCTGCCGAATCTTTGGATATTCTCTTACACGAACACGATCACGAATCACCGTTCGACCATTCGACAAGCTCATGGTGATGAGTATAGTCGAACCACGCTCTTACGGCCCTGAGTAAGATCGAAGGGCGATCACGTTATTTATCTCCCGCATGAGAGTCATTCTCGCCTCCACCTCTCCCCGCCGCCGCGAAATACTCGCGCTGCTCGGCGTTCCGTTCGAAGTGGCGGCGCCGGAGTTCGATGAACGCGCGGCGTCTTATTGCCCCGTCAAGGACGAGGTCCTGGACTTCGCTCTGGGAAAGGCCGGTTCGGTCGCCGCCCGCAATCCTGAAAGCGTGGTCATCGGGAGCGACACGATGATTCTGTTGAACGGAAAAAAGATCGGCAAGCCCGACGGAATAAGCGACGCGAAAGAAATTCTCCGCTTTCTTTCCGGCAAGACCCACCGTATTTTCACGAGTGTCGCCATTCTCGACGGCTTGGGCGGGCCAGGCCTCCGAGCGGTGGAGCAGGTCTCGGTGACGATGCGCCACTCTTCGGAAGATGAGATCGAGCGCTATCTGGCCGCCGGCGAGTCTCTCGATAAAGCCGGCGCGTATTCGATCCAGGGGAAAGGACGCTCCCTGATCGAAGCGATCGAGGGCGATTACCTTGCCGCCGTCGGCCTGCCTTTGAAGCCCATCGCCGGCTATTTAAGAAGCCGCGGGATGGTCGTCCCGCTGGACGTGGACCGGCTCTATGACAAAAAATCATTTCTCAACTGGCCGAGTTTCTGACCCGATTTCCGTCTTGCTCGCGGAATCCCAGCCGTGTTATTTTCGCTTCTAATTTTTTTAAGGAGCGGCAAAACGCTGAATAGGCGGAATCTCTTTTTCACGTGCGGCTCGGCTATCGTATCGCTGGTTTTTTTATCTTGCTCTTCGGTCCGGATTCCCAGCGTGCCCGACTACCGGCTCGAGCGGCAAGTCGCGGATGAAGCGGCGCCGATTCTGCGGGTGACCGAAGATAGAGACGAGGCCCCGAGCTACCGCATCCGGCTGGCGGATTTTCCGCGCCAGGATATTTTGGTGATGAGCGTCGGCGCGCGGCAAATTTACATCAGCGCCACGCTCGCGCGGCGCGCCTTCACCGAACCCGCCTACCGCTGGATGCTCCGGCAGATCCTGGCGCACGAGATCGCGCACGAAATATCGCACCATGCCGACGGCCACGGTGTCGCCGCGTTCAACCGCCCGGCGGAATCCGGCGGCGGGGTAACGGCCGCCGATCTGGGGCTGCCGCCCGGCGTGCGGTTCGAAAACTATTCGCTGGAGAAAGAGCTCGAGGCGGACTTGAACGGGATGGCTTACTGGAAAGCGCTCGACTGGGATTGCCGGATTTGGGTCAATCTCCTAAAAGGGTTCGCGGCGCAGCAATACGCGGGCGACGTTTTTCACCCCACAGACGAGCGGTTGCGCCGGGCGCTGAAGGCCTGCAAGTAACTCGGATCGCGATCGAGACATTACAATACGGGTGTTTCATTTATCGCCCGCCGTCCGGTTTCTGCGCGGGCGCGCGGCCTTCCGCCGGCGGGCGGGGAGAGCGCGAGTCGAGTTGCCCGATCCGATCGCGAGTCTCCATCAGGGTCGTCGCCACCTCGTCCGCTCCGGCGGCAAGTAGAAGTTTCCGCTGTCCTTCGATATCGCCGAAGTCGCCGGCCATGCCCCATCGTCCGATCAGAATCTTGAGCTCCGGAAAACGGGCGCGCAACCCTCTGGTAAGATGCCGCGCCTGCGCCACGCCGCCGGGCGCCACGGCCCCGATGCAAACCCCCGCGGGATTTTTCTTCTCGACCGACTCCTGCAGCGATGCGGCCGGGGTGATTTCCAAACGGTAATGCCCGTTCTCGACGAGCCGCCGCAGCATGTCGAGCGCGATCTTGTCGGCCCGATCGCGGGCGGGACAAGCCAGGATGAGGCCTTTCGGAGGCGGCGGGGCCGTCCCGTATTCGGCAGCCGCGGAAATCTCCGGTTGAACGCCGTCGAGGTCTTCCATGATCTCCCTCGTCGCGCGGAAAACAAAGAGCGCATCGCGCGCCGTGAGCTTGCCCTGCCGGTTGTCGTGCTTGGCCTGATAGAGAGCGGGGAGAAGCACTTCGTCGTAGACAAGTTCCAGCGCATGGTTGCGGTGATATTTTTCCACGATTTCCGCCGCTTCGTCCTGATCGTTCGCGAGGAGTCTCTGGTAGTAGCTTATCTCGCTATCCATGACCGGCTCGTCGCTCATGAGCACGACGATAAATTGAAATTGGGGAATATATTTTCCGAGAACAACGAGGCAGACCGTCATCGGCGTCGCCATCATGAGGCCGAGCGGACCCCAGAGCCAGGTCCAGAACGCGATGGCGACGAGCAGCGCCACCCGCGATACCCCCGCGCTGTGGCCGTAGAGCAACGGCTCGAGAATCATGGCGGTGCAGAGTTCGAGGACGACAAACAGCGCAACCACCGACAGCGGCCAGAGCCAGCCGGTAAAAACCGCCAGTCCTAGCGCGGTCGGGAACAGCGCGCCCACCCAGGGGCCGACGTAAGGGATGAAGCGCAACATTCCCGCCAGAAAACCCCAGAGGAACGCGTAGGGAAGCCCGATGAGAAACAGAGCGGCCGCGACCGCAAGTCCATAGGTGCCGTTGATCAGCGACTGCATGAGCAGATAGCGGCTGATTCGCCGGGCGATCTCTTCCAACGCCTTGGTCGTAACGTTCATGCGCTTGTAGCCGACGAGCCGGATGATCCGATTGCGCAGTTCTTCGCGTTCCATCAGCATGAAGATGACCAGAAACACGACCAGGCCGGCGCTCGTCAGGAACTCGACGAAGCCCCCGAAAGCGATCGTCCAGAGTTTCGGCGGCTGGATTTCTCCGACCGGCGGCGCAGGCTTCGCCTGTGCCGTTTTCGCTTCGCCTTTCTCGACGGTTTTCTTGATGTCCTCGACGGTTTTTTGAACTTTCTCCAGCGGGCCCCCTTTCGACAGCCGGCGCAAGTCGGCAATCTTTTCCGTGATGTTGTCTTTGTACTGCGGGAGCTCGTTGGCGAACAAAGTGATTTGCCGCGCCGTGACCCAACCGACCGCCCCCAGGGTGGAGAAGGCGATGAGGACGACGACAATAACCGATGCGACGCGAGGCAGGCCGATCTTCTGCAGGCCGTCGGCGATGGGGCTCAATAAAAACGCCAGCAATATGGAGAGGGCGACCGGAATCAAAACCGGCCGGGCCCAATAAAGGAAAGTGAGGGTGAGAACCAGGCCGACAAGAAAGACCCACGGCGGGGAAGGCTCCCTGACGGAAGCAGCTTTAAAATCGGAGTTCACGGCTCATTGAAGCAGATGGCCGGGAAGATGGCAATGAAGATGGCAATGCGCTCTTGGATCTGGAAGAGAGCGACGAAGCGGCGATCGAGCGCCTCCGTGGCAACTACAAAAAACTGGCGGCCCTGGCCAGGGGGATTTTAACGAGATGCTGGATACCGCAGAAACGGTCAAGGGGAAAAAAAGAAGTGAGCGCGCCGCGATGCCTAGGCTATGCGTGTAATGCACAAAATATGGTACGATAAGGCAATGAGCAAGTTTCCTTTGCTGATCATTGCCGGCCTGGGCTTGAGTCGGCTGTTGAGCGCCGGCCCGGCGTCGGCGGCGGTCGATCCGTTCGCCGACATTCAGCAGAGACAGAACCAATTCCGGCAGCAGCAGCAACTCGACGAAATCAGGCGCAACGAGCAAATCCAACAGCTCCGCAACCAGCAGGACGTCAACCAACTCCAGCGGCAGATCGATCAGACGCGCAACCAGCCGGCCGATTCGACGCAGACGCAGCCGGACGTAAACAAGCTGCAACAGCAATTAAACCAATTGCAGAACGAGCAGCAGCTCAAGGGAGTGGAGCGCGAGCAGCGCCTGATCGAGATCCAGCGGCAGTTGGACCAGCTCCGGCGCGAGCGGCAGACGAAAGACCTGCAACGGCAACAACAAATCGAAGAGCTGCAGCGCAATCAGAAGACGAGAGAGATCGAGCAGGAATTAAAAAAGTAAAAAGTTAAAAGTAAAAAGGAAAAAGTAAGGACAAGAACCAATCCGTCTTCCTCCGATTTTTGCCTTTTACCTTTTTACTTTTTACTTGTTTCGCAGGTTCGGCCAGTTCATAAGAGTCACCACAAGTCCTGCCGCGGCTAACGCAGCTCCGATTACATACATCCAAAAGTAGCCCGCCATCTCCACCGCGCTGCCCGTCCATAGAGAGCCGGCGCCGTTGGCCAAAGGATAGGCGATCGAGAACGACGCCATCGCCCGGCCGCGCCGCTGAGGGTTGGCTCGCTGGATCGCCAGTGCCAGAGTCGTCGCCGAGCCGATGGCGCTGCCGAGAGCGAAAAGAACTCCGGCGACGATCACGAGCGCGAGGCCGGACGCGATGGCCAAAAGCAACAGCGCGCATAATTCCAGGATGAAGCCCGCCGCAACCGACGGGCCGCAGCCGATCTTGTCGCCGACGCGGCCAAGGATAGGCCGCGCCAGTAGACTCGTCGAGCCGCTCACGACGAAATACCACGCGACGTTCTCAATCCCAATCGTCCGCGCGTAAAGCACGAGGAACGCGCTCATGGCGGGGTAGGTCAAGTTCAGACAGAAGAGAAGGGCCGACGGCAGCAAGACCTCCCGGTCCATCAGAGCGAAGGGGTTCCAGGTCGGCCGGCCGGCGCCGCTTGAAGCCGGTTCGCGGGCGCCGGAAGGCGCGTGCCGCCCGAGAATCAAGCTGGTGATTGCCCCCGCCGCCGCCAGCGCGGCGGAGAGTGCCATCACGACGCGAAAGCCGCCGAGCGGCGCGTCGATCAGCCAGAGCGCTACGGCGGGAAAAAGAATGCTCGCGCTCGCCTGCACGCCGCTGTAATAACCCGAGGACTCGGCGCGCCGCATCGCGGGGGCGATTAGCGCCAGCAGCGTGTATCCTCCGGTGTTGAGCGCGGCCCAGCCGATGCCGCGCACCGCATTCGCGATCATCGCGACTTCCACGATTGGAATGAAGAACAGCAGGAGACTGACGCCTAGTAGAAGACAACCCGACGCCAATACGCCGGCCTCCGTCCAGACGTCGGCGGCGTAGCCGATCAGCGGCCGAAGGAGAACGCTGGTCGTGGCAAAAGAGGCGAGCACCAGTCCGACCAGAAACGGCGAGCCGCCGAGGTGCGTGACGTAGAGCGGGATGGCCGGCGTCAGCAGCGCGCTATGCGCGTAGCCGAATAACTGCGCGAGACACAAAAGAGCGAACGTCTGGCTCCAGATGGAATCGGGCTTGGCCGTGGTCATCGAGTTGTCGAGATTTTAAGACCGGGCGGAAAACTCATGCATCGTCTCTCCACATATACGAGAAAGCGGGAAAATTCACCAGCTTATCTCTCTGTCGTTATAAAACTAAATTGCGTCCGCTGGTAAAACGGCGAACTCTTCTGCTACAAAAGCGGCTGTATGATTCGGCCGGAATTCAAAGAGGCGCTGGAGAGCCAGCACAAGATTCTCGTCGTTTTGTGGGGGGTCTTTATCGGCGGTATCTCCTTGTATCTTTGGATCGCGAAAGTTTTTCTTGCCGAAAGGCAACTGGCGATGGCGGGCTCGTTTTCGCAGACGGCGCGATTCGTCTTATGGCTGCTTGCGCTTTTTGACGTGGCGACGCTGATGTGGTGGAAGAAGCGGTTTCTTATCCGGGAGGCGCTCCTCGGCGGCGCGAAGCAATACAAGATCCTTCAAGCGTTGCAGGGGCACAAGACGCCGCTCGAAGAGCGCGCCGCAAAGGCCGTCTCTTCCTACGTCACGAGCAAAATCGTCGCCTTCGCTATGGCGGAGGCGGTGGCCATTTATGGATTCGCCATGGTCCTCACCAGCCGCTATTTTCTGGGCCAATATATTTTGTCCGCCGCCGCCGCCGTGCTGCTGCTCCTGGAATTTCCTTCCAGGACTTTTCTCATGGAGCTTCTCCACGAGGTGGAGGCCGGAGCGGAGTCTCGGCCGATGGAAGAAACGATAGCTCCGTAGAAAAATGTCCGGTATGAGTGACGCAGAGATTGATATCTTCGGCCGTGCCGGTATGATGAAGACTCTTCGGTGAATTGGATCGGCGACGGTGGAATGCGCGTCGTTGCTTCCCGTTTCTCCGTGATTCAGCGCAAGCAAGTTTCCAAAAGTGACCACGCATAACTCGGAAATATCGCCGCAGGGCGCGGACCCGGGGGTTCTGTCGCCGCTGCGCCATCGCGACTTTCGCATCTTCTGGACCGGGATGCTGCTCTCCGCGATGGGGACGCAGTTCACTCAAGTGGCGATGGCGTGGCAGATTTACGAGCTCACCAATTCGCCGCTACAGATCGGCCTGCTCGGCCTGGCCCGCGCGATTCCGCAGATCGGTCTGCTCCTGGTCGGCGGACTCCTGGCGGACGCGATCGACCGCCGCAAGCTCATGATGTGCACGCAAACGAGCCTGTTCTTCGTTTCCGCCGCGCTCGCGCTCATCACGCACATGGGCAAGGCGACGCCCATGATGCTTTACATCGCCACCATGCTGCTCGCCCTTTTCTCCTCGCTCGATGGGCCGGCGCGCCAATCGATGGTGCCGAACCTGGTGCCGCGCGAGGATTTGCCGAAGGCTCTTGCGCTCCACAGTACGCAGCGTCACGTCTCGGTCATCGCCGGGCCGTCGATGGCCGGCGTGGTCTTGGCTTTGTACGGGCCCGAGGCGTGCTACGCCGTCGACGCGTTCTCCTGGCTCTTGATGGTGCTGTCGCTCTCGTTGATTCGGACGAGGATGAAAGAAGGGGGAGGTTGGCGGGCGGTTTCGCTCCACTCGCTACGAGAAGGACTGAGATTTGTTTCCCGCCACGCAGTTATATTTCCGCTGATGCTGATGGATTTTGGCGCGACTTTTTTTGGCTCGGCCAAGGCGCTTTTACCTATTTTCGCGCGCGATATTCTCGAGGTCGGCCCGCGCGGCCTCGGGCTTCTCTACTCGGCGGGCGCCGCCGGCTCTCTGCTATCGGCCGTCGGATTGAGCATGTTTGGAAGGGTGCGCCGCGCTGGTCTCTGGATCTTCGCGGGAGTCGGAGCCTTTGCCGTCTGCAATGTCCTCTTTGCCGGCTCGCGCATGTTCTGGCTTTCGCTTATATTACTCGCGGGCGCCGGGGCGGGCGACACGATCAGCGCCATTCTTCGGAGCACGACCAATCAGTTAAGCACGCCCGACGAGCTGCGCGGCCGGATGGCGTCGATCAACAGCATTTTTACCAACAGCGGCCCGCATCTCGGCCAGTTCGAGTCCGGCCTGGTTGCCGCGTGGCTCGGGGCGGAATTTTCCGCGATGAGCGGAGGGCTGGCAACGTTGGCGCTTCTCGCCGGAGTCGCGATGGCATTTCCGGCGCTGCGCCGCTACCAGATCGAAAAAGATATTTCACCGAAAGCGTCACCTGCGGCCGTGCCGAGCAGCTCGTCGGGCTAACGCACTCAGAACTCCTATTGTTACCAGCAAATGTCACTTCCCAAAGAATTGCTGCAGGCCGCGGAGGATCTCTTCCTTCATGTCCTTCTTCTTTTTTTTCTTCTTGGAATCCGCGGGCGTTCCTTCGTCCGAAGAAGAAGACGCCTCCGAGTCTCCCTTGGGCGTTTTTTTGCGCGAGAAGCCCTCGAGGCCGCGCTCCATGAACCCCTTCTGCATAACGCGCGCAATGTAGTTCATGTCGGGCCTGGGCTTCGCGCCGGGAATTTTTCCGGAGAGAGTGAACGGCATCTCGATCCGCCCTTGATCGTCGGCGAAGTTTTTCGCCTCCTTGGCGCGCTTGATGATGTCTTCGGAAAGCTGCTGTGAAAATAAGAGCACTGCCTTAAAATCGACGGTCCGGTCGAACGCGTACCAACCTTTGCCCCGGGACTCGAACTCCGCCGCTGAGACAACGAGATCGTCGGTGCGGGCCTTGCCGTCGCCGATTGTCGCCGATCCTTTCATCTGCTTGAACTCCGTATCTTTGGCGCTGAAGATCGCCGGATATTTCTTTCTGATGTCGGCCGGGATTTTTTTGACCCCGCCGGGAACGTTCGACATCACGCTTTCCGCCAGGTTCACGTCGATGAGCGCTCCATTGACGACTTCCGCCTTTCCCTGGCCTTTGAGCGTTTTCTGAATGACTTTCCAGTTGCTGCCCGAGCCTGTCACGTCGAGGTCCATGTCGATGAGCCCGCGGATATTCTGCGGCGCCCTGGGAACGAACGCGCGAAAGATCTGCGTCAGGTCCATCGCCTTTACATTAGCGGTGGTGGTGAAACGCGGCGTGGACTCGCGCATGTCGTAGCGTCCTTTTGCTTTGAGCGAGCCGCCGAACGCGCCGAGGCTCAAGTTTTCGATAGTCGCTACGCGATCGACGAGCCAAGCATTGGTTTGAAGGTCCTTGTAGTCGCCGTCTGCGATCGTCCCGCTCGCGGAACTGAAATTGCCGCGGGAGGTGAGCGCGCCGTCTTTCATGAGAACCGTCCCTTCGCCTTTCAAGTCTTTGAGGACTTCCGGTTTCTTTCTTCCCGAGGCCGGCGCTTTGAGATCGGCGAGGTTGAGCTCCGGCGAGGAGACGCGGTAGCTCAAGTTCAGCGGCGCGAAGCTGCCGACTTTGGCTGCGAGCCGGACTTGCGACTTTCCTATGCGGAAGCCGGTCTCCGGGAGCTCGGCGTTTTTCCCGGTGAAATTGACCTTGGCGTTCAAGTCCGCGATCGGCTGCGCCAGCTCGGGCATGCGCGCGCTGACGCCGTTCAAGCTCAGCGTGCCGTTGATCTCGGGCAGGACGTCTGTGCCCAAGCGCCCGGAGAAACGACTCTGGGCGCCGACGTTGCCGGAGAGGGAGATGCCTTTGGGAATCCGTCGGCTCAGTCCGGGAAGCGTCTTCTCCAGATCCGCGAGTGAAATAGAATCGAGATCGAGGCTGCCTTCCAGCGGCAAGTTGTTGAGATCGGCTTTGGGCCCCAAAGGACCGACGCGGCCCGTTAGTTTTAGGTTTTGTTTGGCGGCGCCGAAGACGGCCGCTTCGAGATCGACCTCGATCGGGCGGTCGAAGTTTACATCCTTGACCTTGAAATCGACGCGGGTCGCACGAAAATCGATGCCGCCTTTGCCGGCGTCCACATAACGGATCTCTCCGCCGTCGATATCGACCAGCGACACGAGCAGGGGAGGCGGCGCCGCGCGCTCCTCTGAGCGCTCTTTTTTCTCTTTCTCTTTTTTCGCTTCCTTTTCCTGCTTTTCTTTCCCGCCGCCGATGGTGGAGAAGTTGAATCGTCCCTGTGGGTCCCGGATCACGTTGATCACGGGCCGATGCAGGATCACCTTGCTGACTTGGAGTTCTTTCCTGAGAAGCGGCATGAGCTTCATGTTGACCTGGAGATCGGCCGCGCGAATGAACGAATCGTTTGAGAAAGAAGGGTCGTCGGCCATGGAAAATTCTTTCAAGCGGACGCCGATGCCTCCCCAAAGCGTCACTCCGATCTCCCCGACCGCGACGTTTCTCCCCAGAGACTCCTGGGCGCGCGCGAGGAGATAGTCCTTGTTGCGGTTGATCAGGCCGTTGAGATTGACGAGGGCGAAGGCTGTGACCGCAATGAGGACAAGCAAAACTATGCCTGTGCTGATCAGTGTTTTCCGCATAGGATATCCCTGCCCGTAATTATCGCGCGTAATTTGTGTAGTTTCCAGGTTTGACGCAAATCTTTTTCCCGATATTCATTCTTGCCGGTCGCCGGAGATTTACGTAGAATCCATTCAGCGAAAGTTCCGGCAGGAGGGGAAACATGTGGTATCTCATTCAACGCAGAGCGATCCGCCCGCGCGCGGAGTGGACGGTGAGTCTCGACCAGCACCTCGTCTGGATGAAGCAGCAGCACGATAACGGGCGGATACTTTTCTCCGGTCCCACCGCCGACCGCAAGCTTGGAATGTACGTCATCCGCGCCGGCTCCAAAGAAGAGGCCGAAGGCATCGCCGCAAGTGATCCGTACACAAAGGCCGGTTTCTGCGCCTTCGACCTCCTCGAATGGGAGGTTCATCAGATTTTCGGCGCCGGACCGTTTACCGAAGCCGAATTGCGCGCGCATAAGTGACGAAGAGATGGACATAACCGAGGCGCAGAGATTTTTATCGCAGCACCATCGCGGCGTGTTGGCGACGCACAGGCTAAACGGCGGGGTTCAGATGTCGCCGGTGTCTCCAGGTGTGGACGACGAAGGCCGCGTGATCATCACCAGCCGTGAGACCGCGTATAAAATAAAAAACCTCCGCCGCGATCCCCGCGCTTCGCTCTGTGTTTTTCCCGACGCGTTCCACGGCGCCGGCTGGATTCAGATCGATGGCAGGGCGGAGATCCTGTCGTTGCCCGAAGCGATGGAACCTCTGATCGACTGGTATCGCCGCGTCAAAGGAGAGCATCCCGATTGGGCCGAGTACCGCCGCACAATGGAAAAAGAGCGGCGCGTGCTGCTCCGGATCGTCATCGAGAGCGCCGGGCCGGACAAGATAAGGATAAGTAAAAAGTAAAAGTGTAAAAGTAAAAAAGCGTTCGTCCTCAACCCGAAATTCGAGACCCGAACTACTTTAACGCGTCGGCGGCCAGGGAAAAATCGAAAACCTTATCCGCGGGTATGGATTCCTTGATCCTCAAGGCATCCAGCCCGGTCTCCATGATTTCTCTCTCCGCCTCCGCGCTCAAGCGGCCGGCCAACGAGACCGTTTGAACGTCGTCCTCATACATTCGGCGCGCGAGCTGAGCGTCTTTGATCCCGAGTTTTTTCTGAATATAGGGAAGCATGATCTCGGGATTGTCCTGGTAGAATTTCAACGCCCGATTCCAGCCGCGTAGAAAGCGGACGATTTTCGCCCGCTTCTGTTTGATGTTTGCGTCGGTCGTGACCACGCCGGTCTGGAGATAGCGGACGTGGTCTTTCCCGCGGGCGAGTACGCGGTAGCCCCGATCTTGAGCCAGATAAGTCGACGGCGGCGTCATCATGGCGCCGGCGACTTTCCCGCTGAACAACGACTGCAGCCGGACCGTCGTGTCCATGCTGAGCAACGTCACGTCTTTCTGAGGATCGAGACCCTTCGCCTGAAGCACGCGTCGCGTAATCACGGCGGCCGTTCCCTCCAGAGAGCCCACGGCGATCGGCTTACCCTTGAGATCGGTCCCGGTCATGATCGAAGGGGCGACGATCAACTCGTGCGCCGGCCGGTCGTGCGTTACGGAAATAACTTTGACCGGCAGCCCGCGCAGCGCGGCGGCAAAACCGCTCCCCGCGTGGCAGGTGACGTCAATCTCCCCGGACATGAGGCTGCTGATTCCGATGATGCCGCGGACCACCAACACCTGCAGGTCCAATCCCTCCTGCGCGAAGAACCCTTTTTCCTGTCCATAATAGAGATGGGTATAGCTCAGAGTCGGACCGGGGATGCTGATGAAAAAGCGCTCCGCGGCCATCGGCGTCGACGTCGACAGCAAAAGAACTGCCAGAAGAATCACGGCGTGCGCGATCAATCGCAACTTCGGTGCCTCAAGAAATAAATTTCGGCTGCGCCTCGGACCGCGAGGCGATTGGACCATAGCACGGAGGAGGAGTGATGCAAAGGGAAGGGTGTCGGTCGATATATTGCTTTACATTCTTCAAAGTCCGCAGTAAATTTCAAATCGGCACGCCTCATCTCGTACGGAAAAACGCGCAACCCGCGCTCAGGATGGACGGAAGCAGAGGTGATCTATGGCAAAGGTTAAGGACATTCTTGCTCTCAAGGGGCAAAGCGTGTGGTCCGTCGCGCCCGATTCGTCGGTCTATGACGCCATGAAGCTCATGGCCGAAAAGGGAATCGGTGCGCTGATGGTGATGCAGGGAGAGAAGCTCGTCGGCATCATTTCGGAGCGAGACTACGCGCGCAAGGTCATCCTCCAGGGGCGCTCTTCGAGAACCACGCAGGTAAAGGAGATCATGACGAGCCACGTTCTGTACGCCCAGCCGGAGCAAAACATAGAAGAGTGCATGGCGGTCATGACCGACAAGCGCGTTCGCCATCTGCCGGTTTTCGACGAAGGACGCCTGCTCGGCGTCATCTCCATCGGCGATCTGGTGAAATCGATCATCACCGAACAGAAGTTCATGATCGAGCAGTTGGAAAAATACATCAGCAGCTAACCTGCTTCTTGCCGGTCTAAGAACTCTCGCCGCCGTTTTTAATTCCGCCCGGTTGTCACGAAGATTTAATTTGCAGTAAGGCAAAGATTTGTCGAATTAGGGCTTGACAGTTATATCAGGAGATGACATAAGAATCTTAGGTTAAAGTCATTAAGCTCCTAAGGAGTTAAGGCTTGCTGGACCAAATAGATTTAAAAATTCTTTCTATTCTGCAAAACAACGGCAGGTGCCATCTGGCTGAAATAGCCAAGGAGGTGGATCTCTCGTCGCCGGCAGTGATGGAACGAGTGAAGAAGCTGGAGACGAGCGGCATCATCAAAGGGTATCAGGCGGTTCTCGATCCGAAAAAAGTCGGCAAGGACGTCACGGCTTTCGTCGGCGTGTCGGTCGCGCATCAGAAATACATCGACGATTTTGCGGCTTTTATGACGAGCCAGCGCGACGTGCTCGAATGCCACCACGTCACGGGCGAGGAGAGCTTTATTCTGAAAGTAAAAACCACCAACACGGAATCGCTGGAGAAGATCCTCGGCGAGATCCGTTCTCTCGAAGGAGTGACGGGGACCGTAACGAAAGTGGTCCTTTCCAGCGTCAAGGAGAGTCAAAGGTTGGAATTCGATAACGGAGCGCCGAAGAATGCGCGAAAGAAAGTGGCGAAAGCGGGTTAGAGAAAGTTCAGCGAAGGGTGTGGCGATGAAAAATTCCGGGCTTCCTAAGAAACAGGGGCTTTACGATCCCAAATTCGAGCACGACGCTTGCGGCGTCGGGTTCGTCGTCCATATCAAGGGCGAGAAGTCCCATCAGATCGTCGAGCAGGCGATTACCGTCCTGGAGAATCTCGACCACCGTGGCGCGTGCGGCTGCGAAGAGAACACCGGCGACGGCGCCGGCATTCTGCTGCAAATTCCGCACGCGTTTTTCCAGCACGCGTGCAAGGGACTGGGATTCCGTCTGCCGGAGCCGGGAGAATACGGCGTGGGCATGATTTTTTTGCCGGACGACCGCAAGCTGCGCCCGCGGTGCGAGAAAACGTTGGAAAAGATTATCGCCGACGAGGGACAGAAGCTTCTCGGGTGGCGTAAAGTCCCCACCGATAACATGTACCTAGGCGACACGGCGAAAGCCTCCGAGCCCTTTGTCCGGCAGGTTTTCATCGGGCGCGGCAAGGCGATCAAAGACGACCTGGCCTTCGAGCGCAAGCTTTACGTGATCCGCCGCCGCGCGGAAAACGCGCTGCGCTACGGCAAAGACTCGGTCGGCGAATATTTCTACGTTCCCAGCATGTCATGCAAAACGATCATTTATAAAGGCATGCTGACCGCGCGGCAGCTCGCCACCTTCTATCCCGATCTGGCCGATCCGTTGGTCGAAGCCGCCATCGCCGTCGTGCATTCCCGCTTCAGCACGAATACGTTCCCGAGCTGGGGCCGCGCGCATCCTTATCGCTACTTGATTCACAACGGCGAGATCAACACGCTCCGCGGCAACGAGAACTGGACGCACGCGCGCCAGGCGATGCTCGCATCAACGCTGTTCAACGGCGACTTGCCGAAGGTCTTTCCGGTCGTTCAGGAAGACGGCAGCGACTCGGCCAAATTCGACAACTGCCTCGAATTTCTCGCCCTCAGCGGCCGCTCTTTGCCGCACGCGATGATGATGATGATCCCGGAGCCCTGGGAAAATCACGAGAGCATGGACGAGAAAAAACGCGCCTTCTACGAATTCCACAGCGCGCTCAGCGAGCCGTGGGACGGCCCGGCGTCGATTGCGTTCACCGACGGCACGGTCGTCGGCGCGGTGCTCGACCGCAACGGCCTCCGGCCGTCGCGCTATTACGTCACGAAAGACGATCTCGTGATCATGGCCTCGGAGGTCGGCGTGCTCGACGTGCCGCCGGAGCGCGTCCTGGAGAAGCGCCGCTTGCAGCCCGGCCGAATGTTCCTCGTGGACACGCAAGAGGGGCGCATCATCAGCGACGAAGAGATCAAGCAGAGCATGGCGGGCGAGCGGCCGTACCGTCAATGGCTGGACGAAAATTCGGTGCACTTCGACCGGCTGCCGGGCGTCGAGGAGAAGCAGCCGCCGCACAACCGCCAGGCCACGCTGCAGCGCTTGCAGACGTTTGGGTACAGCTTCGAAGATCTCGGCATCAACATCGGCCCGATGGCCCAGAACGGCATTCAACCGGTCGGCTCGATGGGCACCGACACGCCGCTCGCCGTGCTGTCCGACAAGCCGCAGCTTCTCTACAATTATTTCAAGCAGCTCTTCGCGCAGGTCACCAACCCGCCGATCGATCCGATCCGCGAGGAGCTGATCACCTCGACGACGCTCACTCTGGGGTCGGAGGGAAATCTGCTCGATCCGAAGCCGGATAGCTGCCGTCAGCTCAGAATCTCGGGCCCGATTTTGAAAAATTCCGAGATGGAGAAGCTCAGGCAAATCGACCGTCCCGGAATCAAGCCGGTCACGCTGCCGATACTTTTCAATCCTCACGAGGGCAAGGCCGGTCTCGAAGGAGCGCTCGAAGAATTATTCCGCGCCGCCGATCAGGCGATCGCGGGCGGCGCGACGATTTTGATTCTGTCGGACAAGGGCGCCGATCGAACTCATGCGCCGATTCCCGCGCTCTTGGCTTCCGCCGGGCTGCATCACCATCTCATCCGCTCCGGCACGCGCACGCGCGTCGGACTTGTGCTCGAATCGGGCGAGCCGCGCGAGGTGCACCACTTCTGCCTGCTGATCGGCTACGGCATCCAGGCGATCAATCCTTATCTCGCCTTCGAGTGCCTCAACTATATGATCGGCGAAGGCATGCTGAAGGACATCGCGTACTACGACGCGGTGAAAGGCTACATCAAAGCCGGTGCCAAAGGCGTCGTCAAAGTGATGGCAAAGATGGGGATCTCGACCATCAAGTCTTACTGCGGCGCGCAGATTTTCGAAGCGGTGGGCCTGGGCCGGGAGCTGATCGACAAATATTTCACCTGGACGCCGTCGCGCGTCGGCGGCATCGGCATCGAAGACGTCGCTCTGGAAGCCGAGCGCCAGCACGCCAAAGCGTATCCCACCTTTCCTCTCGACGGCCGCACGCTCGAAGTTCACGGGCAGTATCAGTACCGCGCCGACGGCGAACTGCATCTATTCAATCCGAAGACGATCCACCTTTTGCAGAAGGCGTGCCGCACCAACAACTATGCGACGTTCAAAGAATACACGAAGCTCGTCGACGATCAGTCCGAGCGCATAGCCACGCTGCGCGCACTGATGGAGCTCAAGTTCGCCGCCAAGCCGGTTCCGCTTGAGGAAGTCGAGCCGGTGGAGGAGATCGTCAAGCGCTTCAAGACCGGCGCGATGTCGTACGGCTCGATCAGCAAAGAGGCGCACGAGGCGCTGGCGATCGCGATGAACCGCATCGGCGGCAAGAGCAACACCGGGGAGGGCGGCGAAGATCCGGCGCGCTACGTCCTCGACCCGAACGGTGACTCGCGCAACAGCGCGATCAAGCAGGTCGCGTCCGGCCGCTTCGGCGTGACGAGCTACTATCTCACGCAAGCGAAAGAGCTGCAGATCAAAATGGCGCAGGGCGCCAAGCCCGGCGAAGGCGGCGAGCTGCCCGGACGCAAAGTCTATCCGTGGATCGCGAAGGTGCGCTACTCGACGCCCGGCGTCGGCCTCATCTCGCCGCCGCCGCATCACGATATCTATTCGATCGAAGATCTGGCGCAGCTCATTCACGACTTGAAGAACGCGAACCATCACGCGCGCATCAGCGTGAAGCTCGTCGCCGAAGTCGGCGTCGGCACCATCGCTGCGGGCGTGGCTAAGGGCCACGCGGACGTGGTGTTGATCAGCGGCCACGACGGCGGCACGGGCGCTTCGCCGCAGACCAGCATCAAGCACGCGGGCCTGCCGTGGGAGTTGGGCCTCGCCGAGACGCACCAGACGCTCGTGCTCAACAACCTGCGCAGCCGCATCGCGGTGGAAACCGACGGCCAGTTGAAGACCGGCCGTGACGTCCTCATCGCAGCGATGCTGGGCGCCGAGGAGTTCGGCTTCGCCACTACCGCTCTGGTGACGCTCGGCTGCATCATGATGCGCGTGTGCCACCTCGACACCTGCCCGGTCGGCGTCGCGACGCAAAATCCCGAGCTGCGCAAAAAATTCGAGGGCGATCCCGCGCACGTCGTAAATTTCATGCGCTTTATCGCGCAGGAGATCCGCGAGTACATGGCGCAGCTCGGCTTCCGCACGGTGAACGAGATGGTCGGCCGTTCGGACCGGATCGAGATGAAACGCGCCGTCAACCACTGCAAAACTCAGGGACTTGATTACTCGGCGATTCTCTATCAGCCGAAAGTAAAGAAAGACGTCGGCCGCTACTGCCAGATCCCGCAAAATCACGGGTTGGAAAACGCGCTCGACAATCAGGTGCTGCTCGACTTGGCGGCGCCGGCGCTGGAGCGGCGCGAGAAAGTCAAAGCCACGCTGCCGATCCGCAATACCAATCGCGTCGTCGGCACGATCCTCGGGAGCGAGCTTACGCGGCGCTTCGGGCCGGAAGGGCTGCCGGAAGACACGATCCATTTTCACTTCCAGGGCTCGGCCGGACAGAGCTTCGGCGCGTTCATACCGAGCGGCATGACGCTCGAGCTCGAAGGCGACGCCAACGATTATTTCGGCAAAGGACTCTCGGGCGGCAAAGTCATTCTCTATCCTCCCGCGGGCTCGACCTTCGCCCCCGAAGAGAACATCATCGTCGGCAACGTGGCATTCTACGGCGCGACCGACGGCGAAGCCTATATTCGCGGCGTGTCCGGGGAGCGCTTCTGCGTGCGCAACAGCGGCGTAAAGGCGGTGATCGAGGGCGTCGGCGATCACGGCTGTGAGTATATGACCGGCGGCCGGGTTGTAGTGATCGGCATGACGGGGAGAAATTTCGCCGCCGGGATGTCGGGCGGTGTCGCGTACGTGCTCGACGAGGACGGCAGCTTCAAGGACCGCTGCAACAAGGATACGGTTTCGCTCGAACGGCTCGACGAGAGGGATTTGTCGGAAGTCGAGGAGATGCTCAAGCGCCACGCGACTTATACCCGCAGCACGCGCGCGTGGCAGCTCTTGGCTCTGTGGGAAGAGACCGCGGCCAAGTTCGTCAGGGTCATGCCCAAGGACTACCGGCGCATGCTCGAGGCGCTGCAGCAGGCGGAGAGCAAGGGATTGGTCGGCGACGAAGCAGTGATGGCGGCGTTTGAGGCGAACAAGAATGATGCTGCTAGAGTAAGTGGAAACTGACCGCATTTGCGTCCGCTCTGATTAAAAAAGTTAAGGCGGTCGAGAAAGGTTCAGCTACAAGGCGCGCGAGGATTGTGAGCGGAGGCGTACTTTTTCAGTACGTCGAGCGAACAATCCGAAGTGCAACGCCGTAGATGAGCCTTTATCGGCCGCCGTCAAGGGAAGGAAGATGGGAAAGCCTACAGGATTCATGGAGATCGAGCGCGAGCTGCCGGCGGACCGCTCGCCGCTGGAGCGCGTCGGCGACTGGCGGGAGTTTCACGAGCATTTTGCCGAAACAAAGCTGCAGGAGCAGGGCGCGCGCTGCATGGATTGCGGCGTTCCGTTTTGCCACACCGGCACGTTGATCAGCGGCATGGCTTCGGGCTGTCCGGTCAATAATCTCATTCCCGAGTGGAACGATCTCATCTATCGCGGCTTGTGGAAAGAGGCGCTCGAGCGGCTGCACAAGACCAACAATTTCCCCGAATTCACCGGGCGCGTCTGTCCGGCGCCGTGCGAAGGCTCGTGCGTGCTGGGAATCAACGAGCTGCCGGTTACGATCAAGACGATCGAGGCCGCGATCATCGATAACGGATTCGCGCAGGGCTGGGTCGCCGCCGATCCGCCGCCGAAGCGCACGGGAAAAAAAGTCGCGGTGGTCGGGTCCGGCCCAGCGGGCCTCGCCTGCGCCGCGCAGTTGAATCACGCCGGTCACTTGGTGACGGTCTACGAGCGCGACGACCGCATCGGCGGGCTGCTGATGTACGGCATTCCGAACATGAAGCTCGACAAAACGATCGTCCAGCGGCGCGTCGATCTCATGGCGGAAGAGGGCGTCAAGTTCGTCACGAACACGGCCGTCGGCGTCGATCTCCCAGCGAAGAAACTGAAGGAGGAATTCGACGCGATCGTGCTCTGCATGGGCGCGACCAAGCCGCGCGATCTGTCGGTTCCGGGACGAGACCTCAAAGGCACTCACTTCGCGATGGAGTTTCTCTACGCCAACACGAAGTCACTGCTCGATTCCAATCTCAAGGACGGAAACTACATCTCGGCGAAGGACAAGCACGTGATCGTGGTCGGCGGCGGCGATACCGGCACCGACTGCGTTGGCACGGCGATGCGCCACAAGTGCAAGAGTCTCGTCCAGCTCGAAATTTTGCCGCGGCCGCCCGACGCGCGCCAGCCGGACAACCCGTGGCCCGAGTGGCCGAAGGTTTATAAATTAGACTATGGCCAGGAAGAAGCGGCGGCGCGCTTCGGCGCCGATCCGCGCAGCTATCTGATGTCGCCGCAAAAGCTCGTCGGCAACGGCGACGGCCGCGTCAAAGAGCTTCACGCGGCGTGCGTCGAGTGGACGAAGAACGACAGCGGCGCGTTTATCCCGAAGAACGTGCCCGGCACGGAAAAAGTTTTTCCCGCCGATCTCGTGCTGCTGGCGATGGGCTTTCTCGGTCCCGAAGAAAAAATCCTCGCCGATCTGGGCGTCGAGCGCGATCCGCGATCGAACGCCAAGGCCGAGCACGGCAAGTTCGCGACCAATGTTCCGGGAATTTTCGCCGCCGGCGACTGCCGCCGCGGCCAGAGCCTGGTCGTTTGGGCGATCAACGAAGGCCGCGGCGCCGCGCGGGAGTGCGACAGATATTTGATGGGAGAAACGAATCTGCCGTAGAAGAGGTGGCGAAAATCGATACAGCGATACCGACGAATTCCGACAAGCGAGCCTGTGACCTCCCCTAATTCTAAAACTCCGGATCCGGTAAAAGTTTTTGATGACGCCGTTGAGGAGTTAGATCGTTTACATCAGCAACTCGCCAGCGGCACCCAACAACTCGGAGGAACACTCCAGATTCTTACGGCATTAAGACCTGCTTGGATACAAATCACTAATTCTTCTTCCCAAAGTACCACGACCAATTCCCTTGTCAGCAGCAATGCCACTATTTTTGAAGCTTACGGCCAAGAAGTAAAGCAACTCCGGGAAAAGATCGCCCCATCCTTGACGCAATTGCATTATATAACTTCTGTTGACTCATTTGTTGCGGCTACGGGAGCGACCCAAAGCTTTATTCACAACGCGCCTGGCGTCCAAGACACGATTGGTCTGGTTTCCCAGGATAAACGCGCTGAATATAAAGAACGTTTTGATCGGCTTGACCATTCCTTGGGAAGGACATACGAAGCGATATGGGAAACTTTACTCACAACAAGAGCTGATCCTGAGCGCGCCGCGTTATTCATGATTCGCCAGACATTCGATCATCTATTTTCGATTCTTGCGCCCGATGACGAGCTACGCAAAATATTTGCGGAAGCAGATCTTGACCCAGACGATGAAAAGATCCAGCGGAAAGATAGAATTTTATATGCCATTAGGACGCGTATTTCAGATGCGCCCCGTGCCAATACCTTGGCGACTCAGGTCCAACATATGATCCGCGTGTATGGCGCTTTGAATCGAGCGCATCATCGCGGAGAGCTGGATAAGCAGAAAGCTCTTAAGGCTGTCGCTGAGATGGAATCGTTCCTTAGGGCATTTATTGACGCTATGGACGTTTGAATCAACACGAAGAGGACGCACATCCGATGCGCTGCTTCGCCATCGAGGCATCGCGACAGATCTGGTCAAGTTCCACGTTTTGCGTCACGTAGTTTTCGGATACTCTTCTACATGAAAATTCAGAAGATTAATTCTATCCTCTCGCATGATATCGAAATGATTCCTCATTCGTTCCAACTCAGCTACAAGTTCTTGAGTCCACTCAGGAGGGGACTTTACCATCACCATATCTTCTGATGATGCCGAACGCCCTAAGGTCGGAGGTGCCTCGGTTGCAATTCCTATAGAATGTTTCAAGTGCCGGTATTTATGAAGTACCAACATGCAATATGCGTAAAGCATATTTGAACGGGCCTGCCTGTACTGATCATACCCGCCCGGAAGGGTGTCTTTAGGAAGTGCCAGTGTCAAGAAAACATACCCCAAAGCATTGTCTGGGTTCTCCGGCGGCGGAAGCATTGTCCGAAAAGACCTGTCCTGTCGATGCGCTATTTGCAATAAGCCAATAAGTCCCGCGCCTAACATACGCCTTTTGACACGCGGTTCCTGTGCCATGCATCGAACGCCGAGTTCAAGTTTCGGAATTTCTAGGGGGCCGCCATCCGGAACTATTGTGGTTCCAGCTAGCATATGATCCGTAAACGCCTCTATCAATCTATCCCAAATATATGAGTTTCTGTCGGCCTGCTTTTTTGCAATGTATTGCGGATTTGAAATCATGCCGGAATAAAAACCCTGGTCGAGTACGATATGCTCATTCGGTTGCCAAGGTCGATTATCCGGATGTACGAATCCGTGTTGATTATCCTTATCGAGGTGAGTGATGTAATACGCAAGCAGATCCTCCTCGCCTGCTGCGGAAATAAGCCTACCAGAGCGCACGAATTCTACTTTACGTTCCAGATACTCGGTAAAATCCGTGATGGTGTCCAATTCTCGCATGACGATGTCCAAAGTAACGTCATTCACCACGTGTATAAAAGACCCAGAGGGATCCAAATCGCCGATCGTAAATGGCGAGTAGCCGGGCGAATCTGGATCGCCGTGGCTATCTCCGAGAAGATGTGGTGCAATGATAAAACTGCCACTATCACCGGCAAAGAACTCACTGCATGCGTCATGCGCTCCTAACGCAACAATGACACCATGAATCTTCCGAGTGCCTGACGGAGGTATTGGAATTGGGAGTTTTTGCATACAATGCGGGTCAATGAAAATTCGGTCTGGAAAATACTTGATCCACTGTTCTGCTCGCCGAATTTGAAGTACGGATTTTGCAATTGCTCGGTTATACCAACGTGGCCACGCAATATTTATATCCTTATCGTGATTCCAGCGAACAGCTTTGATGCTGAATACGATTACCTCGTTACCGCATACCACCAAAAGGTCGCATAATTCTTTGCCAGCTCGGCGGCCGTTAACCATCGTATCTCGGTGTACATTCGGGTAGGACCAGAGATTAAGAAAAGACCGGTCGGCAAGCCGAGCCAAATATTGTTCGGATGATGTCTTTCCGGTGCTTCTATTTATTTGCGACATTTCAATGACCGTCCTCTGCTCCTGTACAAAGGGGCGGGCGTCGAAGCGTTTCAAGTATGAAGCTGAGAGCCCGAAATCCTAAGCATAAAACGAAGGTTTCAGGTGTTGAATCTTGAATTTACGCCTCATGGCGGCGTTGCTCAGAAAGGTCACCCGCCTCATTTGGTTTGATTATCGGCGACGCCGAGGTCTACCTTTGACGCGCGATCGCTTGGTTTTTTGAGCAAGTCGTTGGGGTCCGCGCAGTAGGGATACAAATCGTTGAAGCCGCGGGTATTGATCGGCATAACCACCAGACGGTTCAGGGTATCTGAAGGTCCAATGGTCATCCTTCCACACAAGGTCTACATTTATGGCACGATTGCGGTCGAGGTAAACTGCCTCAATATCAGCCATCGACCGATCAGAAAAAACTTGACAGACGACCGCCTGGAGAAGATGTTTCTCACCGATAGTTATCCATTCCCCGGGCTTAACTAATGGCATCTGACTCATTCTTAATTTCCTAACCGCCGTAAAGCCACCTTAAGGGGTCGGAAAAGGGTCGGGAGTCTTTTCGGTTGTCGACATAAGGCTACTGCGGAAATCGGTAATGACTCTTTCATCTACGCGCAATCACCGCAAAGATTTTTTAATTTGTTATCGACGTAAACTACTCCCGCGATCTGGTGTGGTTTGATACTTTTGCCGCATTGCCAGCAGGTGGTATGATTTTCAATTTGGTGATAGTGCCGTAATGTCTCTAAGATTTCCGGCTTTTGTTCCTCGCGCAAGGGCTCATCGGATTCTTTTCGGTATACCAGTCCTGTAGCATCTTTTCCGCAAGCGTCGCACGGGAAACTCGTTTTCCATATTAGGTGCATAATTAATTCTCCTTCGGTGTCGGGAGTTTAGGGCTCTGGGCCTGCGAGCCGATGAACGAAAGTCACTGAAGGTCCTACTACGTAGATCGCTTTGAAACCCAGTTCGGCGGCCCACGAGGAATGGAGCCGTATAAATTCGGTCGCTACGACCCCTAGCGCGGCTGTTGGAACCCTATAGGCATCCAGCAAGAGGAACATTGAAGGCCGTTGACCTGGAGGTATGATACTCTTCCGCTCGATCGCCCCTCGTAGCGCAGCCACAGCAACTGACACATCAATACACATAGGGCCAACCTGCCCTTTGATGCCGAGGGTTCGCCAAAAATCAGCCTGTAAAAGCGTTCGCGTGACCTGAACGCCGAAGCGCTTGCCACGAATGTCGATGAAATGGTCATCGTCTTTTGGGCCTGTACCGATGTATTTCGCTTCGATTCCATGAGTGTTCAACGCCTCAACAAGGATGCGGCAAGCGACATCTGAGTCGTCTTCGTTCCTGGGGGCAAACCCTTTTAGATCGAAACGCACGGTTCCGTCGGCTTCGACGTGAGCGTAGCGCGTAAATTCCCGCCGTTCGCTCTCAGAGAAAGCAAACGGTTGACCTACACGCAGCCCCGTGCCCGTTGCGTGGTCGCTGAAGCCCACCGCCTCGCTAATCCGGAAACCCAAATCGCGCGCGGGATCGCCGCAATTCGGGCATGGTTTGCCCGAAGGGATGTCGGCCAAGCTATGCTTGCACTTGTGACAAATTGGGTCCTGTATCTCGATCATCCTGCCCAACTCAAGGGGTTTTACTGAATTCTATAGGGTTCGACGCGTCATCACAATGAAATAGTCTGGGGCCAAAAAAGGCGCCGGAGTTTTTTCTTTTTTTTGGCTTGGAAGCGCGGCCTAAAACATCATCCCAGCCCGCTGTCGCCCATCATCTGTCCAGCGAATCAACTTCGGCAACTCCAGAGCCTAGCCGTTGGCCTCGCGGCGCGTGTCATCGACAGATCTTCCTAACTTGACGATGCAGGACTTTGTGACAAGCTTTAACAGGAACCGGCGACAACATTCCGGCATCTGACCCGAACTCTTCAAATCCCAACAGTGAGGTTGAATCAATGGAAATAAAACCAAGCGGTTCACAGCCTTCCGGCAAAGGGCCGGCCGAGAATTTCACCGGCACTGTGCGCATCGATCCGCTATTCCAAGCGCCCGGTCCGGCGCGCGCGCTCGGCGCCAGTGTCACGTTCGAGCCGGGCGCCCGGACCGCATGGCACACGCATCCGCTGGGTCAGAACCTGATCGTCATCTTCGGCTGCGGGCTGGTACAAAGCTGGGGCGGCCCGATCAAGGAGATTCGGCCGGGCGACGTGATCTGGTGCCCGCCGGGTGAGAAGCATTGGCACGGCGCCACGCCGACCACCGCCGTGACCCATATCGCGATTCAGGAACAGCTCGACGGCAAGGCCGTCGACTGGATGGAGAAGGTGAGCGACGAACAATACAAGGCCGCGACGCGGCCTAAGTGAGGAGTGAGCAGTGAGTAGTAATACTCATGCCGCCTCTCAAGTTTTAGCGGTTCCTCCGGTAGGCGAGGCGATGACCGCGGCAAACTTACTTGGCCGCGGGTTTGGGCTTCAACTCCACCAACACGACTTCGGCACCTTCGCCGAGAGCTTCGGGGATATGCTTGCCGGCTTTGGTCCAGACGGCCTGGCCCGCCTTTTCTTTTATCTCTTTCGTTTTTCCGTCGGGGCCGGTGAACTTCACGTTGCTGTCCTTGACAAAAACCGCCACGCTGTTGGGATGCTCGTGCATCACCGACTTTTCACCCGGTCCGTATTTGACCTGCAACACCCGCACCTGATCGTTCTCGAATATGACTTTGTAATGCTTCGGATCCGCCTTAACGGCGTCTTGGGCCGCAACTGTTGAGGTCGCCAAGAACAAGAACACCAACGACAATGAAGCTCGCTTCATATTGTCCTCCTGGTCATATGCGTAGCCGTTTGCCTCTCCGGTGTCAATCGATTGTCTTGGTTCGATCGTTTCGCCTCGGCCGTGCCGCTGACCCCTATTGCCATCGAATTGAATTAGCAATAAACAAGAGCAATTTAGAACTGTCTGGAAACCAGGGGGCAACAAGAAAGTATCGGCCGATAACCTAACGCAAGGAGGACGATATGGAGAGGTACCTGGGCAAGTACTCCGACTATCTCTATGCGCTGATGCGGATCTTCGTAGGATTTTTATTCGCTTGTAACGGGGCGAAGAAATTCCTCGGCTTCTTCGGTGGCATGGGGGAAGCAGGGGAGCTGGCGCCGCTTTTTTCCCAGATGTGGTTCGCCGGTAGTATCGAATTCTTTTGCGGCCTCCTCATCGCGGTGGGGCTCCTGACGGGCTATGCAGCGTTCATCGCCAGCGGCGAGATGGCTTTGGCCTATTTTCTAGGTCATTTTCCGAACGGCTTCTGGCCCATTTTAAACACCGGGGAGCGCGCGGTCTTTTATTGCTTCGTGTTTCTATTCATCGCCAGCCGCGGCGCCGTCGTCTGGGGCGTCGATCGCGCGTTTCGCAATCCGCGCCGGCCTTGATGTCCAAAAAGTTCCATAGCATGTGCTCCCGCATGTCACGCAACGGGTGTGTGCGTTGCTAATCAGCGGGCAAGGTACTATAGAGATCATATTTTTCAGCTCTAGGTACTCGATCAGTGTCAATGAAGACTAAAAAGCGAGCAAAAAAACCGCTGTCTGCGCGGGTAAATCAGCGAGCCAAGTACATAAGAACGATTATCGAACCTACGCGGAAACTGGCTGAACTTTTAGCAGAGGCGGGAGATTAGTGGTTCCGTTAGCGCTGCCGCCGCGGGCATTTTCAAGTAGTAGAAAAGAAACAAGGGGTTCGGAAACCTAACCCCTTGGAGTTAATACACCCGCCATTGATGCTCAATGACGGGGAGGTAATACAATTCAATACTAGCGAGACTCCGGCCACTCCTGTCAATAGGCTACGCCTTCGGCGTCGAGCGCGATCCGCGATCGAACGCCAAGGCCGAGCACGGCAAATTCGCCACCAGCGTCCCCGGCGTCTTCGCCGGCGATTGCCGCCGCGGCCAGAGCCTCATCGTATGGGCGATCAACGAGGGCAGGGAAGCGGCGCGCGAATGCGATCGGTTTTTAATGGGAGAGAGTAATCTGCCTTAGTAAAAATCAGTTACCGTGCTGGGTTTTGGCTATGACGACAGGAACCCGTGAACTTTTGCTTTCGGCATTTCTTTGACTCGCTTGAAAATCTCAGTCTCGGTGATCTGCGTCGGCCACCTGAGTCACCTGAGTCCCAACTCTCCTTTGAACGCTTTGTCTAAGATGGAAGGCAGCATGGCGTCGAGTTCGGTGGCCGTCTCGGCTTGTAGCTTCTTCAGCGCGTCCACCCGCGATTGCAATGCATCCAACTCTGCCACGATACGGTGTTGTTCAGAGACGGAAGGATAGGCGATTGGTGTGGAGCGCAAAATCGTCTGGGAGATATTGACCTGGGCGTCTGCAAGTCCCGTCTTTCGCTGAACCAAGTGTTCCTGGGAAAAAGGAGAAGCGAGCGAAAGCTCAAGAAAACGTGGCTCGATCTTTCGGCGGTTAGGTCGTAAACGAATTAGCTTGTCAGAGATGGTCAGTCGCGATTCCGCCTTCCGAACTGCCGCAACAACGGCGACGCGTTTGCGCGGCCCGGCTCGTGTCACCAATACGTCGCCCGCCTGAACTGCGAGTCCTGGAATCGGTTCCAGGCCGGGTGGTAGAGCTTTATTTTCGTGTGGCCAGAACTCACACCATTGGACCGACGTTGTCTTAAGAACACCCCACTCTCCCTCACCTGCTGGAATGTCGTCGCACTGTGGACTCCATCCAGCATCGATACTGGCAATAACGTCGTCAACTGTCTCTCTTGTCCAGCCATCTCCATGTGCCGTCATACTCCGGGCAAGGTAGGCAGAATACAGGCGCGCACTTTCCTCCACTGCCACCCGGCGGAGTCCGCATGCCTCTTCGATCTTGGCGCCCAGACTTTCGATCCGCGCCACGAGCCGCCGCTGCTCGGGAAGGGGTGGGAGAGGAATTTTCAGAGCTAGAAATTTCGCTTCCTTCAGACGATTCCTACTCGTCGGAGTACCGCCGGTGCTTAAATCCAGTGCCTCGTCCCATACCGAGGTGCGACTAAAATACTTCCACAGGTAGATAGGATCAGCCTTAACTTGGTCGACAGCGAAACACGGAAACTCGTTAGAGACGTAACACCCATCGTTTTCTTTCGTCGCGACCGCGAAGGAACCTTTCCAGGCAAAGAGCCGATTATAAACAAAATCACCCGCCTGTACTTTGTAAACCTTATCGGCTCGAATCGCGGAGCCTAGCAAAGTATCTTTGACGTAGAGCCCTTTAGCGTACCAGTGTGCGCCTAGAATCCGGTAGGTCTTTGCCGGATCGACACTCTCTGGCCGGCTCACCGGTGTCAGTAAACCCGCGAGCGGCAACAAAAGCCAGCGATTGCTCATCCCAGCGGTTCCCCAAGAGTCCGCTTGATCTCCACCATGATCTCCATGATGCGCTGCTCTTTTTTAAGAATGTCGTCGGCGAGTTGTTCGGGCGGAAGGTGTTCGAAGTCCTGCTTGCTGGCAGGATTTTTGATGTCGAGGTTTACGGACACTAGGTTGCCGTTTTCGTCGTACTTGAGAATGTCTTTAGCCGGAACTCTCCAGGCGCGCTCGTTTTCTTCTCGGCCCTGTGGTGAGCCTGCCGAACCATTCCACCAGGACAGGCAGCCGGAGAATTCTTCGTATTGGACAGGTTGAGTCTTGGTGTAGTTTTTCCGCCCATCGGGGAGCGGCTGCTCATAGTACCAGATCTTCTCTGTAGGACCGGAGCGGTCGAAAAAGAGGAGATTGGTCGGAATGCTCGTGTACGGTGCGAAGACGCCGTTGGGCAGCCGGACGATGGTGTGAAGGTTGAAGTCCTTCAGCAGTTCCTCCTTGATCCGTGCGCAGACGCCATCGCCAAAGAGAGTTCCATTCGGCACGACGACCGCGGCGCGGCCGGGTTTCGGCTGGCGCCTGAGCTTGCGCATGATGAGTTGGAGAAACAGAAGTGCAGTTTCTGCCGTCTGTTTGTCTTCCGGAAAGTTGGAGAGAATGCCGCGTTCTTCTTCGCCACCGAAGGGCGGATTAGTAAGAATGATATCCACGCGGTCCTTGTCCCCGATCTCGCGGAGAGGGAAGCGAAGGCTGTTAAGGGGATCGATCTTCGGCGATTCGAGGCCGTGGAGGAGGAGATTCATCTGTGCAAGAAGATACGGCAACGGTTTGGCTTCGCCGCCGAAGATACTTTTAGTCTGAACAAGCTTGCGATCCTCGACAGTTTTGCACTGCTTGTCCAGGTGTAGAAACGACTCGACGAGAAAACCGCCTGTGCCGCAAGCGGGGTCAAGAAGTGTCTCGCCAAGTCTGGGATCGATCACCTCCACCATGAAGCGGACAACAGGACGGGGAGTATAGAACTCGCCGGAGTCGCCTGCGGCGTCGCGCATCTCCTTAAGCATCGACTCATAGAGAAGACCAAGAGTGTGAATTTCGTCGCTGCTCGTGAAGTGAATGCTATTTAACTTGTTCATGACGTCGCGGAGAAGATAGCCGTTAATCATTCGGTTGATCGTGCCTTTAAAGACAGTAGCGATCACGTCCCGACGATCTCCGCCGTTTACGCCTTGAAGCCCGCGCAAATACGCAAATAGCCCGGCGCCTTTGGTTCCATCTGGTAGTACCGCCTCTTCGTTGTTCACGAAGGAGATCAACTCGTCCCCGGTGATCCCGTCCTCCTTCGCCGCCCAGTCGCGCCAGCGGTACGGCGGCTCGATAGCCGGACGAAAGCGTTTGCCGGCCATCTTTGCTTCCTGCTGCCGGATCTCTTCCATGTCGTCGAGGAATTTGAGGAACATAATCCACGTCAGCATCGGCAGCCGGTCGAGGTCGCCATTCAGCCCCTTGTCCTTCCGCATGATATCGCGGCAGGACTTCACAATGGAGGAAAGGCGCTGCGCTGTAGTTAAAGGTTGAGAGTTGGTGCTATGCTTGCCTCGTGCCATCGACTATGTTCCTTTTTCGAGAAACTGCTTCGCTGCATCTAAGAATTCACGCGCTTGACCGATCACGAGACTCGCATCTTCGGCCGTAAGGTCCGACTCTATGCCATAATCTCCCGTGATCCTCTTGCTGAATGCCTCCAGAAGCCAGCGATGATACTTTCGGTCGAATAGTCCGGTCTTGACGAAGTGCTGGGCAAAAGCGCCATGAACGCCCCCGTGCTTTCGAAAACGTTGTCCTTTCTCGTTGAGAAGAGCTTCGGTCGCGTAGAACATAGCGTAGTAAGCGCGGCCTACGGCAAACTCCGCGTCCTCGGCTTTCAAGCGCTCGGCAACGCCGAGTGCGCGCGCCGCTTTGGCAAGTAGCTTTTCCGAGGCTTCCTTCACGCCGGGATAGCCTCTTCGCGCACGTTCAACAGGAACGGAGTATCTTCACGGAGCCATTCAAGTTCACGCATGAATACCAGGCTAACGGTCACGCCGTACTTCAGAGAGAGATCGGCAGCGAGCGCCCCTGTTCGGTCGACTTCGCGCGCATAGCGTTCGAAAGTCCGGAGTACTACAAGAATGTCCAGATCGGACTCCCGGTCGGCTTCCCCTCGCGCATATGATCCGAAAAAGTAAACTCCCTTCACCCGCTCGCCGTAGATCAACCGAAGCCCTGACTTAAGCTCCTGAAGCAGCTCTTGGATATCTCGTTTGTTTCGATTCCAATGCTCGGCAACCTCTTTAACCTGAGGCGCCGCCGTAGGGACCAAACGACGCTCGTATCCGGCTCGACTTCCTTCTGAAATGGCAATGTCCAGAATCGCTCGAGTGGAACGATCTATTTTTTCGGACAACTTCAATGATAGCGTCATCATCTCCTTTCTTTGGACCAATCCTTTTCGGATAGCATCCTTCACAACGGCTGATAATCTTTCGGGATCAAGGTGTGACAACGTGAGATCCGCTATTGTTCGCAAGGGCTTGGTCAGAGGAAATCCCTCGCGCATCTCAAGATCGGAGGCGGTAAGTTTTGCCTTGTGCAAAGTTACACCCTTGGGCAGTCGCTTGCGAAAACCCGGCGGTACGGTCAGGTGGACCTTTGCAGGGAGAATGTCCCCTAGATCATACACGGCCGCCGCCGTATCGTGGGACAGTGCGCCCTTTTTTCTCGTCCAAAGCCACCACCGAATTAGATCTTCGTATCTTGCAGCCGGGAATTTTTTCAGACGATAGATGCCGTGATCTACTCGAATCCAGTTCCCTTTTTTTACATGAAAGTGCTGGTGAGGATAGTCATAACCCAAGGACCTGGCATCCGTGGAAGTAAAATATCCCTGCTGGCTTTCCGCTACCTCAAAAAGGCGATGAGACCTTTCGGCTCTATTCTCCATGCAAAAACCTTACATTTAATGTAAGGTTTTTGCAAACTAGCTCGTCGAACTTGCATAAACCTTAAAGTAACTTTAAGGAATTTGTAGCTAGGCTGCATATAAGAGGCTTTGGAGTTCGCCGACCGCCTCTCTTAGCTTTTCCGGGCCGCCGAAGAGGTTTGCGATCTCGATCGCGTTGCCGCGCTCTGAGATCGGAGGAACTTTGAGCGCGTCGGGAATTAAAAACTGCGCGGCCCCGTGTTCGGCGTACTTCTCTAGAAGATCGTTCAGCACAGCTCTCGCTTCAGGGCTATAGCGATCGAAGAAGTCTTTTTTCTCCTTGCGTAATTTCTCCGCCCTTTCCCTCCGGCTTCGTATGGGCGCGCTGAAGGCAACATAACAAAGCAGGTCGAAGGGGTCGGCATCGGGCTGGCCGGTGGCGGATCGAAGCTCGTCGAAACCTATTCCCCGCTCTTCAAGCTTGGTGATAATATCAGCGCGCAGCTCCGGATCTGCCCATTGTCTGCGCAAATCGATTAACGAAGGACACATCGTCCGCACCCTTTCGGCTGCATATTCGGTGAACTTGACCACGCGGAGCTGCTTGCCATCGGGGTCCAGTTCGTAAACGAGATGAGCTGCAATTTCTACTTGCCCGCCATCAAAGTAGTATTTCCGGCGCTGACCCTCGAAGTCATCGCTGATAATCGGTCTTACCTCTCTGTCCTCCTGGAGATCCCCGATCTCTTCGCCAACCTCAACATAGGTTTGTGAAGTCGTTTCTCCCTCGCTATTAATCTCTTCTTCGGAAATAAGCGCGGGTTCTCCATCGAACTCAGGATCGGCGAAAAGACGGGTGGCGCTGCCGGTGTAATCGAGGATGTTGAAGAAAAGCTTTCCATAGTCGTCGCGGACGCGCGTGCCGCGGCCGATGATTTGCTTGAACTCGACCATGGAGTTAACCACTCGCGCTATAACTATGTTCTTACAGGTTGGGACATCCACGCCTGTAGTGAGCAACTGTGACGTGGTAACGATTGTGGGAGTTTGAGTCTCCAGCTCCTGAAACTTGCTGAGATGTCCTCTTCCGATATCTCCTTCCTCCGAAGTAATGCGACAAACATAATCCGGGTACTTCTGAACTAGGTCACTGTTGAGGTTTGCCAACACACGGCGCATTTCATCGGCATGTTCCTGACCCACGCAGAAGACGATGGTTTTCGCAAAGCGGTCTGTCTTCTTCAGAAACGCCGTTAGATGCCGGGCAATGGCTTCGGTCCGGGCACGCAGAGACACAACCCGTTCGAAATCCTGCGTACGGTATTCAGCATCGGGAATCGTTCGGCCGTAACGATCGAGATCTTCCTTTGACGGCCGCCATCCAGTCGCGTCCCATTGCGTCACCACGCGATGGACTCGGTAAGGTGCAAGGAATCCATCTTCAATACCTTGTCGCAGGCTATAGGTATAGAGCGGGTTGCCAAAATAGCGGTAAGTGTCGCGGTTATCCGCTCGAAGGGGTGTTGCGGTCATGCCGAGCTGATAAGCTGGTTTGAAGAAAGTTAGAATCTCACGCCAGTTACTATCGTCCTTAGCGCTGCCGCGATGACACTCGTCAACGATGATGAGATCAAAGAAATCTGGTCCGAATTCCTTGTAAAGGCCAGGCCGCCGCTCGTCTTTGGCGATGGACTGATAAATCGCGAAGTACAATTCTCGGCCCTTGTTCACCTCGCCATTTGCAATTTTCCATCTCGCATCGCCGAATGGTGCGAAAATCTTGTCCTTGGGATCATCAATCAAAATGTTGCGATCGGCGAGGTAAAGAATCTTGGGTCGGCGATATTCACCCGCGCGGTTCCAGCGTGTGCTCCAAAGTTTCCAGCAGATTTGATAAGCAACAACAGTCTTTCCTGTTCCCGTCGCCATCGTAAGGAGAATCCGCTTGTTCCCCTTTAGGATCGCCTGCACTGTCGTGTTGATCGCGATTTCCTGGTAATAGCGGTGAGCTTTCCCAAGAGAGGTTTCGCTCGGAGCGAGCGCTCCGCGGGCGACTTGATCGTCAGTTAAGCCTTTTGCTTTCCTGAGTCGCTGCCAAAGATCTTCCGGACTTGGAAAGGCGTCCAGCTCCGTCTCTTTTCCCGTTGTATAGTCGAATTCAACAATTCCGTGGCCGTTCGTCGCGTAGGCAAAACTAAGACCCAGCATTTCGGCGTACTGTTTGGCCTGCTGAAGACCGTCACCGCAGAGTTTGTATGCGGCCTTAGCCTCGACAACGCCTATCGTTAAGTCCCGAGTGTACCGCAATAAGTAATCGGCGCGTTTAGGATATTGCCGGCGGCCCGTTTCTCCCACCGGCACGATTCGGCCATCCGTAAAGCTCTTCTGTTCGCTGATTTGTTCGTCGCTCCAGCCGGAAGTATAGAGCTTCGGAAGAACGTATTTTCTACAGGTATCGGCTTCGGTGATCACGTCGGGGCGCCAGGAAGATCCAACAATTAGAAACTTGCTGAAATCTTACGCGATTTGCAGGGAATCTGGCAAGCGGTTTTAATACAGGCGATAGAGACAGTAGGGGTTACGCGCCGATCTCGGTGTGCCTTTGGTTGACCGCGTCTGATCGCGTCGGTATCTTGAGCCGTGGTTTATCGGCAATATGATGCTTCGCGTAGCCGGAAGAGGGGAGGGACTCAAGGATCACGTGGCGAGTACGTCGCAGCCCTATGACGACAGGAACCCGTGAACCTTTGTTTTCGGCATCTCTTTGACTCGCTTGAAAAACTCAGTCTCGGTGATCTGCGTCGGTCACTCCAGGTTGATCGATAGTAGAAAGTCGCTCTTGTCGGGTAACTGTTTAACTTGAATCGCCTCAACCCGCCGCTTTGGCCATGTCTGCGACTATCTTGAACGCGCGATCCAAGTCGAATTCCGCAAAGTCTAGTTCGCGGAGGACCGGTCGCAACTGAGACTCGATCTGTCTTCGTAGAGCCGCCAATCTTTCATCGGAAACGTCCAACGGATCGTTGCCGGGCACAGCCAGCTTCTGGCTCACTTGCTTCGCGAGTCGAGCGTCTTTCGGATTGAGCCCACCCTTTCGAACTGCATGATCGATGTCATAAAAATCACGGATGGCCACGTCGCGGCGTGACAACGCGGCGCGGAACTTCTCGGCGTAAGCTTCCATTTTCGCGATACAGTCCACAGAAATTGGGGGGACAACCGCCTCGCTGGATACGGGGTCGAGCAAAAGCGTCTGGGCTTCCGCCTTTACTGGCGGAACGAGTAATGCTTCCCGCAGGCTAATTTCGATTTTGATATTTTGCTCCTGCGAACTGAAAAGGGAGGCATAGCCGACGACCGCAACGTACTGGGTGGAATTGTTCGCCCCTTTCAAAGACTGGACCATACGAAAGCCCGGAAGCCGCTTTGGCAACCCGTCAAATAGGCTCTTCGATTGTTCGATCAACGTCTGACGCTCTGAACGGCTTACTTTACGGGATACCGGAATTACAAAATCAAGGTCTTCGCTGAGTCGATAGAATCCCGCATGCACTTTGGCCAAGCAAGTCCCACCTTTGAAAACCAGGCCCCCGCGCGTTGTGCATAGATACGCGAGTAGCACCGTGCAAAAATAGTCTTTCTCGATCAGGCGCGCAATAAATCCGCTTGTCGCCGCTGTGAAGCGCAACGCTTCCCGGAACGACTCCACATCTTCATGGAAGCTAATCCCCGGCGATTCAGCCTTGCTCATTGACTACCACACCCCATCGACGATTCAGGTTGCCTCGTTTCGGTTTCGTAGGAATCCAAGGAATGAAGCTAGAAGTCTGTGACAACGCGCCTTCTAATTTCTTCAGTAGGGGTTCGGCCACGCCTTGACGCTCCAACAGCGTACCGATCCGGCGGATCGTTCCAATGTCGCCGTACTTCAGCGTCACGGAAACCAACTCGGCCGGCGTCACCCGCTTCGCCTTCAACTCTTTGCGAATCCATTCATAGGCTCGCGGCAAGCTATTGAAGCGCGACCAGTCGTACACCGCGTCTATTAACGTCCGGACCCTCGACGAATAAACAGCAGTTTCTCCTTCGGCTGTATCGACTTGCTCTGTGTCGCCGAGGCGCTCATCCGCGACTTTGATGAACGTCAGCGACACAGATCCGATTCGACGATCTCCTGATAATCGGTTGTTATAGGCGTAGACGCGGATCGGTATCTGCCCGTCAAACCCGTAGCGGTTGAACGTGTTCGGGCCGCAAATCTGGTAGCGGCCCTTTTTCTCGTTCATCAGAGTATTCAGAGCCAGAATTTCGTCCGGAGTCCATCTTCCGCCGAGCGGTAGTTTGGATGGGACCAAGTATAACCCGCGCCATACCCGGGCAATCAAGCCGGCCTTTGCCAGTCGGCTAAAAAGCTTCCGCTCCTGTACCGGCGATAGCTGTAACGGTTTAGTAAGTTGTCCAGCTCGGACGGTGCGCAATCCGCGCATTTGTACGTATGCAAAGAGGCGGGCTTCTGCCTGTCCCAATCCCTTTTTCATGAGTGCATTGTATACTAGGAAAAATCCCCTGCCAAGGGATTATCCTGGAAATACAATGCAACGTGCTCGACGGCAATCCCCCGTTCATCAGTCCTTGCGGCAGGAGATGGCGCGCGACCTGGAATTTTTGGTTTTGTCGTTCTTCTTGGTTGACCGCGCGTATTCCCACCGATATCTTTGGCCATGACTTTTCAGCAACGCAATGCGTCTTCAAGGCAGCGCCCAGGAACGCTTCCACGCTCACGCGGCGAGTACGTTCCTTCCTGTCCTCATTATCCCGAGGGCTGCGTCGGCTGTCCGTTCATCAATCTGCCGTATCCGGAGCAGTTAAAAAGAAAACAAGAAATCGTCGCGCAGGCGATGACCGGTTATCCGTCGCTTCAAGACGTTCAAGTGCCTGCCGTTGTGCCTTCGCCGCGACGGCTGGGATATCGCGCGCGCGTGAAGCTCGTCGTGCGGAAGGCGAAAGGCGAAGTCCTCACCGGACTCTATCTGCCGCAAAGCCACCAGGTCGTGGATATCTCTTCTTGCCCGGTTCATCCGGAAGCGGTCAATCGCGTGATCCAGCAGCTCAAGAAGGAAATTCAACGGCTCGACATCTCTCCTTACGACGAGCGAACGGACAGCGGCGATCTGCGTTACATCGACATCCGCTACAGCTTCTGGTCGCGCGAGATCGTGCTGACTTTAGTGACCCGGCGGCCGACATTTCCGCGCGGCAGCGAGCTTGCGCGATCCCTCAAGAAGCGCTTTAGCTTTCTTGCCGGAGTCGCCCAGAATATCAACGAGGACGCCGGCAACGTCATCTGGGGGCCGCGCTCTTGCTCGCTCGCCGGACGGGACACGGTGATCGAGCGGATCGGCGCGTGGAAGCTGAGGCTTCCGGTCGGTGTCTTCTCGCAGGCGAACCCGCTCGTCGCTTCAAAGCTATACGAGAAAGTGGAGTCATTGGCGGCATTGACGGGAAAGGAGATCGTTCTCGACCTCTACTGCGGAGTCGGCCCGATCTCGCTCCAGCTCGCTCCGGCGGCGGAACTAATCTGGGGCGTCGATGAAAGTTCTCTCGCCATCGCGACGGCGAAGCAAAACGCGCGGATGAACGGCGTCAACAACTGCCGCTTCTTCGAAGGAAACGTCGCGGAGAAATTGGAAGAGGCAAAGCGCGTTTTTCCGCAAGTTGATCTCGCGATCGTGAATCCGCCGCGCAAAGGTCTTCAGCCCGACGCCGTGGCCGCTCTAACTTCTCTGCTTCCGTCGCGGATCATCTACGTCTCGTGCGAGCCCGCGACGCTCGCTCGCGACCTGGATAAATTGACTGAGAACCATTACCGCGTGATCGCGCTCCAACCCTTCGACATGTTTCCCCAAACAGAAGACGTAGAAACGGTGGCCTTAATAGAAAGGAAAGAGTAAAAATTAAGTCAGCCGGTCGCGGAGATTGTGTTGTAATGCGCTCGTCGGTAGGGTATAGCCTGAGGCAGTAATTAAGCAATAAAAAAACTTCTAGGGAGGTCGAACATGAGAAAATACCTGACAAGCGCCCTATTCTCTTTTGTTGTTCTTGCTGTCATAGGCCTCGGCGTGAGGGCCGGCGTATCGGCTGAAAAGAGCGCACCCGACGTACAGATACAAATACAGGGTGGAGAAAAAGGAAGCCCTGGTCAGGAAGGCGCTCCCGGCGCACCAGGGACTCCGGGACCTCAGGGCGCACCAGGGGCCCCCGCTCCTCAAGCAGCGCCAGTATCCCCTAGCTCGTCAGGCGGAACGACGTTTTTAGGTATGGACTCAACAGTTGCCATGGTACTGGGCGGTGTCCTCGTACTGGTGGTGATTGTTTCGATTGTTGCTATATCGCGAAGTGGGAGCAAATAAACCCACACTGCGGCTCCACTCCTGAGCATAGATTGAGGCGGTAGTCGTTTCCCATTGGATTAGGTCAAGCGGCCGCCGGGTATGTGAGGAAACGCGCTCATCTCGTGGGTCGGACCTAGGGGTTCAGTCTTGCACACGTAGGCGGGCTTGAGCTGATCGATCCGCGTTACGCCGAGTAGTCCCATCGTCACTGTGATCTCGCTCTCCAGCAATTCTAAAACGCGCACAAGTCCGGCTTGACCGGCCGCCGCCAAACCCCAACCCTGAAGTTTCCCGATACCGACGGCTTTGGCGCCAAGCGCGATCGCCTTCACCACGTCGCTGCCGCGCGCGATGCCGCCGTCGAGAACGATCTCGGCTTTGCCGCCGACCGCGGCGACGATCTCCGGCAGCGTTTCGATCGTCGCGCGTCCGTGATCGAGCTGGCGGCCGCCGTGGTTCGAAACGTAGACCGCGCTGACGCCGTGCTCGACGGCGATCGCCGCGTCTTCCGCCGTCGCGACGCCTTTCAAAATAAACGGCAGGCCGGCGATCTCTTTTATCGCATCCATCGTCTCCCACGTGAGCGCCGCGCGATATTCGTAACCGGTTTGACGGCGGCTTGGCGGAAGGTAACGATCCATCATTTGCCGCTCGCGTCTGCCGTAGATAGCCGTATCGACGGTGAGGCACAACGCGCTGTAGCCTGTGTTCTTAACGCGCGCGAGGAGACTCTCGACCCATTTCAAATCGCCCGCGACATAGAGCTGAAATATCTTCGGACTCCGGCTTGCCGCCGCAATTTCTTCCAGGCTCGGCTGAGTCACGGAGCTGACAAAATTGATCGTGCCGAATTCTTCCGCGGCTTTGGCGACGGCGACTCCGGCTTCGGGCGTAAGGAGCTGCAACGATCCGATCGGCGCGAGCATCACGGGGATTCTGAGTTTGTTGCCGAGAAAAGAAGTGGACGTATCGATGCTGGAAACATCGACGAGAATCCGCGGGCGGAAAGCGAGGGAATCGAGGTCGAGGCGGTTGCGACGCATCGTCGTCTCCGACTCCGCGCCGCCGGTGAGATAATCCCAGGCATTTTGATCGAGATTGGCGCGCGCCGCTACGATGACCTCCTGGTTGGTGACAAAATCGAGTGCCATCTTTGCCTCCTTATTATTCCGGTGGATAATGGCAGAAAGTAGTGGACGATGGCCGATGATGTCAACTGAAAGAAGGCGATAGGCTGTAGGCGGTAGGCGATAGTTCGGAAGAGATGGAGGAAGGAATTAGAAAGGATAGCGCCCGCATCATCTTTCCTACCGCCTGTTGCCTACTGCCTAACGCCTCTCAATGGTTGACAGAGATCGACCCGGCGGGCTAAGGGTCTCAGCATGAAGCTGCTTTGTTCGGTGCTGTTGGTGCTCTTCTTTTTTGCGCCGGTCTCGCTGCGCGCCGAAAAGCTCACGCTCGCGCACGTCGCCGTCAATCCGGGGCAGGGGCTGTTCTGGATCGCGCGGGAATCCGGCATTCTGGCAAGGCACGGGTTTACCGCCGACGTCGTTCTCATTCCCGGCAGCCCGCGCACGGTGCAGGCGCTGCTGGCGGGCGATCTCGATTTCATCGTCGCGGGCGCCGCGGCGATCTTGCGCGCGCGCATGCAGGGCGCGGAGATCGCGATCCTCGCGTCGCCGTCGGCGTATTCATCGCAGCGAATTTTGGTCAGGCCGGACTCTTCGCTCGGCATTCTAAAAGACATTAAAGGAAAAATCGTCGGCGTGACGCAGTTCGGATCGGCCGGCGACACCTTCCTTCGCACCGCGCTCAGAAAGGCCGGTCTCAAAGAAACCGACGTTACCGTATTGCAGATGGGCGGCACGCCGGGCGTGACGCAGGCGCTGGAGGCTGGCAGAATCGAAGTCGGCGTCCTCGGCGAGTCGGGGATGCTGCTCGTGTTTCAGGGCAAGGCGCGGCAGCTCAAAGGGGCGAGCGCGCGCGAGATGGGCATTCCGGGCCTGGACGCGCCTTTGACGACGACCGAGCGCAAGCTAAAGCGCGACCGCGCCGGCGCGCTTCGCTTCGTCCAGGCCTACGTGGAGGCGATCCACTATTTCAAGACCAACAAAGCAGGCACGGTGCGCATCCTGCAAAAATATATGCGCGGGTTGAGCGATCAACAGATCAGCGCCTGGGTGGATGACGTGAAGGAAAATATCGAGCCCACGCCTTACCCGGACGACGCGGCGCTGCGCTCGGAGCTGGAACAGGTGAACGCTCCCAAGTCGCAGAGCCCGGCCTATTTTGTCGATCGAAGCGTCCTTGACGAGATTAAGAAGAGCGGACTCATAGAGCGGCTGTACAAATAATAAATAGGAGGAAAATTCGTATGGCGAGAATCAAACACGTGGCGATCAAGTGTGAAGATCAGGAGAAGACCGCCGATTTCTACAAACAGACCTTCGGTCTGACGGAAGTCTGGCGCGGACCGGTGCGGGCGGATGGAAACCGCGCGATTTACCTTTCGGACGGCCATATCAATCTCGCGATCCTTCCCGCTCGCGGCGGGCGCGAAGGCATCGACCACTTCGGCTTTCAGGTTGACGACATGGAGCAGACGCTTCGAGTGGCGGGTGGCGCCGGCGCGAACGGAGACACCGAGAAGAAACCACGCGACGGCCGCTTTGCCGAGATGGGTGTCCATGACCCGGCGGGGACTCCGGTGGATGTATCCGTTAATGGCTGGAAAATCTAGCGGGAAAAGTAGTGTGAGAACTTGTTAGCCGGAAGCCGAGGAAGACGGTAGATGCGCTGCCCGCTCACGAGACCGGGCGGGCGATAGGGCGCGCTTTTTTTGTTTCCTTGTAGACGTGCACGCAGACTTCCTCGATTGTTCCCGGATCAGAACCCGCTTCATTGCGATCGGCTTCGGACGCTTCGTACTGGATCGTGATGGATTGAACTTTCCCAGATTGACGTTGCCACTCGACTCGGAGCAGCCGGCCGCCGATGTGATCGACATAATGCCCGGCGAGACGAAGCATCTGCGAGAGCTTCAGCGGATTGGCGCGGCCCACGATCGGACGCCGTATCTTGCGCATCTCCAATTCTAATTCCTTCAACTCGTCCTGAGTATAGCGGTGCTTGACGTCTCCCGAGACGGAGGTCCCTTTGTGCCAGGCCTGAACGAAGTAGATTTCATCCTGGTATTTGATTTCGAAGGATTTGAGATCGAGCTGCTCCAGCTTTTGACCGATGCAGCGCAGCGTATGGGCATAGGACAACTCGGTGGCCAGCTTGCGCGCAAAATCGAGGATCTTCATATCAGGCAGAAAACATGAGCAATGACTATGCCAAGAGCCTCGGCGTTGAATCCATTCGATGATTTTGGGGGTAGAGGACAGGCGCAGTACAAAAAGGTGCCTCCACGACAAAAATCGTCAAGGCGACGTTCCCAACCGGGCCGCTCGATAGCGCAGGCCGCGGCGCTACGGATGAATCAATTTTCTCTGCGAGGGTATCCTTTCTCGGGCCGGGATGAGCGTGCCGAATAGGAAATCGGCCAGAGGAAGGACGACGTTGAGGTTGTTGTAATGGCGTTGGTGATGCTGGTGATGATGTGCGTCGAGCCAGGCGAACCACGCGCTCTTCTCAAACCGGCGCGCCTTGGGCACGTGCATGCAGAAGTGGAGATATTCGTAGAGAAAATAATAAACGCCGAGAGCCGCCATGCCGCCGAAGAAAATATTTACCTGGAGCAGATGCTGGACCCAGAAAACCAAGGGCGCGTGCAGCCCGATGATCAAGGGCGCATTCCACCAGGCGAATCTGATGTTCTTGTGGTTTTCCCCCTCGGGGAGAAAATAAGTGGCCCCGGAGCGGAAAATACCGTGGTGGATCAAGGCGTGAGATCGAAACGGGTACGACCAAAATGGTTGATGCATCAAGAACCGATGTAAAAACCACTCAAAAAAACTGGCGTACAGGAAGAGACCGATAAACCCTGCCGCCCATTCCAGGGGACCTGTCATTCTTTCCTCTTTCCTTTTCCCGGATGGGCTAAAATCGATGAAAGGGAAGGGGCAAACCGACCCGTTGCCCCTTCTTCGTCGATCGTGAAACCTACCAGCGCTCGCGGCCGCCGCCGCCGCCTCTGTTTCCTCCGCGACCCCCTCCGCCGCCGCCACCGCCGTCACGGTTTCCCATCGGCTTGGCCTCATTGACGACGAGCGTGCGCCCGTCGAGCTGCGTGCCGTTCAGCGCTTCCATCGCCTTTTGCGCCTCGCCGCCGGAGCTCATCTCCACGAAGCCGAAGCCGCGCGATTGCCCGGTGAATTTGTCCGAGATCACCTTCGCCGACTCTACGGTGCCGTGTGCCGCGAAGATTTCCTGCAATCGCCCTTCCGTTACGGAATAGGGGAGACCGCCGACATATAATTTATTACCCATATTCTCCCTCCTTTGAGAGAATGTTAATGTCTTTGACCCTGAGAAGCTGACCGCTAAGAGGAGCAGAACATGGGGAACTTAAAGGCTGGAACCACGCTCTGGTCGGTTTTATCCTTTAGGTATCGTTTCGCAAGGGAGAGACGGACTGGACCTTCAACTCTTCAAACTCCGATTTCAGGAGGCCCCATACTGAAATGGAAGCCGACTCTACTTTGTTTCATTCTCCGTTTCAACTGCTTCTGGCTTTTTTCTTCGGGTTCATTTTGCGGGCCAGCCGCAGGCGCTGCTTGGCGCAAGGCGCCGTATCCTGGCATATCAAGCACGAGGGACAGATCCATCCGCCGCAAGCGCAGCGCCCTCCGGGCTTGTTTGCCCGGCCGGGAGAGCTTCGGAACGAGGCGTGGCAGCCGGAGCAGATAATGTCGGTGACGCCTTCCAGGACTACCATATCCTCGATCGGGGCGATCCGCCGCATGATCTCCCCTTGAACGAGAACGCGGTATTGATAGAGTTGCTTGGTCGTGATGTTGCCGAGCGACTCGCCGCCCTGAGTGAAGCAGACCTTAAGCGCCGTGGTTCCGTCGATCCGCCCTTCGTACCCAGCGACCCGATGCCGTATGAGCGTTCCGTCTTGCAGTTTGACTTCCTCTCTTGCGTCTGACATATCCCCTCCTTACACTCCACACGACAATAAAAAAGCCTCTGGCTCGTTTAAAGCTCAGAGGCGTTCCAAAGATGACGAAAGATAAGCTCTAAAGGACAACTCACCATATCATCAGGGCCTCGATCTGGCAACGGGCGCTGGAAGCTTTCCAAGCCCGTAGCTTCGTTGTTCCAGCCGATCGCTAATCTTGTCCGGGGCGTCTAATCCGCGTTTAGAGGATCGATGAATCAAAATGCTTCCAATCGCCGCGGCGACATTCGCAACGTCGCCATCATCGCGCACGTCGATCACGGCAAGACGACGCTGGTTGACGGCATGCTGCGCCAGAGCGGCATCTTTCGCGCCAACGAGCGGGTGATCGATCGCGTCATGGATTCGCTCGACCTCGAGCGCGAGCGCGGCATCACAATCCTGGCGAAGAACACTTCGGTTCACTACGGCGAGGTGAAGATCAATATCGTCGATACTCCCGGCCACGCGGATTTCGGCGGCGAGGTCGAGCGGACGCTGGCAATGGTGGACGGCGTGATGCTCTTGGTCGATGCTTCCGAGGGGCCGCTGCCGCAGACGCGCTTCGTTTTAAAAAAAGCGCTCGAAGCCGGATTGCCGCCGATTGTCTGCATCAACAAGATCGACCGCGCCGACGCGCGGCCCGCCGAGGTGCTGGACGAGATCTACGATCTCTTCATCGATCTCGACGCCAACGAAGACCAGCTCGATTTTCCCATCGTCTATACCAACGCCCGCGCCGGCATCGCGATGCGCGATCTCAAGCAGACATCGGAAAATTTGAAACCCTTGTTCGACTTGATCGTCGAGGCGCTGCCGGGGCCGGTGGCGGATGCTTCTGCCCCGACGCAGTTCCAGGCGAATAATCTGGACTACGACGACTACGTCGGCAGACTGGCGATCGGGCGGCTGAAGGGCGGCACGCTTCGCACCGGCCAGTACATGCTCTGCCGGGCGGACGGATTTCAGAAGCCGGTGAAGGTCACGCAAGTATTCGGCTGGAGCGGTCTCAAGCGGAGCGAGGTCGAGTCGGCCGGCGCCGGCGACATCGTCGCGGTCGCCGGCATCGAAGAGATCCAGATGGGCGACACCATCGCCGACCGGGAACATCCCGAGCCGCTGCCGCCGCTGCGCGTCGACGAGCCCACCATCGCGATGATCTTTAGCGCCAACAATTCTCCGTGGGCGGGACGCGAAGGAGAGTTCGTCACGTCGCGCAAGCTGCGCGAGCGGCTCGTCTACGAGCAGCGCAAGAACGTGAGCATTCGCGTCGAAGAGACCGATTCTCCGGATGCGTTCCGCGTGACCGGCAGGGGCGAGTTCCAGCTCGCCATCGTGATCGAGACCATGCGGCGCGAAGGCTACGAGCTGCAGGTCTCGAAGCCGACGGTCATCACGCGGGAGATCGACGGCGCCGTCAATGAGCCAATGGAATTGCTCGTGATCGACGTTCCCGAGGAGCACATCGGGATCGTCTCGCAACTGCTCGCGACCCGCCGCGGCAAGATGACCAAGATGGTCCACGGCGGCTCCGGACGCGTGCGGCTGGAATTCGCCGTGCCGTCGAGGGGATTGATCGGTTTTCGCTCGCGCTTTTTGACCGACACGCGCGGGACGGGAATCGCCAACGCCCTGTTCAACGGCTGGGCGCCCTGGCACGGGCCGATCCAATCGCGCAGCAACGGCGCGATGGTGGCCGATCGCGAGGGCATGACCACGCCGTACGCCGTATTTCATCTCCAGGAACGCGGCACGCTTTTTATCGCGCCCGGAACGCGCGTCTACGAGGGCATGGTCATCGGCGAATACTCGCGGGAGAACGATCTCAACGTCAACATCTGCCGCGAGAAAAAGCTCACCAACATCCGCGCCGCCGGCCGCGACGAGAATATCCTGATCACGCCGCACCGCGAGATGGGGCTGGAAGAGGGAATCGAATGGATCGGCGACGACGAGCTGGTCGAGGTGACGCCGCAAGCGATCCGCCTGCGGAAGAAAATCCTCAAGCAGACCGACCGGCCGAGAAGACGGGGCGAGGGAGATTGAGTAACGGCCGGGATGGCGGAGATTACCCGGACTTTTACGTCGTGGTAAACCGAGCTTCCAGCTCCATGTAATCCTGTAAGCCTAAAAGCTCGTTGTAGTCTTTGAGCGTAGCCATCCGGTCCCCGTTGGCGGCGGTGCACCAGTCTCTTTTTAAAACCTGGAGCATGTCGGCTACGGCCTTGACCACCGTGTAACGGATCGAGTTGCAGGAGCCTATGACGAAGCCCATCTCGCGGATCTCGTCGATGGTGGCATTACCGGCGCCGATGACCTCGTCGGAAAACATCAGCGAGACGGGCGCTTTGACTTCCCGTCCAATGCGGCTGAGCGCGCTCAGTGTTTGCTCCCGCTTGCCCTTTTCCCGCGACCAGCGCAGTGCGATCGAAATCAGATCGGCCCCGGCCTCCGCGTAGACATTGGACCGCTTGATCGCTTCATCGAGGCCGAGCGACTCTTCGGCGTCCGTTCGGGTGCCGATCACAAAATCCTTGTCCGCGCGCGCGTGAACCGCGGCTTCGATTCTTTTCGCGTGCTCCTCGATGGGAACCACTCGCGTCGCGCCCTCGATCAGAGCGCATTTCTTCGGCCATGCCTGGTCTTCGAATGAGATGCCGGCGAGACCGGCGCGCTCGAATTCCCGCACCGTGCGGATGATGCCCAAAGGACCGCTCAAAAAACCCGTGTCGGCATCGACCATCAAGGGGATATCTACCGCCGCCGCTACGTTGCGGGCATGGTTCACCACTTCCATCAAGCTCAAAAAACCCAAGTCCGGCAATCCCAGCAGGCTGGCCGTCGTGGCGTTGCCGAGGAGCTTGACCGCCGGAAATCCCGCCTGCGCTACCAGCCGGGCGGTGATGGCATCGTAGGCGCCCGGCGCGATGAAAAATTCTCTGCGCGCCAGCAGCTCGCGTAACTTTCTCGCCTTGGTCATGTGGCTCTCCTCCGCTTCAGCGTTACTTTTTGCCGAATATATTTTGAAAATCTTTGTAAAGCCGATCGTAGCCGCGGGCCAGCTCGAGATTGCTGGGATGAATATTCACTCCCTCGACGAGCCTGGGCGGATTGGGCTTGACGTCGGGCCGCATCGAGATGCGCCGCGACTCGGTGATCTCCATCTGTCCTTCCTGTGAAAGCGCGAAGTCGATCAGTAGCCGGGCGGCGTTCGGGTGTGGGGCTTTGTCCGCCAGTCCGACAAGATAGAGGAATCCGATCACCGGGTTGCTGCGCACCCACTCGACCGGCGCGCCCCTGGATTTGAGATCCTCGATGCGCGGCCCGTAGAGCGAGATGCCGATCGGGTGCTCGCCCGCGGCGACGAGTTGGGCCATCAGTGTGTGGCCTTCCCACATGGTCGGCCTCTGTTCGGCCAGCCGGCGCATGTATTTGAGCCCGTTTTCCCTGCCCATCACCTCCAGCATGTTGGCGAACCACTCGGTCTCCTCGCGGTCGATCACCATTTGACCCTTCCATTTCGGATTGAGGAGATCCTCCCAATTTTTTATTTCGCCCGGTTTCACGAACTTCGTGTTGTAGCCGATGATGGAGGTCTGAACGTACATCGTGGCCCAACGGCCTTCGGGATCCTTGAAGCCTTTGGGATACGCTTTAGTCTCGGGAGAAAGATATTTTGCGAACACTCCTTTGTCCAACATGACCTGGGCCGGAAAGCCGCGCGCCTGGATCACGTCCACCGAGTGCTTACCCGCTTGCCGCTCGGTCAGGACCCGCGTCATGAGTTTTTCGGCGCCCTCTCTGAGATGGTTGACCTTGATGAAAGGGTATTTGCCGTTGAACTTCCTGATGAAGCCCGCGACATCGGAAACGCTGAAGCCGCCGTAAAAAACAACCTCGCCCTCTTTTTTTGCCGCTTCGATCATCCTGTCCCGTTCGGATTGGCCTTGGGCCGGCGCCGAGAAGGCGCACACTGCGGCGACGAAGATCGACAGGAGCGGCCCTGCGGTGATTTTCCCCGTGTTCATGAGACGCATTTTTCCTTCCCACGCTTATTTGAACTGTCCGCCGCTCTTCAAATAGGGCATCAGTCCGCCCTTTGCGAGAATCTGCCGGGCGAAGTCGGGAAGCGCATCGCCGCTGAGCGTTTGGCCGGAGCGTAGGTTGCGCACGCTTCCGGCAACGTAATTCACCTCGATCTCATCTCCTTCGCGTACGGCTCCCGCTATGCCGCCGCACTCCATCGCGGGAAGGCCGATGTTGATCAGGGTTCTCAAAAAAATATTGGAAATAGACTCGGCCACGACTCCGGCGATTCCGGCTTCCTTGAGAGATCTCGGCGCGTGCTCGTCGCTGGCGCCCATGCCGAAGAATTTGCCGGCGATCAGAATATCCCCCGGCTTGACCTTATGCTTGAATTCCGGATCGACGCCGCCCATGACTCCGTCGATGTTTCCGCAATCGATGGAGTCGCCGAATTTCCAGACGCGTCCTTTAATCGCCAATGCGCTCATCGCAAGCTCCTGTTTCACAGATAGTCTCTGGGGTCGGTGATTTGGCCGGCGACCGCGGAAGCGGCCACCGTGGCGGCGTTGCTGAGAAAGACGCTCGACTCCTTGGGCCCCATTCGTCCCCGATAGTTGCGGTTGCCCGACGAGACGCAAACTTCTCCAGCCGAAAGAGAAGGCCTGACGCACAAGCCGCATTCGGAGCTGGTCACGACCGCGTCGGCATGCTTGAAGATCTCCAACAGCCCTTCCTTTTCGGCGAGGCGATAGGCCATGAAGGAGGCGGGCGTGATGATCAGCCGCACCCCTGGTTTGACCTTTCGGCCGCGCAAGATCTCGGCCGCCATCCGCAGGTCTTCAATCCGCCCGTTCGTGCACGTCCCGATGAAGCCTTGATGGATTTTGACTCCTTTGAATTCGCCGACCGGATGGGCGTTCGCGGGGTACTCCGGCGCCGCCACCTGCGGCTCGATTTGTCCCAGGTCCACGGCGTGGACTTGCTCGTAACGCGCGCCGGCGTCGCTCGCCAGGGGCGAAAACTCGCCGGCGCCGATTTCACGCGCGTAAACGGCCGTGCGCTCGTCGGCAGGAATGATTGCGTTGACCGCGATCATCTCGACCGCCATGTTGCAGATAGTGAGCCGGCTCTCGATCGAGACCTCCTTGATTCCCGGTCCGCTGTATTCCAAAGTGCGGTTGATCGCGCCTTCGTAGCCGATCTTGCCTGCCACCCAGAGCACGATGTCTTTCCCGACCACGAACGGGCCGGGCGCGCCGGTCAAATCGAACCGTATCGTCGCCGGAACCTTGAGCCAGATTTGGCCCGTGGCCAGAACCCCGACCGTCTCGGTAAATCCGATGCCGGTCGCGAATGCGCCTAGCGCGCCGTAGGTGCAGGTATGCGAATCGCCCCCCACGATGAACTCTCCGGGCGTTACATGGCCGTGCTCCACCATGACATTGTGGCCGATGCCGCCGTCGTCTCCGCCATAGAGAACGGCGCGCTGCTCTCGCGCGAAGTCGCGCGCTCTCTCCTGGCCTTCGGAGCGCCGCTCGGTGCGCGGCGGTTGCTCGTCCAGATTGACGACGATATCCTTGCCGCTCCATACATTTTGCTTTCCCATGCTTTGGAGAACTTCCAGCAGAACTCCGTAAAGCCCCTTGGCATCTTCCTTCTTCGAGAAGCGCAGATCTTTTATGTAGAGCTTGTCCACGTTGGCGACGACGATGTCTCCGGCGCCGACACTGTCACGATTTGCCGCGTGCGCGATGATCTTCTCTGTAATGGTCATTCCCATAATCAACTCCCAGGCGCTTGAATGGCTCTCCGAAAGCTCGGCTAAGGGCTGGTGGCGATCATAGTAAGCGGGTACCGAGCCGTCAACCTTTGCGCCTCGGATAATCGCGCAGCGGGGGGCAAACCCCGACGCAAAGAAACCCATGCGCAAGGGAGAAAAGATCTCCAAGGAAGAGGATGTAAGGGAATAGAAAATTCGTCAGGGCACCGCCAGGTGTTCTAGAAGAATTCTTTTTACTTCCTGGATCGTTTCCGGATTCCCCTGGACGGAGTGGCTCGAACGGACGATTTTTTCGGATGCCACGCCGTCGATGTGAGCGCTTTTGTATTTCACCACTCCGTCGCCGGCTTCTTCGAGCGGCGCGTCGCTGTCCACGGCAATAATCGAATGCGCTACGACTCCGTCCGCCACCGGGATCGATGCGAGGCCTTGGATGAAGCGATTGCTCGGGTTCATGTTGGTGATGCTGGTCGGGATACCGCTATAAGGACCGAGCAACAGCCCTTCTTTTTGAAGCGTCAACAGCTCGATACTCATTTTCGTGAAGCGGCCGGGCAGATTCACCAGCCACGAAGCCAGGCTGCCAGGCTCGGTCCCGTTCCCACCTCCCAGCCGGCGGTGTTGTTAACATACTGAAGCGAGGCGTCGTCCATGAAAAACACTCGTTGTTCTCTCCACCTCTCTTCTTGCCCTGGTTTTTCTTCGCCCACTCGACGTGCGCGCTTCCCGGCCCGTGACAGGCCTCGCACGCGACGTTGATCTCCGACCACTTGGTATCGTAGGCCGCCTTCGTGGCGTCGTAACGTTTTTGCAGATTGGTGGAGTGGCATTCCGCGCACTGGTAGTTCCAGTTCTGATCGATCCCGGTCCAGTGCAGCGGGTCTTTGAAGGTAATCCGTTCCTTGGGATAGAGATGAAACCAGCGCTGCCCGTCGGCGCTCTTCGGGCGCGCGTCCCAGGCGATCGAGAGCGCCTGCAGGCGGCCGCCGGGAAATTGAATTAGATATTGCTGCAGCGGCGAGACGCCGAAGGTGTATTTGATCTCGTAGTCGGCGAGCTTGCCGTCGGGTCCGTCGGTGTTGACGAAGAATTTTCCTTCGCGCTTGAAAAAGGTCGAACCGATTCCGGCGTTGGAGAATTTCGCGTCGGCGAAGTTGCCGAGCACGGTCTGGTCGCTTGCCTGCTGCATCGCGAGGTCGTGGTGCGATCCTTTCCACGCCTCGTATTCCTTCGCATGGCACCCGGCACACGCTTTGCCGCCGACAAAGCTTGCGATTACGCCCGCCGGCGGCACGGTCCGTTCGCTAAACCCGAAGTAGAACAGGCCGCCGACAACGGCAAGCACGGCCACCACGCCGACTGAAATCAACTTGGCGGAGCCCGCAGCCGGACGAAAAGCCGTCGATGGATTCGCTGCGCGGACATCGGACGGCCGAGGGCGTTGCAGGGGGTCGCCTTGGCATCGCTGGTTCGTTCTGCTCATGAGGTTCGTTTGGGTTTCGCATCCGGCGCGCGTTGACATGTGCCGAACATGCAGCTATCTTGCCCACATGTCCAAGATGATTCAACTCCGACACGTTCCGAACGATCTCCATCGGAAACTAAAAGCCCAGGCGGCGGGCGAGGGGCTTTCGTTGTCCGACTACCTGCTACGAGAAGTCGAGCGGGTTGCGGAGCGACCTACGCTCGGCGATCTGCGCCGCCGTCTGGCACAGCGAACGCCCGTCAAACCTCGCACTCCTCCGGCCAAGGCCGTGCGCGCAGAGCGCGAGCGACAGTGATCGTCATCGACGCCTCCGCCCTCTTAGAAGTCTTGCTCAACACGGCGGCGGCCGGCAAAGTGGCCGAAAGGTTGTTCGGGCGGAACGATACGCTGCACGTGCCTCATGTGCTCGATCTCGAGGTCGCCCAGGTCTTGCGGCGCTACACATTCTCCGGCGAAATGGACGCGGAGCGGAGCGCGCAAGCGCTTGAAGATCTCGCTGATTTGTCGCTCAACCGTTATCCGCACAACGTTTTCTTGCCGCGGATCTGGACGCTCCGGCGCAATCTGACAGCGTACGACGCCGCTTACCTCGCTCTTGCCGAAGCGCTCGATGCTTCGCTCGTGACCTGCGACGGTGCGTTCGCGAAAGTTCCCGGACACCACGCGCGCGTCGAAGTCATTCGCACTTAGCCCTTCCCCTTGGGCTGAGATCTTTCATCAGCGCGTCAGAGAACGTTCCCACCTTGGAGTTCGCTCCGTAGGCACGCAATGCACCAGATCGCTAATGCAGCGTGAAGCACGACTGCCGGCCAGAGCCCGACGCCGCGCAGCCCCGACCCGATGCCGGCCGAAGCGAGGAGCAAAACAGCGGCGATGTTATACAGCAACATGGCTGCGACCAAACCTTGCGCGGCATGGCTCTCTACGTCATCGCGCGCCAGCCAACACGCGACGCCCAGCGCGAGCAGCGCGGCGCCAGCGACACGACCCACCGTCAGTGCGGCGGGCGCATCGAGCGACGAACCGAGTAGCAGCGACACCGGCAGCGACGGCGAGAGCAACAGCGCCAGGCCGGTCGCGGCTTCAATCAGTGCCGTCACGATCAGTAGGCTTTTCATCGTTGGCTGCTTTCATCGCGCTAAGTCTGTCCTGAGCGAGGTCGAAGGGACAAAACGGAAGACTCGTTTCGGTTCATTTCTTCTCGAACGGGTAGATGACTTCCCAATCCTCTTTCATGCTCACCGATGATCGGGTTGACCTTGGGTAAGTAAGACAGTATCTTACTCAACATGAAAACCACGGTTTCCACGAAAGGCCAGATTATTCTCCCTGCCGAAATCCGGCAGCGCGATGGCATCAAGTCGGGGCAAGAGTTCGAGGTCGAACGCATCGACCGCGGCGAATACCGGCTGAAACGAAAGGAGCGGCGGCGCAACGAAGGCTTGGTGAAGCTGCTGCTCGCCTGTCCGATTAAGGGCTGGTTCGTCGAACCGATGGATCGCAGGGAGACAACCAACGACATCAAGGTGCCCAAGCTCGCATGACTTACCTGGTCGATGCGAACGTGATTAGTGAGCCGACAAAGCTGGCGCCCAGCAGCAAGGTCGTCGACTGGTTGAGCGCCAACGAGGAAAATCTCGTCGTGGACTCCATCATTCTGGGTGAACTGTGCGTCGGCATTCTCGCGCTGCCGCGTGGACGTAAGCGGACACAACTCGAGCAGTGGTTTGGGGACGTAGTGCAAACCGTAGATTGCCTTCCATGGGACGCCACGATCAGCCGACGGTGGGCTAAACTCGTGGTGGATTTGAAGCAGAAGGGAGACAAGTTGCCTCTACTGGACAGCATGATCGCGGCGACGGCGCTCCAACACGATCTCATCGTGGCCACCCGGAATACGAGAGATTTCAACAAGACTGGAGTGAAGGTGCTGGACCCCTTCGCGTGACGGCGCTAATCCCCGCTTCATGTCTCTTCCCTCGTGCCCTGGTTGTTGGCGCTGATGTTCCAGTAGCCGATGTCGTCACCGAAGATGACGAGGATGTTGGGCTTCTTCTGCTGCGCGAAGGACGGCGCTGACAGCGCTGCGAGCAGAAAAAGAGTGCCCAAAAGCGCCAAAATTCCACGTGCTCTTATCTCAATCATGCTTCCTCCCTTTTGACGATTGAATGTCGAGTACAGAAGGGTCGAGGGACAGATGGCTCATTTCTCATCCGACACTCGACACTCGTGTCTCGACACTTTCCTAGTTTACGATCTTTCTAGCGAAGAGCGGCCAGGCTGTATATTGGACCTTGGTCCAATACGGCGAGTGCGGTGAGTTGGAGAGGAGTTACTGGCGGAAAATCACGGCGATCAACGCGACGATGACCAGCACGGAAATCAAAGCCGCGAGCCCTGCCGCGAGCGAACGGGGAATGTCGGGGCAAGACCCGAGCACCGAGTGTCGGGGGGGTCGCAGGTAGGCTCTGACGTGCAGCCTTACAGGCAAGCCCTGCCTCTCACGTAGGAATATATTATGCTTGATTGGAGTCAGTGTCCGGCCGTGGAACGCGTGGCGGAAAAGGTCAGCGGTGAATGGCTCTTTAAAGGGACGCAGGTGCCGGTCAGGGCACTGTTCGAGAACCTCGAAGGCGGCGCGCGAGTCGATGATTTTCTGGAGTGGTTTCCCGGCGTGACGCGCGAACAGGTGGAGCTGGTGCTGCGGCACGCTGAGAGAAGTCTGGCAGTAGCGTAACCGTGCCGGGAACGCCGCGCAAGCATGAGAATTCTCTTCGACCATGGAACTCCTGCGCCGAGCAAGAGCGTCGAACGTCGGAGAAATCCTCCGGGATCGATTTTGAAATCCGATTCTCGGCAGCGCCGTGTTGACACACATAGCGCGTGGGCTGCCTTGCAACCGGCGGGTGCTCCCGTTATCCTGTGACCATGTTGAATGATCCGCCAGCATTAACTTCTGACGAACTGCGTCGGCGGCTGCGTCCATTTTGCGAAAAACATCCCATCCGCCGCTTAGAGGTTTTTGGTTCCGTGGCGCGGGGGCAAGCGGCGCCCGGTAGCGATGTGGACCTGCTAGTAACGCTCGACGAATCGGCGCCGATCTCGACCGCCGAGTTGTTGGAAATGGCAGGTGAGGCGGAAGAACTGATTGGTCGCCCCGTGGACTTTGTCTTGCGCCAGTCCTTGGAAAAATCGCCGAACCGCTATGCCCGCGAGCACATTTTGGCCAGTGCCGTGTGCTTGTATGGAAACTGACCAACTCGGTAGACTGCGCGACATCTTGGAAGCCGCGCGGCTGATCGGCTCGTACGTCAGAGACACGACCGAGACCAATTTCCGCGCTGACAAGCAAAAACAAGACGCCGTTATCAGACGCATTGAAATCATCGGCGAGGCCGCGGCGCATCTGAGCCCGGCGACCCGGCAGACCATCCCCGAACTCCCCCTTCGAAATGCGCGGCATGCGCAACATCGTGGCTCATGACTATGGAAACGTGGATTTGAAGATCGTCTGGGAGGTCGCGACCGTGCACGTGCCGGAGATCTGTGCCGTACTGGAAAAGTTCTTCGCGGGCCAGAAATGAGGGGAGACCCGGCGGCCCCTGGCGCACCCACCAACGCACGGATAGCTTTCTAACGCGCTTGTTCATGGACGATCTTTAACTCCGCGCCCAGCGGGGGAGATGATATGGCACACAAGAAGCTGCTCGACCCGATTCATCCCGGGGAGATCCTTTTGGAAGAATTCATGAAGCCGATGGGCATCAGCATTAATAGGCTCGCGCGGGATATCGCTGTCCCACCCGGGCGCATCAGCGCCATCGTCAATGGGCAACGTGCTATCACCGCCGATACCGCGCTCCGATTGGGCAAATACTTTGGCGTCTCCGCCGAGCTTTGGCTCGGACTTCAGGCCGACTTCGATCTGAGAATCGCCAAACGCATAGTCGGAGCACAGATCGATAAGCGAGTTCATGCTCACGTGGCCTGATGGCTCCATCCGCCGCATGACGGCATGCTCTGGAAAGCCAGTGGTCTGGGACTTTAGATTGTGATCAACGTGGTTCATAGGGGAGCAGTCCGGTACCTCCTCATGGAACTCCATCACCGATCATAGAATGGCCCGCCTTGCTTTTCCTTCGCGCGTTTGCCCCTTTGCGCGAGATTGATCCGGAACAAAATCCGAAATTCGAATTCCGAAACCTCAAATCCGAAACCTGAATCCTAAAACTCGTCACTCATCCCTCGACACTGTTTTTCCCCCGCCACTTTTCACTTCTCGAACGCGAAGATGCGCTTCCAGTCGTTCTTCATGTTGATGACCGTCCAGCCTTCTCGCCCGCTCATTTTACCTTTTCGAAATCCGGCAGCGGCCAGCTCTTGTCGAAATAGGCTTCCGTCGGCGCGTAGAGGCGGAAGTAGCCGAACCAGCTTTTGCCCGGCACGGTCTTATTTCTAGCTCGTCTTGCATGCCTGGCAGCACCGTAATACACTGATCACATGAAAACTTTAACCGTACGGCTGCCCGAGCCGCTCGTAGCCGAGATCGAGGTGGAATCGCGCGGGCGCAGGTGTTCGAAGTCCGACATCGTTCGCGAGCGCTTGCAGCGCGCCGCTCGACCCACACGGCGTCAGTCCACGCCGCTTGATGCCATTGCCGACCTCATCGGCTCGGTGGACGGCTTGCCGGCCGACCTGAGCGCACGAAAGAAGCGATACTTGAAAGACACGGGCTATGGCCAGAAACGTGCTCGTTGACGCGGGCTTTTTAGTCGCTTTGCTTAGCCGCCGCGACTCCCACCACCAGTGGGCGGTGACGCAAGCGCCTGGACACGCTCCACCCTGGCGCACCTGCGAAACCGTCCTTTCTGAGACCTTCCACCTTCTCGGCGCGCGCGGGGCGCCTGGACTTAGCGCGCTGCTTCGCCGCCGGGCGGTGATTGCCGCTTTCAACCTGGACAACGACGTGGAGTCAGTACTCAAGCTCTTGCAGAAATACGCAGACGTGCCCATGAGCCTCGCCGACGCCTGCCTTGTGCGCATGACCGAAACGCTCCCTGATCCGATCATTCTCACCACCGATTCCGACTTCCGCATCTATCGCCGGCATAGCCGGCAGATGGTTCCCTGTATGATGCCATCTTGATCACTCGCTACTCGACAAGCCCTTTGTCCTTCGTCACATTTTTACAGGAGGGAACGGAGGAAACAGAGAAAAAACTTTCCGTTAACTCTGTTTGCTCCGGTTGAGATTTCGTTCATGGTTGTTTCCGTTCGTCGCTGGATTGCTTGGTCATTTCATTTTTAAGCGTAGCGCTCGTTTGTCGTTGTAAGTCAGCCTCAAAACTCTGGCATCCAGTGCTTGTGTCCTTTCAGCGTTGTTTGTTCTGGTCACTTCATTTACTCACGTCAAGCTCTCCGCCAGCCGCGGAATTTCCTGCCAGGGAACCGCCGTGATATTGGGGGCGAGTTTGAACCGCCGCGGCGTCCGGCAGACCACCACCCCTTCGCGCGCCTTCGGGTACTCGGACAAAAACGTCCGGAGATGCCGCGTGTCCCGCTCGGCGGGCGCATCGCTCCATTTCACTTCCACCGGCAACCAGCGGTCTTCGCCCTCCACGATCCAATCCACTTCCGGGCCGTCGGGGTCGCGCCAGAACCGCAGCCGCAGGTCGCCCACTGTCTGCCGGGTCGCACGCAGCAGTTCTAGCCCGACGAACTGCTCAAACAGCGCGCCGAGCACGCGGGGTGGCAGGCGACGGCCTTCCTCGGCGGCGGCCCGGCGCACGCCGAGGTCGAAGAACAGATAGCGGGGCGATTTGGTGAGCTTCTTGCGCGTGCGACTCTGCGACAACGCCTCGATCCGCTCAGCGATCAGACAGTCCTCCAGGATTTCGTAGTAGCCGGCGATCGTGGTGTGGGCCACGCCGAGTTCCTGGGCGATGCCGCGAAAATGGCTGATGTTGCCGGCTTCGAGCGCCGCCAGTTGCAGGAAACGCGAGAACCTCCCCAGATTACGCACCAGCGCTTCGGCCCGCACTTCCTCCTCCAGATACAACGTTGTGTAGGCCCGCAAATCCTCTTCGCGCGCCGCGTCATTGGCCGCGAGCGCGATGCCGGGCAAGCTGCCATACAGGAGCGCTTCCTCCAGCGTGGCCGGGACGCGCTCGGCCAGCGACAACGGGTCGAGGCGCATGGGCAACAGCCGGCCCGGCAACAGATTGACGCCGCCGCCGCGCCGCAGTTTGCGCGCGGACGAACCGGTGAGAACGAACCGGGCCAGCCGCCGGTCCACCAGGTCCTGCACGACGTTCACCAGTTCGGGCACGCGCTGCACTTCGTCGAAGACGACCAGCGGCCGGCTTGCGCGCGTCCTCGGGGCGAGCGCCTCCACTTCCGCGCCGAGCAGATGCGGCGCGCGCTCGTAACGCTGCCGCACCTCCGGCCGGGGAAAGTTCGGCAGCAGGTCGGGCTTCAGCGTCTCCACCAACGTCGTCTTGCCGGTTTGGCGGGGCCCGAGCAGCTGCACGGATTTTTGCCGGCCCAACGCATGGCGGACGCGGGACTCCATGATCCGAGGGATGGTTTTCATATGCTCCAAATTCGTCGAATTTGGAGCATTGTCAATCAGCCATTTCCACAGGCCCGCCGGGCGCGGATGCTTCGTTCCGAATGGTCAGACTGACGAGCGCAAGCGAGCGCGGCGGCCGGCAGGAAGCGGTTTTCCGCCGATATCATCAACACGCGCTTGGCGCGCCCGGCATCGGCGGCGGTCGCTTCTGTTGCCTCTTTGAGAGAAACGATCGTGCATAGAGCGAGTACCGTCCACAGCACCAGCACTTCAAGACGGGTGGATTTGCAGTCGGTAGAGTGGCTTTGGTAGGCTCCGGTCACGGCAGCGGATTCTATGGCCACGTTCCGAAAAATTCAAACAGATTATCAGACTGCTCGACACGAGATGTGCCTCTTTGATCTTATGGATTAAGGGGATTAAATGGTTGAAAGGACAATCCGCCGAATCTACGCGCCACATATTTCTCAACCGAAAGTGTTGCGCCGCTCGCGAATTTGATGTTAGTAAACGACCGTCGCAATCAAATAAATCTTAAACACGGAGGTAGCCATGTATACGACCGATCAATACGAGGGCATGACGGCGGAGACCGTCGATATCAAGGGCGCCAAGGGCGACAAGATCAACGCTTACTTCGCCAAGCCGCTGGGGCAGGGCAAATTCCCGGGGATGGTCCTGGTCCATCACGCGCCGGGTTGGGACGAATGGTACCGCGAGTGCACGCGGAGGTTCGCCCATCATGGCTATCTGGCGATCTCGCCGAATCTCTATTTCCGCGACGGCCATGGGACGTCGGAAGACGTCGGCGCAAAAGTGCGCGCGGCGGGCGGCGTCGCCGACGATCAGGTGCTCGGCGACATCGAGGGCTCGATCGAGTTTCTCCGCGCGCAGCCCAGCTTCAGCGGCAAGATCGGCATTTTCGGCACCTGCTCCGGCGGCCGACACGCATTTCTCGCCGGCTGCAAGTTGAAAGGCCTGAACGCCGTCGTCGAGTGCTGGGGCGGTAAGGTCGCCGCGTCGAAGGAGGAGCTGACGCCGAAGCAGCCCGTCGCGCCGGTCGATTTAACCAAGGATTTTTCGGCGCCGCTTCTCGGCCTGTTCGGCAACGACGATAAGAGCCCGTCGCCGGAGCAGGTGAACAAGCACGAGGAAGAACTCAAGAAGCACGGCAAGAACTACGAGTTCCACCGCTACGACGGCGCGGGCCACGGATTTTTCTATTATGACCGTCCCGCCGCCTATCGCGCGGAGCAGGCGGTGGATGGATGGAAAAAAATCTGGGCGTTTCTGCCCAAGCATCTCGGCGTATAATTCAGCAGAAAAAGGAGAACGACGATGTGCACGATGATTGCGAAACAAGTGCCGTTCGACGGCAGCGGAAAAGGCAAGGATGGCTGGTTCGAAGTGCGCCAGCTAAACGTTTCCTTTGACCATCCTTATCATGCAAAACAAGAGCACGCGCTCAATATCGATTTCGTCAACGAAGCCGAAGGACCCGGCGCGCGCGTCGCGGTAGAGATGACTCCGGAAGCGGCCCGCAAGTTGGTCCAGACCATTCATGAAATCTTGGCGCAGGCCGAAGCCGGTGGACATCTAGTGTAGTGTCTCTTAAATTAAGGCACTTATCCTTCAAGCTCTATTCACCACGAAGCGCACGAAG